>NZ_JBXVOQ010000001.1:0-1009468 GCF_057197605.1 Microbacterium sp. Z11_20 | reverse complement strand
GGGCCTCGACACCGGCGCCCTGCTGGGCGGGATCAACACTTCCTGGATGCAGGGCCTCGACACCGGCGCCCTGCTGGGCGGGATCAACACTTCCTGGATGCAGGGCCTCGACACCGGCGCCCTGCTGGACGGGATCAACACTTCCTGGATGCAGGGCCTCGACACCGGCGCCCTGCTGGACGGGATCAACACCTCCTGGATGCAGGGCCTTGCGGACCTCATCGGTAGACGGTTTCCTGGCCTCCCGTCGAACTGGTCGGGCGTCTCCGCGAGAGCCCATTTCGACGAGGATGAGTTGCGGTCGATCATCCTAATGGAAGGTATCCCTTTGGCATGGGTGCCCAGTTCGGCGCTCATCGACCGACTGCTGACAGCCGAGCACGCGAGGGCGCGGCGCGAGTTGATTCGGAATGGGTGGCGTGGGATTCTGCGCGACTGCGTGAGCGCCGCGGGCGAGCTGCCTAGCCAACAGGCTAGATCTCACGCGCGGTTCGTCAACTTGTCGGCGTCCGCGATTCGGGATGGCCACTACGAAGCAGCGCAGGCCCTCGCAGCCAACCTTGTGGACACGCTCGGTCGATCGTTCATTAAGGCTCAAGCAGTGGGGTACAACTGGTCGCTTGTCACTGCGAAGAATCAACGCCCGGAACTGTCGAAGCTCTCTTTGCGCGCTCTAATGGTGTTTGGGCCGCTGGCTGTTGGACATGCCGCCTACCACCCGGGCGATGCGATCCCGAGGGCCTTCTCTCGGCACGCCACCGCTCACGGTGTTTCGCCGCGACAGTACACGAGGGTCAATAGTCTGATCGCGTTGATGAACGCCACAGCGCTGCTGTGTTGGCTTGAACGGGACTCCGAGGTTTTCAGCGCGAAGTAGGTTTGCCATCTCGGGTCAGGCGGCCCGGGGAAATAGCGTTCGCGTCCGCGCAGCGCCGACACCAAATCTTGTTCGACCCTATACGGGTCCGTCAGCGCGCGAACGAAACGGAGAAGTCTGAGCAGTCGTTCGATGGCGGTTTCAGTACCCGACGTCAGACAGACCGAAGTCGATCTGATCGGGTGTGAATCCCTCGTGTTCCAATTGCTCGAACAAGCCTCGTCGAGAGAATGAAGATGTCCTCAGGTAGGCCGCTGCTGACCGGGCCGCCTGGCGGTTCCAATCAGCGTTGACAGCGTCGACGGCGGCGGTCGCTTCGTGGTCGGAGAACCCATCATGGCTAAGCTGCTCAATCAGGCTCCGCCTAGAGAACGAAGCGGAAGAAATGTAGCTCTTCGCCGAATTGATCGCTTGGCCTGACCAGTCTGGATCTGCTGCCTCTACCGCGATGCGTGCTTCGTCAGCGGAGAAGCCCTCGTGCTTCAGCTGGTCGATGAGGGCGGTACGCGAGAATCCGCTCATGCGCAGGTACTCCTTAGCCGACTTCACGGCGTTCTCCTGCCCCAGCGTCATCGCTGGCCTCGGCGTAGCTGACCTCTGGGGTGTCGGTGCCATACCCCGCGCCGGGGGTGCGGTCGTGGCCGCGGCAGGCTCATCCGCGGGCGCGCCGAGCTGTTGCGAAGTGCGCGCGTTGTCGGTTGGCCCGTCTTTTCTTGTACTGCTGCCTGCTCCGGCGGGCTCGGCAGCAGCGAGGGCACTCTGCGAAGTGCCGCTTGCAGGTGCGACGGGCTTGCGGGCAAGAGTGAGAACGGCGCCTGCAACGAAGAGGGCAACCGCGACAGCGCCGACGACCACGATGGGCCAGGTTGGTAGCAAGGTCACGAAGATGTTGGCGCGAGCCGCACCGGGGTCCGCTGAGTGATCGAACGTTGTAACGAGGGCACTGTACAACGCTCCCGCTCCAGCGGCGCCGAACCAAAGCGCCGATGCAATCTCCCTTCGACGCGACTTACTCATGGCGCCAGCGTATCGACGCACGATCAGCATCAAGCCTCAAAGCCGACGCAAGTCGATCAACCGGTGGCTATCGACGTCCTTCTTGATCCGGGATCGACTCCCCACTTAGCCTGGGACGCTGGTGAAACGAGGTGCGCCGACCTAGGTTCAGATGCGTGGGGAACTCGGGATTCAGTGATCTTGACGGCATGTTCGACGACATCCAAAGGCAGGCAGTCGCCGATGCGCATGAGCATTTCGCGCAAGACGTCGCCGCGACAGCTCGTGCAAATGGTATGAGGACGGCTGATCAGATCGAGATTGAAGTCGAGTCGGATCAGGCTGAGGCAGGCTGGGCGATTGACGCCGAACGCATCCGCCGACGTGCGAACGAGATCCTGGTTTCGGGCTAATCGCCGCAGGCGTCCCACATCCGATCGCAGCGATCGCAGGCGCCGTGCAGCGCTACATGCTGACGAGGTGCCCAAGTCGCTCAGTGCGCGGATGCCGGTCCTCGGGCGCGCGGCCCCTGTGACGGGCAAATCGGTATCGACGCCGCACCGCCAGCGCACGGATGACCCGCCCGCACGAATGCCCGATGATCGAGCGCTAACTACGACACCCGACGTCAGTCCAGGCCCAGGCAGTCACGATCCAGACCCAACGCGGCCAGCCGAGCAAGACGAACAGCGATGCACGCGCGCATCGGGGGATGAGGGCATCGGAACGCCTGCGAGGAACGGCAGGTTTCGGGATGTATCCATCGATGAGCGGCCTGTCGGGGTGAATCCCGATCCACGCATCATCTTGACGACTCGCTTGATCTTCTCCACGGGAGCAGCGACCGCGTCAGATACCCTGACGCAGTGCTCACGCCAGTAGCCACACAGGAAATCGCCCAGACGACGGTTGAGTTAATCGCGAGCGGGTCGGACCGGGCGCGTGAGGAACAAGCTCGACGCACCATTTTCTACGACCTGGCGCGCGCCGAGGCGCGCGGATCTGACGGTCGGCTCTTCGTCACCGTCCCTTACCGAGACACGAGTCCTGCCATCGTTGCCGCCGATGGCACATACGTCGCGCTGTACACCAACCCGGGCGATGTCACTACGGCTGTCTTCTACGGTGATGTGGCCGCGCTGACGGGTGACGAGTACGCGCGATACCTCAGCGGAGAGTTGCCCGGAGGGCTTGACGAAGACGAGCACGTCGGATGAGCGCGGACACCCCCGGCGTTGAGGCTGGCTCAGGGCCCTCACGGCGCGGCTTCATCATCGGAAGCGCCGTCGTATCCGCCGCGGCCCTCGGCGGGAGCTGGCTTTTCCCTGACCGCGCTCAGGCCGATGTCGTATGGGGCTTTCCGCTCGCCCGGTACATCACCCCGAGCTACGGGTTTGGGATGCGGAGCGGCCGCCTTCACGCGGGAATCGACTACCCGGATTCGTCGGGACCACCCGTGTACGCCGTGGCCGATGGTGTCATCAACAATGTTTCGACCCACGTCAACTACGGCCATTTCGTCGAGATCGAACACGACAACGGATGGTCTAGTTTTTACGCCCATCTCCGGGCTCAGTCGGTGTCGCGTGGCGTCCGCATCACCCGCGGAACGCAAGTCGGCCTCATGGGCAACACCGGAGCTTCGGAAGGCACTCACCTTCATCTCGAGATGCGCACGAGGCCCGGCGGGACCGCGTTTGACCCTGCTCCCTACGTCAATAACAACAGTCCGCTACCAGGCTCCAACCCCGCGCCGTCCCCTAGCCCAATGGAGGAAGTCGAAATGCAGACAGTGGTCTCTGCCCCTAACGGAACGGTTGTCCACATCAGCCCCGGTGCCAAGGTCAACTTCACCAACGTCGCTCAATACAACTCGTTCCGTGACCAGGTGAACTTCCTCCGGGCCCGTGGCGGTACGAACATGATGCCCATGCCGCCGCTAGAACAAGTCGCCACCGTCTCCTGGGAGACGTTCATCTTCCTCTGCAACATGCACGGAGTGAACCCGAACTGACGCCCACGTCACTGCGGAGCGTCGCGCGGAGGCGAGCGGACTGCTCCGGTCCAGCATTCGACAGGTGATGCACAAGGCGCTCGGGCCTGCGCTGGTGCAGCGGCGCTCGACGGGATAATGGATGAATGTCCTCCTCTGTCGAACGCCGCTCCAACCCGTCTGCCTGGGCCGCGTTCTGGGTCGCGCTGGCCGGCCTCGTGCTCATGCCCATTCCGCTGTTCATCGGGTTGATTCTCGGCGGCGGCCTCTCGATCATCGCCGCAATCCTCGCCGTGATCGCCCTTCTCAAGGGGCTCGCGCGCAGCGGCAAGGGCATCGCGCCCGTCGTGTTCGCCGGGATCTTCATCGCGCTCACCTGGGGCGGTATCTCGATCGGCGGCGGCACCGTCTGGTAGGCCGGCGAGCGGTGGCTACCGCGGGGCGGCCGATCGGCTCGAGGGCGGCGAGCTCGCCGGCGGTGTGCTCGCTCTGCGCCAACGCGGCCAGCAGTCGGCGACGCGTCGCGTCGTCGAGGGGCGTGGTCAGCGGGAGAGGAAGTTCTCGCGCGCGAGCGGCGCTACCTCCAGGTGCTCGGCATCGGCCGCCGACACCCACCGGAGCTCGGCGATCTCGGCTCCCACCTCCGGATGCTGCGACCCGATGTCGGCGCCGAACACCTCGGCGACCACGAGGAACCCCGGTTCGTTGGCCGCCGCGGCGGTGTAGGTGCCGAGTGCTCGCAGGTCATCCGGGCCCACCTGCACGCCGATCTCCTCCGCGAGTTCCCGGCGGAGGGTCTCGCTCGCCGACTCGCCCGGTTCGGGCTTCCCACCCGGCTGCATGAATGCGGAGGTGCCTTCCTTGCGCACGAGCAGCAGTCGGTCCTCGGTATCCACGATCACGGCCGCCGACACGTGGATGCGGCGGGGCTCCGGAGGAACGGGGGAGGAGTGCACCGTCGCACGGTAACAGCATCCACGCATCCCGTCGAAGTACCATCGGGTGTGCTTCCCGATACCTCTGCCCCTGCTCTGACCCCGAGCGGAATCGACCCGGCAGACCTGGAGACCACCCTCCGCGTCCTCGAGGGCATGGCGGGGCTGGACGCGACCCATCCCGACTTCATCGCCGTGCGGCAGGCGACCGCCCGGATGTTCAAGGCCGTGAAGAAGGAACGACGCCGCGAGATCCGCGAGGCCATCGCCCAGGCCGACCGCGAGGTCGTCGCCGCCACGGCGACGGGTGCCGCCGACCGGATCGACGACGAGACGCGTGGAATCCCGATCACCACCGCGACCACCGCGCCCACCGCCGGCACCCTGCTCAAGGCGCGCGGGTGCTACATCTGCAAGCAGCCGTACACGGTCGTCGACGCGTTCTACCACCAGCTGTGCCCCGCCTGCGCGGCGATGAGCCACCAGAAGCGCGAGGCGCGCACCGACCTCACCGGCAAGCGCGCGCTGCTCACCGGCGGCCGCGCGAAGATCGGCATGTACATCGCGCTGCGGCTTCTCCGCGACGGCGCGCACACCACCATCACGACGCGCTTCCCTCGCGACGCGGTGCGTCGCTTCAGCAGCCTCCCGGATGCGTCGGACTGGCTGCACCGCCTCAAGGTCGTCGGGATCGACCTGCGTGATCCGGCCCAGGTGATCGGGCTCGCCGACGACGTGGCGGCGGCCGGGACCCTCGACATCCTCATCAACAACGCAACCCAGACGGTTCGGCGCTCACCCGGCGCGTACCAGCCGCTCGTGGATGCGGAACTCGCTCCGCTCCCCGACGGGCCGCTCCCCGAACTCCTCACCTTCGGTCACACCAACGACCAGCACCCTCAGGCTCTCGAGCGCTCCGTCGCCGGGCATCCGATCCTCGCCGCCGCCGCAGCGCGCGCCGATGAGTTGACCGAGCAGGCGATGGCGGCCGGCTCCAGCTCGCTCGAGCGCCTCGCGGCGGGAACCGCGATCGATGCCGGCGGGCTGATCCCCGACCTCCACGATGCGAACTCGTGGACCCAGCGCGTCGAGGAAGTCGACCCCCTGGAGATGCTCGAGGTGCAGCTGGCGAACACGACGGCGCCGTTCCTCCTGGTGTCCAAGCTCCGCCCGTCGCTCGCGGCGAGCCCCGCCCGGCGCACCTACATCGTGAACGTCAGTGCGATGGAGGGTGTTTTCGGCCGCGGGTACAAGGGTCCGGGGCATCCGCACACCAACATGGCCAAGGCCGCCGTGAACATGCTGACGCGCACCAGCGCGCGCGAGATGTTCGAGACCGACGGCATCCTCATGACCAGCGTCGATACCGGCTGGATCACCGACGAGCGCCCGCACCCGACCAAGGTGCGCCTGGCCGAAGAGGGCTTCCACGCCCCGCTCGACCTCGTCGACGGTGCCGCGCGCGTGTACGACCCGATCGTGCGGGGAGAAGCCGGCGAAGACGTGTTCGGGGTGTTCCTCAAGGACTACGCACCCGGCGCCTGGTGAACCTCCCCGCGCCGGGTCGCCGCGTCGTCGTGCGCTATCTGCTGCCGTCGGGACAGGCGACGGATGCGCTGGGCGAACTGCTGAGCGCCGACGCGTCGGTGGTCGTGGTCGACGGAAAGCGCGGCATCGAGCGCATCGCCGTGTCGGACATCATCGCCGCGAAGGAAGTGCCGCCGCCACCGGAGCCGCGCTTGCGCCGCGCGCCGCAGTAGACGCCGCGCGCCTCGGCCCGCTCTCCTGGCCTTCCGGAGGGCCGCTCCCCGCGTCGGCGTCTGCGACCGCGCGGCGAGCCAGGTACTGCGCGTGATAGATCTCCAGCGGCGGGATCACGGGAGAACCACCCCTTTACCGCCGACCATTCCTGCTTCCATGTCCCGGTGCGCCTGCACGATATCGTCCAGGGCGTAGACGCGGCCGATCGGGATCGTCGCGCGGCCCTCGGCAACGGCATCCAGGAAGTCTTGGAGGGTCTTCGCCCGACAGATCGGCGGCCTCCCCGGAGTACGCGGTGAGGCGCACGCCGTTGGGCAGCCACTCCATCGGATAGAACTCGCCGATGGTCCACTGGTCCGAGAGCATGCCGGTGAAACAGACCGTGCCTCCGCTGCGAACCGAGCGGAGGGTGTCTTTCAGGACATCGACCCCCACGAGCTCCACGGCGCCGTCCACGCCGTCCGGCGCGATCCGGCGTACCTGCGCGGCGACGTCGCCGTCATCGAGGAGGACGTGGTCGACGCCCACGCTCTCGAGCTGTGCTCGAGCGGCCTCGCGCCGCGTCGTCGCGAACACCGTCGTTCCATGGAGCTTGGCGAGCACGGCCAGCGCCAGGCCGACCGACGACGTGCCGCCCCGGATGAGGATGCTGTCGCCCGGCCGCGCGTCGAGGCCCACAGTCAGCGAGCCGCTTGCCGTCTGCACCATCTCGGGCACGGCGCCCAGTGCATCCCACGGCAGGTCGCTCTGGAACGGGATGACCTGGGCGGCGGGGACGACGACGAATTCCGCGTAGCCGCCGTCGAACTCGCGGCCCATCCCACCCATCATCGTCATCACCCGGGTTCCGGGCTCGAACTCGCCGCCGGGCGCGTCGGCCACGACGCCGGTCGCTTCGATCCCCGGGATCCGTGGAAAGGAGCCGGTGTAGGCGATCCCCTGGCGGAAGTGCAGCTCGGAGCGGTTCAGGCCGAACGCGCGCACGCTGACCAGGACTTCGCCGGTGCGTGCCACGGGGCGCGGCACGGTGCGGACGTGCAGCACGTCGGGCGCTCCGGGCGCGTCTACGACCACGGCCCGCATCGTCGCGGTCATGCGTTCACCTCGTCCCGCGCGCGCTCGAGCCGGGCCTGCAGGATGAGGAGTGCTTCCCTGGCCGTCTCGGCGGCCTCTGGGTCGAGAAGCTCGCGGAGCGTGTGCTCGCGCACCCGAGTCGCGTTCTCGTACGCGGCATCGCCGGCGTCGGTGAGCACCACGAGCGATGACCGACGGTCGACGGGATTGGGGCGCCGGACGATCAGCCCGCCACGCTCGAGCCGGTCGACGAGTTTGCTCGCGGCGCCCACGGTGATGCCGATGCTCTCGCTCACGTCCGCCACGCGCGCAGCGCCCGCGTGGCGATGGATCACGGTGAGCGCCTGCATCTGGGCCGCGCTGATCTGTCCCTCGCGGCGGAGCGCGGCCTCCACCGCGTCCCAGAGGGTCACCTCGTAGCGCAGAAGGGTGTCGAAGAAGTCCATGGAGGGGGCAACTGGATGCAGCGGAACTATATTCCTGGGAAGTTAAATCCGGTTCGTCCGTCGTGCGGGAGCATGGGGAGAGCAACTCTCCGCCCGGCCCACCAGGAAGGTCGACCATGCCCGACCCGCGCAGGCGCACGATCAGCGTCGGTACTCTCTCCCTCCGGCCCGCGGAGGTTCCCGAGCGGTGGGAGGTCGGTGCGGGCGGAACTGTCGTCGAGGCGTCGTGGGGAGACTGGGTGCGCCTGGCCAGGCGCGTGCTCGATGCCGATGCCCTGTCGCGGGATCTCGAGGCCCGGGGCGACGCGTGGGACCAGGGCCACGCGGCCGGCGTCATGGACGCCGGCGACGGCAGCACGCAGAATCCCTTCCGCTGACTCCGCGCGTGTCGCGGCGTCCCGGTGGGGTCAGTTCTTCCGTGCCCGCGCGGGCTTGTCCTCGCCGGACTTCGGCGGCATCGCGCCCACGTCGAGCCGCTCCTGACCCCCGCGGGTGGCCCATTCGTGCGTCAGACCGGATGCGGCGTGGTGGGACGCCCGGACCGCGCGGTTGTCGGCCCAGGAGTTGAGCACATGCCCGGCGTGACCGCGCACGTGCTCGAGCGTGACCGGCGGGAGCCCCGCGGCCTGGCGGGCATCTCGCGCGGTGATCAGCAGCTCCAGGATCTCGCGGTTCTTCGTGGGCGCTCCGGTCGACGTCTTCCAGCCCCGGCGCCGGTGGCCGTCCATCCACGACGAGTAGGTGTCGATCGCGTACTTCGAGTCGGCCTGCACCCGCAGGTTCGGTACATCGGCGTGGTACTGCAACGCGCGGAGGAGCGCCAGCAGCTCGCCGATGTTGTTCGTGCCCTCGGGCACCGACCCGGCTGCCCACTCGCCATCCATGCCGACCCACGCCCACCCGGCCGGTCCAGGGTTGCCCTTGCAGGCTCCGTCGGTGGCGACGATGTACTCCGGATCTGGGGGTGTGGAACTCTGCGGCACGTCCAAAATCCTTTCACGCCCAGGATCATTCACGTCCCGGTGTGCGATTCGGCATCCGCCGCATCGACCGCGGGAGACGGATCGGGGTCGGCCTCGCCCTCCGCCGAGGGCAGGGAGGGTGGGGCCGACGCGTATGCCGCAGACAGTCGGCGGTACGGCCGGGAGACGAAGGCCAGGAGCACCACGACCAGCAGAACGGAGCTCGCGGCGACGAATGCCAGCGCGATGCCGCGCGCCTCGCCCGGTCCGAGAAGCCAGCCGAGCGAGTCGCGCCCGGGCTGCGTGTTCATGAACGGGATGAGCCAGAACTGCGCGAGCGGACCGATGATGAACGACGAGATCGGCGCGGCGGCCGACTCCATGCTCGCGGCGAACCCGAACACGCGCCCTTGCTTGTCGAAAGGGACCACGCGCTGGATGATCGTCTGCTCTGATGCCTCGGCGATCGGCATGAGACACATGAAGACGAGGATCCCGAGCGCGTAGACCCACCACCATTCCCGGATGGCGAACGTCATGCCCAGGACGGCGATCCCGACATTGACGAGGAGGAGGGTGCGCACCGGGTTCTTCCCGAGCCCGAATCGCGCCACGAGCCCGCCGCCCAGGATGAAGCCGACGCTCGAGATGCCGAGCACGATGCCCCACACCTCCACCGAGAACAGGGTGAGGCCGTAGGGGTCCATGAGCGCCATGAACACGCCGCCCACGAGGTTGTTGAAGGTCGAGAAGAGGATGAGCGCCAGGAGACCGGGCACCACCATCACGGCGGGGATGACCTCGCGGAAGCCGAAACCCTGGGGGGCCTCGCCCTCCACGTGCACGACGCCCCGCTCGGGGATGGGGACGAACAGGAGGTGGATGAGGGCGACTGCGGTGGCGACGACGGCGATGACGACGGTCCACCCCATGCCGAGGAGCCCGACCGAGAGTCCGGAGAAGACGCTCGTCACCATGAAGGCGATGCCCTGAACGGCGCCCACCAGCCCGTTCGCCCTGTCACGGCGGTCTGCCGGCACCAGGAGCGTCACGGTGGTCGACAGTGCGATGTTGCGGAGGTTCTCCACCACACCGCCGATGAGGATGACGCCGGCGAACACCCAGAACCAGGGCCCGCCCCAGTTCACCAGGACGCTCTCGGGGAACGACAGGTACAGCGCGCCGGCCAAGAGATAGGTCGACAGCGTCACGACGCTGGAGAGCACCATGACGGCCTTCTTCTTCAGGTGGTCGACGATGACTCCGAAGACCACGCCGAGCACGGCCACCAGAAGCATGTACGAGCCGCCGATGATGGCGGTCGCGAGCACCGAACGCGTCTCCAGGTACGCCCAGAAGGTCAGCGCCCACCACAGGTAGCTCGACGTGACGTTCGCGACGGCGGTGTTGGCGAGCACCTGGTAGAACGCGCGCACCGTGCGCGGTCCCGGATGGATCTGCGCAGGCTCGTCGACCTTCCTCGAGGGGGAGACCTCTTCGGCCATGCGGGCTTCCTTCCGCGCGGCGGCTTCGGGACGGGAGGGGTACGCTCCATGTGGACGCCGTGCACATCGACGATGTTCACACCGTACACACCGAGGTTGGGCGATGCAATGACGAGTTCCGACACGCGCACCTATCATCACGGCGACCTCCGACGCGCGCTGATCGAGGAAGGATTCCGGCGAGCGCGCACGGGCGGACCGGATGCGGTCACGCTCCGGGAGGTCACCCGCGCCGTCGGAGTCTCGCCCAACGCGGCGTATCGTCACTTCGCCGACCGGGGCGACCTGGTGCGAGCCGCTGCGGCGGAGGCGCAGTTCGCCCTGGCGGCGGCCATCACGGCACGGGTGGATGAGACGCCCCGCGGGATCGCGCCTGCCGAGTCGTCCATCGAACGACTCCGACGCATCGGATTGGCCTACATCGACTTCGCACGGTCCGAGCCGGGCTGGTTCGAACTCGCCTTCGCCGTGCACGACGAGAAGCCCAGCGACGCCATCGTGACCCTCGGCGGCGAGGTGGTGGAGCCCTTCCGGCTGCTGCTGGACGCACTCGATGCGATGGTGCAGGCCGGGACGCTCGCGGTGGAACGCCGCCCGCACGCCGAGTGGGCCTGCTGGTCAGCGGTCCACGGCTTCGCCGACATCGCCGTCCATGGGCCGTTGCAGTGGCAGCCGCCGGCGGTGATCGACGCGCTCGCCGCGGCCGTCGTCGAGGCCGCCATCACGGGCGTGCGCGGCGAAGCGTCACCGATACCGGGGGAGTCCGACCCTGCGGAGCGCTCGAGCGCGGCCGTGGCGCCGCTGTCGCCGGCTGGCTGAGCGGCCGTCAGCCGATCGGCCACTCCACGAGCACGAGAGTCTGCTTCGTGTCGGCGAGGGTCACCCAGCCGTCTCCGAAGAAGTAGGTGAGGCCGTAGCCGTTCTTATCGGGGGCGATGGCCGTTTCAGCGCTCTCGGTGACGTAGAAGCCCCCCTCGCCCTCTTCCCGGCGCCATCCCGACTGCACCAGCTCGCTCTGCGCCGCATCGGCTTCCGCGGGCTCGATCGGCGCCCATCCGTAGATCTGCACATGATCGGTGGCCACGGAGAAGTCGCCCCACCTGCACTCGATGCCGCCCGGCACCTCTTCGCCCCCGATGCGGAACACCTCGGCCTGGGCGGTCCATCCGGCCTCTTCGAAGTCGGCGACCGTCGCCGCCGGGATGATCGTCTCGCACGTCGGCTCGTTCGGGTCGGCCGCCTCGCCCGATGACGTCGGGGCGGGGGAGGGGGGCGCCGTCGAGACGGGTGGCGGAGTGGTGGGTGTCACCTCGGGCGTCTGGGGAGCCGAGCACGCGGCGAGGACCACGAGTGAGATGACGAGGGCGACGGAGGCCACCGGGCGCAGGATGTTCATTCGGCACTTTCAGCGGAGCGGGCGTCGGCGGCGTGCAGCACAGCGAGGAAGTCGGAGTGCAGAACGCCGTTGGTCGCCAAGGAGGAGCCCGCGGCGATGGAGTCGCTCCCATCGTACGAGCCGAACCGGCCTCCGGCCTCGATGACGATCGGGGCGAGCGCGGCGACGTCGTACTCCTTCACGTCGAACTCGGCCACCATCTCCAGCCGGCCCTCCGCCAGCCACATGTAGGGCAGCGCGTCGCCGTACCCCCGGTCGCGCCACACGGTTCGCGAGAGATCGAGCAGCGCGGGGAGGTGGCCCGCGTCATCCCACTGCTGGATGCTCTGGAAACTGATGCTCGCCCGGTCCAACGTCGCTACATCGGAGACGCGGATGCGGCGCTCACCGTCGGGGGAGTCGGTCCATGCTCCTGCGGCCTCGGCTGCCCACCACCGGCGACCCAGCGCCGGCTGGCTGACCACGCCCACGACCGGTTTCCCCTCGACCGCGAGAGCGATGAGGGTCGCCCACATGGGGATGCCGCGCAGGTAGTTGTGCGTGCCGTCGATCGGATCGATGATCCATCGCCGCGCGCCGGACCCCGCGGACCCGAACTCCTCACCGAAGACGCCGTCATCGGGGCGTTCGGCCGCCAGGATGGCGCGGATCTCCCGCTCCGTGGCGAGGTCTGCTTCCGTGACGAACGAGGCGTCCGGTTTGACCGAGACATCGAGGCCGGCCGCGTCGAAGCGCGCCATCGACACGGCATCGGCGGCATCCGCCAGCCGGAGTGCGAGGGCTAGGTCGTCGGCGTAGGGACCGGTCAGCGAAGACCGTGCAGCGTCGGCAGGGGACACGTCGTCCAGGGTACAGGCGCCCGGGCGGGCGATTGGCGGCGTGACGGATCGGGATGGTAATGTGATCCCTCGGCCCGCCCGGTTCATCACGCCCCGGCGCCGCGCGCACCTCTAGCTCAATCGGCAGAGCAACTGACTCTTAATCAGTGGGTTCAGGGTTCAAGTCCCTGGGGGTGCACGGATCAGCCCCGGTAACTCTCGCCAGTTACCGGGGCTGTTTCACTTTCCGCCTGTCGTCCCGCGCAGCCCCGCGATCAGGCGTGGTCGAGGTCCGGGGGATCGACGATCTGCTGCTCTTCGTAGACGTCGTCGTCGTGCCGGTCTCCGGTCGTGTCGGCCGGGTCGGACGCATTCGGCTCCGGCGCCTCGCTCTCGGCGCCCCTGTCCGCTGATCCGCTCATCGCTGTCGTCCTCTCGTCGGTGATCCGCCACGATACTGCGCCGTCCCCGTGCGAGCGGGAGCCTTGACGAGCGAGGTGGGTCACTGCCCGGGTGCGGCCTCGATCGCGGCGAGCCACGCCAGCATGACAGCCTTCGAGTTGCCGTCGTCCACGCCGTCGGCGGGCAGGGTCCCGAGGGCCTCCGTGGCGGCGGCGTGCGGGGCGGGACCGCCCAACGCCGAATACATCAGCACGTACTCGCCCAGCGGGCCGCTGAACGCCTGGGGGCCGGCGTCGGACACGTTCGCGGCGACGCGGTCGGGGTCCTGCCCCAGATAATCCAGCGTGACGGGGGTCAGCGGCAGTACCTGGATGCCGAGGATCGCCGACGGTTCGGGACTGAACCACGTGGCGTAGTCGCGCTTGCCGCCCCACGTCAGCGACACGATGGGATGGGAGAACCCGTCGGCGAGGGTGACGGGGTCGGGCTCGAGCCACAGGGCGCGCGCGGCGGCCACTTCCGCCGACAGCAGCCACGCGGCAGTCTGTGCCAGCTCATCGTCCCCGCGGGTCTCGGCCCACAGCGCCAGGCCGTTCCATGCCGCGACCGCTTCGGAGCTGGACTCCTGGTTGTTCCCGTCGGCGAAGGGAGACAGCCCCGACGCCCACGAGTGCCCGCGGTACGGGTCGAACACGCGGAGGGGCGGCAGTGCGTCCGCCGCCGCGCCGGCGGCGATGTCGGCGGCGAGAGCGTCCATCACCGGTGCCAGTGCGTCGGCCTTGTCCGGCTGGGCGGAGACCAGGGCGGCGGAGGCCGACAGGAAGTACCCGTAGTGGAAGTGGTGATCGTTGCCCTCCTCCGAGCCGAAGGAGGGTGTCATCCCGATGACGCTCCGCAACGCGTCGTCGTAGACGAAGCAGCGATTGTCACGTTCGCGGCACCCATCGGCCTCCGCCCACGGGGCGAGCTCTGTCCACAACCGTTCTGCGACGCGTTCGGTCAGTGCGGTGTCACCGAGGTCGCGCGCGAGGGTGAGGAGCGCGCCGAGCCGGGCGAGGGCCTTGCCGCCGTAGTAGGTGTCGGCGGGGAGCGCGGGGGTGGCATCCAGATCCGTGCTGACTTGCGCCACGATGGCGGCGCGGGTGTCGCCGTCGATCCCGTCGAGATCGAACGACGCGCGCGGCGAGATCTCGGGCACCGTCCACGCCAGCTCCGTGCCGCGACACGCCTCCGCCTCGCCATAGGCGGTAGAGAAAGTGCCCAGCTCGCAGTCCGAACCCGCGTCGGCATGAGTGGGGAACGGCACGAGCACGGTGCTTTCCGTCCCGGTGTAGGTCACGCGTGTCGACGAATCCGTGCCGGTCGTGCCGGACTCCACGTCCACCGCCTCGATGGGCGCGTCCAGGGCGTCGGCCCACTCGGTCACCTCAGCACCTTCCGGTAGGGCGAACCACTGCGCATGACCCCCCTCGGGGACGATCAGCTTCTCACCGTCCCAGCGCGCACCGGCCGCCACGACCCCGAAGCTCGTTCCGTCTGTGGCGGCCGTCCACACGCCATCGCCGGCCGAGCGCAGCGGCTCGGCGGGAACCAGCGCGCTCTCGCGTGCGGCGGTGAAGCCCACGACGGGCGACCCCTCGGCGATGGTGACGTCGCCGACCGGAGCGTCGCCATCCGACCAGCGCAGGGTGACCGACACCGGATCTGCCCGCACCGCCGCGAAGCGGTCGGCGTCCAGCCCGACACGCAGGCCGGCGCCGAAGGAGGCGCCGATGGTCTTCTCCGTCGCATTCACCGTGGGCAGGTCGATGGTGAACGCGTCGTCGTCGGCGGCGAAGGCGATGGGGAACGGGTAGACCGGTTGCGGTTCCGCGCCGAAGATCAGGCCGGAGTACCAGCGGTTGGTCGGCGGGATGAGATCCTCGGCCAGGCGAGCCTCGCCCATGTCGGCCATGTTCTCCACCGGCAGCGCGGCGATCGACGCCGACGGCTGGGCGGCGACCGGGCCCGCTGCGGCCCCCTCCTCGGGGGGTGTCGCGGCGGTGCATCCGGTGAAGACGAGCGCCGCGCCGAGCGCCAGCGCCGTCAGCAGCCGGCGGGCGGTCACAGCCCGACCTTCCGCAGGAGATCGCGCACAGCATCCCCGACCCCGGCCAGAGGCCCGTCCTCGCGCAGCTGCAGCGTCGCCTGCACGGGGGTCCCGGCCTGGAACATGCCGGTGGCTCGCTTGTCAGCCAGCTCCGCGCTCTCGATCCGCACGGCAGACAGCGCCTGCCCGTCGACGGTCGTCACCTCGATACCGACGACCTCGCCCGCCAGCTCCGCCTGATTGGGCAGCAGCAGCTCGACGTCGCTTCCCTCGGCGATGCGCGCGTAATCCCGCGCCGAAAGCTCGAACTCCGCTTCCACGAACAGCGAAGAGTTCTCATCGACGGTCGCCAGCATGCCCCCGGCCTGGGCGAAGCCGCCTTGCGGGACGGCGATCTCCCGCACCGTGCCGTCCACTGTCGCCGCGATGGTCGAGGTGCCGTCGGCTGAGACGCCTGCCGCCAACGCCGGGTCGGCGACCTGGCCGGTGGCGATGTCGCGCTGCAGGTGCAGGCTCCGCACGTCGAAGAGCGGCTGGCCCACCGACACCTCGTCGCCCACCTCGACGTACTGCCGGGTCACGATGCCGCCGTAATCGGTGCCCACGGGGTAGCTCTCCGCGACGATCGTGGCGCTCGTGGAGAGAACGCGCTGCTGCCGCTGGTTGAAGACGACCGTGAAGGCGGCCACGAGGACGACCACGATCAGGATGCCGCCGGCCATCTTGAGCCGGTTCGCCCACGTCATCGCGCACCTCCCGCGGACACGAGGGTGGGTTCTTCGGTGGTGGGCTCCGTGCCGAGGGCAGCGAGGGGGAGCGGTCGCGCGACGATCGTCAGCGGCGCCGTCACAACCGGCGCCGCGGCGGAGGCCGTGCGTTGCTGCGGACGAGCCAGCGCGTGCGCTTCGCGGAGCGCCGTCACCAGGAAGGCCCCGAGGATCACGGTGTTGGTGGCATTCCAGGCCGTGGCGAGAGTGAGGGCGCCGTTGTCGATGTCGCGCCAGGCGGCCACGAGTGTCGTCAGCGCGAGGAAGACGAAGAACAGGGTCTGCGGGATCACGAAGTTGAAGGGCGAGCGGCGCGAGGAAGACCCGGTGACGTGCCATCCCACGTCGCGCCCCAGCAGAACGTTCCACAGCGCCTTGGCGTAGATCGGGAACGAGACCGTCGCCAGGGTCAGCGTCTCCCACCGGAACGAGCCCACGGCGAACCAGGCCAGCAGAATCTGCATGGCGTAGAACCCGCCGTAGTACAGCGCCCAGGTGAAAACGGTGGTCTCGAGGGTCATCGGCCGAAGGTCGAAGTAGATCTCGAGCGGGGGCACGAGCAGGAGCAGGAGCGGACAGATACCGGTGAGGTAGAAGGTCGCCGTCACCAGGTACTGGATGCGCTGATCCATCGTCAGCCGGCGTCGCAGGCTCAGCGGGTTGTGGCGCATGAGGATCTCGAAGCCCCCGGTCGCCCAGCGCAGTTGCTGCTTGCTGTACGCCTCGATGGTCTCGGGCGCCTCCCCGACCGCCAGGGCGTCGGGGAGGAAGACCGAACGCCACCCCTTCTCGTGCAGGAGGAGGGACGTCCACACGTCTTCGGATTTCGAATCGGTGTACATGCCGCCGACCTCATCGATCGCAGACCGGCGGAAGACGACGTTCGTCCCCACGCAGATCGCCGCGTTGAACCGGTTGCGCCCGGGCTGGACGAATCGGTAGAAGACGGTCTGCATGTACGCGGCTCCGCGCGCCACGACGGTGTGCAGATTTCCGTACACCTGCGGGGTCTGGACGAACGCGACGTCGTCGTGGACGAACAGCGGCATGGTCTGCAGCAGGAACGTCGGCACCGGGACGAAGTCGGCGTCGAAGATGGCGAAGAAATCGCCTTTGGCCAGCGTCAGGGCGTGGTTGATGTTCCCGGCCTTGGCCCCGTGAGAGCTGAGCCTGCGTACGTAACGGGCGCCGGCGGCCTCGGCCAGGGCCCGCACGTCATCGGAGCGGCCGTCGTCGAGGACCCACGTGCGGTGCGCTCCCTGCAGCCCCACGGCGGCCGTGACCGTGCGCCGGACGGTGTCGAGGTCTTCGCCATACACCGTCACGAGCACGTCGATCAGGACGGGACGTCCACCCAGGTGGATCCGGTCGTCGTCGCGGGCCAGACGTGGCAGGAGGTGCGCGGCGGCGTCGTGTGCGGCGTAGTCCCGGGGGTTGCGGCCGCTGGAGAGGATCGTCCACATGGACAGCAGCGCCTGCACGACGAGGACGGACTCGGCGACGATGATCATGACATACGGGAGCAGATCGCCGCGGCTGCCCGGGGCGAGCAGGAACCCCGAGTACGCCAGTACCCCGATGGTCGCGATCACGACGAGCAGGATCATGACCGGTGTCGGCTCCCCACCCTTCTCCGGATGCTCCGGCGAGTGGCCGTGGCCGTGGCGGCGTTGGTGCGTGGATGAAATGCGTGCCATTGGGTTCCCTTCCCCATGGACGGCGGTGCCCCCACCCGCAGCGCCGTCGGCACGCATGGATCCCTACCCGGGTTTCGAGCCCCCAGAGCTCGAAACGGTTAGTCAATGCTGCGCGCCTCCTGCGTCGATTGGGTTCCCCACGTGTGAACGCTGCATGACGATCACCTGAATCCGGCGTCCGCGGGCAGGGAGGCGCGTCGGTGGACGCAGCATGCTCGGCGCCCCCGCGCATGGGTCGTTGCTGAGCCCCGGTAAGGGATGAAACAAGCCCCGCAAACTCTCGCGAGTTTGCGGGGCTTGTTTCGTCCCGTCGGGCGGGTGCGTTGCGTCAGCTCCGATCGAGGACCACGTGCTCGTTCGGCACGACGTGGGTCATCGTGAGACCGGAAACATCGCGAGGGCCGTTGTGGCCGAGGTTCTGCAGGCGCTGCAGCTCCTCCTCGTTCAGCGTCTGCGACTGCAGCGGCGGAAGGCCCTTCACGTCGTCCACGGTGATGCCGAGCCCTTCGCCGACGCGGAGGCCCAGCTCGTCGTCGACCAGGAGGAAGTGCCACACCATCCGCTGCTGGACCTGTGGGGTCGCCTCGCTGATCAGCGTGACGAAGTTGCCCACGAGGTCGTCCTTCTCCCACTGCTCCATGAGCTGGTAGCGCTGACCCGCCTGCATGTAGTCGTTCGTGCGGGGGATGCGCGCACGGGTCAGGCGTCCGCTGATGACCGGACCCTGTTCGTCCTTGGTGGGGTACTGCGCCTCGCGCAGCCCGCCCATCGTCGACGGCTCGTAGTTGACGTGCGGGTTCTGGCCTTCGCCGAGGTCGACGCCGTACGACATCTGCCCGCCGCGCTGGTTGGTGGCCACCCGCGCATTCTTCGGGCTGTTCACCGGGACCTGCAGGTAGTTCGGACCGACACGGTACCGCTGGGTGTCGGAGTACGAGAACGTCCGCCCGACGAGCATCTTGTCGTCGGAGAAGTCCAGGCCGTCCACCAGGACGCCGGTGCCGAAGGCGATCTGCTCGTTCTGGTTGTGGTGGTCGGAGACGTTGCTGGTGAGGGTCATGGTTCCCACCAGCTTCGGCTCGAACTGGTTCTCCGGCCACACCTTGGTGTCATCGAGGGGGTCGAAGTCGAGCTCGGGGTGCTCGTCGTCACTCATGAGCTGGACATACAGGTCCCACTGCGGGTAGTCGCCGGACTCGATGGCTTCGTACAGGTCCTTCGACGCGTGGCCGAGGTCGGTCGCCTGGATGTTGGCGGCGTCGGCCTCGGTGAGGCTCTTCACTCCGGCACGCGGCATCCAGTGGTACTTCACCAGCTGCGTTTCGCCGGCGGCGTTGACCCACTTGTACGTATTGACGCCGAAGCCCTGCATCGTGCGGTAGTTGGCCGGGATGCCGCGCGGGCTGAACAGGTTCACCAGCATGTGCATCGACTCCGGAGTCTGCGACATGAAGTCGAAGATCCGCGCCGGCTCCTGGCGGAAGGTGACCGGGTCGGGCTTGAGCGAATGGATGACGTCGGGGAACTTGATGGCGTCGCGGATGAAGAACACCGCGAGGTTGTTGCCCACGAGGTCCCAGTTGCCGTCCTCTGTGTACATCTTCACGGCGAACCCACGCGGGTCGCGCGCGGCCTCGGAGGAGTCCCGACCGCCGATGACGGTCGAGAGGCGGATCGCGAGGTCGGTCTTCTTCCCGGGGGTGTTGAAGACCTTCGCGCGCGTGTACTTCTCGATCGGCTCGTCGCCCCATTTGCCGGTGGCCTCGAAGTGGCCGAACGCGACGGCGCCCCGGGCGTGCACGACGCGCTCGGGGATGCGCTCCCGGTCGAAGTGACTGATCTTCTCCAGGAACTGGTAGTTCTCCAGCGTGGCCGGGCCGCGGTCCCCGACGGTGCGGGAGTTCTGGTTGTCGTAGACGGGGTGACCCTGTCGGTTGGTCAGGATCGGGCGGTCCTCTTCGCTGGGCGCAGGAGGTTCGTTCGCGACATCGCTCATTGGGGCGGTCCTCTCGTTGGTTCCCTACCAGCCTCCGCCGCGACGGACGCGAAATCAAGCTGGGCCGAACGCGACCACCCGTACGCTACCGCGTGGTGCGGGACGGGGGAGCGGTGCACGGCCAAGGCCGCTTGCGCCCCGTCAGCACGCCTTCCTCCGCGGGGTCGGCCCCCCGCCGATCGGGGCGCGCAACGACCGCCGATGTCGGCGGCTGCGGCCCTCCGGCACGTGATCGTATGGACGGCGGGCAAGGGAGCATGGCGTACGCCGTCGTTGCCTGGTTGCATCCAGAGGCGCACACAACCAGTGCGCCGTTTCCTGGAGGAACTCAGTGGCTTACACCGAAACCGACCCGACCGCCAACGTCATGAGATTGCTGACGGGACTGGCCGACCCCCTGCTCCGCCCCGTGGAGGGCCTGCCGAAGGGTGCTCACGTGGTGCAGCTGGCCTCCGGCACCGGCGGCCTGAGCCTGACGTTGGCCCGTCGACGCCCGGATCTGCGGATCACGGCTATCGACATCGATCCGGCCGTACTGACCGCCGGACGTGCCGAGGCGGACCGGGACGGCCTCGGCGTCGACTTCCGCCTCATGTCCATGGCGGCGCTGGAGTTCGAGGACGCTAGCGTCGACGCGGTCATCTCCCGGATGGGTCTGTTCCTGCCGGGAACGGCCCCGTTCGCTGTGGCGGCGCAGGAGGCCGCGCGGATTCTGCGCTCTGGCGGGTCGTTGAGCATCGCCACGTGGAGCACCCTGGACGGCAGCCCCTACACCCGGATCGGTATCTCCGTGCTGCGCCGGATCCTCCCGGAAGGATCGGTTCCCGACATGGACGCGCCGTTCCGCGAGGTGGGCGAACCCGGCGTCTTCGAGGGGTTCCTCTCCGCAGCGGGCTTCCAGGATATCGAGGCCTCCTGGTCGCACTGGGACACGACGTATCCGGACTTCCGGTCGTGGTGGGAGTTCGATACCGGGTTCGGGCCACTCGCCGGGTTCTTCGGTGCCCTCGACGAGGACCAGCGCACCGCGGCGCGCCACCTCATGCTCAGTGAGATGGAGGAGCACCGGACCGCCTCGGGCGGCTACGCCCTGCCGTCGACGGCACGCTTCATCAGCGCTCGACGATGACGACCGCTCAGCTGCCGATAGTCCGGAAGCGGCCGGGCGGGATGCCGTACTCGCGCCGGAACGCGTGGCTGAGAGCGAATTCGGTGGAATAGCCGGTCCGGTGCGCGATCACGGCCAGCGGAGCGTCGGTTTCGCGGAGCAGACGGGCGGCGTAGGACAGTCGCCACGCGGTGAGATATCGCCTCGGCGGCTCACCGACGGCGGTCGTGAAGCGTTCGAGGAAGGTCGTCTTCGACAGGCGGGCGATGGCGCTGAGCTCCGGAACCGTCCAGGCGTGATCGGGGGCCGCATGAATGCGTTCGAGCACGTCCACTATCGCCGGGTCGGAGACACCCGCGACCTCGGCGCTGCGGTTGTCCGCCAGCCATTGGCGCAACAGGTGCGTCAAGACCAGGTCGAGCAGTGCCGGGCGGGTGACCCGCGCCCCGGGACCGGTATCGGCAAGGGTCGCCCGCACCAGCGTCAACAGCGGGCTCAGCTCCGGATAACGGTCATGGTCGGGGGAGATCGCGATCACCTCGGGGAGAGAACGCAAGAAGTGCGGCACCGGGCCATGCTGAAGCCGGTACGCGCCGCACAGGAAGGCGACGTCGGCCTCGGCCGGACCCGGAAAATCCTGCTTGGCCGCCGAGGGCGTCAATTCGCGCAGCGCGCGTGGCGCGTGGCTCAGGCCGTGTTCGGCTCCCGAGGGGGTGAAGACGACGTCACCGGGAGAGAGTCGCCGCGGCGCTGCGTCGGAGACGGCCAACCACGCATCGCCCTCCAGGACGAGGTGGAAACCGCTGCCAGGAAAGGCGGGGTAGCGCCACCCCCACGCACCCGACTCCCGCACGGAGCATGCCTCCGCACGCCCGATCCGAACGCCGCGGAGCGCCTCGCTAACCATGTCCACGCGCCAACGCTAACCCCGGTGGCGCGAGCCACGGGCGGCCGCGGGGGACGGGCGCCGGCTTGCGGCTAGGAGCGGAGGCGCTTCTTCAGGAGCTTCTGCTCCTTGCCCGAAACGGGGGAGTCGGAGGGGACGATGCCGCCTCGCCGTGCCCGGCGGGTGTCGACGACGGACCCGATGGCCAGGGCGAGCGAGATACCCCAGCTCACGAGGGCCAGCGCGGTGCGCCACGTGAAGACCTCGTTGCTGCGGAGGCTCCGCAGCAACGTCAGACCACCCGTGATCGCGGTCATGAGTCCGGTGCCGAAGAGGTACTTGCGCATAAGCCAACGCTAGCGGTGCGCGCGGGGCGCCACGGGCGGGCTTGACACGCGGGGCGCCACGGGCGGGCTTGACACGCGGGGCACCCGGGCGGCGAGCATCCCGCTGTTAGCCTGGGGTGACCCCCCACCGAGGAGCCCGCGTGACCCAGGCAGAGTTCGTCGTCGTCGCCAACCGACTTCCCGTGGACCGCATCGCGGACGCGGATGCCGCCGACGAAGACGCCTGGCGTCGGTCGCCCGGAGGCCTGGTCACCGCGCTCGAGCCGGTCATGCGCAAGGCCGAGGGGGCATGGGTGGGCTGGGCCGGCCAACCGGACCTGGACCTGGAGCCGTTCGAATTCGAGGGCACGCACCTCGTGCCCGTCACCCTGTCGGCCGACGACGTCGAGAACTACTACGAGGGGTTCTCCAACGAGACCATCTGGCCGCTCTATCACGACGTCATCGCCGCCCCGCGGTTCAAGCGGCAGTGGTGGGAGGCGTACGTCGCGGTGAACCAGCGGTTCGCGGATGCCGCAGCCGCCGTCGCCGCGGAGAACGCCATCGTGTGGGTGCAGGACTATCAACTCCAGCTGGTCCCGCGGATGCTGCGCGAGTCGCGGCCCGATCTGACCATCGGGTACTTCCACCACATCCCGTTCCCCGCCTACGGCCTCTATTCGCAGCTGCCGTGGCGGCGCCAGGTCCTGGAAGGACTTCTCGGCGCCGACGTGATCGGATTCCAGCGGGTGGCCGATGCGGGGAACTTCGCCCGCGCGGTCCGCCGACAGCTGCGGTACGAGACGAAGGCGTCGGGCATCTCGGTACCCGACAAAGCCGGCGGCACCCGCACCGCCCTGGCGAAGGCCTTCCCGATCTCCATCGACGCCGACTCCTATATCGAGCTCGCTCATCGTCCCGACATCCGTGCTCGGGCGGCGGAGATCCGGGAGAGCCTGGGGAACCCGAAGAAGATCCTCCTCGGCGTCGATCGGCTCGACTACACCAAGGGCATCCGGCACCGTCTCAAAGCGTTCGGGGAGCTGCTCGAGGACGGGCAGGTGAGCGTGGACGATGTCACCCTCGTCCAGGTCGCGAGCCCGAGTCGTGAGCGCGTCGAGGCGTACATCCAGCTGCGCGATGAGATCGAGCTGACCGTCGGGCGCATCAACGGCGACTACGACACGATGGGCCACACCGCGATCCGGTACCTCCACCAGGCGTACCCGCGCGAGGAGATGGTGGCCCTGTTCCTGGCCGCCGACGTGATGCTCGTCACGGCGCTCCGCGACGGGATGAACCTCGTGGCCAAGGAGTACGTCGCCAGCCGGGTGGACAACCGCGGCGTTCTTCTGCTCAGCGAGTTCGCGGGGGCTGCGGATGAGCTCGGCAGCGCCATCCTCATCAACCCGCATGACATCGACGGCTTGAAAGACGCGATCATGCGCGCGATCGCGATGCCGGGAGCCGAGCAGGGACGCAGGATGCGGGCACTGCGCCGGCGCGTGCGCGAGCACGACGTCGAGGACTGGTCGCAGGACTTCCTCGAGGCCCTCGCGGCGTTCCACCACGGCCCCTCTCCGGTGACGTCATGACCACCGTCGCCGAGGACACCCTGGCCCCCCTCGCCGCCACGCCACGCCTGCTGGTGGCCCTGGATTTCGACGGCACCCTCTCCCCGCTGGCCGACGAGCCGATGGACGCCCGGATGCTGCCGGCAGCGCGCCGCGCCGTCGAGAGGCTGGCCGCACTGCCCGACACGGTGGTGGCGCTGGTTTCCGGCCGCAGTCTCCGTGATCTGCGCATCATCGCGGAGCATGACGACACGTCGCGGTTGTGGCTCGCCGGCTCCCACGGCGCGGAGTACTGGCAGCCCGGCGTCGGCACGATCGAGTCGGCGGAGGACGCCGACGAGGTGGCGCGGCGTGATCGGCTGCGCGCCCTGGCCGAAGAGGCGACGCAGGGCCTCACCGGCGTCTGGATCGAACCGAAGACGTTCGGTGTCGGCGTCCACACGCGCCGGGCCGACGCGGCCACGGCGGCAGAGGCGAACAGGCTCGTCGACGAGATCGTCCGCGCCGAGGCGCCCGCCTGGCGCCGGCGCTCCGGCCACAACATCGTCGAGTACGCGTTCCGGCACGAGGGCAAGGACACCGCCGTGCGGACGCTGCGCGAGCGCACGGACTCCACCGCCGTGCTCTTCGCCGGCGACGACGTGACCGACGAGGACGCGCTGCGCTCGCTCGGACACGGTGACCTCGGCGTCCGCGTGGGCGCGGGGGAGACGGCGGCGACGGTGACCGTCGCGGACATCCCCGCCTTCGCCGATCTGCTCGACGTGCTCGCGGAGGCGAGAGCGGCGCGGCGGCAATAGACTTCGAGAATGCCCGACAGCACCATCGACATCAAGCCGCGCAGCCGCGTCGTGACCCATGGCATCGAAGCCACGACCTCCCGCGGAATGCTCCGCGGCGTGGGTATGGGCGACGAGGACTGGGACAAGCCCCAGATCGGCATCGCGTCCAGCTGGAACGAGATCACCCCCTGCAACCTGAGCCTCGACCGGCTCGCGCAGGGTGCCAAAGAGGGCGTCCACTCCGGCGGGGGATACCCGCTGCAGTTCGGGACGATCTCGGTCTCCGACGGCATCTCCATGGGCCACGAGGGCATGCATTTCTCTCTCGTGTCGCGCGAGGTGATCGCCGACTCGGTTGAGACCGTGATGATGGCCGAGCGCCTCGACGGCTCGGTGCTCCTCGCCGGCTGCGACAAGTCCATTCCCGGGATGCTGATGGCCAGCGCCCGCCTCGACCTGTCGAGCGTGTTCCTGTACGCGGGCTCGATCGCCCCGGGCTGGGTCAAGCTCTCGGACGGCACCGAGAAGGAGATCACGATCATCGACTCCTTCGAAGGAGTCGGTGCGTGCCTTGCGGGCCGGATGAGCGAGGCGGACCTCAAGCGCATCGAGTGCTCCTTCGCCCCCGGCGAGGGAGCGTGCGGCGGCATGTACACGGCCAACACGATGGCCTCCGTCGCCGAGGCGCTCGGGCTGAGCCTCCCCGGTTCCGCCGCGCCGCCGTCGGCCGACCGCCGACGCGACTACTTCGCGCACCGCTCCGGCGAAGCCGTCGTCAACCTCCTGCGCCTGGGCATCACGACGCGCGACATCCTCACGAAGGAGGCGTTCGAGAACGCCATCGCGCTGGCGATGGCCCTCGGCGGGTCGACCAACGTCGTCCTCCACCTCCTCGCCATCGCGCGGGAGGCCGAGGTGGAGCTGAACCTCCACGACTTCAACCGCATCGGTGACAAGGTGCCGCACGTGGCCGACATGAAGCCGTTCGGACAGTACGTCATGAACGATGTCGACCGGCACGGCGGCATCCCCGTCGTCATGAAGGCGATGCTCGACGAGGGGCTCCTGCACGGCGACGCGCTCACTGTCACCGGCAAGACGCTCGCCGAGAACCTCCGCGACCTCGACCCCGACCCGATCGACGGCACGGTCATCCACACCTTCGACAACCCCATCCACGCCACCGGCGGCATCACGATCCTCCACGGGTCGTTCGCCCCCGAGGGCGCCGTCGTCAAGACCGCCGGGTTCGACGCCGCCGTGTTCGAGGGCCCCGCGCGTGTCTTCGAGCGCGAACGGGCCGCGATGGACGCGCTCGAGGCCGGACAGATCGCCGCCGGCGATGTCGTCGTCATCCGCTACGAGGGGCCCAAGGGCGGTCCCGGCATGCGCGAGATGCTCGCCATCACCGCCGCCATCAAGGGCGCAGGCCTCGGAAAAGATGTACTACTGTTGACGGACGGTCGATTCTCCGGCGGCACAACCGGCCTCTGCATCGGCCACATAGCACCCGAAGCGGTGGACGCAGGTCCCATCGCCTTCGTGCGCGATGGTGATCTGATACGGGTCGATATCGCGGCTCGCACTCTCGACCTACTCGTCGACGAGGCCGAGCTGAGCTCCCGCCGTTCTGGCTGGGAGCCGCTTCCCCCGCGCTATACCCGTGGCGTCCTGGCCAAGTACTCCAAGCTCGTGCACTCCGCTGCGGAGGGCGCGGTCACGGGGTAACCGGCGTTCCCGTCATCCATCCCCGTCCCGAGGAATCACCATGCCCGCCGAATCCGCTCCGGCCGTTCCCCGACCACCCGCTCGCACCGCCGCAGCGCCCGTGCTCACGGGCGCGCAGGCGGTCGTCCGCTCCCTCGAGATGCTGGGGGTCACCGACGTGTTCGGCCTGCCCGGCGGCGCGATCATCGAGGTCTACGACCCGCTCATGGACACCTCCGAGGTGCGCCACATCCTGGTGCGCCACGAGCAGGGCGCCGGCCACGCGGCCGAAGGGTACGCCGCCGCCTCCGGGCGCGTGGGTGTGGCGATCGCCACGTCGGGACCGGGCGCGACCAACCTCGTGACCGCGATCGCCGACGCCTACATGGACTCCGTGCCGATCGTGTGCATCACCGGTCAGGTCTTCTCCACGCTGATGGGAACGGATGCGTTCCAGGAGGCCGACATCGTGGGCATCACGATGCCGATCACCAAGCATTCGATCCTCGTCAAGCGGGCCGAGGAGATCCCCTCGGCCATCGCGGCCGCCTTCGAGATCGCCGGCACGGGCCGTCCCGGCCCCGTCCTCGTGGACATCACCAAGGACGCCCAGCAGGCCAAGGCGCCCTTCATCTGGCCGCCCAAGATCGACCTGCCCGGCTACCGGCCGGTGACGAAGGCTCATGGCAAGCAGATCCAGGCCGCAGCTCAGCTTCTCGCCGGCGCGAAGAAGCCGGTGCTGTACGTCGGTGGCGGCGTCATCCGCTCGAAGGCGTCGCAGGAGTTGCTCACCTTCGCTGAGACCACCGGTACACCGGTCGTGACCACGCTGATGGCTCGGGGCGCGTTCCCCGATTCGCATCAGCAGCACCTCGGGATGCCCGGCATGCACGGCACCGTCCCGGCGGTGCTCGCCCTCCAGGAGTCCGACCTGCTGGTGTCGCTCGGGGCGCGGTTCGATGACCGGGTGACGGGCAAGGCGGCGCTTTTCGCCCCGAACGCCAAGGTTGTGCACGTCGACATCGACCCGGCCGAGATCTCCAAGATCCGCTCCGCCGACGTTCCGATCGTGGGGGATCTTCGCGATGTGCTCGTCGACCTGGATGCGGCGTACCGGGAGGCGCTGGGCACAGCGACTCCCGACACCGAGGAGTGGTGGGCCTACCTCGACGGGCTGCGGGCGGAGTTCCCGCTGGGGTACACCCAGCCGACCGACGGGCACATGTCGCCGCAGTACGTGATCCAGCGCATCGGAGAGCTCACCGGACCCGAGGCCGTCTACGCGGCCGGGGTCGGCCAGCACCAGATGTGGGCTGCCCAGTTCATCAAGTACGAGCGGCCGAACTCGTGGCTGAACTCCGGGGGAGCGGGGACCATGGGCTACGCCGTGCCCGCCGCGATGGGCGCCAAGGTCGCCGAACCCGACCGGGTGGTGTGGGCGATCGACGGCGACGGGTGCTTCCAGATGACCAACCAGGAGCTCGCCACCTGCGTCATCAACAACATTCCGATCAAGGTCGCCATCATCAACAACTCCTCCCTCGGCATGGTGCGTCAGTGGCAGACGCTGCTCTACAACGGCCGGCACTCCCACACCGACCTCAACACCGGCCACGGCACCGTCCGCATCCCCGACTTCGTCAAGCTCGCCGAGGCCTACGGCTGCCTCGCGCTGCGCGTGGAGAAGGAGGAGGACGTCGACGCGGCCATCCGGACGGCGCTGGAGACGAACGACCGCCCCGTCGTCATCGACTTCGTCGTGAGCGCCGACGCCATGGTGTGGCCCATGGTCCAGCAGGGGAAGAGCAACAGCCTCATCCAGTACGCCCGCGATCACGCGCCGACCTTCGACCAGGAGGGCTGAGAACATGCCGCACCATGTGCTGAGCCTCCTCGTGGAGGACAAACCCGGTCTGCTCACCCGCGTGGCGGGCTTGTTCGCCCGCCGCGGCTTCAATATCACCTCGCTCGCCGTGGGCGTCACCGAGATCCCCGGGCTGTCCCGGATCACGGTCGCCGTCGACGTCGAGGATCTTCCGCTGGAGCAGGTGACCAAGCAGCTGAACAAACTGATCAACGTCATCAAGATCGTCGAGCTCGACCCGGTGTCATCCGTGCAGCGCGAGCATATGCTGGTGAAAGTGCGCGCCGACAATGCCTCCCGATCACACGTGCTCGAGGTCGTGAACCTCTTCCGCGCGTCGGTGGTCGACTATGCGCCTGACGCCCTCGTGGTTGAGATCACCGGTGACCACGGCAAGGTGGAGGCCTTCCTCCGGGCGGTCGAACCGTTCGGGATCAAGGAGCTCGCACAGTCCGGCCTCGTGGCGATCGGCCGCGGGGGTAAGAGCATCACCGAGCGCGTACTGCGTAACTAGCCCCCCGTTCGACCCCCCATCAAGGAGAACAACCCCATGGCAGAGATCTTCTACGACGACGACGCCGACCTCTCGATCATCCAGGGCAAGAAAGTCGCGATCGTCGGCTACGGCTCGCAGGGTCACGCGCACGCGCAGAACCTTCGCGATTCCGGCGTCGAGGTCGCCATCGCGCTGAAGGACGGCTCGAAGTCGGCGGCGAAGGCGCAGGAGGACGGGTTCGAGGTTCGCTCGGTCGCCGACGCCACCGCGTGGGCCGACCTCATCATGATCCTCGCGCCCGACCAGCATCAGCGGCACATCTACACCGAGAGCATCCGCGACAACCTGGCCCCCGGGAAGACCCTCGCCTTCGCGCACGGGTTCAACATCCGCTTCGGCTACATCGACGCGCCCGAGGGTGTCGACGTCATCCTCGTCGCTCCCAAGGCCCCCGGTCACACCGTGCGCCGCGAGTTCGTCGCCGGCCGCGGCATCCCCGACATCATCGCCGTCGAGCGCGACGCGTCGGGTACCGCGTGGGACACCGCGCTGTCGTACGCCAAGGCCATCGGCGGCACGCGCGCCGGTGTCATCCGTACGACCTTCACCGAGGAGACCGAGACCGACCTGTTCGGTGAGCAGGCCGTCCTCTGCGGCGGTGTCAGCCACCTGGTGCAGGCCGGATTCGAGACCCTCACCGAGGCCGGATACCAGCCCGAGATCGCGTACTTCGAGGTGCTGCACGAGCTGAAGCTCATCGTCGACCTCATGTGGGAGGGGGGCATCGCCAAGCAGCGCTGGTCGATCTCCGACACCGCCGAGTACGGCGACTACGTCTCCGGCCCGCGCGTCATCTCGCCGGCGGTGAAGGAGAGCATGCAGGGCATCCTCGCCGACATCCAGTCCGGCGCGTTCGCCAAGCGCTTCATCGCCGACCAGGACGCCGGGGCGCCCGAATTCCTCGCGCTGCGCGAGAAGGAGCAGAACCACCCCATCGAGGCCACCGGCAAGGAGCTGCGGTCGCTGTTCGCGTGGAAGCAGGCCGATTCGGATTACGTGGAGGGCTCGGCCGCGCGCTGACCTCTCCTGCATGGATGCCCCGGACCGTCACGGTCCGGGGCATCCGTCGTTCTCCGTCGCTATCGTGGGCGCATGCAGACCGACCCCGATGTACCCGCCTCGCTCGCACTGGACGAGTGGCTGGACCGCCTGGCCGAACCCACCGGGGCGCCCGGCGGAGGGTCGGCGGCCGGGGTGATGATGGCGCTGGCCGCCGCGCTCCTGCACATGGTGTGCGGGTACACGCGGGACGACCCGGAGGCGGATCGCGCGGCGGAGCGCGTTCGCGTGCTCCGCGCACAGTGCCTGGACGCCGCGTACCAGGACGGCATCCGCTCGGTCGCCCTGGGGGAGGCCCTGGCGGCCGAGGGCGCGGACCGGAGCGCCAACCTGCACGCGGCAGCCATTGCTGCGGCCGAATCCTCGGCGCGGCTCGCCGAGATCGGCATCGCTCTCGGTGGTGAACTCCGCGCGGTCGCCGTCGTGGGAAACCGCAATCTCGTGGCCGACACGGGCGTGGCGGGGGAGGCGTTGCGCGCGGGCCTGGGCGCGGCACTGATCAACCTCCGCGCCAATGTCCGCCTCGCCGAGGCCCATGCGGACGGCGATGCCGCCGACGGTCTCGACGCGCTCACGGGCGTGAGCGACCGCGGCGAGGCAGCCCGCGGTGAGGTGGATGCGGTGCTGGCGAGCCTTCCCCTGTCCTGACGTCGTCGGGCATTGGCGGAGGCCCCCGCGCGGATGCCGGCCCGCCGATACGCTGGGGGAGTGAGCAACGGACGCGACGACGACGCGCTGAGCTGGGATGGCGACGACGACCCGACGCTCGAGGCCCGCGCCCAGACCGCTGCAACTCCCGAACGGCGAAGCGATGAGCCTGACCTTCCGCCGGGGTTCACCCCCGTCGGACGGGGGAGCCGGCCGAGGCCCGCGCGGGGGTCGCGGCCGAAGAACCCGCCCCCCGCGGCGGCGCCGGCCCCGCTCGGCAACGCGGGGCTCGTGGGCGTCGGGATGGTCGCCGCCGCGTTCATCCTGTTCTCCGTGGGCTGGCTCATCGTCAGCTTCCGCCTGCGGGGAGTTGCGGGACTGCCCGTGCCGGAGGCGGCTCTCGTGGTCATCACCCTGGCCGCCGCTGCCGCGCCCCTGATCTGGTTCGCGGCCGTGTTCGCCCTCACCCGCCGCGCGAAGACCTGGGTGCGGTTCGCCTGGCTCCTCGCCGGGGTCGTGCTGCTCGTACCCTGGCCCTTCCTCGCCACCGGAGCCCTCGGATGACCGCCGACACCACACGCCCGGCCCGCGCACAGCCCGCGTGGGGCACGGTGGCGATCGCCGGGCTGTTCGGGCTGTTCTACGCCTACCTGGTGTGGAGCGCCGTCGACCTCCTCGTCCGCCAGGCAACCGGACCCCTGGGCCTCAACGGCTGGGGCTGGTTCGTCCAGATCCTCCCCATCGTGTTCCCGCTGGTCGCGTTCGGCGTCGCCTTCGCCCTGGGCTGGCGGCGCAGGGCGTGGGAGTTCGCACTGACCCTCCTGGCGGGGCTGGCCGTGGCGGCGGCGTTCTGGGTGAACATCCTCGCCTACGCGGTGACCTCCTTCGCGCTCTATGGCGGCTGACCCGCGGGCCGTCACACGGTCTCGGGCACTTCGGCGCCCGCGCTAGGCTGGCTGAGGCCTCGCCACGCCTCCCGAGGCGGGGGATCCCGGCGGCGCGGCTCCTCTGCCCGCGCGCCCGAAGGAATTGCCCTGTGACGAAGCCCGTCGTGCTCATCGCCGAAGAACTCTCGCCCGCGACCCTCGACGCACTCGGTCCCGACTTCGACGTGCGACACGTCGACGGCACCGACCGCTCGGCGCTGCTCGCCGCGCTCGTCGACGCGAACGCCATCCTCGTCCGCTCGGCGACGAAGGTGGATGCCGAAGCGATCGCCGCAGCTCCCGTGCTCAAGGTCGTGGCCCGCGCCGGCGTCGGACTCGACAACGTCGACATCAAGGCCGCGACGACCGCCGGTGTCATGGTGGTCAACGCTCCCACCTCGAACATCGTCTCGGCCGCCGAGCTCACGATCGGCCACATCCTGAGCCTTGCCCGCCGCATCCCGGCCGCCCACGCATCGCTGGCGGAGGGGAAATGGAAGCGCAGCGCCTTCACGGGCACCGAGCTGTTCGAGAAGACCGTCGGAATCGTGGGCCTCGGCCGCATCGGAGCGCTCATCGCCGCGCGCCTGCAGGCGTTCGACATGCGCGTGATCGCGTACGACCCCTACGTCACGAGCGCCCGCGCCCAGCAGCTGGGTGTGCAGCTGGTCACGCTCGACGAGCTGCTCGAGCAGGTCGACTTCCTCACCATCCACATGCCCAAGACCCCCGAGACCACCGGCATGATCGGCATCGATGAGATGCGCCGGATGAAGCGGAGCGCCTTCGTCGTGAACGTCGCCCGTGGTGGCCTGATCGACGAGGACGCGCTCTACAAGGCGCTCACGACCCACGAGATCGCCGGCGCCGGGCTGGATGTGTTCAGCACCGAGCCGCCCGCCGAAGACGGCCCCGCGCGCCGGCTGCTCGACCTCCCCAACGTCGTCGTCACCCCGCACCTGGGGGCCAGCACCGAGGAGGCGCAGGAGAAGGCCGGCGTCTCGGTCGCCCGGTCGGTGCGGCTGGCGCTCGGCGGGGAACTCGTCCCCGACGCGGTGAACGTCGCCGGTGGCGTGATCGACCCCTACGTGCGCCCCGGCATCGCGCTGGTGGAGAAGCTCGGCCAGATCTTCGCCTCCCTCGCCCACAGCCCGCTGACGAGCCTCGACGTCGAGGTGCACGGCGAACTCAGCCAGTACGACGTGAGCGTGCTCAAGCTCGCCGCGCTCAAGGGCGTGTTCACCAACATCGTCAGCGAGACCGTGTCCTACGTGAACGCGCCGCTGCTGGCCGAGCAGCGCGGCGTCGACGCGCGCCTCCTGGTGGACGAGGTCAGCGACGAGTACCGCAACGTCATCACGCTCCGGGGCGCTCTGGCCGACGGATCGCAGCTGTCGGTGTCGGGAACGCTCACCGGCACGAAGCAGATCGAGAAGCTCGTCGGCATCAACGGGTACGCCGTCGAGCTGCCGATCGAGAAGCACCACATCGTGATGCTGTACACCGACCGCCCCGGCATCGTCGCGGTGTACGGGCAGCGCTTCGGCGAGGCCGGGATCAACATCGCCGGGATGCAGATCGCCCGGCAGGCCGCGGGCGGCCAGGCGTTGTCGGTGGTCACCGTGGACTCGCCGGTGCCCGACGACCTGCTCGAGCGCGTCCGCGCCGACATCGACGCCGCACTCTTCCGTCAGATCGAGATCACCGAGTCCTGACGCCGGTCACGCGTCGGGCCGCGTCGCGTCGCGCACGAGGTCGATGAGCGCGTCCAGCGCGGCGCCGGAGGGCACCGGCCCCGGGACGGACCCCACGGCGAGGGCGTTGTTGAAGTAGAGCCCGTCGCTGACGAGCAGCACCAGCTGCAATGCGGTCTCGTCGCGGGTGTCGGGTCGGATCGCGTCCTCCCACAGCTCGCGGACGCGGCGGAGCGCCGCGATCGCGGGCGCGCTGCCGTTCTGCGCGAGGCGCGAGGCGGCGACGATCGCGTTGTCGAGCGGCGTGCCGGTGTGCAGCGACGTGCGCATGAAGGCCGCGGCTGCACCTTCCGGCGACTCCTTGATGCGGCCGATGTCGTCGGCGGCCAGCGCCTCCAGTCGTTCGAGCAGTCCCGCTTCCAGTGCCTCCTTGGAGGCGAAGTGATAGAGGAGCCCACCCTTGGACACCCCCGCTGCGCGCGCGGTGGCATCCATCGTCGCGGCGCGCTCGCCGTCGTCGGCAAGGATGCCCGCGAACGCGTCGAGGACGCTTTCGCGGGCGCGGGGTGGGCGGCTCATGGTCCGATCGTATCCGGGGGTGAGGAGCAGGGACACGTGTTACTATACCGGCTGGACGGTTTAGTTAGGCCCCGCGCACCCATGCTTCAGATGACACATCCCACCTCGAACGTACCCATCGTCCGCGCCGATTGGCGCGGGTGGGTGTCGCTGGTGGTCCTGATGCTGCCCGTGCTCCTGGTGTCGGTCGACAACACCGTGCTGAGCTTCGCACTGCCGGCGATCGCCCTCGACCTCGCGCCCACCAGCATCGAGCAGCTGTGGATCATCGACGCCTACCCGCTCGTGCTCGCCGGCCTGCTCGTGACGATGGGAACCCTCGGCGACCGGTTCGGGCGTCGGCGGATGCTGCTGCTGGGAGCCACCGGGTTCGGAGTCGTCTCCGCGCTGGCCGCCTTCGCCCCCACGGCCGCGCTCCTCATCACGGCACGGGCGCTCCTGGGCGTCTTCGGGGCGATGCTGATGCCCTCGACGCTGTCGCTTCTGCGGACGATCTTCCGCGACCGCGATCAGCGGCGGATCGCCATCGCCATCTGGGCGACGGGGTTCTCGGCAGGCTCGGCGCTCGGCCCCATCGTCGGCGGGCTCCTGCTCGAGCACTTCACGTGGGGGTCGGTGTTCCTGCTGGCCGTCCCCGTGCTCATCCCTCTTCTCATCCTCGCTCCGCTGCTCGTTCCCGAGAGCCGCGACCCCAGCCCCGGCCGCATCGACCCGGTCAGCATCCTGCTGTCGCTGGGAACGATGGTCCCGATCGTCTACGGCATCAAGGAACTCGCCGTGCACGGACCGGTGAGCCTCGCGCCGTGGATGTTCGCGCTCGGCGCGGTCTTCGGGGTCCTCTTCGTCCGCCGGCAGCTGCGCCTGGAGACGCCGATGCTGGATATGAGCCTGTTCCGGCAGGGCAGCTTCTCGGGCGCCATCCTCGCCAATCTCCTGAGCGTCGTGGGCCTGGTCGGCTTCCTGTACTTCGTCGCCCAGCACCTGCAGCTGGTCGTCGGGCTCTCGCCCCTGGACGCGGGACTCGCGCTCGTCCCGGGGCTCGCCGCGATGATCGTGTCGGGTCTCCTCGTCGTTCCGATCGCCAAGCGCTACCCACCACGCATCGTGGTGCCCGTCGCCCTCCTGTTCGCGGTGGCCGCCTACCTCGTGGTGGCCTTCGCCACGGGCCACCTGCCGGCCCTCATCGGCGCTTTCGTGGCGCTGGGCATCGGGATCGGTGCGGCCGAGACCGTATCGAACGAGCTCATCCTCTCCAGCGCTCCCTCGGCGAAGGCCGGTGCCGCCAGCGCGGTGTCCGAGACGGCGTACGAACTCGGCGCGGTGCTCGGCACCGCGGTGCTCGGCGGCATCCTCACCGCGATGTACCGCGTGCAGCTCGTCATCCCGGAGGGCGTCCCGGAGGCAGCGGCGGATGCGGCGCGCGAGACACTTGCCGGTGCCGTTGCGGCGGCCGGATCGCTGCCGCCGGAACTCGGTGCGGCGCTGCACGACGCGGCGTCCCACGCATTCGACTCCGGAGTGGTCGTCACGGCCCTCATCGGCGCGGGGCTCATCGTCGTGGCCGGGGTGATCGCGGCCGCTAGCCTGGGGGGAACCCGAGGCGCGAAGACCTGACGCGCCCTTCCTTGCAAGGAGAAGCATGTCGCGCGTCGTGAAGCTCGCCGTCATCCCTGGTGACGGCATCGGCCCCGAGGTCATACACGAGGCCGTGAAGGTGCTCGACGCCGTCACCGCCGGCGGCGACGTCACCTTCGAGCGCACGCCGTTCTGGCTCGGCGCCGGTCGCTACCTCGAGACCGGTGACACCCTGACCGACGACGACCTCGCCGCCATCCGCGCGCATGACGCGATCCTCCTCGGCGCGGTCGGCGGCGTGCCGGGTGACCCGCGGCTCAAGGACGCCAACATCGAGCGCGGTCTGCTTCTCACGCTGCGCTTCGAGCTCGACCACTACGTGAATCTGCGTCCCTCCACGCTCTACCCCGGTGCGCCCGGCCCCCTCGCCGAGCCGGGCGACATCGACTTCGTCGTCGTCCGTGAGGGCACCGAAGGGCCCTACGTCGGCAATGGCGGATCCATCCGCCGCGGCACCCCGCACGAGATCGCCAACGAGACATCCGTCAACACCGCCTTCGGGGTGGAGCGCGTCGTGCGCTACGCGTTCGACCTCGCCGAGCGGCGCCGGCAGAAGCTCACGCTCGTGCACAAGACCAACGTGCTCGTCCACGCCGGTGGCATCTGGAAACGCATCGTGGATGCCGTCGCGGCGGAGCATCCCGGCGTGGCCGTGGACTACCTGCACGTCGACGCGGCGACGATCTTCCTGGTCACGAACCCGGGCCGCTTCGACGTGATCGTCACCGACAACCTCTTCGGCGACATCCTCACCGACTTGGCCGGCGCGGTGACCGGTGGCATCGGCCTCGCCGCCTCGGGCAACATCAACCCCGATGGCGACTTCCCGTCGATGTTCGAGCCCGTCCACGGGTCGGCGCCCGACATCGCCGGGCAGCAGAAGGCCGACCCCACCGCCGCCATCCTGTCCGTCTCGCTCCTGCTCGATCACCTCGGGCTGCGTGCGGAGGCCGACCGCATCACCTCCGCGGTCGAGGAGGACATCGCCTCCCGGGGTGGCACCGCCCGCACCACCACCCAGATCGGGGACGCGATCCTCGCCCGGCTCCAGGCGTAGTCTGGATCCGCGCGAGCACTGCCGCCCTGCTCCCCGACCCGCCAGGACCAACATGACTCTCATCGACAGCGACCCCGACACCGGACTCGAGCCCCTCGACTTCGCCGTCACCCGAAACCTTGCCGCGAAATCTCCGGCCCAGCGCGAGGAGATCCTCGCAAGCCCCGGCTTCGGCACGTACTTCACCGACCACATGGTCGACATCTGCTGGTCGGTGCGCGGCGGATGGCACCGCCCCCGCGTCTCGCCGTACGGGCCGATCTCCCTCGACCCCGCCGCGGCCGTGCTGCACTACGGGCAGGAGGTCTTCGAGGGCATCAAGGCCTACCGTCACGCCGACGGATCGATCCACACCTTCCGGCCCGACCAGAACGCGCGGCGGATGCAGCGCAGTGCCCGGCGCCTCGCGCTCCCGGAGCTGCCGGCGACGTATTTCCTGCAGTCGCTGCGAGAGCTCGTCGCCGTGGACGGGTCGTGGGTGCCCTCCGGCGAGGACCAGAGCCTGTACCTGCGGCCCTTCATGTTCGCCAAGGAGGCGTTCCTGGGCGTCCGACCGGCGAACAAGGTGGCGTACTACCTGATCGCGAGCCCCGCGGGCGCCTACTTCAAGGGCGGCGTGAAGCCCGTGTCGATCTGGTTGAGCGAGGACTACGCGCGCGCCGGCCGCGGCGGCACGGGGGCGGCCAAGACCGGCGGCAACTACGCCTCGAGCCTGCTGCCGCAGTCCGAGGCGTATGAGCACGAGTGCGACCAGGTGGTCTTCCTCGACGAGAAGCGCAACGTCGAAGAACTCGGCGGGATGAACGTGGTCTTCGTCTTCAAGGACGGCACGATCGTCACCCCCGAGTCGCCCAGCATCCTCGAGGGCATCACGCGCGACTCGCTCCTCCAGCTCGCGAAGGACCGCGGGCACAAGGTGCAGGGTCGGTCGGTCTCACTCGACGAGTGGCGTGAGGGCGTCGCATCCGGTGACATCACCGAGGTGTTCGCGTGCGGCACCGCCGCCGTGGTGACGCCGATCGGCGTGCTCAAGGGCCGGGACTTCATCGACGTGCAGCCCACCGGCACCCTCGCGCTGGAGCTGCGCCAGGAGCTGACGGACATCCAGTACGGCCGCATCGAAGACCGCCACGGCTGGCTCACGCGCCTCGACGCCTGACCCCTCGCCCCCGCCGAACCGCGAGAATCCGTGGGCGCTGGGCCGGACGGGCAGGGGGAAGGCGAGGTCGGTAGGCTGGGCGGGTGAAGATCGCGCGGTTCAGCCACCAGGACGCCATCCGCTACGGCATCGTCGATGACGACGACCTGGTGGTGCTCGCCGGTGATCCGATGTTCGCGGGGTTCGAGCCGACGGGGGAGCGGGTGCCGATCGGCGACACCGCGCTGCTGGCGCCGGTCATCCCGCGCTCCAAGGTCGTCTGCGTGGGTCGCAACTACGCCGACCACGCCGCCGAGCTCGGTAACGACGTGCCCGCCGAGCCGCTGCTGTTCCTCAAGCCCAACACGGCCGTCATCGGGACCGGCGATGTCATCGTGCGCCCCCCGCAGTCGCAGAACACGCACTTCGAGGGCGAGCTTGCCGCCGTCATCGGCCGCATCGCCAAGAACGTCCCGGCCGAGCGCGCCCTCGACTACGTCTTCGGGTACACCGTCGCCAACGACGTCACCGCTCGCGACCTGCAGCGCAGCGACGGTCAGTGGTCGCGGGCGAAGGGCTTCGACACGTTCTGCCCGCTGGGGCCCGTGATCGAAACCGAGTTCGACGCCGCATCCGCCACCGTCACGACCCGCCTCAACGGTGACGTGAAGCAGCAGGCGCCGCTGACCGACATGATCTTCTCGGTCGCCGACATCATCGCCTACGCCTCGGCCGCCTTCACGCTCCTCCCGGGCGACGTCATCCTCACCGGCACGCCGGCCGGCGTCGGCCCGTTCACCGCCGGCGACACCGTCGAGGTCGAGATCTCGGGCATCGGCGTGCTGCGCAATGCGGCACGCGATGCCTGAGACGGCGGTCCCCTCCACCGCCGACCTTCCCCGCATCCAACGCCGCACCGTCGCGGTGCTCGCCGCCGCGCAGGTTCTCGGGGGCGTGGCCTTCGGCGCAACGCTGTCGATCGGCGTCCTGCTGGCCGCCGACGTCTCGGGCGACGAGTCCCTCGCGGGTCTGGCCACCGCGGCCATCACCTTCGGTACCGCGCTCGTCGCGATTCCCCTGGCAGCTCTCGCACGGCGTCGGGGACGACGCCTGAGTCTGACGACAGGGATGCTGGTGGCCCTGGCCGGCGTCCTGCTGGTGTTCGCCGCCACGGCGGCCCGGGTCTTCCCGCTCCTGCTCGTCGCGTTCGCCCTCGTGGGGGCAGGCCAAGCGACGAACCTGCAGTCGCGGTTCGCCGCCACCGACCTCGCCCCCGACGCCTCCCGCGGGCGGGCGCTCTCGCTCGTGGTGTGGGCGACCACGATCGGGGTGGTGCTCGGGCCCAACCTGGTCGGACCGGGAGAGGAGCTGGGGGCCCTGCTCGGCCTGCCCCGACTCACGGGCCCCTACGTGTTCACGGTCGTCGCGCAGATCCTCGCCGTCGCGGTCTATCTGGTGGGGCTGCGGCCGGATCCGCTCCTCCTCGCCCAGAGGATCGCGGGCCGGGTCGCGGACGGTTCGCTTCCTGTCGCCGTCGCCCACCCCGACCGTCCGCGAGCAGCCCGGTTCGCGATCTTCGCGGTGGCCGCCGCCCACGCCGCGATGGTGGCGGTGATGGCCATGACGCCCGTGCACCTGATGCACCACGGAGCCACCCTGGCGATCATCGGACTCACCATCAGCCTGCACGTGGCCGGGATGTACGCGCTCTCCCCGGTGTTCGGCGTCCTCTCCGACCGCGTGGGCCGCGGAGCCACCATCCTCGTGGGCCAAGCCCTCCTGGCCGCGTCGCTGATCCTCGCCGCCCTGTCGCCGGACAGCATGACGGCCGTCACCGTGGCGCTGGTGCTCCTCGGGCTCGGGTGGAGCGCGACGACCGTTGCCGGTTCGGCCCTGCTGACCGAGGCGTCCGCCGAGGACGTGCGCACGCGGCGTCAGGGTGTCAGCGACTTCACGATGAGCCTCGTGGGCGCGGCCGGCGCCGTGCTCGCCGGCCTCGTCCTCGGGTGGATCGGATACGGCGGGCTGGCGCTGGCCGCACTGGTCGTCGTCGTGGCGGTGTGCGTCGGGTTGCCGCTCTCCCGGACCGCGCGAACGGCCGTCAACGACCCAGCGCGCTGATCGCCCGCTCCACGTCATCCGTGTCGTTGAAGAGGCGGAAGGCCACCCGGGCCCGGCCGCGGCGCCCCGAGGCGATGATCCGGGCGGTGGAGAGGCGAGCAAGGTCCGCGCCGTCGGCATCGGGCCACGTCACGATCGCGGACTCCCGGGCCGGCGCGGGAAGGTCGAGGCCGCTCCGGAACACCGCCGCCAGTCCCACGGTGTGACCCGCACAGGATGTCCGCGCCGTCGGGCACGGAGGCGGCGACCATCGACACCGCGACCGAGGTCTGCGACGCGAGGGCCACGTCGTCCGGGCGCACCCGCACGACCCGGACGTAGGCGGCCCGGGCACGCTCTGTCGCTGCGGATGCGGCGGCCACGTCGGGGTGCCCGGACGCCCCCCGCTCGAGGTCGGACCGCACGGCCTCGACGGTGCCTCGCGGGGGGAGGCCCGTCGTGCACGCGGCGAGGTAGTCCCGTCCTCCGGCGAACTCGGCCTGCGCGCGGGCGAGGGGGTGCCACTCTGAAGCTCATAGCGGAGGTCCTGGCGGCCCGGGGCGCCGGACTCGGCGGCGACTAGGATCGGTGGGATGCCTGCCACACCCGATCCCCGTACCTCCACCGCCTCCGGCGCCGACGTCCGCGTCCGCTTCTGCCCGTCCCCCACGGGGCTGCCGCACGTCGGACTCATCCGCACGGCCCTGTTCAACTGGGCGTACGCGCGGCACAACGGCGGCAAGCTCATCTTCCGGATCGAGGACACCGATGCGGCGCGCGACAGCGAGGAGAGCTATCAGCAGCTCCTCGATGCGCTGCGCTGGCTGCGCATCGACTGGGACGAGGGAGTCGAGGTCGGCGGTCCGCACGCCCCGTACCGGCAGTCGCAGCGGCACGACATCTACCGCGACGTGCTGGCGAAGCTCGTGGCATCCGGCGCGGTGTACGAGAGCTACTCCACCGCCGAGGAGATCGACGCGCGCAACGAGGCGAACGGCCGGGCCAAGCAGCTGGGCTACGACAACTACGACCGGACGCTCACCGACGAGCAGAAGGCCGCGTTCCGGGCCGAGGGCCGCGAGCCGGCCTGGCGCCTCCGGGTGCCCGACGAAGACCTCACCTATGTCGACCTCATCCGGGGCGAGGTGACGTTCCCCGCCGGCACGTTCCCCGACTTCGTGATCGTGCGGGCCGGGGGAGTGCCGCTCTACACCTTCGTGAATCCGGTGGATGACGCGCTCATGGGCATCACGCACGTGATCCGCGGTGAAGACCTCATGCCCTCGACCGCGCGCCAGCTCGCGCTGTACGGCGCGCTCATCGACGCGGGTGTCACCCAGGTCATCCCGCGGTTCGGCCACATGCCGCTCGTGCTGGGGGAGACCGGCAACAAGAAGCTGTCCAAGCGCGACCCCAAGGCCGACCTGTTCCTTCAGCGCGAGAAGGGCTTCGTCCACGAGGGGCTGCTGAACTACCTCGCCCTCCTGGGCTGGTCGATCGCGCCGGACCGCGACGTCTTCTCGCTCGAAGAGCTCGTCGCCGCCTTCGACATCGCCGACGTCAACCCGAACCCGGCGCGGTTCGACCAGACCAAGGCCGAGTCGATCAACGGCGACCACATCCGGATGCTGGAGCCCGCTGATTTCGCGGAGCGCATCGTGCACTACCTGGCTGAGGCGGGTCTCGTGCAGGTTCCGCCCACGCCCGACCAGCAGGCGCTCATCGACGCCGCCGCGCCCCTCGTGCAGGAGCGCGTCCAGCTGCTCGGACAGGTGCCCGGCATGCTGGGATTCCTCTTCGTCGACGACGTCTCCTACGAAGAGGACGCCCTCAAGTCGCTGCCCGCGAACGCTGCAGAGGTGCTCGTCGCCTCCGTCGGTGCACTCGAGCTCGTTCCCGAGGCGGAGTTCACCGCCGCCGCCGTGCAGCAGGCACTGTCCACCGCGCTAGTCGAGGAACTGGGGCTCAAGCCGCGCGTCGCCTTCGGCCCGCCGCGGGTGGCGCTCACCGGCCGTCGCGTGTCGCCGCCCCTGTTCGAGTCGATGGAACTCCTCGGCAAGGCGGCCAGCATCCGGCGCCTGGACGCCCTGGTCCGGCACCTCGGGAGGTAGCCGCCGGTTTGGCGAGGGTCCCGCGGTCGTCTAGACTGGATCGTCGGCACGGCTTCGGTTGTGACCCGGTGGGGTATGGTGTAATTGGCAACACGGCGGTTTCTGGTACCGTTGTTCTTGGTTCGAGTCCAGGTACCCCAGCAAGATTCTCTGTGCGAGCGGCGCTCCTCTGAACCCGCCCCGGCGAATCAGTCGAGGAACCACACGGTCCGGTCGGTACTGGCATGTGCTTCTCCGCGCCGCTGCCCCCGGTTGGCAGCTCTCGTCACCGACGAGTAGAGCGGCCACAGGTGCTCAGCCGTCGCCTGCCGCGCGGCGCGCACGTCCCGCGATGCGACGGCGCGGACGATGTCTTCGTGCGTGGCGCGGGAGCGCTCGGCGGAGGCGGGGATCGCCAGTGACATGCGGCGGAAGTCCCGTAGACCGGGCACGAGCATCGCGTAGAGCTTCGCGATGAGCGCATTGCGGCCACTGTCGATCAAAGCGACGTGGAACGCCTCGTCGGTCGTGATGAGGGTGTCGATACTGCGCGCCGCGATGTGCCGTGCCGACGCTTTTCGAAGCCGTGCGAGGTCGCCCGCGCTCGCCCGTTCGGCGGCGAGCCCGGCCGCCGTCGTCTCCAGGGACATGCGGGCCTCCAGCAGCTCCGTCACCTCGAACTCGTTCTCGATCGACCAGTGGACGAAGGCATGCACGGGTTCGAGACGGGTGCTTTCAACGACGAAGGTGCCCCGGCCCTTGCGGACTTCGAGCACACCCATCGCCCGCAATTTCTGAATGGCCTCTCGCAGAGAGGTGCGACCGACGCCCATCTGACGCGCCAGTTCGGTCTCCATCGGCAACTGCTCGCCGGGCTTCAGCTGGCCGTCCGCCACCGCCTCGAGCAGGCGATCGGCGATCATCTCCGGGAGGGCACGTCCGTCTCGCAACTGCCCGGTGGAGATCACGCGGCACATGCTACACCGGCCATCCGAAAGACCCGCATGACGTGGAATGCGCGAGCTGGCGGGGTGACGGCCGCCGCGTTACGACTGTGTAAAACCAACGGTGCCGACTTGCCAGATGTCTGACAACAGACCTATCTTCTGAGAGTCGGTGCGTGCCGGCGCTGCCCGGAGAGAGGCGAGACGTGCGATTCGGAATCTTCATGCCGACGACGAACGACGGCTACATCCTCTCCAGCGCCTCGCCGACCTTCCAGCCGACGTATGGGCTGAACCGATCGGTCGCCGTCGACGCGGAGGAGCGCGGATTCTCGTTCGTGCTCGCCATGACGAAGTTCCGCGGCTACGGCGATGGAAGCGGCTTCTGGGATTACAGCGTCGATCCGATCGGGCTGGTCGCGGGCTTGGTCGAAGCCACCACGACGCTCGAGCTGTGGGGCTCGATCGCCGCCCCCACGGTCCACCCGGCGATGGCCGCGCGGATGGCCGCCACGCTCGACGATGCCAGCGGCGGCAGGTTCTCCCTGAACATCGTGGCCGGGTGGAATCAGGCCGAGTACGCGCAGATGGGGCTGTGGCCGGAGAACTACCACCACGACCGCTACCGGTACGCCCGGGAGTACATCACCGTGCTCCGCGGTCTGTGGTCCGACGGCAGGATGACCTTGGACGGCGAATTCTTCCGTCTCGACGACTGCCTCGTCCAGCCCACCCCGGCGCACGGAGTGAAGGTGATCGTGCCGGGGCAGTCACGCAACTCACTGGACCTGTCGGCCCACCTGGCCGACATGAACTTCATCATGGGCGACCTCACCGCCGTCGGCGCTGCGCGCCGCGACCTCCTCGCCGCGGCGGCGGTCGCCGGCCGCACGGTAGACAGCGCCTCGCTGTACGGCGTGATCACCGCCGCGACGGATGACGAGGCTCTCGCGGAGGCCCACGAGTACATGCGGTACACCGATCATCACGCCGCCGGCGGGCTCAAGAACGCCGCCGCGACCGATAAGCAGGGCCATGCGGTCGGCCGCTTCGCGACGCAGCAGGAGATCGAGCAGATCGAGTTCGACCATCGCACCCGCGCGGCCGTCGTGCAGCGTCCGTGCTTCTTCCACCCGCACCTCGTGGGATCGTACGACCGTGTCGCGGCCTATCTGGACGCGCTCGAGGACGAGGCAGGGGTCTCCAACGCGGTGCTGTCGTTCCCCGACTTCCGCACCGGACCTGCCACGTTCATGAATCACGTCGTGCCCCGGATGGCGAATGCCCGGGCTGCCGCGCGGGTGGGGGGCTGACATGGATCGTTCGCTCATCATCGTCACGGAGCAGCTCACCGCGCTCGCGCTGCCGATCGTGGTCACCCACGGCGGGGTCGACATGGAGCCCTCCGACCCGACCTACCGTGCCCTGGAGAGCGCCGGCGCCGCGGCCCAGGATCAGCGATTCGACGGCGGCATCGAAGCAGCCCTCGCCGCCGTCGACGTGCTCGAAGACGACGCAGCCTTCAACTGCGGCTACGGGTCCGTGCTGACGCGCGCCGGCACCGTGGAGACCGATGGCGCCGTGTCATGCGGTGCGTCGGGAGCGGCCGTCGGCGTCGGCGCCGTGCCGGGGCTCCGTCATCCCGCCCGCCTCGCCTACCGCCTGATGCGTGAGGAGAACGCGGTCCTGCTGGTGGGTGGCCAGGCGGCCGAGTACGCGGCCGCGCTGGGGATGCCGGCGGACGATCTCGTGACGCAAGAGCAGCGCCTCGCGCTCGAGGCCTACACAGCCGATCCGACCCGCAGCGTCTTCACCGGCCGCGTCCCCAGCGAGACCGTCGGCTGCATCACGGTCGACGACGCAGGCCGGATCGCCAGCGCCTCCAGCACGGGTGGGTTGCTCGGGAAGCTCCCGGGACGGGTCGGTGACGCCTGCGTTGCCGGCGCGGGTTTCTGGACCGATGACCGGTTCGGCGTCCTCTGCTCGGGTTCGGGCGAGGCGGCGCTGGGCCGTGGCCTCGCACGGTCGGTGGCGGCGCAAGCGCGTGAGGTGGGACTCGCCGCCGCCGTGCAGCAGCAACTGGAGGCGATGATGACTTCTGGAACAACGACCTGCGCCATCGTCGCCGTCGACGCGGTCGACGGGCAGGTCGTCACCGCCCACAACGGCGCAAGCTTCCCGGTCGTGGTGCGCAGCGCCGGGGTCTCCGCCCGGCTCGGCAGAGCCGGGCGTCCCTCCGGAGGCGATCGATGAGCGCCACACGGACAGCCCCGTCAGTGGCTGAGCGACTGGCCCCCGTGCGGCGCGGTGTCGAGGCGGCGCTGTCCGGCAAGGGGATCTTCATCGCGCTGGCGCTGATCTTGATCGTCGCGGCGATTCTTGCGCCCAACTTCTTCGCACCGGTGAACATCGGCAGCACGCTCCGGCGGGCCGCCATCCTCGGACTCCTCACGGTGGGCCAGATGCTCGTGCTGATGGTGCGCGGGGTCGACCTGTCGGTCGCAGCGATGGTGGGGATCACCGGTGTCGCCCTGACCAACACGCCCGACATCGGCACCGGGATCGCGTTCGCGCTGGGCATCGCGATCGTGGTCGGCAGCGCCAACTCCTGGCTCGTCGTGCGGCGGGGGGTTCCTGCGTTCGTGGCGACATTCGGCATGGTCATGGTTCTCGAGGGCGCGAAGCTGCTGTGGACGCGAGGGGCGCTGAGCGGAGAATCCCCTCAGGGGCTGATCGATTTCGCCCGCGGTTCGCTCGGCCCGGTGCCGATGATCTTCCTCATCTGGATCATCGTGTCCGTCCTCGCGGCCTTCTGGACGAGCAGGACGGCATCCGGCCGCGACCTCGTCTTCTCCGGGGCGAGCCCCCGGATGGCGGCCCTCTCCGGAGTCGCTGTCGGCAGGCTGCAGTGGCTGGCCTTCACGTTGGCGGCCGTTCTGGCGGTCGTCGCCGGCGCCCTGCAGACCGGGTTCAGCGGGTACATCGACCGCAACATCGGCGTGGGGATGGAGCTGGACTCCATCACCGCCGCTCTCCTCGGCGGAGCGAGGTTCAAGGGGGGCGAAGGGTCATTCGTCGCAGCGCTGGGCGGCGTGCTGGTGCTCAGCGCGCTGTTCACCCTCATCGTCGTGCTCGGCCTCCCGCCCGCACTCCAGAACGTCCTCAAGGGCGTAGTGCTGATCCTCGCCCTCACGCTCCACCTCCCCGAGCGCCGCCGATGAAACGGCGCTCTGCGAGCCGGCGACCTCGTTGCCCCTTCCCCCTGCACCACTCGGAGAGTCGCCCGGCTCTCTTGATCACGAGGAGATACTCATGACAGACATGCGATGGACGGCCGCTCGAAAGTGGCTGGCGATAACCGCGATCGGGGCGACGGCTCTGGGACTGGGGGGCTGCAACGCCCAGCAGGCACCGGCCGAACCCGCCGACGCCGTGGAGTTCGAGATGGACGAGAACGGTCGTCCCGTGCTCGAGGACGCCTACTCGGCGCAGGTGACTGCGGCTGCGGGGGTCACGGTGGACACGAGCGCCTTCGTCGCGGATGCTCCCTATGACATCGCCGCGGTGGTTCAGGGACCGACCAACGGTTGGGGCACCACCTTCGACGCCGTGATGAGAGACGCGTTCGAGAAGTCCGGCAAGGTCGGCAACCTGATGTACGTCCCGTGGGACTTCGTCACCGAGAACCAGGTGAAGGGCGTCGAGGACGCGATCGCCGCGGACGTCGACGCCATTCTGCTCACCTCGCTCTCCCGGGCGGGACTTGTCTCCGCCGTCGAGAGGGCGACTGAAGCAGGCATCCCCGTCGTCACGTGCCTCGCGGGTGTGCAGAGCGAGGCGTACACCGCCGAGGTCAGTCGCGACATCCCCATGATGGGATTCAGCACCGCCGACGAGATGGCCAAGCGGCTGGACGGCGAAGGCAAGGTCGTGATGCTGCACGGCATCGCCGGGGCCGACGCCGCCGAGTTCTGGAAGTCGGGGGCAGAAGCCGCGTTCTCGCAGTATCCCGGGATCGACATCGTGAGCGAGCAGTACGCCAACTGGTCGGCTGCCGAGGCGATGGACGTGATGCGCACGGTCATCGCGCAGACGCCGGACGTGGACGCGGTGTGGGTCGGTGGCCTGGAGATGGGACCCGCCGTGATCGAGGCCTATCAGGAGGCCGGTGTCGAGCTGCCGCTCATCGGCGGCACCAACCCGACCAACGGCTTCCTCCGGCTCGCCATCGAGGAGGACCTGGAGTTCTTCGTCGCGCCCTTCCCGGCCGCTGCCGCGCAGGAGTGCGTGAACACCGTATTCCAGGTTCTCGCGGGTGAGCCCGTGGCCAAGTACACCGACGTGATCGACGTCATGGAGGGCACGGCGCCGTACGACGAGTCGGAGGCGAAGACCTGGTACGAGCCGGACTTCAACGATGACTTCGTCGGCCCGAAGGTCGCCGACGACAGCGTCTACCTGGACGCCGGATTCGGCAAGTGATTCGTGGCGACCGGCGGGAGACCACCGTCTCCCGCCGGTCGCTCGGGAACGAGAGAACATGACCGGGACTGGACACGCCATCGAGTTGCGAGGCATCTCGAAGGCTTACGGCACTGTCCGCGCGCTGGACGACGTCTCGCTGCGGGTCGCGCCGGGTGAGGTGGCCGCCCTGATGGGTGAGAACGGGGCGGGGAAATCCACGCTCTTGAAAATCCTCACCGGCGTCGTTCGGCCGGACGCGGGCGAGATCCGCGTCTTCGGTCAGGAAGTGGACCCTCGCCGGCACTCGCCGAAGAACGCCCGCGACCTGGGCATCGCCATCGTCCACCAGGAGTTCTCCCTGATTCCCTCGCTGACGGTCGCCGAGAACATCTTCCTGGGGAGCGAGCGGCATCGGATGGGGGTTCTGGGGCGCGCGGAGATGAACGCCCGAAGTGCGGAACTCCTGGAGCGGGTGCACGCGAAGGTCTCGCCTCGTGCCCTGGTCGAGACGCTCGGCGTGGCAGAGGCCCAGCTGGTGGAGATCGCGAAGGCGTTGGCCAGTGACGTCACCGTGCTGGCGCTGGATGAACCGTCCGCCGTGCTCTCCGGCGAGGAGCTGGCCTCGCTCCTCCGTGTCATCCGCAAACTGGCCTCCGAGGGCGTCGCGGTGTTGTACGTGAGTCACCGCATCGAGGAGGTCTTCTCGCTCTGCACGACGTACGCGGTGCTGAAGGACGGCCGAAACAGCGGTGAGGGTGAACTCGCGGAAACGACCGCCGACGATCTGATCTCCATGATGGTCGGGCGCGAGATCACCCAGCTGTTCCCGACGGCGACGGTGTCGCCCGGCGCGCCCATCCTCGAGGCGCGGGGGCTGGAGATCGCGGGGCTGGCCGCACCGGTGGATCTGACCTTGCGCGCGGGCGAGATCGTCGGCGTCGCCGGGCTGCAGGGGTCGGGTCGGTCCCGTCTCGCACGGGGCCTCTTCGGCGACGTCCCCCTCGTCGGCGGCGACCTGCGGATCGGCGGAAAGCCGGTGTCGCTGCGCGGCGCGCGTGATGCGATGCGCGCCCGGGTGGCGTACCTCCCGGAAGACCGCAAGGGTGCGGGCCTGGCTCTCGGCAAGTCGGTCGCGCACAACGTGTCCATGCTTTCCTGGCGCCGGCTGCGCAACAGGTTCGGTGCGATCAGCAGGAAGCAGGAGGCCGTCCTCGTCGCGGCGGCCATCGAGCGCCTCTCGATCCGTACGGCCACGGACGGCCGTGCCGCGGTGGGTGAGCTCTCGGGCGGGAACCAGCAGAAGGTCGTGATCGCGAAGTGGTTGGAGCTGCTTCCCGACGTGATCCTCTTCGACGAACCCACCCGCGGCGTCGATGTGGGGGCGAAGGAGCAGATCTACAGCATCCTGCGAACGCTCGCGGACAGTGGGAAGGCGATCCTGCTCATCTCGTCGGAGCTCATCGAGGTGCTCGGGCTCTCCGATCGCATCCTGGTGATGGCCGATGGGGAGATCGTCGGTGAACTGTCCGCCGAAGGCACCGGAGAGGAAGACATCATGCGGCTGATCTCGGCCCACGGACCCGGTACGCAGGTGGCGTCATGAGGCGCTCGACACTGTCCGAACGGCTCGGCCGCGCCGCGGGCAACGGCGCCGTCGTGTGGGTGGTGGTGCTCGCGCTGGGCGTCGTCGCTCTCGTCTTCGCCGACCGCTTCGGCACGCCGAACAACCTCAACAGCGTGGCGCGGCAGGGTGCGGGGCTGAGCCTGGTGGCGCTGGCCCAGTTCCTCGCCGTCCTGATCGGGCGTGTGGACCTCTCGATCGCGGCCAACGCCAAACTCGCGTCCATCCTGGCGGCGATGGTCATGGGCGGCTCGGATGGGAACGTCGCTGCCGGAGTGGCCGTGGCGCTCCTCGCCGGGCTCGGTGTCGGCGCGCTGAACGCCCTGCTCGTGGTGCGGTTCAACGTGGAATCGTTCATCGCGACCCTCGCAACCGGGACGGTGCTGCAGGGTGTGGTGCTGTTCATCGCTCCCACCCCCACCGGCCAGGCGTCACCTGCGCTGACCGGCTTCTACAACGCGACGGTGGGCGGGGTCTACCTCATCGTCCTCCTCGTGATCCTGGTATGGGTCGCCGCGTGGTTCCTGCTGCGGCGAACCGTCTGGGGCGCCCGCGTGTACGCGGTCGGCGGCGACCCCACCGTCGCCGCGCTCAGTGGCGTGCGGGTGCGCACGGTGCAGACGTCCGCGCTGGTCGGCTCTGGTCTGCTCGGCGGGCTCGCCGGCCTGGTCTTCCTCGGGAGTACGGGAGTGGGCGACCCCAACGCGGCGAACGGACTGGAATTCATCACCCTCGCCATCGTCGTCATCGGCGGGGCGAGCCTGGCGGGCGGGCGCGGTCGCTTGATCGGTCTCCTGGGGGGTGTCGTGCTCTTCGCGCTCCTGGGAAACGTCTTCAACCTCATGCGGATCGAGGTCTGGTACCAGCAGCTCTTCCGCGGCCTGATCATCCTCTTCGCCGCGGCACTGTTCGCCAACAAGGTCGCCCATCCCCGTCGCCCCAGACGCCCGACCACAGTGAAAGAACCCGCACCGGCGGCGTGAGCCCACGGCTGCAGACCTCGAACAAGGAGAGACATCATGGCAATGACGAGCAACGACGGCCGGGGCATGACCCCCGACGAGCTCAGCGAGTTCCTCACCACGGGCCGCCGGTTCGCCAAGATCGCGACGGTGAACGAAGACGGCTACCCCACCGTGAGCCCGGTCTGGTACACGTGGGACGGAGCATCCTTTCTCATCGTCAGCAAGGAGCGGACCGGGATGGTGAAGAACCTCCGACGGGACCCGCGCTGCGGCATCCTGATCGACAACCCCGAGTTGCCGTACAAGCGCGTCAGCGCGAAGGCGGACGTGGAGTTCCTCGGTGAAGACTTCGATTACATCGAGCCGATGAAGGAAATGATCCTGCGCTATCTCGGGCCCGAGGGCATGGAGTACGGCGAGAGCACCTTCCAGTTCCCGCGGGTGCCGTTCCGCGTGCACCCGGTGAAGATGACGAGCTGGAACGGTGGCGGCTTCGACCGCACCTTCACGAAGGACACCGTCTGGACGGACGCGAAGTGATCTCCGACCGGCTCGCCGGTAAACGCATCCTTCTGACCGGCGGCGGCTCGGGAATCTGCCTCGCCATCGCCCAGCGTTTCGCGGCGGAGGGAGCGACCGTCTCGGTCAGCGACATCAATCCCGAGGCGCGGACCGTCGTCGAGGAGTCGGGAGCGCGGTTCTCCGTCGTGGACGTGGCCGACCCGGCGGCGGTTCAGGAGTGGGTCGACGCCGAAGTCGACGCGCTCGGCGGCCTCGACGTGGTCGTGGCCGGGGCCGGGTACGAGCTCGTGGGAAAGGCGACGGAGATCTCCGTCGAGCAGTGGGATCACCACATGGCGGTCATGCTCCGTGGGCCGTTCGTCACGTTCAAGGCCGCACTGCCCCACGTCATCGACGGTGGGGGCGGCTCGCTGATCGCCCTGGGCTCTCAGCTCGCGTTCGCCGGGTTGACCGGCTTCACGTCGTATGTGCCCGCCAAGCACGGTGTGATCGGTCTCGTCCGGGTGCTGGCGATCGATTATGCCGAGCACGGCATTCGCGTGAACGCCCTCTGCCCCGGTCCGACCGACACGCCGCTCATCCGGCGACAGCTCGTGGGCGTCCCGAACCCCGAGGAGCTGTTGGCCACGTGGGAGGGCGACACCCTTCTGAACCGTCTCGGTCGTCCGGAAGAGATCGCCGCCGGCGCCGTCTTCCTCGCCAGCGACGAGTCCAGCTTCATGACGGGCTCCTCACTCATGATCGACGGCGGGTACACGGTTCGATGACCTACCCCGCAGGCGCGCCCACCGATCCAGAACGTCGCCACGGTCTCGTGCCGGACGGCCAGACCCGAGCGGGAGCAGAGACATGATCATCGACTTCCACACGCACGTCGATGAAGCACCCGCGTTCGGCTGGGTCGATCCGCCAGAGAAGATCGTCGGGCTGCTCGATGAGGCGGGCATCGACCGTGCGGTGATCATGACCTACACCGATCTCCCCGGCTCAAACCCCGATGCGCTCGACTACATCACCGATGCCGCGCGGCGATACCCGGATCGTCTCGTGCCCTTCGTGCGGGTGAACCCGAACTTCCAGGAGGAGATGCCCGGCCTCATCGCGCAGGCCGTTGTCGCGGGAGTCCGGGGGATCAAGACGCATCCCACCACGACCCTGGCGCATCCCGCCGGTGAGGCGACGATCGCGCTGCTCCGCATCGCCGCCGGCGCGGGACTGCCCGTGCTGTTCCACTGCGGAGACGACCCGTACACCACTCCGCAGGCTCTCGGGCTCGCCGCCGCCGCGGTTCCGGAGTGCGTCGTCGTCTTCGGCCACATGGGCGGCTACTTCCACGTGCGCGACGCCATCGCGACGGCGGAGCGGCTTCCGAACGTCGTCCTGGAGACCTCCGCGATGCCGCACCCCGAACTCATCGAGGTCGCCGTCGCCGCGGTGGGCGCAGAGCGGGTGGTGTTCGGCAGCGACGGGCCGGGGTGCAACCCGGCGCTGGAAGTGGCGAAGATCCGCCGTCTCGGGCTCACCCCAGAGGTGGAGAGCGCGATCCTGGGTGGAAACGCCGCCCGGCTACTCGGTCTGGAGACAGCACGATGATCGACGCCTTGGTGATCATCGGCGACAACCTGTTCGGTCCGTCGCTCGACGTCGCACGGTGCCTCGACGAAGCGGTGGCAGCCGGGGTCGAAGCGGTCATCGCGGCGCCCGCACGCGGCCGCGATTACGCACTGCCACCCGCCAACGACAGGCTCCACCGGTCGGCCGCCGGGGACGCCCGCATCCATCGGCTCGCCCGGGTGGACCCCAACCAGGGTGCGCAGGCGCTGCAGGAGCTCCGCCGCGGCGCGGAAGAGCTCGGCTGCGTCGGCGTCTATCTCGATCCGGACCAAGAGGTGTTCCGCATCCAGGACGCCCAGCCCGTCGTGGCGCTGGCGGCTGAGCTCGGACTGCCTGTCGTGATCGTCGCCGGAGTGACGAACCGATCCGAACCGCTTCAGGTGCTCGACCTCGCGCGCGCGGTACCCGACGCCCAGCTGGTGCTCACCTCCGGCGGCCAGATCAACATCTCCGGGTTGAGCATGGTTGACGCCTGGGCGGCACTTCGAGGGGCCCCGAACATCTCCGTGCTTTCGAACGGGGAGTACCGGCAGGACTTCCTCGAGCAGATCGTCAGCGAGCTCGGACCCGAGCGGCTGCTCTTCGCCTCCTTCGCGCCCGCCTACGACCAGGCATTCGAAGTTGCGCGGATCCGCAACATGAAGATCGCTCCGCACGAGAGGGTGCTCGTCGAGGAGGACAACGCCGTCCGCGTGTTCCGCCTCCCGGCAGCCTCCGCACGCATCAGCAGGCACGCGCGGGATCACTGAGCGGGATGGGGTGCGCAGGCGCGCGTCATCCGGGCAGGTAGCCGCGATCCGCGCGGCGACCATAATGAAGCATGGACGCGACGGCGCTGGGTCCTGAGGAATCTCGGGAACTCGCGGCCCTGCGCCGCCGGGCCTATGGCCCTGACCCCGATATCGTCTCCGATCCGGCGGCGGTGGCACGGCTCGAGGCGCTCGAACGGGCGTCGCACCACCGGATGCTGCAGGACGGGGGGCCGGCTCCTTCGCCGCCGGACCGGCCGCCTGCCCCCGCGGCTCCCGCACCGGATGACCGGTCGGCCGGGGAGCCCGATGTCGTGAGGGCTGGCGCGCCCGGCGGCGCCGACGGCGGTGACGCTTCGGATGAGCTCCCGCCCGATGACCCGGCGGGCCAGGAGCGGCCGCTCACGGGCGCGCTTCTTCTCCGCGCGCGGGCGCTGCTTCGGCGACGCTGGGTCGGCGGGGCCGCGGCGATCGTGCTCGTGACATGCCTGGTGTGGGGTGTCACGCAACTGTCGGCACCCCGCTCCGACAGCAGCCTCGGCCGCATCCCGGCGGGCGAGGAGGGCGAGCGGATCGCGCAGCAGGGATTCCTGGATGCCGCGGATGTCACCGTCCAGGAGGTGCAACGCTTCGAGGCGTACGAGCAGCTTCAGATCTGGCTGGTGCTGGCGACGACGGGGGAGCGGTGCCTCGTCATCGAGGCGGAGCGGTACGGCACCCTGGGGGTCAACTGCACGCCCGCCGGGCTCGACCCCCTCATCGATCTGCGGATCTGGCGCGGCATGCGCGCGAACGTGTTCGGCGACCTGCCGGCGAACACGTTCCTCCGCTTCGTGCACAACGGCGATCGCGTGCACGTGTGGGTCCGCGCGCCGGCACAGGGGAGCTGAGCCGCTCCCTGCGCCGAGAGCGTCAGATGTCGGCGCTGTCTCCCGGATCCAGGGCGAGGAACTGCCCACTGTGCTGCTCGGTCGCCCACTGCAGGCGGGCACGGCCCATGTCGCGCCCGGCGACGGAGAGGGTCATGTCGTGCGTGCCGAAGGCGCGGCGCGGCGCGACGGCGAGCACGAAGTCCATCGCCTCCCCGATCTTCAGCCACGGCGCTCCCACGGGCGCCGCGAGCAGCTGCACATCGGCTCCCTTCGGCACGGCATACGAGTCGCCCGGGTAGTAGAAGGCACCGTTGACGAGCACTCCGACGTTGTCGACGACGGGGATCGACTCGTGGATGACGGCGTGCCGGCCGCCGAAGAACTCGAGGCGGAACGGGTCGAGCTCGACGGTGTCGCCAGGAGCGACCACGGTGATGTCGTAGCCCGCTGCCGCGTGCGCGACCCCGGCCGGGGCGAAGATCGGCACGCCCCCCGTGGCCTTGAGGATGCGATCCAGCTGCTCGGCCGTCCAGTGATCGGTGTGCTCGTGCGTGACCACGATCCCGATGACGGTCCCCAGGTCGGTGAGGGGGGTGGTGAAAACCCCGGGATCGATGATGAGCTGCTTGCCTGACGCCTCGACGCGCAGCGTCGCGTGCTCGTATTTGGTCACTCGCATACCGGCGAGTCAACCGGTCCGCCGGCCCGACGGCAACCGCCCCCGGCATCGTGTGCGACGATTTGGCCGACCCGGAGAGGGCATGGCATAATCGAACGGTTGTCTGACGGCCCCATCGTATAGTGGCCTAGTACGCCGCCCTCTCACGGCGGTAACGCGGGTTCGAATCCCGCTGGGGTCACCAACACCGAAAAGTGCCTGTCCGTCTGGACGGGCACTCTTTCGTTGCCCACGCAAGAGGCCGGGGCGCAGGCGCACCCGGGGAAGGATGGCGACATGTCGAGCAACCCGTACGACTCTCGTCCCTGGCTCTCCTCCTACGCCGACGGCGTTCCCGCCGACATCCAGCCGCCCTCACAGACTCTGCCGGAGATGATGGCTGCCAGCATCGGCACCTTCCCCGGTCGCCCGGCGCTGGAGTTCTTCGGAGCGACGACCACGTACCGACAGCTCGGCGAGCTGATCGATCGTGCCGCGGAGGGGCTTCGACGCCTCGGCGTGCGGCGCGGCGACCGGGTCGCGCTCGTGTTGCCGAACTGCCCGCAGCACGTCATCGCCTTCTATGCCACGCTGCGGCTCGGCGCCATCGTGATCGAGCACAACCCGCTGTACACCGCTCGCGAATTGCGTCACCAGTTCGAAGATCACGGCTCGCGCTTCGCGATCGTATGGGACAAGGTCTACGACACCGTCGCGGGGTTCCCCTCCGATCTCGTTGTCGAGCGGATCGTCAGCGTCGACATGACCGAGGCGCTGCCCTTCGGCAAGCGCGCCGCCCTGCGTCTGCCGATTCCGAAGGCCCGCGAAGCGCGCGAGCGGATGACCAGCACCCCCAAGACGCGGCATCCCCACACCTGGCGGAGGCTCGTCGCCTCCCGGCGTCTCCCGCGGCGGGTGCCCGGACCGGCGCTCGACGACATCGCGCTGCTGCAGTACACCAGCGGGACGACGGGAACGCCGAAGGGAGCGATGCTCACGCACGCCAACCTCCGCGCGAACGCCATGCAGGGCCGAGCCTGGGTGCCCGGGCTCGTCGACGGGGAGGAGACGTTCTACGGGGTGCTGCCCCTCTTCCACGCCTACGGGATGACGCTGTGCCTCACCTTCGCGATGAGCATCGGCGCGAAGCTCGTGCTGTTCCCCACTTTCGACATCGAGCTCGTGACGGATGCGGCGAAGAAGAGCCCGCCGACGTTCCTTCCCGCCGTTCCCCCCATCTACGACCGGCTCGCACGCGCGGCGTCGCGCGGCACGATCGACCTCTCCAGCGTGCGGTTCGCGATCTCCGGAGCGATGAGCCTTCCGGTGGCGACCGTCCAGCGCTGGGAGGAGGCCACCGGTGGTCTCCTCGTGGAGGGCTACGGCATGACCGAGACTTCGCCGGTCGCCCTCGGTAACCCGATGGGGCCGACGCGCCGCCCCGGCACGGTCGGCGTGCCCTTCCCGAGCACGGAGATCCGGGTCGTGGACCCCGATGACCCGTCGGTGGACCGGCCTCTCGGGGAGACCGGCGAGCTGCTGCTGAGGGGCCCGCAGGTCTTCCAGGGCTACTGGCAGCGCCCGGGTGACACCGCCGCCACGTTGCTCGCCGACGGGTGGCTGCGTACCGGCGACATCGCCTCCGTGTCGCCGGACGGATTCGTCACGATCGTCGACCGGCTCAAGGAGCTGATCATCACCGGCGGATTCAACGTCTCCCCGACGGAGGTGGAGGACGCCCTCCGGACCCACCCCGACGTCGCGGAGGCGGCCGTCGTCGCCCTTCCCCGCTCGAGCGGAGGGGAGGAGGTGGCAGCTGCGGTGGTCTTGCGCGACGGCGCCCAGCTGGACGTCGAGGCGCTCCGCGACTACTCCCGCAAGCACCTCGCGGCCTACAAGGTGCCGCGGCGCATCGTCGCCGTCGACGACCTGCCGCGCTCGCTCATCGGCAAGGTGATGCGCCGAGAGGTACGCGAGCGTCTGCTCGCCGGCGACTGACCAGCGCGCGGCTATCGGCCGCAAGAGCCCCGCCGGTCGCGTACCGTGGAGGGGGAACGAGGAGGAGACGCCATGCGGATCGTGCAGTCATCCGATTGGCGGGATCAGATCCCGTTCGACGTGCCCACCCCCGCGGCCGATGCCGCGCCGGGCGAGGACACGCGGTGCTTCGCATGCGGCGCGGGGTCGGAGCCCCTGCCCCGCACCGAGTTGTGGGCGGTGAAGCATCGCCACCCGAACAACCACGCCGGTTACGTGCGCTTCTACTGCTCCGCACACACCCCTGCCGCGCCCGCCCCGCCTCCGGCGGCGGCGACGGCGCCCAGCCGCCCCGCCCGCCGCCCCGCCGGCCCCCGTGCCGCCCGCCCGGAGGCTGCCCCGCGCCGCCCCGCGCCGTCGGATACCGTGCGGGCGATGTGCCCGGAGTGCTACGTCGAGGTGTCGGCGACCGGCGAGTGCGGGATGTGCGGCCGCCAGGTCGCCTGATCCCGAGCCGGATTCACGCGTCCTCGACCCCCGCGCCGCGGGCGCGCGTGCGGCGGACGAGCCGGGCCACGCTCCACACGACGGCCCCGGCCGCGGCGAGCACAGCGAGCCAGGGCAGGAGGAAGCCGATGGCGATGACGAGCCCGTTGAGAGCTGCGACCAGCCCGTTCCATCCCGCCGCCACGCCGTCGGTGAACCCGGCGGGATCGGCCTGGACCGGGATCGACCGCGGCGCCACGTGGACGGTGAGGGTGGACATCTCGATTCGGCCGTCCAGTGATGCGAGCTGCTGGCGGTCGGATTCGAGGGCCGCCTGACGCTCCGAGAGCGCGCTCTCGGCCGCGAGGAGATCGGCCACATCCGCGGCCTGGGCCATGAGCTCGGTGAGCCGGGTGACGGATGCCTCGGCAGCCGCGACCCGAGCGCGCAGGTCGATGGCCTGGTCGGTGACGTCCTGGCGCGACACGGTCGACGAGGTCACATCCCCCACGTCCGACAGGCGTGCGATCGCCGCGTCCAGCTGATCGGCCGGAAGGCGGACGGTCACCGAGCCCCCGTCGCCGGGGATCGGCGCGGGGTACACCAGCACCTCGGAACCGTCCCCGACCTCGCCGACGGCGCGCCCGTCCGCGCCCACACTGAGGGACTCGACGTAACCGCCGCGCTCCTGGGCGTCCAGGGCGATCGCATCGGCCGCCGCCGCGACATCGTCGACGACGACGCTCGCCGAGCCGGTGGAGATCACGTCGCGCGGGCCCTCCGCGGCTGTGGTCTCGTCCGCGGCGCCGAGCTGCCCCTCCACCGCCGACTCGGGGATGAGTGCGATGCCGCCGTCTCGGGAACCGCTCATCGGTGCAACGGCCGAGTTCTCGCCGGCGGCGCCCGGGAGGGAGGACAGGACTGCGGGCGCGATCACCGCCGCGGCGACCACCACCGCCGCGGCGGCGCTGCCGATCGACCAACCGATTCGCCGGTGCCGGCGGTGCCGGCGCCGGTCGGCTTCGATGCCGGCGAACACGCGGCGCTCGATGACGCCGACGCGCTCGTCGCTGAGACGGGGGAGGACCGTCGGATCGACCTGGGTGGGGTTCATGCGTTCTCCGTCTCGGTCACGGCTGTCCGCACGCGCGTGCGGATGCGGGAGAGACGATTGCGTACGACACCGTGGCTCACGCCCAGGTGCTCCGCCGCTTCCTGATAGGCGTAGCCCTCTGCGGCGCACAGCCGGAAGATCTCCCGATCGAGGTCGCTCAGCCCTTCGACCTCGCGGAGTATCGCGTCGACGGTCAGGGCGTCCACGACTTCCTTCTCGATGTCGACCGGGGCCGGGATGCGGTCATCCAGGTCGGCGGTTCGGCTGCGATCGCGGCGTCGCGCACGCAGGCGATTTGCCGCCTGCAGGCGGCAAATGGTCGCGAGCCACGGCAGGAGGGAGGCCCCCTGCAGCTGGAAGCCGGGCAGCTTCTGCCACGCCAGGACGAACGTCTCCTGCGCGACGTCCTCCGCATCGGGGCCGTCGTTCAGGAGGCGGTGAGCGATCCAGTAGACCGGTCGCACGTACGCCCGATACAGCGCGCGGAAGGCGAACTCCGATCCGCTGGCGGCGTGCGCCACCAGCGCCGCGTCGTCGACCTGCTCGTGGGCCATGTCGTTCCGTCCTCGCCCGCGCACCGTCGCGGCCGGATCATTGTCTCTCACCCAGGAGGTGTCCACCGGGACCGGATCGTCTCGGCGTCTCTTCGGCGGCTGCTGCGCCGCGGTAGACTGGACGGCGCGAGAGGGAGTATCCCGACAGCACGCATTCGTCATCACGGGCTCCTTCTGCGGCGTCCCGGTGCGTGCCGCGACCCCGGTCGCGGGGAGAGACTTTCGGCTCCTATACCCTCATCCTTCGAAAGGCCCCCATGGACCTGGAACTGCCGCTGTGGTTCGAGATCGGCTCCCTCGTCGTGCTGACGCTGATTCTGGTCGCCGACCTGCTGCTGATCCTGAAGCGGCCCCACATCCCCTCGACGCGGGAGTCGACCCTGTGGGTCGTCTTCTACGTCACGCTCGCACTCATCTTCGCGGCGCTCATGTGGGTCTTCGCCGGCGGTGAGTACGCCGGGCAGTTCATCGCCGGGTGGCTCACCGAATACAGCCTGTCGATCGACAACCTGTTCGTCTTCGTGCTGATCATGTCCCAGTTCTCCGTGCCGCGTCGCTACCAGCAGGAAGTGCTGATGGTGGGCATCATCATCGCGCTCGTCCTGCGCGGTGCGTTCATCCTGGTCGGGGCGGCCGTCATCGAGAACTTCAGCCCGATCTTCTACGCCTTCGGCGCGTTCCTCGTCTACACCGCGATCCGGCAGGCCTTCCCCGGCGGTGAACATGAGGATGAGGCCAAGCGGGAGAACTTCATCGTGCGTCTGCTGCGCCGCACCATCGATATCAGCGACGAGTACGACGGGTCGAAGATCCGCACGGTGGTGGGCGGAAAGAAGATGTGGACGCCCATGGTCATCGTCTTCGTGGCGATCGGGGTCACGGACCTGCTCTTCGCGATCGATTCGATTCCCGCGATCTTCGGTATCACCCAGAGCGCCTTCATCGTCTTCACGGCGAACATCTTCGCCCTGATGGGTCTGCGCCAGCTCTACTTCCTCCTCGGCGACCTTCTGGATCGTCTTCGCTACCTGCACTACGGCATCGCGTTCATCCTCGCCTTCATCGGCGTGAAGCTCATCTTGCACGCGATGCATGTCAACGAGCTGCCCTTCGTCAACGGCGGGGAGCACATCGAGTGGGCACCGGAGATCTCCACCGGCGCGTCGCTCGTCGTGATCGTCGCCGCGATGGCCGTTGCCACCATCGCGAGCCTTCTCGCCTCGGCGCGCGACCGTCGGGCGGCCACGGCCGTCGCGGCTGCCGCGCAGGTCGCCGCGGAGAAGGGCACCCCGCCGACCGCCGAGGAGCCCTCGCCGGGGGAGAAGCGCGGGCACTGACCCGCCCGGAGCGAGGACCCCGGTTGTCGGACGATCGGGCCGGGCGCGGTGGTATCGTGGGGCCGTGCGGATCGCTCGCCTTCTCCTTAGCGGCCGCGGCGGGACCTCGTAACAGGCCTCTCTCGTCGCGGAGTTCGTCGCTGGCTTGATCTCACCCGAGGAGAACGGCAGAACCCATGGGCACTCCCCACCCCGTCATCACGTCCATCCCCGATCGTCCCCGCACCCTCGCGGAGAAGGTCTGGGACGACCATCTCGTCGTCAAGGGCGAGAACGGTGAACCCGACCTGATCTACATCGACCTGCACCTCGTGCACGAGGTGACCAGCCCCCAGGCCTTCGACGGTCTGCGCGCCGAGGGACGCCCGGTGCGGCGGCTGGACCTCACCATCGCGACGGAGGACCACAACACTCCGACCCTCGACATCGGGAAGCCGATCGCCGACCTCACCAGCCGCACCCAGATCCAGACGCTGCGCAACAACGCGGCGGAGTTCGGCATGCGGCTGCACTCCCTCGGCGACAAGGAGCAGGGGATCGTGCACGTGGTCGGGCCGCAGCTGGGCCTGACGATGCCGGGCATCACCGTCGTGTGCGGCGACAGCCACACCTCCACTCACGGCGCGTTCGGCGCGATGGCCTTCGGGATCGGGACGAGCGAGGTCGAGCACGTGCTGGCCACGCAGACCCTGCCCCTCAAGCCCTTCAAGACGATGGCGATCACCGTCGAGGGCGAACTGAAGCCCGGGGTCACCGCGAAGGACATCATCCTCGCCGTGATCGCCAAGATCGGCACCAACGGCGGCCAGGGCTACGTTCTGGAATACCGCGGCTCCGCCATCCGCGCCCTCTCGATGGAGGGACGGATGACGATCTGCAACATGTCGATCGAAGCGGGCGCGCGCGCCGGCATGGTCGCACCGGATGAGACGACCTTCGCCTACCTCAAGGGCCGCCCGCACGCGCCAGAAGGTCAGGACTGGGAGGAGGCGGTCGCCTACTGGCGCACGCTCCCCAGCGACGACGGGGCCGTCTACGACGCCGAGGTCTTCCTCGACGCCGACGAGCTCGAGCCGTTCGTGACGTGGGGTACCAACCCCGGCCAGGGCGTCTCGCTCAGCGATGTGGTGCCCGACCCCGAGGCTCTCGCCGACGAAGGCGACAAGGCGGCCGCGCGCCGCGCGCTGGAGTACATGGACCTCACTCCCGGCACGCCTCTCAAGGACGTGCGCGTGGATGCGGTCTTCATGGGTTCGTGCACGAACAGCCGCATCGAAGACCTCCGCGCCTTCGCCTCCATCATCCGCGGGCGCACCAAGGCGGAGGGCGTCCGCGTGATGGTCGTCCCCGGTTCGGCGCGGGTGCGCCTCGAGGCGGAGGCTGAGGGCCTGGACAAGATCATCGAAGAATTCGGCGCCGAGTGGCGTTTCGCCGGGTGCTCGATGTGCCTGGGCATGAACCCCGACCAGCTCGCGCCGGGGGAGAGGTGCGCCTCGACGTCGAACCGCAACTTCGAGGGGCGTCAGGGCAAGGGCGGCCGCACGCACCTGGTCTCGCCGCTCGTGGCGGCCGCCACGGCGATCCGCGGGACGCTGTCGAGTCCGAGCGACCTGTCCCCCCTGCACGAGGCCGCGTCCATCCGAGCGGAGGCCTGACATGGACAAGTTCGTCACGCACACCGGTGTCGTCGCCCCTCTCAAGCGCTCGGGCGTCGACACCGACCAGATCATTCCGGCCGTCTACCTCAAGCGCGTCACCAAGACCGGTTTCGAAGACGCACTGTTCGCCAGCTGGCGGCAGGATCCCGACTTCGTCCTGAACCAGCCGGCGTTCTCGTCCGCATCGATCCTCGTCCCCGGCCCGAACTTCGGCACGGGATCCAGCCGGGAGCATGCGGTGTGGGCGCTTCGCGACTACGGCTTCCGCGTCGTGCTCAGCCCCCGGTTCGCCGACATCTTCCGCGGCAACTCCGGCAAGCAAGGCCTGGTCGCGGGCGTCATCTCCGACGACGACCTCGCGCGGATCTGGGCGGCCGTGGACGCGCAGCCGGGCGTTTCCATGACGGTCGACCTCGAGGCGCGCGAGGCGCGCCTGGGCGACATCCGAGTCCCCTTCGACATCGACGATTACACTAGGTGGCGGCTTCTCGAGGGGCTCGACGACATCGGGCTCACGCTGCGTAACGAAGACAAGATCGCGCAGTTCGAGGCTCGCCGCGAGGCATGGCGACCGCGGACGCTGCCCGTTCGCTAAGCCCCGCCGGCCGCACCCGGGCCGGCGTGAAACTCCCTCGTCAACACCAAGTGAGGTCCACCGCATGAGAACACTCGTCCCCGACACCGGCGCCGCATACTCCGGCCCGGCAGGCGAATCCGGCGAAGTCCTCTCCATCCGTGGTGGACGACCGCTCACCGGTCGGGTCGAGGTCAAGGGCGCCAAGAACCTCGTCACGAAGGCGATGGTGGCCGCCCTCCTGGGAGAGACCCCGAGCATCCTCCGCGACGTGCCCGACATCAGCGACGTCCAGATCGTCCGCTCGCTGCTCGAGGTCCACGGCGTGCGCGTGGAGGACGGTGCGCAGGACGGCGAGATCCGGCTGGACCCGAGCGGCGCCGCCACCGCGCACTTCGAGGAGATCGACGCCTACGCCGGTTCCAGCCGCATCCCGATCCTCTTCTGCGGTCCCCTGCTGCATCTTCTCGGCGAGGCGCTCATCCCCGATCTGGGCGGCTGCCGCATCGGCGACCGGCCGATCAACTTCCACATGGACGCGCTGCGCGCCTTCGGCGCCGTCGTGGACAAGAGCTACGAGGGCATCCGCATCACCGCGCCCAACGGGCTGCACGGCGCCCCGATCGAGCTGCCCTACCCGAGCGTCGGTGCCACCGAGCAGGTTCTGCTCACGGCCGTCCGGGCCAAGGGGATCACCGAGCTTCGCGGCGCCGCCATCGAGCCGGAGATCATGGACCTGATCGCGGTGCTGCAGAAGATGGGCGCGATCATCTCGTACGAGCCCAACCGCGTCATCCTGATCGAGGGCGTCGAGTCGCTGCGCGGGTACGACCACCGCGCGATCTTCGACCGCAACGAGGCGGCATCGTGGGCGTGCGCGGCTCTGGCCACCGACGGCGACATCTTCGTCGGCGGCGCCAAGCAGCAGGAGATGCTCACGTTCCTCAACGTCTTCCGCAAGGCCGGCGGATGGTTCGACGTGCGCGAGGACGGCATCCAGTTCCGCCGTGGGGGCGCGCTCAAGCCCGTCGTGGTGGAGACCGACGTCCACCCCGGCTTCATGACCGACTGGCAGCAGCCGCTCATCGTGGCGCTGACCCAGGCCCAGGGCACGTCGGTCGTGCACGAGACGGTGTACGAGAACCGCCTGGGCTTCACCGAGGCCCTCGTGCAGATGGGCGCCGACATCGTCGTGCACCCGCAGGGCATCGACAGCCCCGACCGTCGCGTGCCGCGGCGCTCGCTCGAACAGGCCGCGGTCATCAACGGCCCGACTCCGCTCCACGGCGCGGATGTCGTGGTTCCGGACCTCCGCGGCGGGTACAGCTACGTCATCGCGGCGCTGGCGGCCGAGGGCGAATCGGTGGTGCGCAACATCGGCATCATCCGCCGCGGCTACGAGAAGTTCCTCGCGAAGCTGGACGCGCTGGGCGCCGACTTCGACGTCATCGGATAGTCGTGGCACTCACCCGTCGCGCGTCGAGCGAGAAGACCCGGCCGAGCGCCTACTGGCTGCTGGGCGGCTTGATCGTTCCGGCTATCGGCGTCCTGGCCAAGATCGAGATCTCGGGGGAGGAGAACCTCCCGCAGGAGGGGGCATACGTCATCGCCCCCAACCACTACTCGGAGCTGGACCCCCTGATCGTCGCCGTCGCGGTGTGGCGGATGGGTCGCGCGCCGAGCTTCATGGCGAAGGAGAGTCTGTTCCGCGTCCCGGTGCTGGGTGCAGCGATGCGTGCGGCCAAGATGGTGCCCGTGGCGCGCACGTCCTCGGGGGCGTCGGCTCGCGAGACGATCCGCAACGCCGAGACTCTCGTGAAGACCGGGCGGGGTGTCGTCGTCTACCCCGAAGGCACGCTCACGCGCGATCCCGACATGTGGCCGATGCGGGGGAAGACCGGCGCTGTGCGTCTGGCGCTCGCGGGGGACCTTCCGGTGATCCCCATCGCGCACTGGGGCGTGCAGGAGATCATGCCCCGATACGGCAGGCTCCGTCTCTGGCCGCCCCGTCGCCGGGTGCGTCTGGTGGTGGGCGAACCGGTCGATCTCTCGGAGTTCCGCGCCCGCGGGGCCCAGCCGGCGGTGCTCGCCCAGGCCACCGCGGTGGTCATGGACCGGATCACCGAACTGCTCGAGACGCTCCGCGGCATCCCGGCTCCGGCCGATCGCTGGGACCCCGCCGTGCACGGGCAGACCGAGACGGGGCGCCTTGAGCCGTAGGCAGGATGCGGCGATGCCGCGCGTCGCGGTTCTGGGCGCCGGAAGCTGGGGCACGACCTTCGGGAAGGTGCTCGCCGACGGTGGCGCCCACGTGACCATGTGGTCGCGCCGTCCCGAGCAGGCGGAGGAGATCCGCCAGGCGCACCGGAACACCCAATACCTCCCCGGCATCAATCTGCCGCGGTCCCTCACCGCCACGTCGCACCTCGCCGAGGCCCTCGATGGCGTCGATCAGGTGTACCTGTCGGTGCCGAGTCAGGCCCTGCGTGAGAACCTGGAAGCGGTCCGGCCGCTGGTGTCGAACTCCGACGCTCCGATCGTCTCCCTGATGAAGGGCGTGGAGAAGCGGACCGGGCAGCGGATGAGCCAGGTGATCGAGGAGGAGCTGCAGTGCGATCCCGACCGGATCGCCGTGGCCTCCGGACCCAACCTGGCCCTGGAGATCGCGCGCGAGCAGCCCACAGCGGCGGTCATCTCCTCGACGAGCCAGGCCACCGCCGAGGCCGTCGCCCTGCGGGCGCGCAATCGGTATTTCCGCACCTTCGTGAACACCGACGTCATCGGCACCGAGTTCGGCGGCGTCCTGAAGAACCTCATCGCGGTGGCGATCGGCATCGTCGACGGTGTCGGGTACGGCGAGAACACGAAGGCGTCGATCATCACGCGAGGGCTGGTCGAGATGACCGATTTCGCCGTGGCGCAGGGCGCGCACCCCGAGACGCTGCAGGGTCTGGCCGGGCTGGGCGATCTCATCGCCACCTGCCAGTCGCCGCTCAGCCGCAACAACACCGCCGGGCGTCTGCTCGGCCAGGGCGTGAGCCTGCCGGATGTAGTCAAGCAGATGCAGCAGACGGCCGAGGGGCTCGCCTCCGTCGCGCCGATCCTGCAGCTGGCCCGTGCCGTGGGCGTGGAAATGCCGATCGTGGAGCAGGTCAAGATGGTGCTGGATGGCACCATGGACCCTCGCGACATCGCGCCCCACCTCACCACCGACGACGACAAGCCCACGGGCGAGAGGACGCAGAATGGACAAGCCGGCGGTCGTGGTGCTCTTTGGCGGTCGCTCCAGCGAGCACTCGATCAGCTCCGCGACGGCGGGCGGCGTCCTCCGGGCGATCGACCGTGACCGCTACCGGGTGATCCCGGTCGGGATCACCCGCGAGGGTGCGTTCGTCCTCGAAGACGACGACCCCGACAAGTTCGCGCTCGACGCGGCGCGGCTTCCCGAGGTCGTCGACAACGGCACCCGCATCCGCTGGCCGGAGTCCGCCGCGACGCGCGAGCTCACGCTGGTGGATGCTTCGGGGGAGCGGTCGCTCGGCGACGTGGACGTGGTCCTTCCCATCCTGCACGGGCGGTTCGGCGAGGACGGCACGGTCCAGGGGATGCTCGAGCTGCTGGGCGTGCCCTACGCCGGCGCGGGTGTGCTCATGTCGGCCCTCGGGATGGACAAGAACGTGGCGAAGACCGTGTTGCGTTCGGCCGGCGTGCCGGTTGTGCCGTGGGTGGCGGTCACACGCGCCGACCTCGCGCGCAACCGCGACCTCTGGGAGCGGCGGATCGCGTCGCTCGGCCTCCCCGTCTTCGTGAAACCGAACCGGGCCGGGTCGAGCGTGGGCGTCTCGAAGGTCACGTCGTGGGACGAGTTGCAGCCGGCGCTGGAGACCGCGTTCGCCGAGGATGGGCTGGTGCTGGTCGAACAGGCCGTGATCGGACGGGAACTGGAGTGCGGCGTCCTCCCCGCCCGTGATGGCGCGCCTCCCCGCGTGAGCGTGGCGGGGGAGATCGTCGTCACCGGGCGCGACTTCTACGACTTCGAGGCGAAATACCTCGACGCGCCGGGCATCGAGCTGGTGTGCCCGGCCGATCTCCACGACGGCGAACTCGCCGAGATGCAGCGCATCGCCGCGCGATCCTTCGAGGCCCTGGGGGGTGAGGGTCTCGCGCGGGTGGACTTCTTCTACACCGGTGCCGAGTTCTTCGTGAACGAGGTGAACACGATGCCGGGGTTCACGCCGATCTCCATGTTCCCGCGGTGCTGGATCGCGTCGGGGATGACGTATCCCGAGCTGGTGACCGAGCTGATCGAGGACGGCCTCTCGCGCGCCTGACCCCTCCGTCGACTCGCCAGCTTACGTCGCGTTTTCGCTCAGAACGCGACGGATCCTGGCGACTGGACGGTCAGGTGCGGGGTGTGCAGGCCGCGCCCGTCGTGGCGAGCTCCCGGTCGAGGATGGGGGACAGGGCGCGCAGGGTGTCGGCGCTACCCACGACGTTGAAGTCCAGGTAGACCTCCACGGCGGGTGTGCGGCCGAAGGTCGTGAACCGGTAGCGGTTCTCTTCCCCCTCGGATTCGTCGATGATCCAGTCCACGCCCTCCACCGTCTCGCACCGGAGCGTCGAGGGCCCCGGCTCCTCGACCCCGCACGTGAGGATGATCGCCGCGGGAGAGCCCCACGCCCCCGTCGCCTGCGCGTCGGTCCAGCGCCGGTCCTGTCCCGCGACGGTCTCGGGAAGCCGCACGGACACCGCGGCGCACGCCGGGTCGTCGGCGTGCTCGGCGGCCTGGAGCGATACCGTCGCGGCGCAGGACGACATCCCCAGGGCGAGGAGGGCGGGGACGACCGCGGCGGCGAGAAGGCGGCGCAGGCGGGTCACACCTCCAGGCTAACCCGCCCGGTAGCGTGGGCGGTGTGAACCGGACAGTGGGCGCGACCAGCGAGGGCGAGCTCCTCCGCCGCATCCTGTCGCGCCTCCCGGCCTCGACGGCGCTGGTCGGGCCCGGCGACGATGCGGCGGTGATCGCGGCACCGGATGGGCGTGTGGTGGCCACCACCGACACGCTCGTGCACGGCCCGGACTTCCGGCTGGCGTGGTCTGACCCCTACCGCCTGGGGTGGAAGGCCGCCGCGGTCAACCTCGCCGACGTCGCCGCGATGGGTGCCCGGCCGACCGCGCTCCTGGTGGCACTGGCACTGCCGGATGCCACCCCGCTCGACTTCGTCGACGGCCTCGCGGACGGGCTGGCGGCCGCGTGCGCGCACCTCGCGCCGGGATGCGCGATCGAGGGTGGCGACCTCACCGTCTCGGACACGCTCACCATCGCGGTGACGGCTCTGGGCTCCCTGGACGGACGGGAGCCCGTCCGTCGCTCGGGGGCGCGCCCGGGCGACGAGGTGCGCATCATCGGCGACCTCGGAGTCGCCGCGCGCGGCCTCGCGGTGCTGTTCGACCGGTTCGTGGACGGCGACGGCGCGCCGGTCTGCGTCACCCCCGCACGCCTCGACGCCCTCGATGCCGGCGACGCGGAGGCGGTGGCGCGGCAGCTGGCCCCGATACCGCCGATCGCCGAGGGCGTCGCGGCCGCATCGAGCGGGGTCACGGCGATGATGGACGTGTCCGACGGCCTGGCGCTGGATGCTGTGCGCCTGGCGGACGCGTCCGGGGTCACGCTCGACCTGGACAGCGCTGCGCTCGGCGGCGACCCCCGAGCAGCCCTCGACGGCGGCGAAGACCACGCCCTGCTCCTGACCATCCCGCCCGGTTCCGAGAGCGTCGGGCGGCGGATCGGCGTCGTGCGCCCCCGCGGCTCCGCGCCGCTCACGCTCGATGGTGCACCCTACGCCGCGGGCGGAGGGTGGGACCCCTACCGCGACTGGGACGCCGGACGCGGCTGAGCCCACCACATCACGGTGTCTCCGTATGAGCGGGAGCGCAGCGGTTCCAGACCCGCCGCGGCCCACGACGGCTCGGACGAGCGGCGGCCGCGCTCCACGATCACCACGGCGTCGGCGCCCAGGTGCGGGACGAGTGCCTCGAGTGCGTCGGTCAGCTCCGTCTCCGGCAGGTCGTACGGCGGATCGACGAAGACCAGGTCGTACGGCCCGCGGCTGGTCGCGCGCAGGAACGTCGACACCGCGGTGCGGTGCACGCGGACCACGGTGCGCACCGCGGCGGTCCGGGTGACCGAGTCGGCGTTGCGGCGGATGACGGATGCTGCGCCGGAGGAGTTCTCGACGAGGTCGACGCTGATCGCGCCACGGCTGGCCGCCTCCAGCCCCAGGGCACCCGAACCCGCGTACAGGTCGGCGACGCGTGCGCCCTCGAGCAGATCCGCCGCATCCAGCGCACTGAACAGCGACTCGCGCACCCGGTCGCTGGTGGGTCGCGTGCCGGCGGGCGGTACCGCGATTCCCATGCCGCCTGCGGCGCCGGCGATGATGCGTGTCATCGTCTCACCCTACAAAGCCCCGGCGCCGGTCGTGTCGCCGCGGGTGCCTAGACTCGGAGCATGCCCGGCCTCTCGCTCGCCTCGCGTCTGGACGGCGCCGTAGGCGGCAAGACCGCCGCCGCCTTCGAGCGGGCGTTCGGCATGACGACGGTGGGGGATCTGCTCACGCACTATCCCCGGCGCTACGCCACCCGGGGCGAACTGACTCCCATCGACTCCCTGCCGATCGGCGAACCGGTCACGATCGTGGCCGAGGTGGTCAGCGCCGGTGAGCGGCGCATGCAGAACCGCAAGGGTTCGATCCTCGAGGTCGTCATCAGCGACGGCGATGGCCGCCTGACGCTCACGTTCTTCAACCAGGCATGGCGCCTGAAGGACCTGCATCCCGGCCGTCGTGGCATCTTCTCCGGCAAGGTCGGCGAATACCGCGGCGCCACCCAGCTGTCGCATCCCGACTACGAACTCTTCGAAGACGTCGAGACGGCGCGGATGTCGGCCGAGGCGTACGCCCACGTGCCGATTCCCATCTATCCGGCGACCAGCACGGTTCCCAGCACCCTCGTGCAGAAGACCATCGCGCTCGTCCTGGATTCTCTCCAGCACGTCGACGACCCGCTCCCCGACGACCTGCGCACCCGGTACGGGCTGCTCGATGCGCGCACCGCGCTCGAGCACATCCACCGGCCGGATTCCGAGGACCAGGTGGGGCCGGCCGTGGCCACCCTGCGCATGCACGAGGCGTTCGTGCTGCAGGCGGCCCTGCTCCAGCAGCGCCAGTTCGTCCGGGCCCTCTCGGCCACCCAGCGCGCGGCGATCCCGGGTGGGCTTCTCGAGCGGTTCGACGCGGCGTTGCCGTTCGATCGAACGCCCGACCAGGTCACGGTGGGCGACCAGATCGCCGCAGACCTCGCGGGCGACTGGCCCATGAACCGGCTCGTGCAGGGCGAGGTCGGATCGGGAAAGACCCTCGTGGCGCTGCGCGCCATGCTGCAGGTCGCCGAATCCGGCGGGCAGTCCGCGCTCATCGCTCCGACCGAGGTTCTCGCCGGCCAGCACGTGCGCTCGATCGCGCGGATGCTGGGACCGCAGCTGGCGCCCGAGCTGATGCCGACGCTGCTGACCGGACAGCTCTCCGCCGCGGAGCGGAGGAAGGCCGCGCTCCGCGTGGCCTCGGGTCAGGCGCGCATCGTCGTGGGCACGCACGCGCTGCTGAGTTCGACCACGACGTTCGCCGACCTCGGCCTGGTCGTCGTGGACGAGCAGCACCGCTTCGGCGTCGAGCAGCGCGAAGCCCTGCGCGCGAAGGGGACGGCCCCGCACACCCTCGTGCTCACCGCGACCCCCATCCCGCGCACCGTGGCGATGACCGTCTTCGGAGACCTGGACGTCTCGACCATCCGCACGATGCCGGCCGGGCGCGCGGGGATCCAGACCTTCGTGGCACCCGTCGCGGAGAAACCGGGGTGGTTCGCCCGGGTGTGGGACCGCGTGGCCGAGGAGGTCGGTCAGGGGCGGCAGGCGTTCGTCGTCTGCGCCGCCATCGACGCCGATCAGGGGGTCGAAGACGACACGGCGGAGGAGATCGTGGCCGATGCGGGGGAGGCCCCCCGCACGCGATGGGGGGTCGTTCAGGTCGCCGACGTCCTGTCGCGGCATCCCGCCTTCACCGGCATCCGGATGGCGACCCTCCACGGCAGGATGCCCGCGGATGCGAAGGACGCCGTCATGCAGGCCTACGCGCGCGGCGACATCGACGTGCTCGTGGCAACGACCGTCGTGGAGGTGGGTGTGGACGTGCCCAACGCGTCCACCATGGTCATCCTCGAGGCCGACCGGTTCGGCGTCTCGCAGCTGCACCAGCTGCGAGGCCGCGTCGGTCGGGGCGGGGTGCCCGGTCTGTGCCTTCTGGTGACGGAGTCCTCGCCCGGCACGCCGGCGCGGGCGCGGGTGGAAGCGGTTGCGCGCACTGTGGACGGGTTCGAGCTCGCCGAAGTCGACCTGGAGCTCCGTGGCGAGGGAGATGTCCTGGGCGCCGCCCAGTCCGGCGCGCGGTCTTCGCTGCGCCTCCTCCGGGTCGTCGCCGACGCGGATCTGATCACGCAGGCCCGCGCCGCGGCCGATACGGTGATCGCCGAGGACCCGACCCTGGCACGCCACCCGGGGCTCGCTGCGGCCATCGATCGCCGGGTCGGCGCGGAGGAGCGCGCGGCACTGGCGAAGGGGTGAGCGGTCTCCCCGGTAGGCTGGGCCCATGAACAGCCGGATCGCGGTCGTCCCCGGGTCGTTCGACCCGCCGACGCTCGGTCACCTCGATGTGATCCGACGCGCTGCGGCGCTGTACGACGAGCTGCACGTCCTCGTGGTGCACAACCCCGGCAAGGAGGCGATGCTGCCGATCGCGCAGCGCCTTGCGCTGCTCGAGCAGTCCGTCGCCGAGAGCGGCATCGACGGCGCCCAGATCGTCGTGGCCTCCTGGACCATGGGACTGCTGGTGGACTACGCCACCGACGTCGGGGCGGGCGTGCTCGTCAAGGGCATCCGCTCTCAGGTGGACGTCGCGTACGAGACCCCGATGGCCATCGTCAATCGCCACCTCGCCCATGTCGAGACGGTCTTCCTCCTCCCCGACCCCGCTCACGCTCTCGTTTCCAGCTCTCTCGTGCGACAGGTCGCCGCTCTGGGCGGGGACGTGTCGCCGTTCGTCCCGCCGGCCGTCTCCCGGTTCCTCAACACCGGCGCCCGCGACTGAGCAACCCCGCCCGCCCGCAGCACGGGTACCATTGAGCACCGTGAGAAACCGACCTGGACCCTTCTCCGTGGCCGTCCGCGACATCGTTCGCCGCCCCGGAGAGATGCGCGAATTCGAGCTGGAGGTCCCCGCACCGGAGAAATGGGGCGAGGGACTCGTCTCCATCCCCGAGGGCGAGCCGATCGGCATCGAGCTGCGAGTGGAATCGGTGCACGAGGGCATGCTCGTGTCCGGAATCGCGGATGCGACGTACTCCGGCGTCTGCGGACGTTGCCTCATCGACATCACGCAGCCCGTCGAAGTCGAGTTCCAGGAGCTTTTCGCGTATCCTGGGGATGAAGCGGAGGACTTCGAGGTTCGCGACGACCGTGTGGATCTGGAAAATCTCGTCCGAGACGCGATGGTTCTCGCGCTTCCGTTCCAGCCGGTGTGTCAGCCGGATTGCCCCGGCCTCGACCCGGCCACGGGTGAGCGAATGGCCAGAAGCACCGAGGAACGCCCGCAGGAAACCGTCGATCCTCGATGGGCCGCCCTGCAGCAATTCACCCCAGAGCCCGGCGATGACGCACCGCGCCACGATGTCCAGAACACAGGAAAGAGTTAGCCATGGCAGGTAACCCCCCGAAGCGGAAGGTATCCCGCTCCAACACCCGCTCGCGCCGCGCGCAGTGGAAGGCCAAGGGGACGGCCCTGGTCAAGACGATCGAGAACGGCAAGGTCGTCTACAGCCGTCCCCACCAGGCGAAGGTCGTCACTGACTCGCAGGGCACCGAGCTGTTCCTGGAGTACAAGGGCCGCAAGGTCGCAGACGTTTGACGTCGACGGCATCCGCCGTGACCGACGTATCTGAGCGCCACGCGCTCACCGACGAGCTCGGGGTCGACATCGACCCCGAGCTTCTGTCGCTGGCGCTCACACACCGCTCCTTCGCGTATGAGAACGGCGGCATCGCGCACAACGAGCGCCTGGAGTTCCTCGGGGACTCGGTGCTCGGCCAGGCCGTGACGGTGCGCCTGTTCACCCAGCATCCAGAGTTGGACGAGGGCGAATTGGCCAAGCGGCGCGCGAGCGTCGTCTCGACGGTCGCTCTGGCGGAGATCGCGCGTGCTGTCGGGCTGGGAGCGCACCTGCTGCTGGGACGCGGCGAAGACCTCACGGGTGGGCGCGACAAGGATTCCATCCTCGCCGACACCATGGAAGCCGTGATCGGCGCGACCTACCTGTCGGCGGGGCCCGAGGCGGCCACCGCGCTGGTCCTGCGGCTCACGGAGCCGCTGCTGGCCGATCCGGATCGATATGGTGCGGCGATGGATCCGAAGACGAGCCTCCAGGAACTCGCTGCCCGTCGCGGGATGTCGGCGCCGGCGTACGTGGTGGATGCACGCGGGCCCGACCACGACCGCCGATTCACGGCCACCGTGCGGGTGGGCGACCTCGCGGGCGTGGGCGAGGGATCGAGCAAGAAGCAGGCGGAGATGGCGGCCGCGCTCACGGCGTGGCGCGAACTCAGCGACGGTGCCTGAGCTTCCCGAAGTCGAGGTCGTCCGCTCCGGTCTCGAGCCGGCCGTCACCGGTGCCCGCATCGCCGGCGTCTCGGTGGTGGACGAGCGGGCGCTCACCCGCCACGACGCCCCGGGCGCCGCCTTCGAGGCCGCGCTCACCGGTCGGACGATCGAGGGCGCGGCGCGACGGGGCAAGTTCCTGTGGCTTCCGCTGACCGGGGGTTCTGACGCGCTGATCGCGCACCTGGGGATGAGCGGGCAGCTGCTGCTCCGCTCGCCCGGCACCGCCGCCGAGCGCCACGAGCGCATCCGGATCGAGCTGGAACACCCGGTGCACGGAGAGGTCGCCGTGGTCTTCGCCGACCAGCGAACGTTCGGCTCGCTCGCCATCGATGCGCTGATTCCGACGTCCGACGGTGCCCCGGGCGGGCAAGGGACCGCGCGCAGCGAGGTGCCGACCCAGGTGGCGCACATCGCCCGGGATCCCCTCGACCCCGCGTTCGATGACGCAGGGTTCCGCGCGGCGCTGGGCCGGAAGAACTCCGGGGTCAAACGCGTGCTCCTGGACCAGACGACGGTCAGCGGCATCGGCAACATCTACGCGGATGAGGCGCTGTGGGCCTCGCGGCTGCATCCGGAGACGCCCGCGAGCACCCTGTCCACCCGGGCCGCCCGACGGCTCCTCGCGGAGGTGCGCACCGTCCTGGAGAAGGCGCTGGCCGAGGGGGGAACGAGCTTCGACGCGCAGTACGTCAACGTCAACGGCCAGGCCGGCTACTTCGCCCACTCCCTCAATGCGTACGGCCGCACCGGGGAACCGTGTCCCCGATGCGGCCGGCCGATCGTACGCGTATCGTTCATGAACCGCTCGAGCCACTACTGCCCGCACTGCCAGAGGCCGACCCACCCGGCGTAGCGCTCACGCGGGGAGAACCTTCTTCCATGCGCCCTCGTAGGCGATGGGCGCGAACCCGATGGCCTCGTTGATGCTCAGCATCGGCCGGTTCTCCTCGGCGTTGTACGTGATCACCCGTGGCGAGTGCGGCGCGATCTCGCGCCAGGCCAGGAGCGCCGCGCACTTGACGAGCATGCCCAGCCGGTGCCCGCGGTGCCCTGAGAGCACGAGCGTGTCGTCCTGCATGGTGGCCCGTGCGGGGTCGTTGCCGATGACGAGTTCGTTGAACGCGACGAGATCACCGGAGTCGACGTGCTGAGCGGCGGTCACCAGCATCCGCCGGCCGGCGTCGAGGTAGACCTTCTCATGTCGCTCCAGGCGCCCGGCATCCCACACCTCCTCGTCGAACTCCAGCGCGGCGGCGGGTGCATCGGTGATCATCCGCGACTTCATCCAGGCGTAGCCGTCGACGAACTCCGGCGGCGTGGGTAGCTCCCACTGCACGATGCGATAACCGGCCGCCGCCGTGGTGGCCTCCTCGAGCAGACGCTGCAGGTGTGCGTCCAGCGCGGGATAGGTGAGATCCAGTGCGCTGTTGCGCTCGACCTGTTCGAGTGTGTACCCGTTCGCCAGGTAGAACCGGGCGGCGCGGTCGCGGGGGATGCTGCCGAAGCCCGTCGGGGGCTGGAGGCGGGGGCCGTCGTCGGCGGGATGCTCCGCCCACGACTGCAGCACGGTGCGTCCGTGGTCTCGCGCCGCGCGTTCCACCAGCCGGTAGGCGGCGGTGCCGATTCCGCGGCCCCAGGCCGAACGGCGCAGCTCGATGAGCCAGGAGGCGACGCGCGAGCCCTCCTCGAGCGGGATGTCGACGCCCACGCGGCCGACGACCTCACCGTCCCAGACCGCGAGCCACACGACGCGCAGCTCCGTCGGATCGGGGGCGTAGGCGGGAAGCACCTCGCGCGGCTCGAGGCGGAAATCGTCGTGTCCGGCGATCTCGGCGTACACGATGTTGCGGACGCGGACCATCTCGACGAAGTCGCCGGCGTCAGGCGATTGCACGGAGGCGGGAATGGACAGGGGGCGCAGCTCGAGGCCGGCCGGGGTGGTGCTCATGGGAGGTCCTTCGAGGGAGGGAGGGGGAGGGGATCGGCTGTGCGGGGTGGCCGTTCCGCGGCATCCGTGTGCAAAATTCAGGAGACACGCCGGGCGGGAGTACCGGAGAGGCGCCGAAGTGGCGGATTCTCCTGAGTTTTTAACGGCCGGGGCGTCGGTCTGCGGCCGGAGCATACCGCGGGGAGGGCGGTGGGAAGGGTGGCGCGGTGCGGAGCGCGGGGCAGCTGCGACGCGCGGCTTCGGACGACCTGTGAGGCTAGCGGCAATCCCGTCGGTCGGTCAAGCGTCCGTCGAGCAACCGCTGCAGCCCGACGCGTCGGCGCCCGCCTTGGGCGCGTCATCGGCACGGCATCGCGGGTCGCGGGGGCGACTCCGGTACCGTGAGGCAGTGAGAATGCCTGTCCGGAAGGCGTATCCATGCACCTGAAGAGCCTGACGATGAAGGGCTTCAAGTCGTTCGCGCAGCCGACGACTTTCGCCTTCGAGCCCGGCGTGACGTGCATCGTCGGTCCGAACGGGTCGGGCAAGTCCAACGTCGTGGATGCCCTCGCCTGGGTGATGGGCGAGCAGGGGGCCAAGACCCTGCGCGGCGGGAAGATGGAAGACGTCATCTTCGCCGGGACATCCACGCGCGGACCCCTCGGTCGCGCCGAGGTGCATCTGACGATCGACAACAGCGACGGCGCCCTGCCGATCGAGTACTCCGAGGTGACGATCAGTCGCACGCTGTTCCGCACGGGTGCCAGCGAATACGCCATCAACGGCGAGACGTGCCGTCTCCTGGACGTGCAGGAACTCCTGAGCGACTCGGGCCTGGGCCGCGAGATGCACGTCATCGTCGGCCAGGGGCGGCTGGACAACGTGCTGCAGGCCTCGCCAGAAGAGCGCCGCGGCTTCATCGAGGAGGCGGCCGGAATCCTCAAGCACCGCCGGCGCAAGGAGAAGACCCTCCGAAAGCTCGACGCGATGGAGGCCAATCTCACGCGCCTGAGCGATCTGGCCGGAGAGCTGCGACGCCAGCTGAAGCCCCTCGGACGGCAGGCCGAGATCGCGCGGGAGGCCGCGACGATCGCCGCGATCGTGCGCGACGCCAAGGCGCGCCTGTTCGCCGACGAGCTCGTGACCCTTCGCGCCCAGCTCGCCGACCACGCCCGCGCAGAGCACGAGCGTCACACCGAGCGGGTGGTGCTGCAGGATCAGGCGGAGAACCTCCGCGCGCGCGTGGAGCGTCTGGAGAACGACCAGCGTTCGGAGGCGGTCGACCGCGCGCGGGGGGTCGCCTTCTCGCTCGAGCAGGTGCAGGAGCGATTGCGGGGGTTGTATTCTCTCGCCGGTCAGCGCTTGGCGCTGCTGTCCGCCGACGAGGACGATTCCTCCGGGTTCGTTCCCACCGTCTCGCGCGGCATGATCGACGACGCCCGCGAGGAGATCGACGCGATCTCCTCGGGACTGGGGGATGCGCAGGATGCGGCAGCCCTCGCCTCGCGCGGCGTGATCCGGGCGCGAGCGGAGCTGGATGCGCTCGATGTCGACATCGCCGCCCAGAGCGCTCTCGTCTCCGAGCACGACATGCGGATCACGTCGCTGCGCGGAACGGCCGAGGCCGCCGCATCCGCCCTCGCGGCCGTCCGCACCGCAGTCGAGCGCCAACAGCGCGCCCTCGATGCGGCACTCGTCCGCCGCGCCGAGGCGGAAGCCGAGCGCGAAGGACTGGACCCCGAACTGGCTCCCGAGGAGTCTGCGGCCGAGCACGCCGCGGCATACGAGCGCGCGCAGCGCGAGGCCAACGACGCCGAGAGCACCGTCTCGGGGCTCCGTGACCGACTGCACGCGGCCGAGCGGGAGGTGGAGGCACTGACAGCGCAGACGACCGCGCTCGGTCGGGCGCTCGATGTGCGAAACGCCGCCGCCGAGCTCGTGGCCGGCGGAGGTGCGGGGGTCCGCGGTCTCGTCAGTGACGCGGTGAAGGTGCAGCCCGGTTTCGAGGCCGCGATCGCCGCGGCGCTGGGGCCGCTCGCCGAAGGCCTGCTCGTCGACACCCGGGACAGCGCCTTCGCCACGGCGGGGCTCGCGCGTGACGGCGACCTCGGCGTCGTGGACATCGTCACCGCCGACGACGTCCCCTCGACGTCGATCCCGATTCCCCCGATCCCCGGCGTCGTGTCGGCCGCGGAGGTGGTGACCGCTCCGGCAGGTGTCCGCGGCATCCTGGCCCGCGTGCTCGTCGCCGACGACCTCGCCGAGGCGCGCGCGGCTCTGACCGCCCTGGGCTCGGCGACCACGGAGTTCACGCTCGTCACCCGCGCCGGCGAGGTGGTCACCGCCTTCACGCTGCGTGCCGGCTCCGGAGCGGGACGCTCACGTCTGGAACTCGCCGCCGAACGCGATGCCGCCGCCGAACGGCTGTCGGAGATGGTGGTCGTGGCCGACTCGCTCCGCGAGGCGCTCACCGATGCGGTCGCCGCGCACGATGCGGCGCGTCGGCGCGCACGGGAATCGCTCACCGCGCTGCGCGCGCAGGATGCCGCGCTGGCCGCGCATGCCGAGAAGGTGAACCGCGCGACGGTGCGGCACGAGGCGGCCGTCGCCGAGTGCGAGCGGCTGGCCGCCGGTCTCGCGCAGGCGCAGGCGTCCGTAACCGATGCCGAGGCTGCCGAACGGGCCGCCGCCGAGGCGCTCACCCGCGCGCGGGAGGCGCCGCGGCCGATGCTGGACGCCTCTGCCCGCGAGGGGATGCTCGCGGCGCTCGAGGAAGCGCGCGACGCGGAGATGCGCGCGCGACTGGAGGTGGAGACCCTCCGCGAGCGGGTGCGGGCGGGGGAGGCGCGGGTCGTTCAGCTCGAGCGGCAGCGCGAACGTGAACGCGCCGCGGCCGAGGAGGCGGCTCGCCGCGCCGTCGTGCGCCGCGCACAGCGCGACATCGCGGCGGAGGTCGCTGCGCAGCTGCCGGCCCTCCTCGATTCCGTCGACAGGTCGGTGACCCAGGCCCGGGTGGAACTGGCCACGGCCGAGTCGGCACGTACCGCCGTCACGGCGGAACTCGCCGCAGCCCGAGCACAGGATGCGGCGCTCCGCGAGCGGCTCGGAGCCCTGACCGAGAACGTTCACGGACTGGAGTTGCAGATCCACGAGAAGCGGCTGCACGTGACGAGTCTCCTTGAGCGCGTGCACTCGGAACTCGGCCTCGAAGAGGATATTCTCGTCGCAGAATATGGCCCGGATCAGCCCATCCCTGCGGACGGAGCGCCCGGCGACGACGAGGAACCGCCGACAGTGGCGTTCGACCGCGCAGCGCAACGGCGGCGGCTCGCCGACGCCGAGCGCAAGCTCGCACAGCTCGGCCGGGTGAACCCCCTCGCGCTGGAGGAGTTCGAGGCCCTCGAGCAGCGGCACGCGTTCCTCACCGAGCAGCTCGCCGATCTCGCGCAGACCCGCAAGGATCTGCTGACGATCATCGAAGAACTCGACGAGCGGATGCAGACGATCTTCCTGTCCGCGTTCGAGGACACCCGCCACGCGTTCACCGAGGTCTTCCCCATCCTCTTTCCCGGGGGTACCGGGAGCATCTCGCTGACCGACCCCGACTCTCCGCTGACGACGGGGATCGAGGTGTCCGTGCGGCCGGTGGGGAAGAAGATCGAGCGGCTGTCTCTGCTGTCCGGCGGGGAGCGATCTCTGGCGGCGGTGGCATTCCTGGTCGCGATCTTCAGCGCCCGCCCGAGCCCGTTCTACATCCTGGACGAGGTCGAGGCCGCGCTGGACGACGCCAACCTCGGGCGCCTCCTCGGCGTGTTCGAGCGCTTGCGCGAGAACAGCCAGCTGATCGTCATCACGCACCAGAAGCGCACGATGGAGATCGCCGACGCCCTCTACGGCGTGTCGATGCGTCAGGACGGTGTCTCGGCCGTGGTCGGCCAGCGGGTGGGCGATCGCGCGACGGCCTGAGCCCAGGCCCGTAGGCTGAAGACATGGCGGAGAATTCCTGGTCGCTCGGCCGCGCGTTGCGCGGGCTGTTCGTCAAGCCCACGATCGACGAGACGACGTGGGAAGACCTGGAGACCGCCCTCCTGACCGCCGATTTCGGCCCCGACATCACCGAACGCATCGTCGATGAGCTCCGCGACAAGGTCGACCGATACCGTACGACCGACCCGCGCGACCTTCAGCGGATGCTGCGCGAGACGCTCGAAGAGCACTTCGCGAAGTTCGACACCACGCTCCGCCTCACGGAGCGGCCCGCCGTCGTCCTGGTCGTGGGTGTCAACGGCGTCGGCAAGACCACCACGATCGGCAAGTTCGCGAAGTTCCTGCAGCGGTACGGCCGCTCCGTCGTCGTGGGTGCCGCCGACACGTTCCGCGCGGCCGCCGTGGACCAGCTAGCGACGTGGGCCGAGCGCGGGGGAGCCACCATCGTGCGTCCGCAGCACGAAGGCCAGGACCCGGCGTCGGTCGCCTTCCAGACGATCACGTACGCCAAGGAGACCGGCACCGAGATCGTCCTCGTCGACACGGCCGGACGCCTGCACACCAAGGGCGGCCTGATGGACGAGCTCGGCAAGATCCGGCGGGTCGTGGAGAAGCAGGCCCCGATCAGCGAGGTCCTACTTGTGCTGGATGCCACGACGGGCCAGAACGGCGTCATGCAGGCGCAGGCGTTCCTCGAGCACGCCGGGGTCACGGGGCTCGTCATCACGAAGCTCGACGGCTCGGCCAAGGGCGGGTTCATCCTCGCCGTGCAGGAGCGCACCGGCATCCCGGTCAAGCTGCTGGGTTCGGGCGAGGGGATCGGTGACCTCACCGGGTTTACCCCGCACGTCTTCGCCGCGTCCCTGGTCGACTGACCTCGCGACTATCGCACGAACGAAGGGACTGGTTTCATAGGGCCATGGCGATCGAGCACGACTTCTTCGGACTCCTCGAGTCGGGCCCGGACGGATCCATCTTCTGGTCGGAGAACGTCGAGCTCGGCGACCAGACCGTGACGGTCGATCTGACCGCGCCCGACCAGGACGACGTGTCGCAGGCGGCCCTGGATGTGGCAGCCTCCATGGTCTCGTCGCTGGAGGCGATCGATCACACCGCGCGCAACGCCATGGTGTCGGAACTGGATGACCGCACGAGCGAGGTCATCGAGTACATCCTCCAGCAGCAGCAGGTCCTCGGCGACGAGCTCGACGACCTCCTGGTGGATGTGTCCGGCGACGTGCAGGTCGATGTCATCCGCTCGTTGCAGCTGATGAGCATGACGATCCTCGCCGACGAACACGGCGGCACCGAGCCGTTCGCGGTGCTCGAGTACGCCCTGGACCCCGACGCCACCGACGATGTGCTCCTGGTGAACCTCGCCTCCGACGGGACGGTGCAGTCTGTCACCAGCGCCGACTGAGCCCCGGGGACATCCCGGGCGGCGGCGGTCAGACGGCCTGCGCGAACCCCGATTCACCCGCCGCGATCTCGGCGGCCAGGTGCGCCAGGTGCGGGGGGATGTCCCGGCCCATCGACCTCATCGACTGCGCCCAGAGGCGACCCGCGCGATACGACGAGCGCACCAGGGGACCGGCCAGCACCCCGAGGAATCCGATGCGCTCGGCCTCCGCCTTGAACGCGACGAACTCGTCCGGCGTGACCCAGCGAGCCACCGGGAGGTGACGCGGCGAGGGCCGCAGGTACTGCGTGATGGTGATGATGTCGGTTCCGGCCGCACGCAGGTCCTGCAGGGCCTGCACGACCTCCTCCGGCTCCTCGCCCATCCCGAGGATGAGGTTCGACTTGGTGATGAGCCCCGCGTTGCGAGCCCTGGTGAGCACCCCGAGGGAGCGTTCGTAGCGGAAGGCGGGCCGGATCCGCTTGAACATCCGCGGGACGGTCTCCACATTGTGCGCGAACACCTCCGGCTGCGAGTCGAACACCTCGGCCAGGAGATCCGGCTTCCCGGAGAAGTCGGTCGCGAGGATCTCGACCCCGGTGCCGGGGTTCGCCTCATGGATGCGGCGGACGGTCTCCGCGTGCAGCCATGCCCCTTCATCGGGCAGGTCGTCGCGCGCCACCGCGGTGACGGTGGCATAGCGCAGCCGCATCCGCTGCACGCTTTCGGCGACGCGCCGCGGCTCGTCGGTGTCGTAGTCGGCGGGCCGGCCGGTGTCGATCTGGCAGAAGTCGCACCGGCGGGTGCACTGCGAACCGCCGATGAGGAAGGTGGCCTCGCGGTCCTCCCAGCACTCGTAGATGTTCGGGCAGCCCGCCTCCTGGCACACGGTGTGCAGGTCTTCGCTCTTCACGAGCGCGTGGAGAGCCGAGTACTCCGGGCCGGTCTTCGCTCGCGTCTTGATCCACTCCGGCTTGCGCTCGATGGGAGTCTGGGCGTTGCGCACCTCCAGGCGCAGCAGGCGGCGCCCGTCCGGGATGGTGGCGGTCATGCGGCGACCCCCGCGTACTCCTCGGTGAACACGCGGGTCACAGTGGCGGCGACGTCGGCCGGGGTGACGACGACTCCGGCCACCTCGCAGATCGTCGTGACGCCGGCATCCGCGATCCCACAGGGAATGATGCGGGCGAACCCCGCCAGCGTGTTGTCGCAGTTGACCGCGAAGCCGTGCATGGTCACTCCCTTCTCGACCCGGACGCCGATGGCGGCGACCTTGTCCTCGGACAGGGGGCGGCGCACCCACACGCCGCTCCGCCCGTCGACCTGGTATCCGGCCACCCCGTGCCGGGCCAGTACGGCGATGAGTACGCGCTCCAGGCGCCGCACGTGCGCGACGACGTCGACCGGTTCGGCCAGGCGCAGGATGGGATAGCCCACGAGCTGCCCGGGCCCGTGCCACGTGATCTTCCCGCCGCGGTCGACGTCGATCACCGGCGTGCCGTCCGTGGGTCGCTCGTGGTCTGCGGTGCGCCGGCCGGCCGTGTACACCGGCTCGTGCTCGAGCAGGATCAGCGTGTCGGAGCGCCCGCCGGCCGCCACCTCGGCATGGATGCGGCGCTGCAGTGCCCACCCCTCGGCGTAGGGCACATAGGCGGGGGCCAGCCCGGCCCTCACGATGTCCAGCATCCGATCTCCTGTCGCGGGGGACGTTTATGGATTGCGTCCAACAATACATCCGGGTGGATGATCCGGGCGGGCTAATCTGGGCACATGCCGACCGAGAACCGCAGCGGGCGCCCGAAAGCGTCGTCGCGCGAGACCCTCGCCGACGCCGCGTGCGAGTTGTTCCTCGAGCGCGGCTACGACTCCACGTCGGTGTCCGACATCACCACCCGCGCCGGGGTGAGCAGGTCGAGCTTCTTCAACTACTTCGCGACGAAGGGCGACGTCTTCTGGGCGGCGCTGGATGAGCGGATCCTGGCCCTCACAGCCCGACTGCGTGACGATGAGGCGGAGGGTACCGATGGGGTGAGGGCAGCCCTGGCCGGCCTGGCCGACGGCTTCCGGCCCGACAGCCTCGCGCTGGCCCTCGGGCAGGCCGAGACCATGGGCATCCGCGAGGAACTGCAGCGCGAGGCGGGGATCCGTCGCGCCCGCATCGGCGATGCGGTGTCCGAAAGGCTCCGCCGCGCGGGGGTGGAGCCCCTCAGGGCCGATGTGATCGGCGCGGCCTATGGCGGCGCGGTTCTCGCCGCCATATCGCGGTGGGCAGCGCTCGGTCCGGGCCGCACGGTGCTCGGCGACGTGCTCGCGCGGGCCCTTGACGTCGTGCCCGCGGCGACTCCCGGGCAGACCGGCGACGCGCTCGCGTAAACTTGCCGCATCATGGCTACCTTCGGCACGCTCTCCGATCGGCTCACCGAGACATTCCGCAACCTCCGCACCAAGGGCAAGCTGACGCCCGCAGACATCGACGGCACGGTGCGCGAGATCCGGCGTGCCCTGCTGGAGGCGGACGTCGCGCTGCCCGTCGTGAAGGACTTCACCGCGGCCGTGCGCGAGCGGGCACTGGGGGACGAGGTCAACCGCGCCCTCAACCCCGCGCAGCAGGTGGTGCAGATCGTCAACGAGGAGCTCGTCGGCATCCTCGGCGGGCAGCAGCGGCGCCTGCAGTTCGCGAAGAACCCGCCCACGGTGATCATGCTCGCCGGCCTCCAGGGGTCGGGGAAGACGACGTTCGCAGGCAAGCTCGCGCGCTCCCTGGAGAAGGAGGGGCACACCCCGCTCCTCGTCGCGGCGGACCTCCAGCGCCCCAACGCCGTGAACCAACTCCAGGTCGTGGCCGAGCGTGCGGGGGCCGCTATCTACGCCCCGGAGCCCGGCAACGGCGTCGGGGACCCCGTCAAGGTCGCCCGCGACGGCGTGGAGCACGCCCGCCGTCAGCAGCACGACACCGTCATCATCGACACGGCGGGCCGGCTCGGCGTGGATGCCGAGCTGATGAAGCAGGCCGCGAACATCCGCTCCGCGACCAACCCGGACGAGGTCCTCTTCGTCATCGACGCGATGATCGGTCAGGATGCGGTCAACACCGCCAAGGCGTTCCAGGAGGGCGTCGACTTCACCGGGGTCGTCCTGTCCAAGCTCGACGGCGACGCGCGCGGCGGCGCGGCCCTGTCCGTCGCATCCGTCACCGGACGCCCCATCATCTACGCCTCCACGGGCGAGGGCCTGGACGACCTCGAGCCGTTCCACCCCGACCGCATGGCGTCGCGCATCCTCGACCTCGGCGACATCCTGACCCTCATCGAGCAGGCCCAGAGCGCGTTCGACGAGGAAGAGGCGATGAAGGTCGCCGAGAAGCTGGCGACGGAGACCTTCACGCTCGAGGACTTCCTCGAGCAGATGCAGCAGATGAAGAAGATGGGCTCCATGAAGAAGATGCTCGGGATGCTCCCGGGTATGGGCTCCATGAAGCAGCAGCTGGAGAATTTCGACGAGCGCGAACTTGACCGCACCGAGGCGATCATCCGCTCGATGACCCCGGGGGAGCGGCGCAACCCGAAGGTGCTCAACGGTTCCCGGCGCCTGCGCATCGCGCGCGGGTCGGGGATGACGGTCACCGACGTCAACTCGCTCGTGCAGCGGTTCGAGCAGGCGGCGAAGATGATGAAGACGATGGCGCGCGGCGGTGTGCCGAACATCCCCGGAATGGGCCCGGTGCCCGGCGCCCGCCCCGGCGCATCCGCCAAGCGCGGGAAGCAGCAGAAGGCCAAGGGGTCGCGTTCAGGCAACCCGGCCAAGCGTGCCGCGGAGAACGCCGGCATCGCCGCATCCGCCCCCGCCGCTCCCACCGGCTCGGGCTTCGGACTCGGCGGCCGCACGGGTGCCCCGGCCGGCGAGCCGAGCGAGGCCGACCTCGCCGAGCTCCAGAAGCTCCTCGGCCGCAGCTGACGTCGTCCCCGGCCGCGCGCGGCCGGGGACGAGGGGTCAGGCGGGGAACGAGCGCAGGTGCTCGCGGAGCGTCGGACCGCTCCGGAACTCTCGGATCAGGTGCTGCACGACCTCACGGAGGTCGCCATCGGCGGCCTCGGCGACGGCGACCTGACGCGCCGAGCTGCCCCCCGTGGCGAGGATGGTGTCCAGCGCCGCAAGTTCGCGCCCGCACTTCAGTTCCACGGCGATGTCGGTGACTTCGGCGATGGTTTCGCGGAGGTGCTCGACGACCGGCGCCTGCCGTCCCTCGGCGTCGACGATGATCCGCGCGTCCAGGCCATACCGCGCCGCACGCCACTTGTTCTCACGGACGTACCAGGGCGGGATACGCGGGATCGGGCGGCCCTCGTCAAGGTCGCGGGAGAACCGCTCGACGAGCGATTGAATGAGCGCGGCGACGGCGGCGAGCTCCGGGAGCGTCGACATCCCGTCGCACGCCCGCACTTCGATGGTGCCCCACCGGGGGGCCGGCCGGACGTCCCAGCGGATTTCTGTCGCATCGGCGATGACCCCGGTGCGCGTCATGTCGTCGATGTACGCCTCGTACTGGGCCCAGTTCTCCAGCTGCCACGGCAGTCCCGCCGTGGGGAGCTGCTGGAACACGAGCGCGCGGTTGGAGGCGTACCCGGTGCGCTCACCCGCCCAGAACGGGCTCGACGCCGACAGCGCCTGCAGGTGCGGCAGGTACACCGACAGGGCGTCGATGAGGGGGAAGACCTTGTTGACGTCCTCAACCCCCACGTGAACGTGGATGCCCCAGATCATCATGTTGCGGCCCCACCACTGGGTGCGCTCGATCAGCCTGTGGTACCGCGTCTTGTCGGTGACCTGCTGATCGAACCATTGCGCGAACGGGTGACTTCCCGCGCACAGCAGCTCCACGCCGCGGGGCTCGGTCTCGGTGCGCACGGCGGCGATCGCGTCGGCGATGTCGTCCACCGCCGCAGCCACCGTGTCGCCGACGCCGCTGGTCAGCTCGATGGTGTTGGTCAGGAGCTCCTGGGTGATGGTGAAGCGCTCGAGCTTCGTGCTCTCCTCCAGCGGCGGCACGATATCGGGCGCACGCGGCACGAGATCACCGCTCTCGCGGTCGGCGAGCATCAACTCCCACTCGATCCCGACCGACGAACGTGCAGAGGGCGCGAACGGGACCGTCATGGCGACAGTCTGACATGCGACGCCGCACGACCCTGCGTTTCGCCGCATCCGCAGATGTCTGGCAGAATAGAGGGCTGGACCGTGTGCTCGACCCTCTATCCAGCCTCGGTCCGACCATTTGAGCTTCCGCCGGATGCACACCCCACTCCGGCGACCAGTTCGTCACTTCCATATCACCAGGAGAATCGTGGCTGTCAAGATCCGTCTCAAGCGTCTCGGAAAGATCCGCGCGCCCTACTACCGCATCGTCGTCGCCGACTCGCGCACCAAGCGCGATGGTCGTGTCATCGAGGAGATCGGCAAGTACCACCCCACGGAGGAGCCCTCGTTCATCGAGGTCGACTCCGAGCGCGCACAGTACTGGCTCGGCGTCGGCGCGCAGCCGACCGAGCAGGTCGCCGCACTGCTGAAGCTCACTGGAGACTGGGGCCGCTTCAAGGGCGACAAGAACGCCGTCTCGACGGTCAAGGTCGCCGAGCCGAAGCAGCCGTTCGAGATCGACTCGACCAAGAAGTCCGTCGTGAAGCCCAAGGCGGAGAAGAAGGCCGCCGAGCCCGCCGCCGAGGACGCTGACGCCGCTTCGGCGTCCGACTCGGAGTAACCCGTTGCTGGCCGCCGCGCTCGAGCACGTCGTCAAGGGGATCGTCGATCACCCTGACGACGTGACCATCCACTCCAGCACGTCCCCGCGCGGGGACGTGCTGGAGGTACGCGTGCACCCGGACGACCGGGGACGCGTGATCGGGCGCGGCGGACGCACGGCCAAGGCGCTGCGCACCCTCATCTCGGCGCTCGCGGACGGTCGTCGCGTCCGCGTCGACGTCGCCGACGACTGATGTCGGACGCAGCACCGTCCCGTTCCCCGAAACCCGCGCGCACGCAGCTGCGCGTCGGGCGCCTGGTGAAGGCCCACGGGCTCAAGGGCGCCCTCAAGCTCGAGCTGTACACCGACGACCCGGACGGACGATTCGTGCCGGGGGCGACGTTCACCCTCCAGGTGCCGACCTCCTCGCCCTGGCACGGGAAGTCGCTCACCGTCCGCGAGTTCAAGTGGATGAACAGCCACGCCGTCGCCTTCTTCGAAGGGGTCGATGACCGCTCGGCCGCCGAGGAGCTCGTCCGCGCCATCCTCTGGATCGATGAGGATGCCGAGGCCGCTCCCGCGGAAGAGGACGCTTGGTACGACCACCAGCTGGTGGGAATGGACGTCGTCCGTGACGGAACCGTCGTGGGCCGCGTCGCGCGCGTGGACCACATGCCCGCACAGGACCTCCTCATCGTGACGGCGGGGGAGCGCGAGGTGCTCGTCCCGTTCGTGAAGGCTCTCGTACCCGAGGTGGACGTCGTGGCAGGCCGCGTGGTCGTCACCCCTCCGCCCGGCCTGTTCGAAGACCTGCCCGGCGCGTCCGACGAGCCGGAGCCCGAGAGCGCTGAAACCGAACCGGTCGAGGAGTCCTCGACCGAGGACGATGGTTCCGCGCCGGGCGAGGACGGTCCCGCGCCGGGCGAGGACGGTCCCGCGCCGGACGAGGATGGTCCCGCGCCGGACGAGGACAGCGCTCGGGAGGACTGACGTGCGCATCGACGTCGTCTCGATCTTCCCCTCCTTCTTCGACGCGCTCGAGGTCTCCCTCCTCGGCAGGGCGCGAGGCGCCGGGCTTCTCGATATCCGCGTGCACGACCTTCGCGACTTCACTCACGACCGGCACCGCACGGTCGACGACACCCCGTACGGCGGCGGTGCCGGCATGGTCATGAAGCCCGAGCCGTGGGGCGAGGCGCTCGGCGACATCGCCGCCGGCGCCAGCGATCGTCCGGTGTTCATCTTCCCCTCCCCGGCGGGCGAGGTGTTCCGTCAGGCGACCGCCCGCGAACTGGCGCAACGGTCGCACCTCGTCTTCGGCTGCGGCCGCTACGAGGGCATCGACGAGCGCGTGTTCGCCGAGGCGGCCTCGCTCGGTGACGTGCGGCTCGTGAGCCTCGGCGACTACGTGCTCAACGGCGGCGAAGTGGCGGCCATGGCGATGATCGAGGCGATCGGCCGCCTCATCCCGGGCGTCGTCGGAAATCCCGAGAGCCTGGTGGAGGAGTCCCACGAGGATGGCCTCCTCGAATACCCCTCGTACACGAAGCCCGCGGTCTGGCGGGGCCTTGAAGTGCCGCCCGTCCTCCTCAGCGGCAACCACGGGGCGATCGCCGCGTGGCGGCGCGAGCAGCAGCTCGAGCGCACGCGCGAGCGGCGTCCCGACCTCCTGGCCGACTGACCCTGGCCGACTGACCCGACCCGTGGTGCAGTGTCGCCCAGGCCGGCGTGCCGGTCCCCCGTTCCGCGCCTGTTCCGCGGCATCCGTGTTCAAAACTCAGGAGACACGCGGGGCGGGGGCGCCCGAAAGGGGCCGAAGTGACGGATTCTCCTGAGTTTTGAACACCCGGGCGTCGGTCGCCGGACGGATGCCGCGGCTGGATGCGGCGGCACGGGCTGCCGCGGAGGCGTGCGGCGGAGCCACAGGGAGGCGGGCGCGCCGGCCGATCCGCGGCATCCGTGTTCAAAACTCAGGAGACACGCCGGGCGCGCGTGCCCGGAAGGGGCCGAAGTGACGGATTCTCCTGAGTTTTGAACGGCCGGGCGTCGGTCGCCGGACGGATGCCGCGGCTGGATGCGGCGGCTCGGAGTGGTGCGCGGCAGCACCGCGACCGCGGCCGGAGGTCAGTCGACGCCGAGGAACGAGCGGTCGGTGAGGATGATCGGGCCGTCGTCGGTGATCGCGACGGTGTGCTCCGCGTGGGCCCCGCGCGAGCCGTCGGCGCTGCGGAGCGTCCATCCGTCGGGGTCGGTGACCAGCAGGTCGGTGGTCGCGAGGAACCACGGCTCGAGAGCCATCACGAGTCCGGCGCGCAGGGGATAGCCGCGCCCGGGCTTGCCGTCGTTGGGGACGTGCGGGTCGCCGTGCATGACCCGGCCGACGCCGTGCCCGCCGAAATCGGTGTTGATGGAGTAGCCGTCCCCGTGGGCGACCGCGGCGATCGCGGCGGAGATGTCGCCGATGCGGTTTCCGACGACGGCCGCCTCGATCGCCGCATCCAGAGCACGTTCGGTCGTGTCGATGAGCGCCAGGTCTTCATCTCGCGCCGTGCCGACGACGAACGAGACGGCGGAATCGGCCACCCACCCGTCGATGGACACCGCGAAATCCAGCGACACCAGATCGCCGTCGCGAAGGGCGTAGTCATGCGGCAGACCGTGGAGCACGGCGTCGTTCACCGACGTGCAGATCACCTTCCCGAACGGGCTCGCGCCGAAGGAAGGGTGGTAGTCGATGTAGCAGGATTCCGCGCCGGCCCGTCGGATCAGCTCGTGGGCGCGGCGGTCGATGGCGAGGAGGTTCGTCCCCACCTTGGTCTCGTCGCGCAGGGTCGCGAGGGTTTCCGCCACGAAGCGGCCGGCCGGCCGCATGGCCTCGATCTCCGCCGGTGTGCGCAACTCGATCATGGATGTCCTTCCGTCTCGTCCCATTGTCGCGGATGGCAACCGTGCGGGTGCGGTGCACGGCCAACCCGTGAGGATGCCGTGGGAACTCCGGGCTCTCCGGCACCAGCCCCGCGGGCGGCGTTAGCATCGGGGCATGTGGCTTCGTCGGGCGTTCTTCTGGTGGCTCTTTCCGGCCGCCGTGATTCTGCCGGTGTGGCTGCTCGCCGGATGGATCGCCTTCGACGCCGGCGGATGGGCCCTGCTGTGGGTGCTGTTCCTCGCCATACCGTCGGTGTTCTTCGGTCAGCTCGTCCTCGCCCTCCTCGTGCGGGCGCGCAGCAGTGTCCGCGCGACACGGGCGGTGTCCTGGTGGGACGTGGCCGGGTTCGGCGGATGGCACGCGCTCATCATCGCGACCGGACTGTTCAGCCCGACCTGGTTCGCGCCGGCGCTGATCCTCGCGGTGATCGGAGCCGTCGCGCTCTTCTGGCTCACCATCTGGCAGCTGCTGCGGGAAGCGAAGCTCGGAGCGCAGTCGCTGCTGCGCGCCGCCGACGGCACCGCCTACCTCTCGCCTCAGCATCCGCCGCACGCAGAACCCACGGACGCGCCCGTCATCGTGATCACGGAGCGCCCCGCCGGTTCGTGATGGTTTGGGACCACACCACATCCATGGCAGAATGGATGTTTGTGTCCTGACCGGCTCTGCCTCAGGGGAGTCCGCCGCGTTCGCGGCCTCGGGCACACCCGGAACCTACCAACCATCATGCGGTCGACCTGTGGCGGCCGCAGGAAGAGACGATCATGCAGATCCTCGATGCCGTCGACGCGGCTTCGCTCCGCTCCGACATCCCCCCCTTCGCCCCCGGCGACAACGTCAAGGTGCACGTGAACATCACCGAGGGCACGCGCTCGCGTATCCAGGTGTTCCAGGGCATCGTGCTCGGCCGCTCCGGCGACGGTGTCCGCGAGACCTTCACGGTCCGCAAGATCAGCTTCCAGGTGGGCGTGGAGCGCACCTTCCCGGTGCACAGCCCGGTGATCGACCACATCGAGGTCGTCACCCGTGGCGATGTCCGCCGCGCGAAGCTCTACTACCTCCGTGCCCTCCGCGGCAAGAAGGCCAAGATCAAGGAGAAGCGCGACCGCTGATCGCGCCTGTGAAGAACGCCCCGGCATCGCCCGGGGCGTTCTTCGTTCCCGGCGAAGTGCTGAGCCGATACCCGCCGTTCAGGCGAGGTGTGCGACGCTTGAACCGCGGTTCGCCTCGTTCGTGCGGGCCGGGCGAAGGATCCCCATGAGCAGCGAGCAGACCGCATCCGCCCCCGCGTCGACCGAAGGCCGCAGCAGCGCCGAGCGCCGTCGCCGGCGCGGGCTGCTGATCTTCCTCCGCGACGTGGTGGTCATCGTCGTCATCGCGCTGCTCGTGTCGTTCCTCGTGAAGACGTTCCTCGTCCGCTCGTTCTACATCCCGTCCACCTCGATGGCTCAGACGCTGCTGGTGGACGACCGCATCCTGGTCGATGAAATCACGCCTCGCTTCGGGGAGTACGAGCGCGGTGACATCGTGGTGTTCCGCGACCCCGGCGGGTGGCTGCCCCCGTCGCACGACCCTCCGCGACCCGGCATCGTGGAAGCCGGCGACTGGCTGCTGTCGCTCGTCGGACTGTCGGCTCCGGACAGTGACGACCACCTGATCAAGCGCGTGATCGGGCTCCCCGGCGACCACGTGGTGTGCTGCAACGCCCTCGGGCAGATCACGGTCAACGGTGTCCCGATCGACGAGACGGACTATCTGAATCTGCCCCCCGGGCGCTCGGCACCGGAGCCGATGGCCTACGACGTGGAAGTCGCGGCGGATTCCGTCTGGGTGCTCGGTGACAACCGCGACAGCTCACGGGATTCGCGCTACAACCAGGACCAGCCCGGGGAGGGGTTCGTCCCTCTCGAGAACGTCGTGGGCCGCGCGTTCCTCGTCACCTGGCCGATCGCGCGGTTCGGCGGGATCGACTTCCACCACGACGTGTTCGCGGGAATCCCCGCCGCCGAGGGTGCCCCGTGACGGTCGTCGAGCCACGACTGACCCTCGAGCGACGGCTGCTGAAAGAGCACCCGCTCGTGATCGCGTGCGACGAGGTCGGGCGCGGCGCACTGGCGGGCCCGGTCGCGGTCGGTGCGGCCGTGATCGACCCGGATCGCTCGCGCAAGCGGATCCCCGCGGGGCTTCGCGACTCCAAACTCGTCCCCGAGCCCAAGCGTGCCGACGTCGCGGCGCGCGCGTCGGCCTGGGTCGCCGCCAGCGCGGTGGGGTGGGCCGGTTCCGCGGAGATCGACGAGATCGGCATCATGCGTGCGCTGGGGCTTGCGGCGCTGCGGGCGATCGAGGATCTGCGTGCCCAGGGCGTCGTCCCGGAGAGCGCCATCGTGATCCTCGACGGCAACTACGACTACATCACGCCGGCCGGAGCGACCGGGCTCCGCGTGACGCCGGTGATCAAGGCCGACCGCGACTGCGCGAGCGCCGCCGCCGCATCCGTCATCGCGAAGGTCGCCCGCGACAGCCTGATGACCGGGCTGCACGATGAACTGCCCGCGTACCACTGGTGGCGGAACAAGGGGTACGCGAGCCCGGACCACCGCGAGGCCATCCGCTCCCACGGGATGAGCGCCCATCACCGGCAGTCGTGGTCGATCCTCGACGCGCCCACCCTCTTCTGATCTGCGGCTCGCCCGCGCCACCGCGCCACCGCGCGGCGGCACCCGTCGCCCTAGGATGGAAGCACCATGGATGACGATGTCTTCGAGGATTACGACCGCGAACTCGAGCTGGCGCTGTACCGCGAGTACCGCGACGTCGTCTCGCAGTTCCAGTACGTGATCGAGACCGAGCGCCGGTTCTACCTCGCCAACGAGGTCAACGTGGTGCGGCGCGACACCGAGCACGACTTCTACTTCGAGATCTCGATGACCGACGTCTGGGTGTGGGACATCTACCGGGCCGACCGCTTCGTCAAGTCGGTGCGGGTGCTCACGTTCAAAGACGTCAATGTCGAGGAGTTGTCGCGACGCGACTTCCAGCTGCCGGAAGAGCTGTCGCTCGACGGCTGACCCGGTCTCTCCTCCCCAGGCGGGGATTTCCGGGGCGCATCCCCCGGTGCGGATGTGCGGTGACCACGGCACCGAGCAGCCGGCCAGGCTGGCTGCATGGCAGAGAAAGACGACTTCGGTAGGGCCGGCGAGGAGCGGGCGGCAGCACACCTGCGCTCCGCGGGGTACACCATCGTGGACCGCAACTGGCGGTGCCCGCAGGGTGAGATCGACATCGTCGCGGTGCGCGGGAACGCCCTCGTCGTCGTCGAGGTCAAATCCCGCCGATCCCTGGCCTTCGGCCATCCGCTGGAGGCCATCGACGAGCGCAAGGGCGCGCGGCTGTGGCGTCTCGCGGTCGCATGGATGGCGGCGCATCCCGAGCAGGCTCGCGGCCGTCGCCTTCGGGTGGATGCGATAGCGCTCACCGGATCCGACGTGCCCACCGCGATCCTCGAGCATCTCGAGGACGCCCTGTGACCACCGCCCGGACGCTCTCGATCGCGCTGTCGGGGCTGAACGGCGCCGTGGTGGAGGTCGAGGCCGACCTGTCACCGCAGACTCCGGGGTTCCGCGTCATCGGTCTCCCCGACAAAGCCATCGGCGAGGCGGTGCAGCGCGTGACGAACGCGTGCGCGAACCGCAATGTGCCCGTTCCCCGCCGTCGACTGACGGTGAACCTGTCCCCGGCGAGCCTTCCCAAGTACGGCTCGGGGTTCGATGTGGCGATCGCGGTGGCGGCACTCGCGACGGAGCGCGCCATGGATGCGGGCCGCCTGTCGTCGACCGTTCACATCGGGGAGCTCGGGCTCGACGGGCGGTTGCGGCCGCTCCCGGGCGTCCTCCCCGCCGTGCTGGCGGCCGCACGGGCAGGCGTGCCACGAGTGGTCGTGCCGTTCGCGAACCTGCGGGAGGCCGAACTGGTCGATGGCATCGAGGTCCTCGGAGCGGCGTGCCTGGCCGAAGTGCTGCGCTGGCACGGGGCGGAGGTGGATGCGGCCGACCTCGACCCGGTCGCCGCTCCCTCCGAGGAGGTCGACGTCCCCGCCGACGAGACCCCCGACCTCGCCGACGTCATCGGACAGCCCGACGCAGTGGAGGCGCTCATCGTCGCGGCGGCGGGTGGGCACCACCTGCTGCTGAGCGGTCCTCCCGGGGCCGGCAAGACCATGCTGGCGCGAAGACTCCCCGGCATCCTGCCGCCCCTGGACGACGAGGCCGCGCTGACAGCGGCCTGCGTGCGCTCGCTCGCGGGCGCCCCGGTCACGCGCCTCTCCCGCATCCCCCCGTGGGAGGCGCCGCATCACAGCGCCAGCGTGGGCGCACTCGTGGGCGGGGGCTCCCGCGTCGTGCGCCCCGGAGCGATCGCCCGGGCCAGCGGCGGCGTCCTCTTCCTCGACGAGGCCGGCGAGTTCGCGTCCTCGGCCCTGGACGCGCTGCGCCAGCCGCTGGAATCGGGCAGCATCGCGATCCACCGAGCCGGCGCCGAAGCGTCCTATCCCGCGCGCTTCCAACTGGTCATGGCCACGAACCCCTGCCCGTGCGGGCAGTACGGCGTCCCCGGGGGAACGTGCGTATGCCCACCGAACGCCATCCGCCGCTACCTCGGCCGCCTGTCCGGCCCCCTGCTCGACCGCATGGATATCGAGCTGTCTCTCCGCCGGGTCTCCGTCGCCCACCGCGACCCCGCGCCCTCGACGGCCACGAGCGCCTCCGCTCGCGAACGCGTGCGGGCGGCGCGCGAGCGGACGGCTGCCCGCCTCGCGGCGACGCCATGGCGGCGGAACGCCGATGTCCCCGGGACGTGGCTCCGGCAGGGGCCGATGGCGCCGCCCCCGATCGTGCGGCGACCGCTGGACGCCGCCCTGCACCGCGGCTCGCTCACACTGCGGGGGTACGACCGTGTGCTGCGGGTCGCGTGGACGCTGGCGGATCTCGCTGGGCGGGCCGCGGTGGATGTGGGCGACATCGGCCGTGCGCTTTTCCTCAAGCGGGGGATGACCGCGTGAGCGCGCTCGAGGTCTCACCCGAGATCGCCCATGGCGCGTTGCGCGACCTTCGAGGCTCGTCTGCCGATGCCCCGGACGCGTATGCGCGAGCGGTCTGGAGCGTGCTGACCGAGCCGGGCGACCGTGTGGCCGGAGACCTGATCGCCACCTTCGGCGCCGTCGAAGCGCTCCGACGGATGCTCGCCGGCTCGCCGCTGCGGGATGCGGAGATCCCGGCGCGGGAATTGGCGGCCGCACGCGACCGGTGGATGCCGCGGGCGGACCCCGCCCTCGTCTCCTCCGCCCTGGAGCGGGCCCGTCGAGCACGCGCGCGATTGGTCGTTCCCGGCGATTCCGATTGGCCCGCGCGCCTCCTCGACCTCGGCAGCCACGCGCCGCATGCGCTGTGGGTGCACGGTGATCTCGCCGCGATGACGCGCAAGCCGGCCGTCGCCATCGTCGGTGCCCGGGCGGCCACCGGCTACGGCGAGCATGTCGCGGCGGAGCTGGCCGCCGAACTCGCCGCTGACGGCATCGCGGTCGTCTCCGGCGCGGCATACGGCATCGACGGCGCTGCTCACCGGGCCGCCCTCGCGGCGGGGGGACTCACCGCCGCGCTCCTGGCCGGAGGCATCGACCGGCCCTATCCCTCCGGTCACGCCGACCTCTTGGCCCGGATCGCCCGGTCGGGCGTCGTCGCCAGCGAGACCCCCTGCGGCACCGCGCCCAGCAAGTGGCGCTTCCTGGCGCGCAACCGGCTCATCGCCGCGCTGTCGGACGCCACGGTCGTCGTGGAGGCGGGAACGCGCAGCGGATCGCTGAACACCGCGGCACACGCCGCATCACTCGGTCGCGCACTCGGTGCGGTTCCGGGCCCGGTGACCAGCGCCGCGTCGGCCGGGTGCCACCGCATCCTCCGCGACTACGACGGACGGTGCATCACCGGATCCGACGACGTCCGGGAACTGATCGGTCTGCCGGTCACCTCCGCGGTCGTGGCGGCGGGCCGCACCGACGAGCTGACGCGGCTGCTGGACGCGGCGAGCACGCGCGTTCGCGCGGGGGCTGGCGAGCTCGCCCGACGCAGCGGTCTGGCCGTGGCGGAGGTGGAAGCCCTCATCGGGCTCGCGGTGCTCGATGGCGCACTGGTGGCCGACGGCGACGGGTGGCGCCGCGCACCGAGCCGGTGACGCGCCGGGAGAGCGACGCTCGCGGGCACTGGTTCGCGGCATCCTGGGGGAGTGCTGCTGCGTGCCGCGATCGACGCCTACCTCTCCCAACTGGCGGAGGTACGCCGGCTCGCGCCCGCCACCGTCCGCGCCTACCGCTCCGATCTGGACGACCTGCTCGCCACCGGCGGCGATATGCCGCTCGCGGAGGTGGATGTGGAGCACCTCCGGGAGTGGTCGTGGTCGGCCGCTCAGCGGGGGCAGGCGCGCAGCACCCTCGCACGGCGTACGGCTGCCGTGCGCGGACTCTTCCGCTGGGCACAGGAGGAGGGGCTCGTCCCGATCGATCCGACGCTGCGGCTGGTGACCCCCAAACGCGGGCGTGCGCTGCCGGCCGTCGCCACCGCCGATGCCCTTCGCGAGGTCCTGGACTCGCTCGCCTCCCACGCGGCCGACGGGGATCCGACCGCCCTCCGCGACTCCGCCGTGCTCGAGCTGCTCTACGGCGCGGGAGTGCGGGTCTCCGAGTTGTGCGGTCTCGATATCGATGACCTCGACCGGGGCCGGCGCACGGTCCGGGTGCTCGGCAAGGGATCCAAGGAGCGGGTCGTGCCCTACGGCGGCGGCGCCGCCCGTGCGCTGGAGGCGTACCTCGTGCGCGGCCGGCCAGCACTCGCCGCGCGGGCCGACGACGCCGGCGCGGCGGTGTTCCTCGGCACCCGTGGGCGCCGACTCGGACCGCGTTCGGTGTACGACCTCGTCGCTCGCACCATCGGGCCGGTGGTGGGTTCGTCCGCGGTCGGTCCGCACGCCCTCCGTCACTCGGCCGCGACCCACCTGCTGGATGGCGGCGCCGACCTGCGCGCCGTGCAGGAGATCCTCGGCCATGCCAGCCTCGGCACGACCCAGATCTACACGCACGTGTCGAGCGAGCGGCTCACCGAGGCCTACCGCCTCGCCCACCCTCGCGCCTGAGCACCGTGACCTGTGGCCCTGTGCCGCGTCAGCCGAGGAGCGTAGCGTCGCTGGCATGCGCATACGGCGGACGGGTCCGGCGGTTCTCCTGGCAACGGCGGCGCTGCTCGCCGGATGCGCGGGGCAGCCGCCCGGGCCGACCGCGACCGGAGAGCCTACCGACGGTGCGCCGTCGACGTCGGCGAGCGCGTCCCCGGGTCCGGAGTCATCGCCGACCGCGGGCGCAGCGCAGAACTGCGGGGGAGCCCCCATCGTGCTCACGGCCGGAGCATCCCCGCTCACCCTCACCGGCGACTGCCCGGACGTCCAGATCCGCGGCAACGACCTGCAGGTGAACCTGGTCGCCGCCGACATCGACGCCCTGACCCTCGCGGGAGACCGCATCGAAGTGTCTGTCCGCGAGGTGGATGCGGTCACCGTCGAGGGCAACGACACCGTCGTCACCGCCGACGAGATCGACGCCCTCGTGGTGGGCGGCGACCGCAACACCGTCACCGCCCCAGACTCCATCGACAGCGTCGTCGTCCGCGGCAACGACAACACCGTGCGCGGACTCGACGACGAGGCAGTCGTGACCGACGAGGGCGACCGCAACGCGATCGAGTGAACCCGAATTCGAGGAGTTCTCGGGAATCGAGGGCGATACCGGGCCGGCGGCTCCTCGATCGGCGCGATCTCCTCGATTCGCGTGACGTCAGCAGCAGGGGAGCAGCACGGCGCGGGGGATTCCTCCGAGCAGCACGAGGGGGTTGAGGTATTCGCCGTGCAGGCGCACGCCGAAGTGCACGGTGCCCGGCTCGGCGTGTCCCCCGACGGACACCACCGCGACCTCCTCCCCGCGGGCCACCGCGTCGCCGGGCCGCAGAACCGTCTCCACGGGCTCGAAGGTTGTCACCAAGCCGCCACCGTGGTCGATCGTGACGACACCCCGATCGACCACCGCTCCGGCGTAGGCGACCACCCCGTCTGCGGGCGAGCGCACCGGACCCGTGGCGGACAGGTCCACCCCGCGGTGCCCGGGACCGTAGGCGTGGGCCGGAGCGGCATAGGCGCGGGCCACGTGCACCGGTGTCACCGGCCAGACCCAGTCCGGGGATACGGGCGACGGCGCCGCGGGGGCGGCAGCCGAGATCACGGAGACGGCCAGGAGCAGGGCGGAAGAAAGCGGATGCCGCATGGCCCCAGCCTCGCCGCCCCCGGTGCCGACGCGGGGCACGCGAGGGAGGCGGTGGAGACGTCGGCCGACCGACCGCCTGGGGAGGAGCGGCTGGTACACTTGTAGGGCACCCCGTCCGTCGGGGTGACTCCGCGTGTCCACAGCGCACCGCAGTTCTGTTGAACCGCATCGCGCGGCATTCCGCATCCACCGGTCTTCCGGGCATCCGCCCGGGAGCGGATGCGTGCCGGACACCAGGCTCGCCGCCCGACCGGGTCGGCGCGACACAACCGCAACCAGGCGCGCACGCGCCCAAAGAAGGAGAACGGCCATGGCCGTCGTCACCATTCGCCAGCTGCTGGACAGCGGCGTGCACTTCGGACACCAGACCCGCCGGTGGAACCCGAAAGTCAAGCGCTTCATCCTCACCGAGCGCAGCGGCATCCACATCATCGACCTGCAGCAGTCGCTGTCGTACATCGACAAGGCGTACGAGTTCGTCAAGGAGACCGTCGCCCACGGCGGCACGATCCTCTTCGTCGGCACCAAGAAGCAGGCCCAGGAAGTGCTCGCCGAGCAGGCGACGCGCGTCGGTCAGCCCTTCGTCAACCAGCGCTGGCTCGGTGGTCTTCTCACCAACTTCCAGACCATCTCCAAGCGTCTGGCCCGCATGAAGGAGCTCGAGGAGCTCGACTACGAGACCCCCGCCAACAGCGGCTTCACCAAGAAGGAGCTGCTGCTCAAGAAGCGCGAGCTCGACAAGCTGCACAAGTCCCTCGGCGGTATCCGCAACCTGCAGAAGACCCCTTCGGCGATCTGGGTGGTCGACGCCAAGCGCGAGCACCTCGCCATCGACGAGGCCAAGAAGCTCGGCATCCCGGTGATCGGGATCCTCGACACCAACGCCGACCCCGACGAGTTCCAGTACCCGATCCCCGGCAACGACGACGCGATCCGCTCGGTCAGCCTGCTGACCCGAATCATCGCCGACGCCGCCGCCGAGGGCCTCATCCAGCGTCACCAGCCCGCCGGCGATGCCGAGCAGGCCGCTGAGCCGCTGACCGAGTGGGAGCGCGAGCTGCTCGAGCAGAGCTCGCCCACGCAGGGTTCGGCCGAGACCGAGAAGGTCGCCGACGTCGCCGAGGCCACCGCCGAAGCGAGCGAGCTCGTCGCCGACGAGCAGGCGATCGAGGGCGAAGCCGCGACGGAGTCGGCCCCCGACGCCGACGCCGAGGGCGCCGCGGCGAACGACGAAGCGATCGCCGACGCATCGGCCGAGAGCGCCGACGAGGCACCCGCCGAGGAGGCATCGGCCGAGAACGCCGACGAGGCACCGGCCGACGAGGCTCCTGCGAAGACCGACGCGTAACACGCGCCTTCCCTACAGACGAATTCCGTCGGCGAGGTCGTTCCAGACGGCCTCGCCGACGCTTCCCCCAGAACTCACCAGAACAAGGAGCCGCCATATGGCAAACTTCACGATCGCCGACATCAAGTCGCTGCGCGAGCAGCTCGGCACCGGCATGGTCGACACCAAGAAGGCGCTCGAAGAGGCCGACGGGGACGTCGAGAAGGCCGTCGAGATCCTGCGCCTGAAGGGCGCGAAGGGCAACGCCAAGCGTGCCGACCGCTCCACCAGCGAGGGACTCATCACCGCGCGGGAGCAGGGCGGCAAGGCCACCCTGCTCGAGCTCGCATGCGAGACCGACTTCGTGGCGAAGAACGACCGCTTCATCGCGCTCGCGGACAAGGTCGTCGAGGCCGCCGCCGCCGCGTCCGCCGACTCCGCCGAGGCGGCCCTGGCCGCTCCCGCCGGCGACCAGAGCGTCGACCAGCTCATCTCGGATGAGGCCGCGATCATCGGTGAGAAGGTCGAGCTTCGTCGGGTGCGCACCCTCACGGGCGAGCACTTCTCGGTCTACCTGCACAAGACCAGCAAGGACCTGCCCCCGCAGGTGGGTGTGGTCCTGGCGTACTCGGGCGAGGACCACGAGGCTGCGCGCAGCATCGCGCAGCACATCTCCTTCGCCAACCCGACGTACCTCTCGCGCGAGGACGTGCCCCAGGCCGACGTCGACAAGGAGCGCGAGATCGTCACCGAGATCTCCCGCAACGAGGGCAAGCCCGAGGCCGCCCTGCCGAAGATCGTCGAGGGCCGCGTCAACGCGTTCTTCAAGCAGGTCGCCCTCCTGGATCAGGACTACGCCAAGGACAACAAGGTGTCGGTGGCCCAGGTCGCCAAGGACGCCGGTATCACCATCACCGACTTCGCCCGCTTCAAGGTCGGCGCGTAGGTGGAAGGAGGGCCCGGGATGCACCGCATCCCGGGCCCTTTCCCGTGTCCGCCGGACTCGGGAGGATAGGTTGGGGTCCGACGAGAGGGATGACACGTGATCGATGAAGCGACCGGGCGCCGACGGGTCTTGCTGAAGCTTTCGGGCGAGGCGTTCGGTGGTGGCCAGCTGGGTGTGAACCCCGACGTGGTGAGCCAGATGGCCCGCGAGATCGCCGCGGCCGTGGACCGGGTGGAGGTCGCCGTCGTGGTCGGCGGGGGCAACTTCTTCCGCGGCGCCGAACTCAGCCAGCGCGGCATGGATCGCGGGCGCGCGGACTACATGGGGATGCTCGGCACCGTGATGAACGCCCTGGCGCTCCAGGACTTCCTCGAGCAGGCAGGCGCCGCCACCCGCGTGCAATCCGCCATCTCGATGACCCAGGTGGCCGAGCCCTACATTCCGCGCCGTGCCGAGCGTCACCTGGAGAAGGGCCGCGTCGTGATCTTCGGGGCGGGCGCGGGCCTGCCCTACTTCTCCACCGACACCGTCGCCGCCCAGCGAGCGCTGGAGATCGGGGCGACCGAGGTACTGGTGGCCAAGAACGGTGTGGACGGCGTGTACACCGCCGACCCGCGCAAAGACGCCACCGCCACACGCATCGACACCATCACGTACATGGACGCCCTGCAGCGCGGCCTCAAGGTGGTCGACTCGACCGCCTTCAGCCTCTGCATGGACAACGGCATGGACATGCGGGTGTTCGGGATGGAGCCGCAGGGAAATGTCACCCGCGCACTGCTGGGCGAATCCATCGGGACGCTCGTGAATGCGTGAACGGCGTTGTGCGCCCGCCGGACCGGGTGGGCTTGTCTAGACTGGGACGTCGAGCCCAACGAATGGAGTTCCTGTGATCGCCGATGTTCTGGCCGACGCTGAATCGCGAATGGACCGCGCCGTGGAAGCGGCGAAGGAGGACTTCGCCACCGTTCGCACCGGGCGCGCCAACCCTCAGCTGTTCCAGAAGGTGATGGTCGACTACTACGGATCGCCCACACCGCTCGCACAGCTCGCCTCCCTCAACACGCTCGAAGCCCGCACCCTCGTCGTGACCCCCTACGACAAGTCGGCGCTCAAGGCGATCGAGACGGCCATCCGCGAGATGCCGAACCTCGGGGCCAACCCGACGAACGACGGCACCCTGCTGCGCGTCACGATGCCCGAGCTCACCGCCGAGCGGCGCAAAGAGTTCGTCAAGCTCGTCCGCTCCAAGGGCGAGGACGCCAAGGTGCACGTGCGCGGCATCCGGCGGAAGTCCAAGGACGATCTCGACGCGCTCAAGAGCGACGTCGGCGAGGACGAGCTCGGCCGGGCCGAGAAGGAGCTGGATGCGTTGACCAAGGCCCACGTCGACGCCATCGACGAGGCGCTCAAGCGCAAAGAGGCAGAGCTCCTCGAGGTCTAGGCCCCATGACCGATCCATCCGGCACGGACAGCGCGTCACCCCTTGACGCGCCGCTGTCCCGTCGTGACGCTTCCCGGGCGAGGCGCGCGCAGAGCGCGGCGGACGCGGGCGCGGGTATTCAGCCGCGCATCCGCGCCGCGCGTTCGGAGTTCGAGAACCAGGTCGCGCACGCGCGGGCGGAGTTCGAGGAGGCAAACGCGCGCATCACGCAGCGCACCGGTCGGAACCTCATCCTGGCGATCGCCATCGGCCTGGCCATCGGTGCCGCCGTGCTCGCATCCCTGCTGTTCGTGAAGTGGATCTTCCTGATCTTCGCCATCGCCGCCTGCATCCTGGGGATGTTCGAGTTCACGCGGGCGTTGCAGGCATCGGGCCGCCGGATCGATCTCGTGCCCCAGGTGGTCGCCGGCACGTTGCTGCTGGTCTCCGGTTACTTCGCGACCCTGTGGCTGCACTGGGTCGCGACGCTCGCGTCGGTGGCCCTCGTGGTCGTGTGGCGACTGCTCGGCCAGATGCTCCGACGCGACGGGCGCACCTACGGCGCGGTTCTCACCGACGTGCTCGTGTCGGCGTTCATCCAGCTCTACGTGCCGTTCCTGGCCAGCCTGGCGATGGTGCTCCTCTCCCAGCCGCGCGGCGAGTGGTGGGTGCTCGCGTTCCTCATCGTGACCGTCGTCGCCGACACCGGGGCCTATGCCTCGGGCCTGACCTTCGGCCGCGGCGGCCGACACCTGATGGCGCCCCGCATCAGTCCCAAGAAGACCTGGGAGGGCTTCGCCGGGTCGGCGGTGGTCGCGCTCGCGGCCGGCGTCGTCCTCGCGCTGTACATGCTCGACCTGCCCTGGTGGGCGGGACTCATCTTCGGCGCGGCCATCCTGGGCACCGCCACCGCCGGCGACCTCGGCGAGTCGATGATCAAGCGCGACCTCGGCATCAAGGACATGAGCTCATGGCTTCCCGGTCACGGGGGCGTGCTGGACCGGCTGGATTCGATCCTGCCGTCGGCCACCGCCGCGCTGGCGCTCTACTATCTCCTGACCCCTCTGGCGGTGACATGACCATCGACGCCGAGCACGCCCGCACGGGGCACTCCGACGCGGGAGATCGCAACGCGGAAACGAGCGACGGCGAGGTGACGCGTGCGCCCTTCCCGGATGCTCCGCGGCGTCAGAAGGGCTACGAGAAGCGCGCCGTCGACGCGTTTCTGGCGCAGGCGCGGGCGGCGTTCGAATCCGATGACCCCGAAGCCCTCCGTTCGGCCGAAGTGAGGGCCGCGGCGTTCCCGCTCGTGCGTTCGGGCTATGCCGTCGCGCCGGTGGACGCGGCGCTCGGACGTATCGAGGACGCCTTCGCCGCGCGCGAGCGCGAGCAGGCCATGGGCCGGCGAGGCGCCCGTGCGTGGGTGGCGGACTCGCGCGCGACCGCGCAGGTGGTGCTCGACCGGCTGCTTCGACCGAAGGGCCGACGCTTCGACCGGGTGAACGTGCTCCGGTACGGCTATCGGGTCGACGAGGTCGACCTCGTCGCCGAGAAGCTCGCCCGCTATCTGGCTGCAGGTGAGCCGGTGACCGTCGAGCAGGTCCGGGCCGTGGCGTTCCGGATGCAGCGCGGCGGGTACCGCGAAGCCCAGGTGGACGCGGTCCTGGACGCCGTCGTGGAGGTCATGCTCGCGGTCGCATGACCGCTCCACGGGGGATCCGTGGGCGATCCGTCGTCGTCCGGAGCATGACACGCGCGGCGGTCGACGGGTAGAATCAGGCGCATTGTGACCTCCGGCACCGAGATGACGCGCGCCAGCTCCGGACCGCTCGTCCGCAGGGCGCAGGGCGCCGCGGTCGACGTGATCCCGCCCGCCACTCCGCCGCGGCAGACGCCCCGGTGGTCGCGACGCCGCGGGGTGCTCGCGGTGTTCGCCGGGCTCTCCGCTCTCGCGTTCGTCGCCGCCTCCGTGGTTCCCACCGGTGCTGCCCTGGCCGAGGTGGACCCCGGCCGCGTGTCCCTCTACGAGAGCGCTCTGGCCGACATCCAGAACTATGCGCTTCCGGCCGGCGGCATCACGCCGGCCGCGCTCGAGCGCAGCAGCTACTCCGTCTACGTCACCCCCAAGCCGACGCCGACGCCCACGCCGGCTGCGCGCACCACCTCGGCCTCGGCCACCTCCGGCGCCGGGTGGGCCCCGCCCTTCGTGGCGCCCGACCCGGGGACCGCGCAGGCGATCGCGTACGACCTGGTGCGCGCCCGCGGCTGGGGCGACGACCAGTTCGCCTGTCTGCGGGCGCTCTGGCAGAAGGAGTCGGGCTGGCGCGTGAACGCGTACAACTCCTCCAGCGGCGCATACGGAATCCCGCAGTCCCTTCCCGGCAGCAAGATGGCCAGTGCTGGAGCCGATTGGGAGACCAACCCGGCCACGCAGATCACGTGGGGGCTGGGCTACATCAGCGGGCGCTACGGCGACCCGTGCGGCGCGTGGGCGAGCTCGCAGAGCCGCGGCTGGTACTGACCCGTGCCGCGCGCGAATCGACGGCGACCCGACCCGTCCGGCGACGACTCGCTGGCGCGCCTGATGGCGGGGTGGAAGCGCACGGAGACCCGTCGTGGCGCGGAGTGGTTCGTGCAGCCGGTGCCGGCCGGTTCGGCGCAGAAGCCGTACCTGTGCCCCGGATGCGGCAAGACCGTCGAACCCGGAGTGGCACACGTGGTCGTGTGGCGAGCCGACGGGGTTCTCGGGGACGCCGCCGACCTGGCCGCGCGTCGGCATTGGCACACGTATTGCTGGAGGATCGGCTGACATGGAAATCCGCGGACCCGTCGAGCTCCCCGCGCGGCGGGAAGAGGTCGAACTGCACACCGACGACGGGCTGACGCTGGTCGGAGAGCTGGCGATGCCGGAGCGCAACGACCCCGTCGCCACCCTCGTCACGCTGCACCCGCTTCCCACCGCGGGGGGGTTCATGGACTCGCACATCCTGCGGAAGGCGGCATCGCGGTTGCCCGCTCTCGCCGACCTGGCCGTGCTCCGCTTCAACACCCGCGGCACGAGCTCCCCGCGGGGGACGAGCGAGGGCGCCTTCGACGACGGGGAGGCCGAGCGCCACGACGTGGCCGCAGCCGTGCGGTTCGCCGCCGACCGCGGCCTGCCGCATCCGTGGCTGCTCGGATGGTCCTTCGGCACGGAGCTGGCGCTCAAGTACGGCCTCGAGCACGATGTGGAGGGCGTGATCCTGCTGTCGCCGCCGCTGCACCGGACGACCGAGGAGGAGGTGGCTGCATGGGCGGGTGACGCGCGAGGATTCGTGGTGGTCGTCCCCGAGTTCGACGACTACCTGCGTCCCGCCGAGGCGGCCCAGCGCTTCGGACCGGTACCCCAGGCCCGGCTCATCCCGGTCGAGGGCGGCAAGCATCTGTGGGTGGGGGAGAGCCAGACCCGCCGCGTGCTGTCGGAGATCGTCGGGGTGGTCAATCCCGCGGCGCTGCCGTTGCCGACCACGTGGGACGGCCCGCCTTCGTCCGCGTGAGGGTCACCGCTCGTTCTGCCGCGGGATGACCACCTGGCGGTAGATGATCAGGATGCTCGCGGCCACGGGGATGGCCACGAGCGCTCCCAGAAGACCCAGCAGCGAGCCGCCGGCCAGGGCTGCGATCACGACGACGGCGCCGGGGATGGCCACCGCACGGTTCATGATGCGCGGCGCGATCACGTAGGCCTCGATCTGCATGTAGATGAGGTAGTAGATCGCGGCGATGAGGGCGGTCGTGGGGGAGCTCAGTCCGAGACAGGTCAGGACGATCAGCGTGGACCCGGTGAGCGTGCCCACGAGCGGGATGAGTGAGAAGAAGAACGCGATGACGGCCAGCACCGCCGGGAACGGCGCACCGATGATCGTCAGCAGGATCGCGCTGAGCACGCCGTTGATGACGCCGAGGCTTGCCTGACCGATCACGTAGTAGCCGACCGAGTCGGTGATCTGCTCGGCGAGATCGATGAATCGCGCCCGCTTGGACGCGGGGACGAGCTGGTAGACGGCGGCCTTCAGCGACGGCGTGGATGCGGTGAAGTAGATCGTCAGGATGAGCACGATGAACGCTCCGCCCAACCCGACGACCACGGCCCCGCCGACGGCGAAGATGCCGCTGCCGATGTTGGTGGAGATCTCGCCGAAGTCCAGCGACCCCCACCAGTCCTCGATATATCCCCAGACGACGTCGATGTCGAGCGCGGGGAAGACGGACTGGGCCCATTCCCGCGCGGCGGGCAGGGCGTCCTCCCAGTCGATGGTCCGCGTCGTCTCCTCGATCCGTTCCACCAGCTGGGCGATCTGGTCCACGATCACCGGAACGATCGTGAGGATGATGCCGGCGAAGATCCCCAGCACACCGAGGATCGTGATCAGCACAGCGGCCCAACGGCGGAGCTTGCGTCGCTCGAGCCACGAGATCACCGGATCCAGGCCGAGGGAGAGGAACAGCGCCGTCCCCACATAGAGCAGGATCGTCGACAGCGTCTGGACGCTGCTGATCAGCAGAAGACCGACGCCGACGCCGAGCGTCGCGACCAGTGCGACGCGGAACGGGTTGTGGATCTTCACGGCTCTCCTGTCCGGGGGCGGCCGACAGCCGCAATCTCTTCCGTCAGAATACGCATGCCGCGCCTCCGATCACGGGAGGGACTCCCTCCTGGGCAACTTTCAGGTCGTTCCCGCTAGTCTGAAATGTCGTATGCGTGGCCCGACCCGACGGGCCGCCATCGGGAAGGTTTGGATTTCGTGCGTTTCGTGTGGGCTGTCGTGGCGTTCATCCTTGCCGCGCTCATGATCGGCGCGGGCATCGCCTCGCGCACGGTCTTCGAGGCTCCGGAGGCGGGGAGTGCCACTCTCCCCACCGCCGGGGATGAGGCATACACCCTGGTGGATGGGGCGGTGCTCAACATCCTCCCCGGGTCGCAGACGCTGACGGCGGAGGGTGACGGCACCGTCTTCGCCGCGTACGGCCGCACCGCTGATGTGCAGGCGTGGCTGTCGGATGTGCCGTACAACCACGTCACGGTCGGCACCGACGGCGAGTTGGACAGTGAGGTCGTCGAGCCGGAGGCGGTCGACCCTGCGGCGACGGCCGCTCCCACCGACGCCGACGCCGATGTCGCTGCCGCCGATGCCACTGCCGCCGAGCCGGCGGATGCCGCCACCGAAGCGACGGAAACACGCACGCCCGTGGGTTCAGACCTCTGGCTCGACGAATTCCAGCAGGAGCGACGGCTCTCCACGCCCTTGCAGCTCCCCGAGACCATGAGCGTCCTCCTCGCCTCGGACGGCACCGCGCCGGCCCCCTCCCAGGTCACGCTGACGTGGCCGGTCGAGCGGAGCACGCCCTGGGCGGGTCCGCTCATCGTGGGCGGCAGCGTCGTGCTGGTGATCGGCGTCATCCTCTACCTCCTCGGCATCCGTCATGCGCGGCGTTCCCGCGGGCCGCGTCGCAAGGGCCTCCCCATGCCCGTCACGGAGCCGATCGACGTGGCCGTGGAGGGCGCCGACAAGGGTGTGATCAGCGCCGGACGACGGCGCGCCCTGCCGGGACGTCGCTCGTTCACGGTGATCCCCGCGGTGGCGGTGTGGGCGCTGCTGTTCGCCGGCTGCTCCGCCGATGCGTGGCCCGACCTCGCCCCCTCGCCCACCCCGTCACCGACGGCATCGGTGATCGTCCCGGAGGGCCAGCAGTCGCCCGCGGTGACCGAGACGCAGGCCGAGCGCATCCTCACGCGGATCTCCAGCACCGTCGCCGAGGCGGATGCCGCGGTGGACCCGGAGCTCGCCGCCGCGCGGCTGGAGGGTCCGGCCCTCACCGAGCGGCAGACCAACTACACCCTGCGCGGCCAGCTGCCTGAGCAGACGGCGCTGGCGCCGATTCCGGACAGCCCCGTCGAGATCGTTCTGCCGCAGGCCTTCGACGGGTGGCCGCGCTCGTTCATGACCGTGGTGGAAAACCCGGACGATTCGACGGTGGCCCCTACGATCATGGTCATGACACAGGCCGATCCGTGGTCGGACTACAAGGCGCGCTTCATCGCCAGCCTCGAGGCCGCGACAACGCTTCCCGAGCTGCCGGCGGAGTACGTCGGCACGGTCCTGGCGCCGCCGGACTCGCCCTTCCTGCGGCTGCGTCCCGACGAGATCGCCGGTGCCTACTCCGACATCATCAACAACGCCGAGAACAGCCCGTACTGGGGCGACTTCGACATGACCGGCGACCTGCTTCTGGCCAGCATCCGCCAGAACCAGCAGGAGCGTCTCGACCTGCTGAACCAGACCGGTGCGGAGACGTCGACACTGGAGTTCACCTCGGCCCCCGGGGTCACGGCGCCGCTCGCGCTCACGACCCAGGACGGAGGCGCCATTGTCGCCGTCGACGTCCACGAGAGCGACGAGGTCAAGCCGACCAACCCCGACGCGGTCATCCGGTTGCCGGAGAACCCCGCCGTCCGGGCGCTCACCGGTGTCGAGCAATCGGCCACCGGGTTCCGCACGACCTACAGCGACCAGCTGTTCTTCTACGTGCCGCTGGAGGGGACGAACGAACCGATCCGCCTCCTGGGCTACCGATCCAACATCCTGGAAGCGAAGGTGATCGAGTGAGTACTCCTCAGCCCGGCTCCGTCCTGCGTGGCGCCGTCGACCTGTCCACACTCCGAAACCGCCCGCAGGCGCCCGCCGCGCCCGCGACCACGGGTTCGGCCGCCCCCGCCCTCGGCGGGGGAACCGTGCCGTCGCTGGTCATGGACGTCACCGACGAGACCTTCGGGCAGGTGCTCGAGCTCTCCCGCACGGTCCCGGTGGTGGTCGACCTGTGGGCGGAGTGGTGCGGGCCGTGCAAGCAGCTCAGCCCCATCCTGGAGAAGGTCGTGACCGAGCTCGGCGGACGCCTCGTCCTGGCCAAGGTCGACGTCGATGCGAACCCGCAGCTGGCCCAGGGATTCCGCGCCCAGTCGATCCCGATGGTGGTCGCGCTCGTCGGCGGCCAGCCGGTGCCGCTGTTCACCGGCGCCGTCCCCGAGCAGCAGGTCCGCGAGGTGTTCGCGCAGCTCCTCCAGGTTGCGGCGCAGAACGGCGTGAGCGGCACGGTCACCGTCGCCGACACGGACGGCGCCGATGCTCCCGCCGATCCCGCTGAGGCGCCGCTTCCGCCGCTGCACGCAGAGGCGTTCGAGGCGATCGAGAGCGGCGACTACGCCCGCGCCATCGCCGCCTACGAGCAGGCGCTGGCGGAGAACCCCCGCGACGAGGATGCCCGGGCCGGGCTCGGCCAGGTACGGCTGCTCGACCGCATTCAGGGCGCCGACCTGCAGGCGGCCCGCGATGCGGCCGGCGCGGATCCCACAGATGTGGAGGCGCAGTTCGTCGTCGCCGACCTGGACCTCGCGGGCGGCCACGTCGAGGACGCGTTCGACCGCCTCCTCGACCTGTTCGCCGCCCTTTCGGGGGACGCGCGGCCCCCGGTGCGCGAACGGCTGCTCGACCTCTTCGGTCTCGTCGGAGACGCCGACCCGCGCGTCATCCGCGCCCGCAGCAGGCTCGCCTCGCTGCTCTTCTGACACGGGCCACCCGGCAACAACACCTCGGGCCGGCGAGAATCCCGCACTGCGCGGTGTTCTCGTCGGCCCGAGGTGGTCTCGCGAAGGCGATCAGCCCTTGCCGGTGGCAGGGAGGCGGGCGGCGTCTTTGCGGTGGTGCAGCCACAGCACGCCCAGTGGCGGGAGCGTCAGCACCGCACGGCCGTCCTCCTCGGCGCGGACCAGTCCGAGGTTTCCGATCCCCGAGCCGCCGTACTCGGAGGCGTCGGTGTTGAGGATCTCACGCCACACGCCCCCCTCGGTCAGCGTCAATTCGTATCCGGTGATGGGCTCGCCGGAGAAGTTGCACACCACTGCGACCGTGTTCCCGTGCCAGTCGCGCCGGGCGAAGGCGAGCACATTCGTGTTCCACGAGGGCCCACCCAGCCGGGTGAACGCCGCCCCGTCCGAGTCCCGCGACCACAGTGCCGCCTGCTCGACGTAGACGCGGTTCATCGCCCCGACGAAGTCGTGCAACTGCGCGTGCGACGGCTGCTCGAGCATCCACCAGTCCAGCCCGCGCCCCTCGGCCCACTCGGACATCTGTCCGAACTCCTGACCCATGAACAGCAGCTGCTTACCGGGGTGGCCCCACATGTACGCCAGGAACGCGCGCATGTTGGCGAGCTTCTGGGCGTGGTCGCCGGGCATCCGTCCGAACAGGCTCCCCTTGCCGTGCACGACCTCGTCGTGACTGATCGGCAGGACGAAGTTCTCGCTGAAGGCGTAGACGAACGAGAACGCCAGCTCGCCCTCGTGGTGCGCGCGGTAGAGCGGGTCGCGCGCCATGTACTGGAGCGAGTCGTTCATCCAGCCCATGTTCCACTTCAGCCCGAAGCCGAGACCGGCATGATCGGTGGATGCGGTGACACCGGGGAAGCTCGTGGACTCCTCGGCGATGATCGCGATACCGGGGTAGCGCTTGTACGCGGTGCCGTTGACCTCCTGCAGGAACCGGATCGCCTCGAGGTTCTCCCGCCCGCCGTACTGGTTCGGAGCCCACTCGCCGTCGTTGCGGGAGTAGTCCAGGTACAGCATCGAGGCGACGGCGTCCACGCGGAGGCCGTCGACATGGAACTCCTCCAGCCAGTACAGGGCGTTGGCCACGAGGAAGTTGCGCACCTCGTTGCGCCCGTAGTCGAAGATCAGCGTGCCCCAGTCCTTGTGCTCGCCGCGCCGCGGGTCGGGGTGCTCGTAGAGAGGTTCGCCGTCGAAGCGGGCCAGGGCGAAGGCATCCTTGGGGAAGTGCCCCGGAACCCAGTCCATGATCACGCCGATGCCCGCCTGGTGGAGGCGGTCGATGAGGTAGCGGAGGTCGTCCGCCTCGCCGAACCGACTCGTCGGCGCGTAGTAGCCGGTGACCTGATAGCCCCAGGAGCCCCCGAACGGATGCTCGGAGAGGGGGAGGAACTCCACGTGCGTGAAGGCCTGCGCCGTGACGTACTCGATGAGCGGATCGGCCGCGTCGCGGTACGACAGCCCCGGACGCCAGGAGCCGAGGTGGATCTCGTAGATCGACATCGGGGAGGACAGCGGTGTGGTGCGCGCACGCTTGGCCATCCACGCGTCGTCCTCCCACACGTAGGTGGAGTGCGCGACGACGGATGCGGTGGCCGGAGGCTTCTCGGCGTACCGGGCCATCGGGTCGGCCTTCTGGATCCATCCGCCGCGGCGGGTGAGGATCTCGAACTTGTACGTCTCGCCGGCGCCGATCCCCGGGACGAACAGCTCCCACACGCCGCTTCCGCCCATGGAGCGCATGGCGTGGCCGGTGCCGTCCCAGCCGTTCATGTCGCCGATCACGCGGACCGCCCGCGCATCGGGGGCCCACACGGTGAACGCCACACCACGGGAGCCGTCGATCGTGCGGACGTGCGCACCGAGCACGCGCCACAGCTCTTCGTGACGGCCCTCGCCGATGAGGTGCAGATCCATCTCACCGATCACGGGAAGGTGCCGGTACGGGTCGTCGACGGTGTACTCGGAGCCGTCTTCGTAGGTCGCCGTCACCGTGTAGGCGCGCGGGTGGCGGGGGAGGGCGGCCTCCCAGATGCCCGCGCGGAGGTGCTCGAAACGCACCTCGGTGCCGCCGGCGAGGTTCGCGACGACGGTGGTGGCCAGCGGCCGGCGGGTGCGGATCAGCCACGTCCCGTCGTCGGCGGTCTGGACGCCGAGAACGGCGTGCGGGTCGTGGTGGGTTCCGGCGGCGACGGCGTCCAGCAGGCCGGCATCGGGAGTGGTCACACCGGTCATCGGAGCTCCTTCACGTGCAGGATGTGCACCGGTTCGGTGAAGGCATCCAGGCGCACGTAGTTGTGATCGGTCCAGGTCCAGACGGCACCGGTGACGAGGTCCTCGACCTCGTACGGGGTGCCGGGCGCGATGCCCCAGACGGTGGTGTCGAGGTGGATCGTCGTGTGGCGCACGGAGTGCGGGTCGACGTTGGCGACGACGAGGATCGTGTCCGAGACCCCGGTCGGGGACAGCGCGGCATCCAGGTGCTTGGAGTAGACGAGGATGGCGTCGTCGTCGCTCCAGTGCACTGACAGGTTCCGCAGCTGCGCGAGCGCGGGATGCGCGCGGCGGGCGCTGTTGAGCATCCGGAGGTAGGGCGCGAGCGATTCGCCGCGCTCCTCGGCGCCCTCCCAATCGCGGAGCTTGTACTCGTACTTCTCGTTGTCGATGTTCTCCTCGGACCCCGGGCGGGCGACGTTCTCGTACAGTTCGTACCCGGCATAGACGCCGTATGTGGGGGCCGCGGTGGCGGCGAGGGCCGCGCGCACCTTGTAGGCGGCGTGGCCGCCGAACTGGAGGTACTCGGTGAGGATGTCGGGGGTGTTCACGAAGAGGTTCGGCCGGAGGAAATCGTCCGTCTCGGTGGCGAGGGAGGTGAAGAATTCCGCCAGCTCCTCCTTGGTGTTCCGCCACGTGAAGTAGGTGTAGCTCTGCTGGAAGCCGGCCATCCCCAGGCCCTGCAGGGGCGCCGGACGGGTGAACGCCTCCGCGAGGAAGACGACATCGGGATGCTCCGCATTGACCGTGGCGATCAGCCACTCCCAGAACTGCAAGGGCTTGGTGTGCGGGTTGTCCACCCGGAAGATCTCCACGCCCTGGGCGATCCAGTGGCGGACGATCCGGAGCACTTCGGCGCGGATCCCCTCGGGGTCGTTGTCGAAGTTGATCGGATAGATGTCCTGGTACTTCTTCGGGGGATTCTCCGCGTACGCGATCGAACCGTCGGGGAGGGTTGTGAACCACTCGGGGTGCGCCGTCACCCACGGATGATCGGGCGAGGCCTGCAGTGCCAGGTCGAGTGCGACCTCGAGGCCTTCGGCACGGGCCGCCCGGACGAACGCGCGGAAATCGGCGAGCGTCCCGAGGTCGGGGTGCACGGCGTCGTGACCGCCCGCGGACGATCCGATCGCCCACGGGGAACCCGGATCCTCCGGTCGCGGGTCGAGGGTGTTGTTGCGGCCCTTGCGGTTGGTCGTGCCGATCGGATGGATCGGCGGCAGGTAGAGCACGTCGAAACCCATCTGCGCGACGCCCGGTAGCCGACCGGCTGCCGTACCGAACGTCCCGGATTCGATCGTGCCGTCCTTCAGCGTGCGGGCGCCCTCGGAGCGGGGGAAGAATTCGTACCACGAGCCGACGCCGGCTCGCTGCCGCTCCACGAGCAGCTCCAGGTCGTCGCCGACCGACCCGAGGGTCGCCAGCGGTCGCTCGGCGAAGTACCCGGCGATCGTGGGGTCGCCGACGATGCCCAGGGCCGCCTCGTCGGTGATCGCCGGGTCGCGGAGGGCCGCTGCCGCGCTCTGGAGCGCGATGCGCTCCGCGCGCGGTCGGTTCCTGTCCGCGACGGCGCGATCGAACAGCAGCGCACCGGTCTCCCGCATGAGCGCGGGGTCGACGCCGGCGGCGATCTTCACTTCGGCGGCGTGCTGCCAGGTGGCGAAGTCATCCGAGAAGGTCTCGAACCGGAAGCGCCAGATGCCCTGCTCGAGGGGCACGATGAGCGTCGACCACTGGTCGAGGCCGTTGTCCAGCGCGGACACACGGTGCAGCGACTCATCGCCGGAGGGGGAGAAGAGCCGGACGTGGACGCCGATGAGATCGTGCCCCTCCCGGAACGCCGTGACGGTGAACGGCACCGCCTCCTCGACGTAGGCCGATGGCCGGTACCGGCCGCCGGGCACGGACGGCCGCGGGGCGACGATCGGGAGGCGCGGTGTCACGGTGAGCGAGGCGGTGGAGACCGCCGGGCGCTCCGGGATGGCACTGCCGCTGCGCCACGGACGGGGAATCGGGGATCGCGTCTGAGGAGCCACGTGTCGAACTTACCGCGGGCGTCGCGGCCGACCGGGAGCACCGCGGACGGTTGACAAGCGACCGGTGGTGCGATCAGTGGACGCGGAACAGGTGCATCGATGTGCCCGGCATGGTCACGACGTCGCCTGGTGCGTACGCGTTCGCGTCCGTATGCGGGCGTTCGTCCGCGCTGGACCAGAGCGAGACGAACCGCTCCGCGCCGGCGAGCTGCGGGAGGGTCACGTCCACAGGCGCCTCGATCCCGTGGACGGCGAGCAGGATGCGGTTGGGCGCCTCGTGCTCCGGGGTGGATGCGGCGACGTACTGCAGCGTCCGGTGAGCGGGGTTCGTCCATCGCTCGAGCGACATGGTCTCGCCGCTCTCGTCGAACCACTCCATGACAGAGGCCGAGGGGGTCCGCTCGCCCACACCGGCGAACCGTATCGGGCGCAGGGCCGGGTTGTCGCGGCGGAGCTGAAGGAGGCGCTGCGTGTGCGCGAAGAGATCGTCCTGCCAGGGCGCGTGCTGCCACGACAGCCAGGTCAGGGGCGAATCGTGGCAGTACGCGTTGTTGTTACCTCGCTGGGTGCGGCCGACCTCGTCCCCCGCGGTGAGCATCGGGATGCCGGCCGACAGCAGCAGCGTTCCGAGGAGATTGCGCATGGCCCTCCGGCGCGTGGCGAGGATCCGCTCGTCGTCGGTGCGCCCTTCGATCCCGTGGTTGAAGGATCGGTTCGTGTCCGCACCGTCGCGGCCCTGTTCCCCGTTGCCGAGGTTGTGCTTGACGTCGTAGGAGACCAGGTCGTGCAGCGTGAAGCCGTCATGGGCCGTGACGAAGTTGACGCCGGCGAGGGGACCGCGCTCGGTGCCGAACGTGGTGGAGGAACCGGCAAGGCGGGTGGCCAACCCGCCGATACCCGCGGGGGACGTGTCGGCGCGGCGGGCGTAGTCGACGTCGCTGAGCCAGAAGTTGCGGACGTCGTCGCGATAGCGGTCGTTCCACTCGTGCCATCCGGTGCCGAAGTTGCCCGTCTGCCAGCCGCCCAACCCGACGTCCCACGGCTCGGCGATCTTCTTCACTCCCGCCAGCGCCGGGTCATCGATGATGGCGCGCAGGAGCGGATGGTCGGGGGTGAACACGTGTCCGGCGTCGCGTCCGAGCGTGGCGGCGAGGTCGAAGCGGAACCCGTCGACCTGCACGTCGTTCGCCCAGTAGCGGAGCGAATCCAGCACCAGTCGTGCGGCGGCATCGGTCGCGGTGTTGACGGCGTTGCCGCATCCGGTGACATCCACATACGTGCCGTCGTCGGTCTGCCGGTAGTAGGAGCGGTTGTCCAGTCCCCGCAGGCTCGTCCGCGGACCGCCGACCCCCTCCTCCGAGGTGTGGTTGTACACCACGTCGAGGATGACTTCCAGACCCGCCTCGTGGAGGAGGCGCACCATCCCCTTGAATTCGCGGAGCACGGCTTCGGGTCCTCCGCGCTGGCTCTCGGACGTGGCATACGCGGAGTGGGGCGTGAAGAAGTTGAGGGTGTTGTACCCCCAGTAGTTGGCGAGCCCGAGGTGGAGCAGACGGGGCTCGGTCACGAACGCGTGGACGGGGAGCAGCTCGACGGTGGTGATCCCCAACCGGAGGAGATGGTCGATCATCGCGGGGTGCGCGAGCCCCGCGTACGTCCCGTGAAGGGCGGGCGGGACGCCCGGGTGCTTCTTGGTGAGGCCCTTCACGTGGCCTTCGTAGATGACGGTGCGATCCAGCGGCACGCCCGGTTTCGTCACGCCTCCCCAATCGAAGGACCCGTCGACCACGACGCCCCGGTGGTCGCCGTAGCCGCCGGTCACGATGCCGCGCGCGTAGGGATCCAGGAGGAGGGATTCGCGGTTGAACAGCTGGCCCGCGCCCACCGGGCCGTCGGCGCGCACCGCGTACCGGGCTCCCGGGCGGAGGAGCTCCGTCGTCACCGTCCACACGCCACCGCCGACGTCGGACAGCGGGAGGGCGGCCACCGCCCAGTCCAGGTCGGTGTCGTCGAAGATCACGAGTTCGATCGCGTCGGCATGGGCCGACCACACGCGCAGGGTTCCGCCGTCGGGACCCTGCCTGACCCCGAGGTCGTCCAAGGCGGCGCTCTCCACGCCCACCGGAGCGGGTCGTCGCGCAGGGGGGTCGAGCCGCTCCATGCGTTCTACAGTAGTTACGCCGTGGGTCGGGCGCGTTACGGCGGGAGGTGGCGATGTCGGTCTATCTGGACCATGCCGCGACGACGCCGCTTCGGGATGAGGCGCGCGACGCGTGGCTCGCGGCCGCATCCGTCGGCGGCAACGCGTCCTCGATCCACGGTGGCGGTCAGGCCGCCCGCCGCCTGCTCGAGGAGGCCCGCGAGCGCCTGGCGGCGGTGATCGGCAGCGACGCGGTGGAGGTGGTCTTCACCTCCGGCGGTACCGAATCGATCAACACGGCCGTCAAGGGCCTGTGGTGGGGACGCGGCGACCGCCCGGGCACCGTGGTCCTCCCCGACGGTGAGCACCACGCCACCCTGGACGCGATCGCGTGGCTGGTCGCACACGAGGGCGCGGTGCTCTCACGGGTCGCGCTGGATGCGGTGGGCCGGATCCGCCCCGACGCCTTCGGCGCCGCCGCACGGGATGCGGCCTTCGCCACTGCTCTGGTCGCCAACAACGAAGTCGGCACCGTGCAGGATGCCGCGGCGCTGGCCGCCGCATCCGCCGACGCGGGCGTGCCCCTGCACCTGGACGCCGTCTCGGCGTTCGGTCATGTGCCCATCGATTTCGCGGCGTGGCGGGGAGACGCCCCGGACGGTGCGGGGCTGGTGGCGCTGAGCTTGTCGGCGCACAAGGTCGGCGGACCGGTCGGTGTGGGGGCGCTCGTGGCGTCGCGTTCGGTGCGACTGGGTCCGCTCGTGCACGGCGGCGGCCAGCAGCGGGGCCTCCGCGCGGGAACCCAGGATGTGGCCGGAGCCGTTGCGTTCGCCGTGGCGGCCGAACTGGCGGAAGCGGAGCGGGAGGCGGAGGCCGCGCGTCTGTCGGCCCTGCGCGACACGCTCCTCCGGGGCATTCGGGAGCGCGTGCCCGGCGCCGAGGTGCTGGGAGATCCTGTGGACCGGTTGCCCGGCAACGCGCACGTGCTGTTTCCGGATGCGGCGGGGGAGACGCTGCTGTTCCTCCTGGATCAGGCCGGGATCGCCGTCTCGACGGGATCGGCGTGCCAGGCCGGCGTCGCCGAACCGTCGCACGTCGTGCTGGCCCTCGGACGCACCGACCGAGAGGCGCGCTCGGTGCTCCGCCTGACGCTGGGGCGCACCTCCACCGACGCCGATGTCGCGGCGTTCCTCGCGGCCCTTCCGGACGCGTACGCGCGCGCCGCATCGGCCGCCGCCCGCGCTCGCCGCTGATCCCTGGCCGCCGCCCGCGCTCGCCGCTGGCCCCTGGCCCCTGGCCGCTGACGCCCCGCCGGACACGTTCAAAATTCAGGAGACACGCCGAGGGGATGGGCCGGACGGGCCGGTACAGCGCCGAATCTCCTGAGTTTTGAACGGCAGCGGCCGAGATGATCCGGCCGCGGCCGGGCACGCCGGGAGCTGGCGGCGCACCCGGCGCCCGTACAGGGGTGCCGCTCGTAGACTGGGAGTCATGCGGATCCTGGCGGCGATGAGCGGTGGCGTCGACTCCGCCGTCGCGGCCGCGAGGGCCGTGGAGGCGGGACACGACGTCGTCGGCGTGCACCTGGCCCTCTCCCGCGCCGGGGGGACCCTTCGTGCCGGCAGCCGCGGATGCTGCACGATCGAGGACGCGATGGATGCGCGCCGCGCGGCCGATCGCCTCGGCATCCCGTTCTACGTGTGGGACTTCTCCGAGCGCTTCCGCGAAGACGTGATCGACGATTTCATCGCCGAGTACCGCGCGGGTCGCACACCCAACCCCTGCATGCGGTGCAACGAGCACATCAAGTTCGCGGCGCTCCTGGAGCGGGCGCTCGAGCTCGGTTTCGATGCGGTCTGTACCGGGCACTATGCCGCTCTGGTCGACGGGCCCGACGGCCGCGAGCTGCATCGGGCATCGGATGCGGCGAAGGACCAGTCCTACGTCCTCGGCGTCCTCACCGCCGAGCAGCTCGCGCACACCTACTTCCCCCTCGGGGACACGCCGTCCAAGGCCCTCGTGCGTGCCGAGGCCGAGGCGCGCGGCCTGACGGTCGCGCAGAAGCCCGACAGTCACGACATCTGCTTCATCCCCGACGGCGACACGCGGGGGTGGCTCGCCGAGAAGGTGGGCGCCGAACAGGGCGCCATCGTCGACCGCACCGGCGCGGTGGTCGGCTCTCACGAGGGCGCCGCCGCGTACACCGTGGGGCAGCGCCGCGGACTGCAGCTGGGCACGCCCGCTCCCGACGGCAAGCCCCGCTTCGTGCTCGAAGTGCGCCCGGTGAGCAACACGGTCGTCGTGGGGCCGAAGGAGGCCCTGGCCACCGCGGAGATCTCCGGCAGCCGGTACACGTGGGCGGGCCGCGCGCCCCGCGAAGGCGCCTTCGCGTGCCACGTGCAGATCCGGGCGCACGCCGATCCCGTGCCCGCACGGGCGGTGTGGGCCGACGGCACCCTGGCGGTGACGCCCGACGAGCCGTTCGATGGCGTGGCACCCGGGCAGACCGCGGTGCTGTATGACGGCACCCGCGTGATCGGTCAGTTCACGATCGACCGCACGGTTTCTGCGGTACCGGTTCCCGCCTGAGCCCGTGCCCCGCCGGCGCGGTTCCCCTGCCGCCCGCGTTCGTCCGCCCGGCGGTGCCGGCCCGCGCCATCCATGTCTCACCAATTGCAGTGTGCGGGCCCGATTCCGGCGAATAGTGAGACATGTGGTGCCGGAAGTGAGACATGTGGTGCCGGAAGTGAGACATGCGGTGCCGGAAGTGAGACATGTGGTGCCGGAAGTGAGACATGCGCAAGGGCGGGGTGGCGTCGGTGGCCCTCCCTAGACTGGCCGGGTGGCGAACGGTGACCAACTCCCCGACCTGACCCTCGACGAGGCGCGCGCGCAGGCGGCAGAGCTCACCACGCGCATCGTCGACGCGCGCGATGCCTACTACGGGCGTGACGCCGAGATCGTCGACGACGCCACTTATGACGAGTGGATGCGGCGGCTCGAGCAGATCGAGCGGCTCTATCCCGAACTCCAGGGGCAGGACAGCCCCACGCAGTCGGTGGGCGCCGCCGAGAGCACGATGTTCGCGCCGATCGAGCATGCCGAGCGGATGCTGAGCCTGGACAACGTCTTCAGCTCCGACGAACTGCGTGACTGGTGCGTCAAGACCGCGGCCTCCGCGGGCCGGCCGATCCGCTGGCTCACCGAGCTCAAGATCGACGGACTCGCGATCAGCCTGCGCTACGAGAACGGCGTCCTCACCTCCGCCGCCACCCGCGGGGACGGGCGCGTGGGCGAGGACGTCACCGGAAACGCGCTGCAGGTGGCAGGGATCCCGCAGCGCCTCTCCGGTACGGGCCATCCGCCGCTCGTGGAGGTGCGCGGGGAGGTGTTCATCCCGGTAGCGGCCTTCGACGAACTCAACGCTCTTCAGGCTCGCCTGCGTGAACGGGTCTTGGCGGACTCCCTCGCCCGCGGCGGCGACGAGGAGAAGGCGACCCGCAGCGCCGCTCGACGGTTCCCCGCCTTCGCGAACCCGCGCAATGCCGCCAGCGGCGGACTCCGGCAGCAGCTGGAGAAGAAAAGCGGACTGGAACTGGAGGCCGGGAGGGCTCGCCTGCAGTCGCTGCGGCTGTTCGTGCACGGCATCGGGGCGTGGCCGGCGCCCCCGGTGTCGTCGCAGAGCGAGGTGTACGGCCTGCTGGCGGAGTGGGGACTGCCGACGAGCCCCTATTTCCGCACCTCCGATGACATCGACGGCGTGCTGGAATTCGTCACCGAATACGGCGAGCACCGCCACGCCGTCGAGCATGAGATCGACGGCGTGGTGGTGAAGGTCGACGAGCTGGCGCTGCATGACGAGCTGGGCGCCACCAGTCGCGCGCCGCGCTGGGCGATCGCGTACAAGTACCCGCCGGAGCAGGTCAACACGAAGCTCCTGGACATCGTGGTGTCCGTGGGGCGCACCGGCCGCGCGACGCCGTTCGCCGTGATGGCCCCCGCCCGGGTCGCCGGCAGCGTCGTGCGCCAGGCCACGCTGCACAACCAGGACGTCGTCAAGGCCAAGGGAGTGCTCATCGGCGACACCGTGGTGCTGCGAAAAGCCGGTGATGTCATCCCGGAGGTGCTCGGCCCCGTCGTGGAACTGCGTGACGGCAGCGAACGCGCCTTCGTCATGCCCACCGAGTGCCCGGAATGCGGCTACCCGTTGAGCCCGGCGAAAGCGGGCGACATCGACCTGCGCTGCCCCAACACGCGGGCGTGCCCCGCTCAGGTGCGCGGACGGGTGGAGCACATCGGCTCGCGCGGCGCGCTCGACATCGAGGCGCTCGGCGAGGTGACCGCGGCCGCCCTGACCCAGCCGAGCGTGCCCGAGGAGCCCCCGCTGGAGACCGAGGCCGGGCTGTTCGACCTCACGCTCGACCAGCTCGTGCCGATCGAGGTGATCGTCCGCGACACCGAAACGGGCGAGCCGCGTGTGGATGAGAAGACCGGCGATCCCGTGCGGCGGGCGCCGTTCCGGCGCAATCCCAGTGCCGCGGAGAAGAAAACCGGCGCGACCGGACCGCAGCCGTCGGCGCAGGCGGTGACGCTCCTGGAGGAGCTGGAGAAGGCCAAGACCAAGGAGCTGTGGCGCTTCCTCGTGGCGCTGAACATCCGTCACGTCGGCCCGGTCGCTGCGCGCGCCCTCGCACAGTGGTTCGGGTCGGTCGATGCCATCCGCGCAGCCTCGCGGGACGAGCTCGCCGCCGTGGAGGGCGTGGGCGGCATCATCGCGGATGCGGTGACCGACTGGTTCGCGGTGGACTGGCACCGGGAGATCGTCGAGCGCTGGACTGCGGCGGGCGCGCAACTGACGACGCCCGGCCACCCCGGGCCCGGAGCGGCGGCCGAGGGCGGCGGGGTCCTCGACGGGGTCACGGTGGTCGCCACCGGCTCGCTCGAGGGGTATACGCGCGACGGCGCCCAGGAGGCGATCCTCCGCGCCGGCGGCAAGGCGGCATCCAGCGTCTCGAAGAAGACCGACTTCGTCGCCGCGGGACCGGGAGCGGGGTCGAAGCTCGGCAAGGCCGAGGAACTGGGCCTGCGCATCATCGACGCCGCTCAGTTCCACGTCCTCGTGACGGAAGGTCCCGCAGCGCTCGACGCGATCGCACCGGACGCGGGCTGACGGGCCGGACCCTTCGACGGCTCAGGGACCGGCCTCGGCGTTTCGGGGGACTGGCCTGGCCCTTCGACAGGCTCAGGGACCGGCCGGGGTGTAGCGGGGGAGGGAGTGGGTCGCTGAGCTTGTCGAAGCGTCCGACGTTGCCGCTCTAGAGGTCCGGCCGGGCCCGTCGACAGGCTCAGGGACCGGCCGGGAGCACGACGGGCCGGACGTGTCCGAGCGGCCGGCGTCAGCGACCGGAGGTGAGAGCGAGGAGCCTCTCCCGCACCTGGCGGCGCAGCACCTTGCCGATCATCGAACGCGGCAGTTCGTCCACGACGAAGATCCGCCGAGGCACCTTGTAGGCCGTGAGGATGCTGCGCGCGAACGTGCGGATGGCCTCCACGTCGATCTCGCCCTCGCCGTCGGCGACGACCGCGGCGACCACCTCTTCGCCGGAGTGGTCGCTGGGCAACCCGACGACGGCGACGTCCGCCACGTGGGGGTGCTGCCGCAGGGCCGACTCGACCTCGGTGGGGGCGACGTTGAATCCGCCCGTGATGATCAGCTCCTTGATGCGGTCGACGATGCGGACGAAACCCTCGTCGTCGATCGTGACGATGTCGCCGGTGCGGAACCACCCGTCGACGAAGACCTCCTCGCTCTCTTCGGGTTTGCCGTAGTAGCCGCTGAACACCTGCGGCCCGCGCACCAGGAGTTCGCCCCGTTCGCCCGGCGCGACGTCCACCCGCGGGTCCTCCGGGTCCACCACACGGCACTCGGTGCCCGGAATCGGGAGCCCGACGGTTCCCGGCTTGCGGTTGTCCGCGACGGGATTGGCCATGAGCACCGGCGAGCACTCGCTGAGGCCATACCCCTCGACGAGGTAGCCGCCCGACGCATCCTCGAACGGCACCACGAGCTCATGCGGGAGAGCCATGGCGCCCGAGATGGCGATCCCGGTGCCGGCGATCGGAATACCCTTCTCCCGCGATGCGGTCAGGAGGCGCTCGGCGATCGGAGGGACCAGCGGCAGGAACGTCGCCGGATGCTTCTTGGTCACGGCGAGCACGAGATCGGGATCGAAACGCGGGAACAGCACCAGTCGCGCGCCCATCGACATCGCGAACGTCAGGCACAGGGTCAGGCCGTACGCGTGGAACATGGGCAGCACCGCGTACACCACGCATCCCTCGCCGCGGCGGATCAACGGCACCCATGCCCGCACCTGGGCGGCATTGGCGAGCAGGTTGCGGTGGGTCAGTGCGGCGCCCTTGGGTGTGCCCGTGGTGCCGCTGGTGTACTGGATGATCGCGAGGTCGTCGGTCGCCGGCTGCGGGTAGCTCGCCGGGAGCGGCTCCGCGTGCAGCAGGTCTTCCCACGTCATGGTCCCGGAGACCTTGGCGTGGAGAGCAGCACGCGATTCGCGGGCCCGTGCGATGGGCAGACGCAGCGCGGCGCGCGTGCGAAACGGCATGGCACGCGTCACGTCGATGGACACGAGGGTGTCCACGCGCAGGTCGTCGGGGAACTGCTGAACAGTGCCGACCACCTTGCTCCACACGATCGCGTGCTTGGCACCGTGATCCTCGAACTGCTTGCGCAACTCACGAGGGGTGTAGAGCGGGTTGTGCTCCACGACCACGCCGCCCAGGCGCAGCACGGCGTAGAAGGCCACGATGTGCTGCGGGCAGTTGGGCAGCACGATGGCGACGGGGTCGCCCGCGCGCACGCCCCGAGCGCGCAGGCCTGCCGCGGCGCGGGCGATCTGGTCCTCGAGCTCGCGGTAGGAGCTGGTGCGCCCGAAGAACTCCAGGGCCGGGGCATCCGGGTAGTCGCGTGCGGATGCTGCCACGATGTCGCCGAGTGATCCGGAGACCGGGTCGAGGTCCGCGGGCACACCCTCCGCGTAGCTGCGAATCCAGGGCCGCGGCGGATCGTAGGTCATCGTCATCCAGCCACCCTATTTCGTCCGCGGGGAGCCCCCTCCGGGCGCGCGGGGGCGCCGAGCGTGCATCGGAGCGATCGCGGCCAGAACCTAGACTGGGAGCGTGTCTGAAATCACCCCCGATCTCGTGCGCCACCTCGGTGTGCTCGCCCGGATCCAGCTCAGCGACGAGGAGGTCGAGCGCCTCACCGGTCAGCTCGACGTGATCGTCGACAACATCGCGAAGGTGTCGGAGGTCGCCACCCCCGACGTCGTCGCGACCAGCCACCCGATCCCGCTGCAGAACGTGTTCCGCACCGACGTGCCGAGCGACGTGCTGAGCCTGGACGAGGTGCTGCAGAACGCCCCGGATGCGGCGGATAACCGCTTCCGCGTGACCGCGATCCTGGGGGAGGAGCAGTGACCGACGACCTCACGCGCCTGAGCGCGTCCGACCTCGCCGCGCGCCTGTCGGCCGGGGAGGTCTCCAGCGTGGAGGCCACACAGGCGCACCTCGACCGGATCGCCGCCGTCGACGGCGACCTGCACGCCTTCCTGCACGTCAACGCCCGAGCCCTCGACGTCGCCGCCGACATCGACCGCCGTCGCGCGGCCGGCGAGGAGCTCGGCCCGATCGCCGGCGTGCCGCTGGCCATCAAGGACGTGCTGGTCACGACCGACATGCCCTCCACGAGCGGCTCGAAGATCCTCGAGGGGTACCTCTCGCCGTACGATGCGACGGTCGTCGCGCGCTCTCGCGCGGCCGGCCTCGTGCCGCTGGGCAAGACGAACATGGACGAGTTCGCCATGGGGTCCTCCACCGAGCACTCCGCCTACGGCCCGACGCGCAACCCGTGGGACCGCGACCGGATCCCCGGCGGCTCCGGCGGCGGATCGGCGGCGGCGGTGGCCGCGTTCGAGGCGCCGCTGGCCCTCGGCTCCGACACGGGCGGCTCCATCCGCCAACCCGCGCACGTCACCGGAACGGTCGGGATGAAGCCGACCTACGGCGGCGTCAGCCGCTACGGCGCCATCGCGCTGGCCTCGAGCCTGGACCAGGTCGGGCCGGTCACGCGCACGGTGCTGGACGCGGGGCTCCTGCACGACGTCATCGCCGGACACGATCCGCACGATGCGACCTCGCTCACCGACTCGTGGCCGTCGTTCGCCGACGCCGCGCGCGACGGCGCCACCGGGCAGGTCCTGAAGGGACTGAAGGTCGGCGTCATCCGCGAACTCCCCGACAGCGGCTTCCAGGCGGGAGTGGCGTCGTCGTTCCGCGATGCGCTCGCGGCGATGGAGGCCCAGGGCGCCGAGATCATCGAGGTCAACGCGCCGCACTTCGAGTACGGCGTCGCCGCGTACTACCTGATCCTCCCGGCGGAGGCCTCCAGCAACCTGGCGAAGTTCGACTCGGTGCGGTTCGGGATGCGGGTCACCCCGCACGCCACTGCCACCGTGGAGGAGGTCATGGCCGCCACCCGCGACGCGGGCTTCGGCGACGAGGTCAAGCGCCGCATCATCCTGGGCACCTACGCGCTGTCGGCCGGATACTACGACGCGTACTACGGCAGCGCCCAGAAGGTGCGCACCCTCATCCAGGGCGACTTCGACGCCGCCTTCGCGCAGGTGGACGTCATCGCGACGCCCTCGGCCCCGACGACGGCCTTCCGCTTCGGCGAGAAGATCGATGACCCGCTGCAGATGTACCTCAACGACGTCACGACGATCCCGGCGAACCTCGCCGGCGTGCCGGGGATCTCGATCCCCTCCGGCCTGGCCGCGGAGGACGGGCTGCCCGTCGGCATCCAATTCCTCGCTCCGGCGCGGGAGGATGCCCGCCTGTACCGCGTGGGCGCCGCTCTGGAGACGCTGCTCGTGGAGGAGTGGGGCGGTCCGCTGCTGGACCGCGCACCTGCCCTTCTAACAGCTCAGGGACCGAACGGAGGGAGCCGCTGATGGCGAAAGACACGCTGATGGGCTTCGATGAGGCACTGGAGCGGTTCGAGCCCGTGCTCGGCTTCGAGGTGCACGTCGAATTGAACACGCGCACGAAGATGTTCTCCGGAGCGCCGAACCCCGCCCACTCCGACAACCACGACGCTGCTCCCAACACCCTCGTCGCACCGGTGGACATGGGGCTCCCCGGTGCGCTGCCGGTGGTCAACGAGCAGGCGGTGCGGTTCTCGATCTCGCTCGGGCTCGCGCTGGGGTGCTCGATCGCTCCCTCCAGCCGCTTCGCTCGGAAGAACTACTTCTATCCCGACCTCGGCAAGAACTACCAGATCTCGCAGTACGACGAACCCATCGCCTTCGAGGGCTCCGTCGAAGTGGAGCTGCCCGACGGCACCCTCGTGACCGTGCCGATCGAGCGCGCCCACATGGAGGAGGATGCCGGCAAGCTGACCCACGTCGGCGGCTCAACCGGTCGGATCCAGGGCGCGGAGTACTCCCTCGTGGACTACAACCGTGCCGGTGTGCCGCTCGTGGAGATCGTCACCAAGCCGATCTTCGGCGCCGAGCATCGCGCACCCGAGATCGCCAAGGCCTACGTGCAGACGATCCGCGACATCGTCCTGTCCCTCGGCATCTCCGAGGCCCGGCTGGAGAGGGGCAACCTGCGCTGCGACGCGAACGTCTCCCTGCGTCCGCGCGGCCAGGAGAAGCTCGGCACGCGCACGGAGACGAAGAACGTCAACTCGATGCGATCGGTCGAGCGCGCGGTGCGGTACGAGATCCAGCGCCAGGCGGCGATCCTCGCCGCCGGGGGCACGATCATCCAGGAGACCCGTCACTGGCACGAGGACACCGGCACCACGTCGCCCGGCCGGCCCAAGTCGGACGCCGATGACTACCGGTACTTCCCCGAGCCCGACCTGCTCCCCGTCGCTCCTTCCGAGGAGCTCATCGAAGAACTCCGCGCGGCCCTCCCCGAGCCGCCGGCCGCCCGCCGCCGCCGGTTGCAGGGCGAGTGGGGCTTCGCCGACATCGACTTCCAGGGTGTCGTCAACGCGGGCCTGCTCGCGGAGGTCGGTGCCACGGTGGCTGCCGGCGCGTCGCCCGCCGCGGCGCGCAAGTGGTGGATGAGTGAGATCAGCCGCATCGCGAACGCCCAGAACCGTGAGGCGACCGACCTCGTCTCGCCGGAGAACGTCGCCGCCCTCCAGAAGCTCGTGGACGCGGGCACGCTGACCGACAAGCTTGCCCGCCAGGTGCTCGAAGGCGTCATCGCCGGGGAGGGCACCCCGCAGGAGGTCGTGGATGCGCGCGGCCTGGCGGTCGTGTCCGACGACGGCGCGCTCCTGGCAGCCATCGACGAGGCCCTGGCAGCCCAGCCCGACGTGCTGGCGAAGATCCGCGACGGCAAGGTTCAGGCAGCCGGCGCCGTGATCGGCGCGGTCATGAAGGCCATGCGGGGCCAGGCCGACGCCGCGCGCGTGCGCGAACTCGTCCTCGAGCGCGCCGCGCAGTAGCCCGCGTCAGAAGAACGCCCGCTCAGGAGTAGCCGGAATCATCCGGCCCTGATCCGGGCGTTCTTCCTGCCCCGGTGCGTCGCCGAGTGTCGGCGGCGGCGGGGAGAATGGATGCATGGGACGCGGTGACGGCACGGGGCGGATCGTCTCCGCCGACGGCGCCGACGACACCGGCGCGGGCATTCTCCACGTCGACATGGACGCCTTCTACGCGTCGGTCGAGGTGCTCGATGACCCCTCCCTCCGCGGCAAGCCGATCATCGTCGGAGCACCGGAGGGGCGGGGCGTGGTCTCCAGCGCATCGTACGAAGCCCGTCGCTTCGGGGTGCGCTCGGCGATGCCGGTGTCGCAGGCGCTCCGGCTGTGTCCGACCGCCATTGTGGTCATGCCCCACTTCGACCGGTACACCGAGCTCTCCCGCCGCGTGATGGCGATCTTCCGCGACTTCACCCCGCTCGTGGAGCCCCTGTCGATCGACGAGGCGTTCCTCGACGTGCGCGGCGCGCGCCGACTGTGGGGGAGCCCGCGTCAGATCGCCCGGATGCTGCGTGAGCGAGTGCTCGACGAGACCGGCCTCACCTGCAGCGTGGGCGGGGCATCCACCAAGCACGTGGCGAAGATGGCCTCGACGATCAGCAAACCCGACGGCGTGCTCATCGTCGCCGCCGCCGACACCCTGAGCTTCCTCGCCGCCCGGCCGGTGCGCGCGCTGTGGGGGGTGGGACCGAAGGCTGCCGAAGCGCTCGAGGGCCGGGGTATCCGCACCGTCGCCGATGTGCTCGCCTCCCCGCGCCCGATGCTCGACCGCGCACTCGGTCCGGCGATGGGCGAGCGCGTGTGGCAGCTGGCTCAGGGCATCGACACCCGTGAGGTCCACACCGAGCACGTGGAGAAGAGCATCGGCCACGAGGAGACCTTCGCCGACGACATCTCCGACACCCGCGTGCTGCACGTGGAGCTGCGCCGGCTCGCCGATCGGGTGGGCACCCGACTGCGCCGCCAGGGGGTGGAGACGGCGACGGTGGCGATCAAGGTGCGCTTCTCCGACTTCACGACCCTGAGCCGATCCCGCACGCTCGCCGAGCCCACCGCGGTGGGGCAGCGCATCGGGGAAGCGGCCATCGAGCTGTTCGACGGCATCGCCCGGCCGCTTCCCGTGCGGCTGGTGGGCGTGCGCGGAGAGAAGCTGCGCTCCGCCGCGGGACCCCTCGGCCTGTGGGACGACGACGAGGAATGGCGTGCCGTGGAGGATGCGCTCGACGGAGCCGCCGCGCGCTTCGGGCGAGGCGCCGTGACCCGCGCGGCGCTCCTGGGCCCACGGCGCGACGGCGGCTCGTTACCGTCGCATCCGCTTCCCCCCTCAGGCGACTGACCCTGGGCAGGTGGAGCCGCGGACGGTACGGTGGAGCCATGCCCAACATCGCACTGGACCTCGGCTCGCAGGCTGCACAATTCGGCGTCACCGCCGCCTACGGAGAGCAGCAGGACGTCGACGGCGTGCGGCTCGTGCCCGTGGCTCTCACGTGGACCGGGTTCGGTGGCGGCGAGGATGAGGCCGGCAACGGCGGCGGTGGTGGCGGCGGGTACTCCGTCCCTGTGGGCGCGTACATCCGCCGCGGTGACGACCTGCGCTTCGAACCGAACGTCGTCGCGTTCCTCGCCGTCGCGATCCCCTTCGTGTGGGTCACCGGCCGCGCCCTGAGCCGTGTCATCCGAGCCCTCAAGAAGTAGGCCCGACCCGTTCGCCCAGGCCCTCACCGCCGCCGTCGACGCGGTGGTGGAGCAGGTTCGTGCCGTCGCGGCTGCCAACCCCGTGGTGCTCATCGACGGGCGCAGCGGAGCGGGCAAGACATCGTTCGCCCGGGCTCTGGTCGCCCGCTGGCCACAGCGGGGGAGGGTGCAGCTGGTCGCCCTCGACAGCCTGTACCCCGGGTGGGACGGACTTGCCGAGGGCGTCGAATACGCGCGCACCTCCGTGCTCGTCCCGCACGCCCGCGGAATGGTCGGTGTCTGGCAGCGCTGGGACTGGGACGGGTCCGAACGCGCCGAGGCCCACGCGGTGGACCCCTCGCTGCCCTTGATCGTGGAAGGTTCCGGGCTCCTGACCCCCCGCACCGCGCTCCTGGGCGACGTGCGGGTGTGGCTCGACGCCCCGGAGCACTCCCGCCGCTCCCGGGCACTGGGACGCGATGGCGACGGGTATCGGCCCTACTGGGGGCGGTGGGCTGCCCAAGAGGATGCGCACCTGGCCGCCGATGACCCGGTGGCGCAGGCGACGGTCACGGTCGCCCTGCCCTGAGGGCCTATCGCGCGGGGTGGCGCTACTGCACCGCGTGGTCGTGGACGGCCGATTCGAGCGTCGTGCCGTTCATCTCCACGTACAGGCGGTGCTCGGTGACCGACACCGTCAGGGCGTTCCGTCGTTCCAGCAGAGCCGCGGCGGCGTCGATGAAGCCGGGGTCGAAGCTGTGGAGGGTGATCGTGCCGGCATCGTGGATGCGCTTGCCGGCCCACGCAGCGGCCACCTTCGCGGGATCGCGGTGGGTGTAGACCTTCGTGCGGTCGGCGAGCTTGCTCCCGTAGTGCAGGCGCGCAGCATCCGGTGCTCCCACCTCGATCCAGGCGGTGAGGCGTCCGGTCGCGTCCCGGACCAGGACGGCCGGTTCGTCGGTGGTCGAAATCCCTTCGCTGAAGGCGATTCCGTCTTCGAACTCGAGGCAGTACGCCAGCACGCGCGTCAGGAGAAACGGGGCGGTCTCGGACGGATGGCGCGCCACCCGCAGCGCGACATCCTCGTAGATCCCGCGGTCGACGTCGGCCAGTTGTACGGCGAAGCTGTGGACTGTCGCACCGGTGGCCATAACCGTCGAGCCTACCGGCAGGAGGCTGCTCAGCCGTTGTCGACGGCGGCCACGAGCGCCTCCAGGCGCTGCCCGAGCCAGTCGTAGAGCACGCCGCGGGGGTCATCGCCCGGGTCGTCGTCCTCACTCTCGATCCCCAGCCGGGAGGCCATCACCAGCCGGACCGCCGCGAGCGTGCGCAGCCAGGCCTGCGTCTCGTCTCCGTCGAGCGTCACCGCGAGCACCCGCAGGGCCGTGCGTTCGTCCAGGTCGTCGACGGCGGGAACAGGTCCGTGCTGCGCCAGCGTGCCGAGCACCGTGCGAGCGTCGCGCGCACGGCGGTCGAGCAGGTCGCCCGTGGTGAGCCGCCGGAAGTCTCCCGACGCCTCCCGGTCGTCGGGGTAGGCGTCGGGTGTCAGCCGAGCCACGGCCGGGTCGGGGGATGCGGCGGCCTCGGGGTCGTCGACGAGTTGGAGGAACTGGCCGGTGATCGCCGCGAGGTGGGCCACCTCGATGACCGTCAGCTCGAGCACCAGCAGGCGCCCCCCGCTCATTCGGGTGCCTTCCGCACGGTGGCCCACAGGCCGTAGTCGTGCATTGCGGAGGTGTGCAGTTCCATCTGCTCCCGAGGTCCCTCGGACACCACGGCATGACCCTCGTGATGAACCGCCCGCATCAGCCGCGTCGCTTCGGCCACGGAGTACCCGAAATACTCACGGAAGACGTGGACCACGTAACTCATGAGATTGACGGGGTCGTTCCATACGACGGTCTGCCACGGACGGTCGGCCTCGGCCGCGCGGTCCAGCCGCACGTCTTCGTCGAGCAGCGTGCCGCTCATGCCCACCCCAGTTCGTGCAGTCTCTCGTCGTCGATGCCGTAGAAGTGAGCGATCTCGTGGACGAGCGTGGTGTGCACCTCGTCGCGCAGTTCCTCGAGGGTGTCGCACACGGCCAGGTGCGACTCGCGATAGAGGATGATGCGGTCGGGCAATTCCCCTGCGCTGCCGTACCGGTCGCGCTCGGTCAGCGACCAGCCGTCGTACAGGCCCAGGAGGTCGAGGGAGCCGTCCTCCGGGCGGTCCTCCACGACGAAGACGACGTTGTCGAGCCCCCCGACCATGTCGTCCGGCAGCAGATCGAGCTCGTCGACGACGAGCTGCTCGAACCGTTCGGCATCCATGGTTGCGGGATCGAACTCGGTCATCGCCCCTCGCGGGACGTATTGGGGTGAGTAACGGGGCTCGAACCCGCGACATCGGCCACCACAAGGCCGCGCTCTACCAACTGAGCTATACCCACCATGCGCTCCGCGGCTGCGGAACAACCAGAATATTCTCTCATACCGAGAAGGGGTACGCCGACACCGCTGCTGCCGCCGCGGCGCGCGCGCCGTCGCTCGTCGGTCCGGGTTCCGGAACGAAGACCGCGGAGCGGTAATACGCGAGTTCTCGGATCGACTCGTGGATGTCGGCGAGGGCGCGGTGGCCGCCGTTCTTGGCCGGTGCGTGGATGTAGGCACGCGGGAACCACCGGCGGGAGAGCTCCTTGACGCTGGAGACATCGACGTTGCGGTAGTGCAACCATCGATCCACGCGGGGCATGTACTTCGCGAGGAACATGCGGTCGGTGCCGATCGTGTTGCCGGCCAGCGGCGCCTTCCCCTCGAGGGGAACGAAGCGCTGGATGTACTCCAGCGCCTGGAACTCCGCATCCGCCAGGGAGACGCCAGAGGGGATCTCCTCCAGCAGGCCCGAGGACCGATGCATGTTCGTGACGAACTCGCTCATGTTCGCCAGCGCGGACTCGTCTGGCTTGATGACGATCTGGAACCCGGCGTCGAGCACCGTGAGTTCGAAGTCGGTCACCACGACGGCGATCTCGACGAGTTCGTCGACGGCGAGGTCGAGTCCCGTCATCTCGCAGTCGATCCACACGAGGCGGTCGTTCTCGGAAGCTCCCACCATGCCGACCATCCTAACGACGGTGGGCGAGCCGGGCCGTGCACGCGTCCCCCAGGCACGATTCGAACGTGCGACAAACGGATTAGAAGGCCGCTGCTCTATCCACTGAGCTACTGGGGGTCGGCTCCCAGGTTACCGATGCGCGGGCGCGGGTGCACTGGTGCCCCCTGCGGATGCGGCGTACGGTCAAAGCGCACCAGGAAGGAAGCGACGATGACGGAAACGACCACGCGCCGACTCTGGGTGGCCTACGGACCGGCCGGGGCGGTCGGCAAGATCCAGAAGGACGCCGCGGGCTACACGGTTCAGATGGCGGGAGCCGCGACGCCGCTGGGGACATATCCCTCGATGGACATCGCCAAGCGCGCGCTGCAGTCGCACCTCAAGCCCGGCGCCGAGCCGCCCGAGTACCGCGAGCACTGAGCCCCCCGCATTCGGCGTCGTCAGCGTCCCCCGACAGGCGGCGCGGCGACGAGCGCCACGCCCCGGCGATCCGCGGGAACGTCGAAGAGCGGCAGCGCGACGTGCACGAGAGGTCCGATGCACAGGGCGAACACGACGGTGCCGATGCCCACGGTGCCGCCGAGCCACCAGCCGAGCACCAGGACGGTGCCCTCGACGCTGAGCCGGCACAGCCAGATGGGTGCCCCGAGGCGCGCGTGCAGCCCCGTCATGAGGCCGTCGCGGGGGCCGGGCCCGAAGTGGGCGCCGAGGTACAGCCCCGACGCGACGGCCACCGACAGCACGCCCAGCCCCAGCATCGAGACTCGTGCGAGGACGCTTTCCGGTTGCCCCACGACGGCGAGGGTGGCCTGGATGCTGGTTCCCACGAGCGCGATGTTCGCGAGCGTGCCGACGCCGGGGCGCTGGCGGAGCGGGATCCACGCCAGGAGCACCGCGGCGCCGAGCAGGTTCGTCACCCAGCCCACCCCCATGCCGGTGCGCCGTGACAGCCCCTCGGCCAGCACCGTCCACGGGTCGACGCCGAGCCCGGCGGCGACGGTCAGTGCGCACCCGAACCCGTACAGCACCAGGCCGACGAGCAGTTGCAGGACGCGGCGTGGCATGCATCCATCTCAGCGGGGGATTGGTCCTTTCGCCAGAGTCCAATTCCGCTACCGTGGCCTCCATGGACTCTCGGATCTCCGCTCGCGCCCTCGCCGCGGCCCTCGGTGGGTGGCGCAGCAGTGAACCGGTCTACGAAGCCCTCGCCGACGCCGTCCGCCTCCTCTGCCTCGACAACCGGCTCGCCGCGCACACCGCCCTGCCGGCGGAGCGGGAGCTTGCCACGGCGCTGGGCGTCAGCCGCACGACGGTCGCCGCGGCCTACCGCAGCCTGCGCGACACCCGCCACATCCGGAGCCTCCGCGGTTCGGGCAGCGTGACGCTTCCCCTGGCGCGCCGCGATCCCGGAATCCGGCCGGGGGTCGACGACGCCATCGACCTGCAGCAGGCGTCCCCGCCGGCGTGGCCGGGCCTGGCCGGTGTCTTCGCCGAGGTCGCCGCCACCGCCACGACCCTCGTCGCCCGGCGCGGCTACGACATCGTCGGCCATCTCGCCCTGCGCGACGCGGTCGCCGAGCGTTATCGGGTGCGGGGCATCCCCACGCGGGTCGACGAGATCCTCATCACCGCCGGTGCGCAGAGCGCGATCCACCTGCTGGCCTCGGTGCTGCTGGGACGCGCCGACCGCGTGCTCATCGAGACACCGACCTATCCCCACGCCGCCGATGCCTTCCGCCGCGCCGGTGCGCGCCTGGTGGGGGTGCCGGTGACCACCGACGGGGGATGGGACCTCGACCGCGCGATGCAGGCGTTCGCGCGCACCCTTCCCGTCCTCGCGTATCTGATGCCGGCGTTTCAGAACCCCACCGGGCGGACGATGACGCCGGCCGAGGTCGAGACCTTCCGCGCTGCCGCCGAGCGGTCGGGCACCCTCGTGGTCATCGACGAGACCACCGCCGACCTCGCCATCGACGTCGACCGCTCCGATCCCTATGCGGGTGACGCGGGCGTGATCCGCATCGGATCCTTGGGCAAGACCGTGTGGGGTGGGCTGCGCGTGGGGTGGGTCAGGGCCCAGGCCGACACGATCCGACGTCTCGCAGCCGCACGTCCGATGCACGATCTGGGCACCCCCGATTTCGAGCAGGCGGTGGCGACGGCCGTCCTCCCGCGCATGGACGAGGTGATCGCGCAGCGGGCCGATCACCTCCGCGCCGGTCGCGATGCCCTGTCGGCGGCTCTGGCCGACCTCCTGCCGGAGTGGCGTGTGCCCCGTGTCGGCGGTGGGCTGGCGCTGTGGGTCGAGCTGGACGCGCCCCTCAGCTCGCCGCTGGTACTCGCGGCGCGCTCGCGCGGGCTCTATCTGTCGGCGGGCTCGCGCTTCGCCGTGGAGGGCGGACACGACCGCCACCTCCGCATCCCCTTCACCGGCCCCGCCGACGAACTGGTGCGGGCGGCGAGCATCCTGGCCGAGACCTGGCCCGATGTGCTGGCCGGTTCGCCGCTCAGCCGGGTCGAACACCTCGACGCCGTCGTGTAGCGCCCGCTCACCGCTGGTAACGCAGGCAGTCCAGGGCCTCGTCGGGGGTCCAGAACTCACCGAGACGGCGGAAGCTGCGCGACGCGGGGGAGAAGCGTTCGGCGGCATATCGCCACCCGCTCTCGGTCATGACGGAGTGGACGTGACCGACCACCCGGCCGGAGCGGTCGGTCACCCTCCATCGGCCGCGCGCGACGCGGCTCAGGCGCGCCCAGGAGGGCGCCTGCAGCTCGGGCGTGTCGGTCCAGATCATGCTTCCACGCTAAGCACCCCCTCCGACATCCACCGCGGTGCGGGTTGCGCGCGTAGCCTGGATGCGCGAGGTCGAGGAGGATGAATGGTCACGTTCGTGCTGGCAGGCGGGTGCTTCTGGTGCCTGGATGCGGCGTACCGCGCGCTTCGCGGCGTGACGGCGGTGGTCTCGGGCTACACCGGGGGAGTCACCGACGCCCCGACCTACGAGGAGGTGTGCTCCGGGCGCACCGGGCATGCCGAAGCGGTCGCGGTGACCTTCGACCCCGAGGAGATCTCGGCCGAGGTCATCCTGGACGCCTTCTTCACCATGCACGACCCGCGTCAGCTGAACCGTCAGGGCAACGACATCGGCACGCAGTACCGCAGCGCCATGTTCCCCGCGGATGACGAGCAGCGGGCGCTGTTCGAGGCGGCACGCGATCGGGCCACGTCGTGGTGGGACGGGGGCATCGTCACGACGATCGAGCCGCTCGGCGCGTTCTTCCCGGCCGAGGATGCCCACCAGGACTTCTTCGCCAAGAACCCCACGCAGGGGTACTGCCTCGCCGTGGCGCTCCCCAAGGTCAACAAGGTGCGTGCGCGCTTCGCGGACTATCTCGTCGACGTCTGATCCTCCTCCACAGCGACGCTCCGGGAGGCGGTGTCCCCAGGAGTGCGCTTCGCGCGGGTTCGCACGGCGGGATGCCGAGACGATGGTCGCAGCTCCGGTGTCCGACGGGCACGCGGTCACCGGAGCATCCGAAGAGAGGATGCGACATGACCGAAATCATCACCGTCACCGGCAACATCGCCACCGAGCCCGAGCAGCGGACCGTCTCGGAGGGGGTGCGCGTCACCTCGTTCCGCGTCGCGTCGCCCCATCGCCGGTACGACCGCGCGTCGGAGAAGTGGGTCGAGCAGTACACGAATTTCTTCACGGTGTCGGCTTTCCGCGGGCTGGGCGAGCATGCGTATGCGTCGCTGCACCGCGGCGACCGCGTCGTGGTCACCGGTCGGCTGCGGCTCCGCGACTGGGACAACGGCACGAGACGCGGCACCAGTGCAGAGATCGATGCGGACGCGATCGGGCACGACCTGTTGTGGGGGACCACGGCCTATCGGAAAACCGACGGCTCGGCGTCCGAAACCCCGTCGCAGGCCTCGGACCACCCCGGCGAGCGGGCCACCACGGGAGCCACGGACGAGAGCGGCTGGGCCATCCCCGCCGCGCCGCCGTCCCTCGTGGGGGCGGAGGCGGGGGCGTCCCGGCCGGGTGGGGGCGGGGACGACACTCCGTTCTGAAGCCCGCCTAGACTCGTGGCGTGGCCCGAACGCTCATGCACCGGCGTGTCTTCGCGCTCCTGTCAGCGGTGATCGCCGTCGGGGTCGTGAGCGGGTGCGCGCCCGAGCCGGCGCCCACGCCCACGGCGTCACCCGATCCGGTGGTTTCGGCGCCGGCGCCCACCCCGACGGGGCCCATGCTGGCCCCCGAGGGCACGGCCGCGGACAACCTGCCCTACTTCACGGACATCGTGCGCTCGGTGTGGTCGGGGCCCGAGCAGGTGGCCGGACGCGCGTACGTCGATGCGCTCACCGCCGCCGGCTTCGACAAGGCGGCCATGCAGGTGACCCCCGACCAGACGACGGTGGGCAATGCGGCCGAGAGCATCCAGTTCTCGGTGCGGTGGGGCGAGGAATGCCTCATCGGGCAGGTCGGGCCGGCCACCGGCGAACCGGTCACCGCGGTCATGCCGGGGTTGCAGTCCGGCGGGTGTCTCGTGGGTAACACCCGCCCGATCGACTGGTGACGCGACGGCCCCGGGCCGCCGGACCGTAGACTGGACAGGTTATGGCGGAATATATCTACTCGATGGTGCGCGCCCGTAAGGCCGTGGGCGACAAGCTGATCCTGGACGACGTCACGATGGCGTTCCTCCCCGGCGCGAAGATCGGCATGGTGGGCCCGAACGGGGCCGGCAAGTCGACGATCCTCAAGATCATGGCCGGGATGGACGTGCCGTCCAACGGGGAGGCGAAGCTCAGTCCGGGGTACTCCGTCGGAATCCTCATGCAGGAGCCCGTGCTCGACGAGTCCAAGACCGTGCTGGAGAACATCCAGGACGGCGTCGCGATCAAGCCCAAGCTCGACCGCTTCAACGAGATCTCCGGCCTCATGGCCGATCCCGACGCCGACTTCGACACGCTGCTGGCCGAGATGGGCACGCTCCAGGAGGAGATCGACGCCGCCGACGGCTGGGACCTCGACTCGCAGTTGGAGCAGGCGATGGACGCGCTGCGCACCCCTCCGGGCGATGCCGCCGTCGCCCCGCTCTCCGGTGGTGAGAAGCGTCGCGTCGCGCTGGCGAAGCTGCTGCTGCAGAAGCCGGACCTGCTGCTCCTGGACGAGCCGACCAACCACCTCGACGCCGAGAGCGTGCAGTGGCTCGAGCAGCACCTCCAGGCGTACAAGGGTGCGGTCATCGCCGTCACGCACGACCGGTACTTCCTCGACCACGTCGCCCAGTGGATCGCCGAGGTCGACCGCGGCCGCCTGATCGGGTACGAGGGCAACTACTCGACGTACCTGGAGAAGAAGGCCGAGCGCCTGGACGTCCAGGGGAAGAAGGACGCCAAGCTCGCGAAGCGCCTGAAGGACGAACTCGAATGGGTTCGCAGCAGCGCGAAGGGCCGGCAGACCAAGTCGAAAGCGCGCCTGGCGCGGTACGAGGAGATGGCCGCGGAGGCCGATCGCACGCGCAAGCTCGACTTCGAGGAGATCCAGATCCCCCCGGGGCCGCGCCTGGGCAGCGTCGTCATCGAGGCGAAGAACCTCAAGAAGGGTTTCGACGGCCGCTCGCTCATCGACGGCCTGAGCTTCAGCCTTCCGCCGAACGGGATCGTCGGCGTCATCGGTCCGAACGGTGTCGGCAAGACGACGCTGTTCAAGACGATCGTCGGCCTCGAGCCGCTCGACGGCGGCGACCTGAAGATCGGCGAGACGGTCAAGATCAGCTACGTCGACCAGACGCGATCGAACATCGACCCGAACAAGTCGCTGTGGGAGGTGGTCTCCGACGGCCTGGACATCATCACGGTCGGCAAGATCGAGATCCCCTCGCGGGCGTACGTGTCGAAGTTCGGCTTCAAGGGGCCCGACCAGCAGAAGAAGGCAGGGGTGCTCTCCGGTGGTGAGCGCAACCGGTTGAACCTCGCGCTCACCCTCAAGGAGGGCGGCAACCTGCTGCTCCTGGACGAGCCGACCAACGACCTGGACGTCGAGACGCTGTCGAGCCTGGAGAACGCGCTGCTGGAGTTCCCCGGATGCGCCGTAGTGATCACTCACGACCGGTGGTTCCTCGACCGGATCGCGACGCACATCCTGGCGTACGAGGGCACCGAGGACGCCCCCGACAAGTGGTACTGGTTCGAGGGCAACTTCGAGTCCTACGAGGCGAACAAGATCGAGCGCCTCGGACCGGATGCGGCCAACCCGCACCGCTCGACGTACCGCAAGCTCACGCGTGACTGACGGGCCGAGGCTTCACGTCCCCATCCACCTGCGGTGGGGCGACCTGGATGCGCTCGGGCACGTCAACAACACGTCGATGCTCAAGGTGCTCGAAGAAGCCCGGTTGCGCGCGTTCTGGCGGGGCGACGGCACCGATGCGCCGCTGCCCACCGCCGTGTTCGACATGGACGTCCTCGAAAACGGAGGACCGCGCGCGACGCTCATCGCCCGCCAGGAGATCGAGTACTACCGGCCCGTTCCGTACGGGCAGCGGCCGCTGGATGTGCAGCTGTGGATCGGCCGCATCGGCGGGTCGAGCGCCGACGTGTGCTTCGAGGTGTACAGCCCGCTGGGGGTGGATCCGCCGGTGCTCTATGCGCGGGCGACCGCCGTCGTCGTGATCGTGGACACCGCCACCGGTCGTCCGATCCGCTGGAGCGACGAGGAGCGCGCGGCCTGGACGCCGTTCCTGGGCGACCCGATCGACTACCGGCGCCGCGGTCAGTCCTGAGGGACCCGCACCATGATCTCCTGCGCCACGCTCGCCGCCAGCACGCCGTCGCGCGTATAGATCCGTCCGGTGGCAAGGCCCCGCCCGCCGCGCGCGCTGGGGGACTCCTGCACGTACAGGAGCCACTCATCCACTCGCGCGTCGCGGTGCCACCACATCGCGTGGTCGAGGCTCGCGACCTTCAGCCCGGGGCGGGACCACGCGACCCCGTGAGCGCGGAGGATCGGCTCCTGGATGGTGAGGTCGCTGAGGTAGCCGAGGGCGGCGCGGTGCAGGAGGCGGTCATCCGGGAGGCGCCGGCGCGCTCTCATCCACACGGCCTGCCGAGGGGCGGCATCACCGTCCACCTCGAAGTAGATCGGCGACGGGATGTGCCGCAGGTCGACCGGCCGCTGGGCGAACACGTGCTTCGTCATCGGATGCTGCGCCTCGGGCCCGAGGGCGGGATCGGGGAGGTCTTCCGGTGCCGGTACGTCCGGCATCGGCTCCTGGTGGTCCACGCCGGGATCGTCGTCCTGGAACGAGGCGATCATGGAGAAGATCGGCACCCCCGCCTGGAACGCCTGCGTGCGGCGGGTGGAGAAGGACCGGCCGTCGTGGATGCGATCGACGGAGAAGGTGATCGCGGAGTTCACGTCTCCGGGGCGGAGGAAGTAGCCGTGCATCGAGTGGATCATCCGGTCGGCCGGGAGCGTCCGTGCCGCGGCCACCACCGACTGCGAGAGCACCTGTCCGCCGTAGACCCGCCCATTGGGCATCGTGTGCGATGGTCCGGTGAAGATGTCCTCCGTGGTCCGGGCGCCGGCATCCTTCAGATCCAGCACGTGAAGCAGCGCTCCCACCGGATCGACCGCGTCCGACACTCGTCCTCCAGACTTGGGGTTTGCGCACCCGCCCTTGCTAGTTTAGGGCGGGTGTCCGCGCGCCTCGTCTTCCCCGATGCCCACGCGGCAGCCGACCTGCTGACGTTCGCGTCGCGGGCCGCTCCCCTCGGCGACGGTGCGGTGCGGCTGCGCGCGACCGGCGGGACGCTGGTGGTCACCTCCGCCCCGCTCGCGCCCCGCGGGCTGCTGGATGCCACCCCGACGGTGCTCGGGATGCGCGCGATGGCGGTCGATCCCGACCTCGTCTGCGATCTCATCGTGACCGCCGAGGCCCTCGCCCCGGCGCTGGACGACGCTGCCGCCATCGCCCTGCCCGAGACGGCGGTGTCCGCCGCCTGGGCGGGTGTCTCACCGCCCCGCAGCGGGTGGGAGCCTGCCGGCGAGCTGACGGCGTCGGTGCTGGCCGCCCGTGCGCAGTGGGGGATGGCGGCGGTCGCCGACCGTGTTCCCACCGATGCCGGGGAGGACGTCGTCCGCGCCGTCCGCGCTCAGGTGTGGGGCCCGCGCGACGAGGCTCTGTCGGACCTCCCGCTCGGCGTGGCGTTCGCGGCCTTCGCGCTGGGGTTCATCGCGGGGGAGGAGCAGGCCGTCCTCCGCACGGCCGGCCCCTGGACGCGGCTCACGCTGACCCGCGGGCATGTCCTCGTCCGCGGCCCCGTCCGCTCCGGACTGACAGCCGTGCGGCGTACCGGCCCCGCGTAACCCGCCCCAAGCCCGTCAGGCGTGAACGGCGCCGCAGGCGCGCGGCCGCGGGGCTACGCGACAGCAGCAGCGGCGGCGCGGCCGGCCGCACGGCCGGAGAAGAGGCACCCGCCGAGGAACGTGCCCTCGAGCGCCCGGTAGCCGTGCATTCCGCCGCCGCCGAAGCCGCTCGCCTCCCCGGCCGCGTACAGGCCGGGCACGGGTGAACCGCCCGCGGTGAGGACGCGCGCGGCCAGGTCCGTCTCCAAGCCGCCGAGCGACTTCCGCGTGAGGACGTGGAGCTTCACCGCGATGAGCGGCCCGGCGCCGGGGTCGAGGATGCGGTGGGGTGCCGCCGTGCGGATGATCCGGTCGCCGCGGAACGCCCGGGCCGACCTCAGCATCGCGATCTGCGCATCCTTCGTGAAGTCGTTCGCCATCTCGCGGTCGCGCGCCTCCAGCTCGGTCCGCACGCGTCCCGGGTCGAGGGTGTCACCGCCCGGGAGTTCCTGCATACCGGCGATGAGCGCATCCAGGTCGTCCCGCACGACGAAGTCCTCCCCGTGATCGAGGAATGCCTGCACCGGACCGCTCGCCCCCTTGCCGAGCCGCGAGCGCAGGAGCAGCCCGACGTCCTTCCCGGTGAGGTCGGGGTTCTGCTCGCTCCCGGAGAGGGTGAACTCCTTCTCCACGATGCGCGAGGACAGCACGAACCAGGAGTGGTCGTGTCCGGTGGCGCGCAGGTGCGCGAGCGTTCCGAGCGTGTCGAAGCCGGGGAACAGGGGCGAGGGCAGGCGCGACCCCGTGGCATCCAGCCACACCGACGACGGGCCGGGCAGGATGCGGATGCCGTGATCGGCCCACACCGGATCCCAGTTGCGGATTCCCTCCACGTAGTGCCACATGCGGTCGCCGTTGATCAGCCGTCCGCCGGCGGACGCGGCGATCGGGAGCATCGAGCCGTCGACGTAGGCGGGCACCCCGGCCACCATGGTGGCGGGCGGGGTGCCGAGCCTGGTCGGCCACTGCGCGCGCACCATGTCGTGATTGCCGCCGATTCCGCCGCTGGCGAGGATGGTCGCTCCCGCGGCGACCTGGAACGTGCCGATGACCTCACGAGAGGATGCCGCGCCACGGGGCGATCCGCTGGGGGCGAGGATGTCGCCGGCCACTCCCGTGACGATGCCGTCGGACGTGACCAGCTCGGTTACCCGATGACGGGGGAGGATCACCGCGCGGCCCTCGCGCTCTGCCTCCTCGACCGCGGCCTGGAACGGTGCCACGACCCCTGGCCCGGTGCCCCACGTGACATGGAAGCGCGGAACCGAGTTGCCCGGCCCCGTGGCGGTGTACCCGCCGCGCTCGGCCCACCCGACGATCGGGAAGAACCCGACGCCGAGCTCCTTCATCCACGCGCGCTTCTCACCGGCCGCGAACGCGAGGTAGGCCTCGGCCCACTCGCGCGGACGGGCGTCCTCGGGTCGGTCGAAACCCGCCGTTCCGAACCAGTCCTGACGGGCCAGCTCGATCGAGTCGCAGATCCCCATGCGGCGCTGCTCGGGCGAGTCGACGAAGAAGAGCCCGCCGAAGGACCACCACGCCTGCCCGCCCAGGTTCGTCCGGGGCTCCTGGTCGACGAGGGTGACGCGTTTGCCTGCCAGCAGTGCCTCACGGGCGGCGACGAGTCCGGCCAGGCCCCACCCGATGATCAGAACGTCGGTGTGGTGTGTTCGGCTGCTCAAGGCGACTCCCTCGTCGTCGTGCGGTCAGCGGCGGTCGTCCCCCGCCAGCGGAATCGCCGGTCGTCCGCCCTGCACAGCGGCGGCGTCGACCGAGTTCACCATCGCAGACGCCGCCCGGGAGAGGTAGTCCCACAGGGTGGCCTCGTGCAGCGGGGGAAGGGCCAGCTCGTCCACCGCGGTGCGCATGCAGCGGAGCCACCGGTCGCGCGCGTCCGCATCGACGGTGTACGGCATGTGCCGCATCCGCAGCCGCGGGTGCCCGCGTGCCTCGCTGTAGGTGGTCGGGCCGCCCCAGTACTGCATCAAGAACAGCGTCAACCGCTCCTGCGCCGGCGCGAGGTCTTCCTCGGGGTACATGGGTTTGAGCACATCGTCGCGGGCCACCTCGCGATAGAAGATCTCCACCAGGCGACGGAAGACCGGCTCCCCGCCGATCTCGTCGTAGAACGCGAGCGGCTCGCTCATCCGGCTGGCTCCTCGGGCTTGTCGGTCGACTTCTTCTTCGGCGACCGGTTGGCGGGCGGTGTCTTGGGACCGGGCGCGGAGGGAGAACCGACCGGAGCACCGTCTTCGGATGCCCCCGCCTCGCGCTTGCGGCGCGGTTTCCACACCGGACGCTCGGGCACGGGAACCGCGGTCGGCTTCGTCCGCGGCGGGTTCGCACCGCGCACCCGCTGCGCGCCCTCCAGCCCCGTGAGCACGATGGAGTTCAGCTGCGGAAGCTTCAGACCGAGCTCCTCCATCGCATGCTTGAGCCGCATCCGCAGTTCACGGGCGACGTCGTCCTTGGCGTTCGAGCGGGTCTTCAGGACGATGCGGATGACGAGAGCGTCGCCGCTGATCGACTCGAGGCCCCACACCTCGGGCTGCTCGATGACGCGGGTGCGCCACTTCGAGTCTTTGGTGAGCGACTGCCCGGCCTCGAGCATGGCGGCCTCCACCTGGGAGACGTCGGCATCGGCGGGGACGGTGAGGTCGATGATGACGCGCGACCACCCCTGCGACATGTTGCCGATGCGGGTGATCTCGCCGTTGCGGACGTACCAGAGCGTGCCGTTGACGTCGCGCACGTGCGTGATCCGCACGCTGACGTATTCGACCACGCCCGTGGCCAGCCCCAGGTCGACGACGTCGCCGATGCCGATCTGGTCTTCAGCGACGATGAAGATCCCGTTCAGGACATCCTTCACGATGTTCTGCGCGCCGAAGCCCAGGCCCGCGCCGATGGCGGCGGTGAGCAGCGTCAACGACGCCAGCACATCCGGGGCGATGATCCCGGCGATGAGCACGAGCGCCACGATGACGATCGCGACGTTGACGATGTTCTGCAGGATCGTTCCCAGCGTCCGCGTGCGCTGCACCAACCGGACCGCGGCGAGCGGCGAGCGGTCGAGGGCTTGGGTGTCGTCGACGTTCGCCCTGCCCTTCGCCCCGTTGACGATCCGGCTGACGACGCGGTGGATGACGAAGCGCAGTCCCCACGCGATCAGACCGCTCACGACGATCACGACGATCACGTTGAGGGCCCGGAAGCCGAGACGGACCGCCTCCTCACCGACTTCCGTCCACATGGCGGGATCGGTCATGTCCGGGAGCGAGGGCACGGCGAAGGAAACAGACATCTCAGCCATGCTAACGACGGATGCCTCGACGACGGCTGAGCGCCGAGGCATCCCATGCGCTACTCCGCGTCCCGGTCCTGCACCGACAGCGCACGCTCGACCCCGGCGAGGTTCTCGTGCACGAGGCGGCGGAGCGCTGGCGGTGCATCCGGGTGCTCGGACAGCCACGCCCGCGTCGCGTCACGCAGGGCCACATCGGCCAGCGGCGCAGGGTAGAGGCCCACGATGAGGTACTGCGCGATCTGGTACGAGCGCGACTCCCACACCGGCAGCAGCATGTCGAAGTAGGGCTTCACGAAATCCGCGAGCGCGTCCACCGTCGCGGGGTGTACGAAGCCGGCGGCAGCCGCGCGCACGATCGTGTTGGGCGCGTCGTCGGTGGTGACGAGGGATTCCCACGCCGCACGCTTGGCGTCGGCTCCCGGGAGGGCGGCCTTCGCCTGCGCGGCGAACTCCCCGCCCTTGGCGGTGTTGTCGGCGGCCAGGGCGACGTCGATGTCTCCGACATCCACCAGGCCGCCCGCGGCCAGGGAGACCAGGAGCTGCCACGACAGGTCGGTGTCGACCTCGAGCCCCGCGAGCACCGTCTCGCCGTCGCGGAGGGCGCGGACGCGACCCCACTGCTCGGCGGTGGATGCGGCGGAGGCGAACGCCGTGACGAACTGCAGCTGGCTGTCGCTTCCCGGCTCGGCTGCCTGTGCGAGTGACCACAGGCTGTCGGCGACCCGTTCGCGCGTGGCATCCCGTGTCTCGGGGCTGACGTAGGCGTTGGCGGCGAGCTGGAGCTGCGCGAGGGTCGTCCGAACCGTGGTCGATTCGGTCTCCGACCCGATGTTGCTCAGCACCAGGTCGACGTAGTCGCTGGCGGAGGCTTCCGCATCGCGGGTCTGGTCCCATGCCGCACCCCACACGAGGGAGCGGGAGAGCGGGTCGCTGATGTCCTTGAGGTGCGCGATCGCCGTGCGCAGCGACCGGTCGTCGAGGCGGATCTTGGCGTACGCGAGGTCGCGGTCGTTCAGGAGCACCAGATCCGGGCGCTTCTGACCCTTCAGCTCCGGCACGTCGGTGCGATCGCCGTCGACATCGAGCTCGAGGTAGTGCACCTGCTCGAGCGCGCCGTCGGTGAGGGCGTAGAACCCGACCCCCAGGCGGTGCGGGCGGATGGTCGGGTAATCGGCGGGCGCGGTCTGCACGATCGCGAACCGGGAGATCGTCCCGTCGGAGGCTTCGTCGATCAGCGGCGACAGCGTGTTCACGCCGGCGGTCTCGAGCCACTTCTTCGACCAGCCGCCCAGCTCGCGTCCGCTGGTGCGCTCGAGTTCGGTCAGCAGATCATCGAGCTCTGTGTTGGACCACTCGTGCGTGGCGAAGTAGGCCGCGACCCCGGCGAAGAACTGCTCGATCCCCACCCATGCGGCCAGCTGCTTGAGGACCGAGCCGCCCTTGGCGTAGGTGATGCCGTCGAAGTTGACCTGGACATCCTCGAGGTCGTTGATCTCGGCGACGACGGGGTGGGTCGACGGCAGCTGGTCCTGCCGGTACGCCCACGTCTTCTCCATGGCGTTGAAGGTCGTCCACGCCTCGGTCCACTCGGTGGCCTCGGCCGTGGCGATGGTCGACGCCCACTCGGCGAACGACTCGTTCAGCCACAGACCGTTCCACCACTTCATCGTCACGAGGTCGCCGAACCACATGTGCGCGAGCTCGTGCAGGATCGTGACCACGCGCCGCTCGCGGATCGCGTCGGTGACCTTGCTGCGGAAGACGTAGGACTCGGTGAAGGTCACCGCGCCGGCGTTCTCCATCGCCCCGGCGTTGAACTCCGGGACGAACAGCTGGTCGTACTTGGCGAACGGGTAGGGATAGTCGAACTTCTCCTCGTAGTACGCGAACCCCTGTCGCGTCTTCTCGAAGACGTAGTCGGCGTCGAGGTGCTGCCACAGGCTCTTGCGTGCGTACACGCCGAGGGGGATGACGCGGCCGGAGGCGCTCGTCAACTCGGAGAACGTGGATTCGTATGGTCCCGCGATCAGCGCCGTGATGTACGAGGAGATGCGCGGGGTGGGCTCGAACACCCAGGTGGCCGTGCCGTCGCCGTGGCGCTGGGGATCGGGGGTAGGGGAGTTCGAGACGACCGACCACGGCTCGGGTGCCGTGACGGTGAACTGGAACGTCGCCTTGAGGTCGGGCTGCTCGAACACCGCGTACATGCGGCGCGAATCGGGCACCTCGAACTGCGAGTACAGGTACAGCTCCCCGTCGACGGGGTCGACGAAGCGGTGGAGGCCCTCGCCGGTGTTGGTGTACAGGCACTCGGCTTCGATGACGAGCTCGTTCTCCGCCTGGAGGCCGCTGAGCGCGATGCGCGAGTCGGCGAACGCACTGGTCTCCACCGTCCGGCCGTTGAGGGTGATCCGGTGCACCTCGCGCGCGATGAGGTCGACGAAGGTGTCGGCACCCTCGGCGGCGCCGAATCGGATGACCGTTCGCGACCCGAACGTCTCGGCGCCGCGGGTCAGATCGAGGGCGACCTCGTACGAGTGCGTGTCGACGACGGCGCGGCGTTCCTGCGCTTCGAGGCGGGTGAGGTTCTCTCCAGGCACGTGCTAGCTCCCAGGGGTGTCAGGGCGGGATGTCGCGAACAGCGCTGCTGACGCCGGTGGCAACCGCCCCAGCCTAGCGTCGACGTGCGCGACCGACGAGGGCCCGGTGGACGGTGAGAGGATGGGAGGGTGTCCCACGAAGCCCCCCCACCGCCCCTTGAACCCGCCGAGGTTCCGTACGCCAGCCGTGCCGCGCGCAGTGGGCTGCCCTGGGTCGAGGAGCCCGTGGCGTATGACGCGATCCTTCTCGCCGGCTTCGGGGGACCGGAGGGGCAGGATGACGTCATCCCGTTCTTGCGCAATGTCACCCGTGGACGCGGTATCCCCGATGAACGGCTCGAGGAAGTGGCCCACCACTATCGCCACTTCGACGGTGTCAGCCCCATCAACGCGCAGAACCGTGCGCTGAAGGCCGCGCTGGAGGCCGAGATCGCCCGACGCGGCCTCGACCTGCCGGTGTACTGGGGCAACCGCAACTGGGGTCCGTATCTCGAGGAGGCGGTGCAGGATGCCTCGGCCGCCGGTGACACGACGCTCCTGGCCATCGCCACCAGCGCGTACAGCTCCTTCTCCAGCTGCCGGCAGTACCGCGAGGACTTCGCCCGCGTGCTCGAATCCACGGGCCTGGGCGAGACGGTCACGATCGACAAGGTGCGGCAGTTCTTCGACCACCCCGGCTTCGTCGCCACCTTCGTCGAGGGTGTGCGCACGGCGGTGGCGGGGTTCCTCGCCGAGGGAGTGGCCCCCGATGCCATCCGGGTGCTGTTCTCCACGCACTCCATCCCGCTCGCCGACGCCCAGCGTTCGGGGCCGCGGGACGTGGACTTTGGCGAGGGCGGCGCGTACGCCGCGCAGCATCGCGCGGTCGCGGAACTGGTGATGACAGAGGTCGCCGAGACGACCGCGGATGTCTCGTGGGAGCTCGTCTACCAATCACGCTCGGGCCCGCCGAGCCAGCCCTGGCTGGAGCCCGATGTCAACGACGTCATCGCCGGGCTTCCCCAGCAGGGCGTGAGCGCGGTGGCGATCGTGCCGCTCGGCTTCGTCAGCGACCACATGGAAGTGCTGTGGGATCTCGACACCGAGGCGATGGAGGCCGCTGCCGAGGCCGGCCTGCGTGCGGTCCGCACCCCGACGCCGGGGGTGGAACCGGCGTACGTGTCCGGGCTCGTCGACCTCATCCAGGAGCGGCTTCGCGGCACGCCCGCCGCCGACCGCCCGCACGCGACCTCTTTGGGGCCGTGGTTCGACGTCTGCCGGCCGGGATGCTGCGAGAACGTGCGGGCGGGGTTCAAGCCCGCTGCCGCCGGCGTCGCTCCTTAGGATGACTGGCATGCGCATCCACATCGCCACCGACCACGCGGGTCTGGATTTCTCCACGCACCTGCAGCACCACCTCGCATCGCAGGGGCACGAGATCATCGACCACGGGCCGGTCGAGTACGACGCCGTCGATGACTATCCGGCGTTCTGCATCCGGGCGGCGCAGGCGGTCGTCCGCGATCAGGAGGACGGTATCGAAACGCTGGGCGTCGTCTTCGGCGGATCGGGAAACGGCGAGCAGATCGCCGCGAACAAGGTGCGCGGAGTGCGCGCAGCCCTCGTGTGGAGCATCGCGACGGCGGAACTGGCCCGCGAGCACAACGACGCGAACGTGATCGCGATCGGCGCCCGTCAGCACACCTTCGACGAGGCCGCCACATTCATCGATCGCTTCATCGCCACGCCCTTCTCCAACGAAGAACGGCACATGCGGCGCATCGCACAGATCGCCGCGTTCGAGCTGGACGGGGCGCTCGCTCCCGACCCGCGCGCGACCGTCGGGGGCCCCGACGTGCTCGCGGATGGTGACAGCTTCGATCCTGAGGCAGGCTGATGGCCTGCCTCAGGATCTTCGACGCTCTGCTGGTTCGACCGGGTGCAGGCTGATGGCCTGCCTCAGGATCTTCGACGCTCTGCTGGTTCGACCGGGTGCAGGCTGATGCCCGAAGGGCATTCCGTCCACCGCATCGCTCGCCAGTTCGACCGCAATTTCGTCGGGCGCCCGGTGGCGGCATCCAGCCCCCAGGGGCGGTTCGCCGAGGGCGCGTCGCTGCTCGACGGACGCGTCGCCCTCGCCGCCCGTGCGGTGGGAAAGCAGATGTTCCTCGAGTTCGAGGGCGACCTGTGGCTGCGCGTGCACCTCGGCCTGTACGGCGCGTGGGACTTCGCCGGCGAGATCCTCGTCGACCCCACGATCGCATCGGCCAACGGCCGGATGGGCCAGACCAACCAGCGGGGCACCGACCTCGACGAGGCCTCCGTGGCGGATGCTGCGCCGATCCTCGACAGCGCCGGGGAGAACTCGCTGTCCTCCATCGGAGCCCCGCGCAAGGCGCGCGGCCGCATCCGCATGTCCGAGCAGACCACCGGCATGCAGGAGGAGACCGAGTGGCCGCCTCCCGTGGTCGGCCAGGTGCGTCTGCGATTGCTCACCGACGTGACGTGCGCCGACCTCCGCGGCCCCACGGCGTGCGCCCTGCAGACGCCCGACGAGGTCGCCGCGTCGATCGCCAAGCTCGGCCCGGATCCGCTGGTGGACGGCGCCGCCGCAGGTGAGGAGCGGTTCGTCTCCGCCGTCCGCCGCAAGGCGACCCCGATCGGGCTCCTGCTGATGGATCAGTCGGTGGTCAGCGGCATCGGCAACGTGTACCGGGCTGAACTGCTCTTCCGCGCCCGGCAGAACCCGCACATCCCCGGACGCGACGTGCCGGAGGAGGTCGTGCGGGGACTCTGGCGCGACTGGGTGCGGCTGCTGACGATCGGTGTGGAGACCGGTCAGATGATGACGATGGACGACCTCGACCCCGACGCGTACCGACGCGCCATGGCGAGCCGCGACGACCGGCACTGGGTCTATCACCGCGCCGGGCTGCCCTGCCGGATCTGCGGCACCGCGATCGTGGTCGAGGAGGCCGCGGGCCGAAACCTGTACTGGTGCCCGAGCTGCCAGGCCTGAACCTCGGCGAGAAACGATGTTCCGGATGAGACGCACCGCCGCGCGTCGTGTCTCATCCGGAATGTCGTTTCTCGGGGCGGGTGGGCGCTGACCGTGGGGCGGCGAGCGCGCAAATAGGCTGGGGGCATGCGGCAGAACCCGAGCTCCGTGATGACGGATGACCCCACCGTTGCCGGGCGTGTCGGCGCATGATCGGCGAGCAGATCGGCACGCTCCGTGGCGTGCGTGTGGCCGGCGCCGGACGCGAAATGCTCGTGGACGACGAACCGGTCGATGTCTTCCTCGCCGGCGGTCGCATCCGCGACATCGCGCCCACCGGCGCTCTGCCGTCGGTCGGTGCCGTCATCGAGGGGGAGGGCGGGTGGCTCGTTCCCGGACTGTGGGACCATCACGTCCACGTGCTCCAGGCCGCGATGGTGGCGGTGCGCGTGCCGCTGAGGGAGACCGGCTCGGCAGCCGAAGCGGCAGCGGTCATGGGGGCGGCGCCGCAGACGGGGGGTCGCCGCGTCGGCACGGGCTTCCGCGACGCGTTCTGGCCGGATGCCCCGACCCTGGAGGTGCTCGATGCGGCCACCGGCGACATCCCGACCTACCTGATCAACGCGGACGTGCACAGCGTGTGGCTGAACTCCGCCGCCCTCCGCCGTGAGGGTCTGCCGGCCGATGCCGCGGGCATGCTCCGCGAGGAGGACGCCTTCGAGATCTGCCGGCGATTGAACGCCGTGGATGCTGCGACCTCCGACCGCCACGTCGCCGCGATCGCCCAGGAAGCCGCCTCGCGCGGTGTCGTCGGGATCGTCGACCTGGACATGGCCTGGAACCACGCGGCGTGGGTACGTCGGGTCGCCGCGGGATTCGACCGCCTCCGGGTCTCGTACGGGATCTATCCCGAGCACCTCGACGCGGCCGTCGCGGAGGGACTGCGCACCGGCGACCCGGTGCCGGGGAGTACCTCCGGGCTGGTGCGCGTCGGGGGCCTGAAGGTGATCACGGACGGATCGCTCGGCACCCGCACAGCGGCGTGCTCCCACGCGTACCCGGACGGCGATCACGGCACCCTGACGGTGGGCGCGGAGGCGCTGCGGGAGCTGATGACCCGGGCGACCGGCGCCGGCCTCGCCTGCGCCGTCCACGCGATCGGCGATGTCGCCAACACCTCCGCGCTGGACGCGTTCGCACTCACCGGCGCGACCGGTTCGATCGAGCACGCGCAGCTCGTCGCGCGTGCGGACATCCCGCGGTTCGCGCGCCTGGGGGTCGCGGCGAGCGTGCAGCCCGAGCACGCCCTGGATGATCGCGATCTGACCGACACGCTGTGGGCGGATCAGACGGCCCAGCCCTACCCGCTGCGCTCGCTCGCCGACGCCGGTGCCAATCTGCGATTCGGGTCGGACGCGCCGGTATCGCCGCTGGACCCGTGGGCGGCGATCGCGGGGGCCGTCTTCCGCACGCGAGGTGGCCGCGACCCGTGGCAGCTGTACGAGGGGATCGACGTGGACACCGCGCTGGCCGCATCCACGGCGGGCGGTTCCACCCGCGGCGCGCGCGTGGAACCGGGCGGTCTCGCCGACCTCGCCCTGTGCGAGGGCGACCCGCGGACGGTGGACGAGTCGGGGATGCGGGCGATGCGCGTGCGGGCGACGCTCCTGGCCGGGCGCGTCACGCACAGCGCGTGAGACGACGAAGCCCCCGGTGCGACCGGGGGCTTCGTACGGAAGGCGTTACGCGGCGAGGTGCGCGAACAGGAACCAGCGGTCCTTGTCGAGGCCCCGCTTGATCTCGATCGCGACGTCCTGCGTCGACAGGTCGAACTCGTCCAGTCCGTCGATCGCCGCCTGCAGCTCGACCAGCACGGCATCGATGTCGGAGATGACGGCGCGGATGATGACGTCGGACGGGGCGAAGCCCGCCGGCACAGCGGTCTCCTTCGCCTTGGCCGCGACGGTCTGCAGCCGCGAGTCCACGGGAAGGCCGAGGGCGACGATGCGTTCGGCGGCGAGGTCGGCCCACTCCTGAGCGTGCGCGACGATCGTGTCGAGCAGCTCGTGCACGCCGACGAAGTTGGATCCGCGCACGTGCCAGTGCGCCTGCTTGCCGTTGACGACGAGGGCTTCGAGGCCGAGCACGACGGGGGAGAGGAACTGCGCGGTCGCGGCGGCCATCGTGGTGTCGGCGGTGGTGGCGGTCGGGGTCTCTACGTTGCTCATATGTCCTCCTCGGAGCCCCAGGGCGGGCCCACTGGCGTCAACGCTACTCAGCGCCCGACATTCCGCAAGCAAGCCAAGGCTCGGCTTACACCCGCGTGAACGCGCGGAAATCCCGGCACCGTGCGCCGGGTCGACTACCGTCGAGAGGTGCCCTCCGCCGATCCTGCTCCCGTGCCCCAGAATCTCGGCGAACCCGCCGAGGTGCGCCGCCGGTTGCCCGCCGACCGGTCGCCCGAGCACGCCGAACCGGCCCGCTTCCTGCCGCACGTGCAGGGGCTGCGCGCCATCGCGGTGCTGTTCGTGGTGCTCTACCACTTCTGGCCCGGGCGCCTCCCGGGCGGGTACGTGGGCGTGGACATCTTCTTCGTCATCTCCGGCTTCCTCATCACCGGCCACCTCATGCGCGAGCTCACCGCCACCGGCACGGTCCGGCTCGGTCAGTTCTGGGCGCGCCGGGCGCGGCGCCTGCTCCCGGCCTCGCTCCTCGTCCTCCTCTTCTGCGCGATCGCTGCGCTGTCGCCGTACCTGACGCCGACGTCCGCGCTCCCGAACGAGGTGCAGGAGATCCTCGCGTCGACGTTCTACGTGGAGAACTGGTTCCTCGCATTCACCTCGGCCGATTACCTCGGCCACGGGGGCGAACCCACCACCGTGCAGCACTACTGGTCGCTGTCGCTGGAGGAGCAGTTCTATGTGATGTGGCCGCTGCTGATGCTGCTGGCCGCATGGATGGCGGTGAAGTGGTTCCGCGGACGCACGGCCCGCACGGTGCTCGTCGTCCTCGGAGCGGTCTCCCTCGCCTCCTTCGTGTTCTGCGTCGTGTTCACCCTCACCGACCCGGCGCCGGCCTACTTCGTCACCTTCGGTCGGATGTGGCAGTTCGGTGTGGGCGCCATGCTCGCCCTCGTCCCGCTGCTGCGGGTGGAGCATCCGGTGATCAGCTTCGTTCTCGGCTGGGGCGGCATCCTCGTGCTGCTGTTCGTGGCGTTCCGCTTCGACGGTCAGACCCCGTTCCCCGGCTACGCCGCGGCGCTTCCCACCCTCGGGGCCGCCGCGATCATCGCCGCCTCCAACACCCGGCGCTGGTGGTACCCGACGCGCATCCTGTCGCTGCGGCCCGCGCAGTTCGTCGGCAACATCTCGTACTCGCTGTACCTGTGGCACTGGCCGCTGATCGTCATCGCCCCGTCGGTGCCGTTCTGGGGCCTGACGATCTATCATCGCGTCGCGCTGCTCGTGCTGTGTTTCGTGCTCGCCTGGCTGACCAAGAGGTTCGTGGAGGATCCGGCCCGGTCGTGGCGTGCGCTGACATCGCGCCCGGCGCGGGTGACGCTGTGGTCGTCGCTGGCCGCGATGGTGCTGGTGGGGGCCGTGGCGGGGACGGCGTGGGCGGTGAACGCGCCGGCGTACCGTGACGGCGTGCAGGCGCTCGAGCAACTGCGCGACGACCCGCCCGCCTGCTTCGGGGCCGCCGCGGTGCTGGAGCCGCAGTGCGCGGCGACCGACTGGGAGGACACGATCCTGCCCTCCACCGGCTTCGCGGGTGTGGACCGCCCCGCGGACGAGCAGTGCTTCGTGCAGCTGAACAACGCGGAGGCCGTGTCGTGCGAGTTCGGTTCGGACGCCCCGGATGCTCCCACCGTCGCGCTCGTCGGCGACAGCCACGCGTACCAGCTGCTGCCGACCTTCCAGCGCATCGCCGAGCGCGAGGGGTGGCGCCTGACGACGTTCTTCAAGGGTGCCTGCCCGTGGAACACCACGCCGCTGGCGACGCCCGGTGCGTTCGGGCAGGCCTGCACCCAGTGGCGGGACGAGGTCGGAGCCGAGTTGGAGCGCGCCGACGTGGACGCCGTCTTCACCGCGGCCCTCGCCACGACGCCGTACTCCTCTGCCGGGTACGACTCGTCGTACGAGGCGGCCGTGGCCGGCTACCGCGAGGCATGGGCCACCATGACCGATCGGGGCATCCCCGTGATCACCGTGGTGGACAACCCCGTGTGGGAGACCGACCCGAACAAGTGCCTGCGCACGCGGGACGCCGCCACGTGCGACGCCCCGCGCGCGGACGTCCTGGTGGCCGATGACCCGCTCCGTGCGGCGGCGGAGGGGGCCGACGGGGTCACGCTGCTGGACTTCACCGATGTCTACTGCACCGACGACTCGTGCTCACCGGTCGTGGGCGGCGCGAACGTGTACCGGGATCAGGACCACCTGACCGTGACGTTCGCCGACACCCTGGCTCCCTGGATCACGGGGGCCGTCGCGGGCGCGCTCGCGTCGCCTCGCTAGGCTCGCACCATGACGATCGCCGCCGACGCCACCGTTCTCGCCCTCCCCGGCGCCGCCCCCGCGGTGGACGCTTCCGCCTTCGTCGCCCCCGGCGCGCGCGTGATCGGCGACGTGACACTCGCCGGCGAGGCGAGCGTCTGGTACAACGCCGTGCTGCGGGCCGACAGCGCGCCGATCACCGTCGGCGCCGGGAGCAACCTGCAGGACAACGTGTCGGTACACGTGGATGCGGACTACCCGGTGCGCATCGGCGAGAACGTCTCCGTGGGACACAACGCCGTGGTGCACGGCTGCACGATCGGGGACGGTTCGCTCATCGGCATGGGAAGCGTCATCCTCTCCGGCGCCGTCATCGGAGCCGGCTGCCTCATCGCCGGCGGAGCGGTCGTGCTCGAGGGCGCGGTCATCCCCGACGGCTCCCTCGTGGCCGGTGTGCCCGCCAAAGTACGGCGTGAGCTGACGGCGCAGGAGCGTGCGCGCCTCCGGGCGAACGCCGACATCTACCGCGGCCATGTGCGCACCCATACCGCCGCGGTGGACGCCGCATCGAGCGCGCCGTAACCTCGCGCCATGCGCATCGATTCGCTGCAGCCCGGCGAGGTCTTCGTCTTCGGTTCGAACGCGTCCGGCGCCCACGGCGGGGGAGCGGCACGCTTCGCGTACGACCGCTTCGGTGCGATCTGGGGCCAGTCCGAAGGGCTGCAGGGTCAGTCGTACGGCATCGACACGATGTCGGGCCTGCGGGTCTTCGCGGAGCAGGCCGCGAGGTTCCTCGACGTCGCCCGGCAGCATCCGGAGTTGCGGTTCCTCGTGACGGAGGTCGGATGCGGCATCGCCGGCTACACGCCCGATCAGGTCGCGGGCTTCTTCGCCGGCGCACCGGAGAACGTCGTCCTGCCGGAGAGCTTCGTCGCCGTGCTCGAGCGGGATTGACGGAGGTCGGAGGTTCTGACCTTCGTCGGAGCATCAGCCGGAGATCCTCCGACCTTCGTCCGATCCTCCGACGGGAGCGGGGCGCGCCGGGGCAGCGCTAAGCGGGGCTCGCCTCACCCGCCGTGTAGGAGTACTCGACCGGGCCTGACAGAGGCCGGAGGTTCTGACCGTGGTCGGAGCATCAGCCGGAAATCCTCCGACCTTGGTGCGATCCTCCGACGTCATCCGCCGTGGCGGACTGGCCGATCGGCGTCAGCTGCGAGGGGGGACCTCGATGACGATGCGTCCGTCCCGGATCTCGCCGGGCCGCTCACCCTCGCCTGGCGAGGGGACGGGTGCCGGGAGCTGCTGCCGGCTCTGCCAGTCCAGCCGCGCATCGTGCGCGGAGGGGTGGAACAGCGCGAAGACGTCCATGCTCTGACGCTAAGGCGCGGGCGCTCGGCGGCACATCATCCGATGGGACGATACCGACCGCCACCGTAGGGGGATGCGGCGCGCCGTGTGGCGGCGCACGCGAGATGTGGAGGGGATGACGGGAATCGAACCCGCACCATCAGTTTGGAAGACTGAGGCTCTACCATTGAGCTACATCCCCGCAACGGCTCACGCCGCAGCATCCCGAGTCTAACGGAACGCGAGACCACCCTCCGACCCGCGACGCCTGCCGCGCACGGATGAATCGGATGCCGGGGTGGTGCGCAGCCGGAGGGCGCTGTCAAGCCCGGGGTGCACAGACCCGCCACGGCCGGATCGACTAGACTTCGGGGGGATGTTCGTCGTGCGCGCACGTGCGCACCGCCCGGGGCGTAGCTCAGCTTGGTAGAGCGCCCGCTTTGGGAGCGGGAGGCCGCAGGTTCAAATCCTGTCGCCCCGACGAGATACCCCACGACCCAGACCTATGACCGCCGCTTCTGCGCGCGGACCAGCACGAGGAGAACGAAAAGGCATGGTCAACAGCACCGTCGAGAAGCTCAGCCCGACGCGGGTGAAGCTGCACATCACGGTCTCACCCGACGAGCTCAAGCCCAGCATCGCGCACGCGTACGAGCACATCGCGCAGGACGTGCAGATCCCCGGCTTCCGCAAGGGAAAGGTGCCGGCTCCGATCATCGACCAGCGCATCGGTCGCGGCGCGGTCATGGAGCACGCCGTCAACGAGGGACTGGACAAGTTCTACCGCGAGGCCGTCGAGGCCCAGAACCTGCGGGTGATCGGCCGTCCCAACGCCGAGATCGTCGAGCTGCCGGAGCTGAAGGACTACTCCGGCGACCTCATCGTCGACGTCGAGGTGGACGTGCGCCCCGAGTTCGACCTGCCCGCCTACGAGGGCATCACGGTCACTGTGGATGCGGTGGAGGTGGACGAGGCCGCGATCGACGAGGAGCTCGACCGCCTGCGCGGCCGCTTCGGCACGCTGGTGACCGTCGACCGCCCCGCCGCTACCGGTGACTTCGTCGAACTGAACCTCGTCGCCACGATCGACGGCGCCGAGATCGACCGCGCCGAAGGCGTGTCGTACGAAGTCGGCTCCGGCGAGCTGCTCGAGGGCATCGACGAGGCCATCGAGTCGCTGACGGCCGGCGAGGAGACCACGTTCCGTTCGAAGCTCGTCGGTGGCGACCACGCCGGCGAAGAGGCCGAGGTCGCCCTCGTCGTCACCGCCGTGAAGGAGCGCGAGCTCCCCGAGGCCGACGACGACTTCGCGCAGGTAGCGAGCGAGTTCGACACGATCGCGGAACTCCGCGAGAGCCTCAAGGACCGCGTCGGCCAGCAGTCCACCTTCACGCAGGGTTCGGCCGCGCGCGACAAGCTCGTGGACGAGCTCCTCGCGCAGGTGGAGATCCCCGTGCCGCCGCAGCTGATCGAAGACGAGGTGCGCACCCACCTCGAGAACGAGAACCGGCTCGAAGACGACGTGCACCGCGCCGAGGTGGCCGAGGCCAGCGAGAAGCAGTTCCGCACGCAGATGCTGCTGGACAAGGTCGCCGAAGAGGCGAACGTGCAGGTCTCCCAGGACGAGATGACCCAGTACCTCATCCAGTCGGCCGCGCAGTACGGCATGGCGCCGCAGGAGTTCGTCGACGCGCTGCAGCAGGGCAACCAGCTGCCCGCGATCATGGGCGAGGTCGCGCGCAACAAGGCCCTCGCCGTGGCGCTCGGCCGGGTGAACGTCGTCGACACCAACGGCAACCCGGTGGACCTCAGCGGCTTCGTGGCCGTCGAGGAGACCGAGTCGGACCCCGAGGACGAGGTCGTCGAGGAGGCCCAGGAGATCGCGGATGCGGCCGCCGAGGCCGACGAGGTGATCGAGGCCGAGGAGAAGCCGGCCAAGAAGAAGCGCGCCCCGGCGAAGAAGAAGGCCGACGCCGCCGAGTAAGACCCTTTCCGGATGCCCCGGTCTCCGCGCACACGCGGGGCCGGGGCATCCGCCATTCACGGCGCTGGGGGCACGGCTGATCTGCCCACGGCGAACACGCGTACCGGGGTCAAATGGCGCCGGTAGATTCGAAGCCAGATCGAACGGAAACAGGAGCACACATGCCCGAACCCCTGGTCGCAACAAGCGTCTTCGACCGGCTGCTGAGAGACCGCATCATCTGGCTCGGCTCAGAGGTGCGCGACGACAACGCGAACGAGATCTGCGCCAAGATCCTTCTGCTGGCTGCCGAAGACTCCGAGAAGGACATCTACCTCTACATCAACTCGCCGGGCGGCTCCATCACCGCCGGCATGGCCATCTACGACACGATGCAGTTCGTCCCGAACGACATCGTGACCGTCGGCATCGGCATGGCCGCCTCGATGGGGCAGCTGCTGCTGACCAGCGGCACCAAGGGCAAGCGGTACATCACGCCGAACGCCCGCGTCCTGCTCCACCAGCCGCACGGCGGCTTCGGCGGCACCGCCAGCGACATCCAGACCCAGGCGCAGCTCATCCTCGACATGAAGAGGCGGCTCGCCGAGATCACCGCAGCTCAGACCGGCAAGCCGGTCGAGCAGATCAACGCCGACGGCGACCGTGACCGCTGGTTCAGCGCCCAGCAGGCGCTGGAGTACGGCTTCGTCGACCACATCCGTGAATCCGCGACCGACGTCATCGGTGGCGGCGGCACCGCCGACAGCGGACCGGCTGCCTGAGACCCGCGTCGAGAGAGTAAGGACATTCCCGATATGCAGACCCCCACTTTCGGCGGCGTGAACCCGCAGGCGCTGCAGTCGCCCGGCAGCCGGTACGTCCTCCCGCAGTTCGAGGAGCGTACGGCCTACGGCTACAAGCGTCAGGACCCGTACAACAAGCTGTTCGAGGACCGCGTCATCTTCCTGGGTGTCCAGGTGGACGATGCATCCGCGGACGACGTGATGGCGCAGCTCCTGGTTCTGGAGAGCCAGGACCCCGACCGCGACATCATCATGTACATCAACTCGCCGGGCGGATCCTTCACCGCGATGACCGCGATCTACGACACGATGCAGTACGTCTCGCCGCAGATCCAGACCGTCGTGCTCGGCCAGGCCGCTTCCGCGGCCGCGGTGCTGCTGGCTGCCGGCGCGCCGGGCAAGCGCCTGGCGCTTCCGAACGCCCGCATCCTGATCCACCAGCCTGCGATGGGCGAGGCCGGCCACGGCCAGGCCTCGGACATCGAGATCCAGGCGCAGGAGATCATGCGCATGCGCACCTGGCTGGAGGAGACGCTCGCGAAGCACTCCAACCGCACGCAGGAAGAGGTCAACAAGGACATCGACCGTGACAAGATCCTCTCCTCCGAGGAGGCCGTCACGTACGGACTGGTCGACCAGGTCCTCACGACCCGCAAGCGCACCCCGGCAGCCCTCACCCGCTGATCCGATCCGAAGCCCCCGTCGTACGTCGACGGGGGCTTCGGCGTTCCCGCGCACGGTGCGCTGATACGGGCCGTCCCAATACGCTCCGATGTCCGCTGCAGCGGTTAGGCTCGAACCACCCTGAACGACCGCCCTGTAGAGGAGAGCCGGATGGCACGCATCGGTGAGAGCGCCGACCTGTTCAAGTGCTCCTTCTGCGGAAAGAGCCAGAAGCAGGTCCAGCAGTTGATCGCCGGACCCGGCGTCTACATCTGCGACGAGTGCGTCGAGCTGTGCAACGAGATCATCGAGGAGCGGATGGCGGAGTCCTCCGCCGGTGTCGTCTCGGAGTTCGACCTTCCCAAGCCTCGCGAGATCTTCTCCTTCCTGGAGGAGTACGTGGTCGGGCAGGATGCCGCCAAGCGCGCCCTGTCAGTCGCGGTCTACAACCACTACAAGCGCATCCGTGCGCACGGCACCCTGCAGTCCGCGGAACAGCGCGCCGAGGACGTCGACATCGCCAAGAGCAACATCCTCCTGCTCGGCCCGACCGGGTGCGGCAAGACCTACCTGGCCCAGACGCTGGCCAAGCGCCTGAACGTCCCCTTCGCGGTCGCCGACGCGACGGCGCTCACCGAGGCAGGCTACGTCGGCGAGGACGTCGAGAACATCCTCCTCAAGCTCCTCCAGGCCGCGGATTTCGACACCAAGCGTGCCGAGACGGGCATCATCTACATCGACGAGGTCGACAAGATCGCCCGCAAGGCGGAGAACCCCTCCATCACCCGCGATGTCTCCGGCGAGGGCGTGCAGCAGGCGCTGCTGAAGATCCTCGAGGGTACGGTCGCCTCGGTGCCGCCCCAGGGTGGCCGCAAGCATCCTCATCAGGAGTTCATCCAGATCGACACGACGAACGTGCTGTTCATCGTGGCCGGCGCTTTCGCGGGCCTGGAGGACATCATCTCCTCGCGGGTCGGCAAGCACGGCGTCGGTTTCGGTGCGCCGCTCTACGACAAGGACGGCGACCAGAACCTCTTCGGAGAGGTGCTGCCGGAAGACCTGCACAAGTTCGGCCTCATCCCCGAGTTCATCGGGCGCCTTCCCGTCGTGGCGTCGGTCCACCCCCTCGACCAGGACGCGCTCATGGAGATCCTCACCGGTCCCAAGAACGCGCTGGTCAAGCAGTACCAGCGGATGTTCGAGATCGACGGCGTGCAGCTCGAATTCGAGCAGGATGCGCTCCGCGCCATCGCCGACCTCGCCGTCGGGCGCAAGACCGGAGCCCGCGGGCTCCGCGCGATCCTCGAAGACGTGCTCGGGCCGATCATGTTCGACATCCCCTCCGCCGACGACGTGGCGAAGGTGATCATCACGCAGGCCTCCGTCGAGGAAGGCGCGACCCCCACGCTCGTGTTGCACCAGAAGCGCAAGACCGCCTGACCTTCGCGCGCGATGTCGGCGGCCGCTCCTACCGTGTGAACACGCCTCTCCGGAGGCGCCTGCCCGCACGCTACGGTAGGCGCCGCCCGCGTCAGTCGGTCAGCCCGCGTCGTTCCAGGAGCGGCTCGATCTCCGCATCCCGCCCGCGGAAATCGCGGTACGCCTCGAGTGGGTCCTTGGAGCCACCGACGCCGAGCAGTCGCGCGCGGAAGCGATCGCCGTTCTCGCGGCGGAGACCGCCGTTCTCCCGGAACCACTCGACGGTGTCGGCATCGAGCACCTCGCTCCAGATGTACGAGTAGTACCCGGCGCTGTACCCTCCGGAGAACACGTGCTGGAAATACGAGGAGGCGTACCGCGGCGGAATGACCGGGTTGTCCAGGCCGATGTCGGCCAACGCCGCCTGCTCGAAGGTGCTCACATCGACGTCTGCGGACGCATCTCGCGCCGACAGTGCGTGCCACGCCTGGTCGATCCAGGACGCGGCGAGGTACTCGCTCGTCGCGAAGCCCTGATTGAACGCCTCCGACGCGTGCAGGCGGTCCACCACGTCGGCGGGCAGCGGCTCGCCCGAGTCCGCATGCCGGGCGTAGTTGGCGAGGATCTCCGGCTCGAAGATCCACATCTCGTTCACCTGACTGGGGAACTCGACGAAATCCCGGAATACGGCGGTTCCTCCGAAGTGCGGATACGTGACCCGGGCGAACAGCCCGTGCAGCGCGTGGCCGAACTCGTGGAAGAGGGTGGTCACCTCATCCAGGGTGAGGAGGGTCGGGGTTCCCGCCGCGGGCTTGGCGACGTTGAGGTTGTTGACGACGACCGGAGTCGTGCGCCGGAGGTCGGACTGCACGACGATGGAGTTCATCCACGCCCCGCCCCGCTTGGTCTCGCGTGTGTACAGGTCGAGGATGTACAACCCCAGCGACGAGCCGTCGGGCTCGAACACCTCGAACACACGGGCGTCCGGGTGGTACGCGGTCAGATCTGCCCGCTCGCGGAACCGGACGCCGTAGAGGCGCTCGGCCGCGAAGAAGACCCCGTCCGTGAGCACGCGTTCCGCCTCGAACCAGGGACGCAGCGCCGTGCGATCGAGGTCGTACTCCGCCGCGCGCACCTTCTCGGTGTAGAACGCCCAGTCGTGCGCCTCGAGGGTGAACGTACTCGGTTCGTGGTCGAGGAGCTCCTGCAGCTTCTGCTCCTCTCGCCGGGCGTTGCGGGCGGCGGGCACAGCGAGCCGGCGAAGCATCGCGTGGACGGCCTCGGGCGACCCTGCCGTCTGGTCGGCGGTGACGTAGGCGGCGTGGCTGGGGTATCCCAGCAGGTGCGCACGTTCCGCGCGCAGCCGTGCGATCTCGTGCAGCACGCCGCGGTTGTCGTTGGCATTGCCCCGGATGCCACGGGCGCGCGAGGCCTCGAGGAGCCGTCGGCGGCTCTCGCGGACGGTCAGGGCGGACAGATACGGGTGGCCGGTGAACAGCGTCAGCGTGACGACGTACTTTCCGGGAAGTCCGCGATCGGCACCGGCTTGCGCGGCCGCGGAGAGCTCCCCGTCCGACAGGCCATCGAGTTCTGCGGCGTCGTCGAACACGACGGCGAGGTCGTTGGTGTCGGCCAGGAGGTTCTTCTCGAACGTCGTCGTCAGCACCGACAGGCGCCGGTTGATGTCCATGAGCTGCGACTTCTCGTCATCGCTCAGGCCTGCGCCGGCACGTGACATCTCCCGGAATCGGCGCTGCACGAGGTACCGCTGCTCGTCGGTGAGGTCGAGGTCGCCGAGGCCGTCGTGAATGGTCTGGATGCGGGCGAACAGGTCCGCATCGAGCGCGATGGAGTCCTGGTGCGCGGACATCAGCGGGGCGAGCGTCTCTTCGATGTCCTGGATCTCCACGCTCGCGTCCGCGGACGACACGGTGTAGAACGTGCGGGCGACGCGGTCCAGCATCTCACCGCTGTCCTCCAGGGCGCGCAGGGTGTTCTCGAACGTGGGCGGCTCAGCCGCTCCGGCGATCGCGTCCACCGCGGAGCGTTGTGCGGCCATGGCCTCCTGGAACGCCGGCAGATAGTCGTCGGCCCGAATGGCGGCGTAATCGGGGAGTCCGTGGGGCAGGCCGCTGGCCGTGAGGAGGAGGTTGGTGCGATCCATCCCGCCAGCGTAGCCAGACCCGGCCGCGTTCCCGGTGGCGGGTGCGCGCCGAACGGGAATGTGCAAGGGCGATGCAGAGCTTGTCTTGCATGCGAGTGCGCGCACGCATTCCGCTGACGGTATCACCGGAGGATCCTGACATGACTGCTCTCGCTGGCGACGGCCTGGGGCGAGACTTCGGCAAGCTTTGGAGCGCAGCGGCCTTCAGCAATTTCGCGGACGGGGTGGGGCGCACCGCGGTGCCGTTGATCGCGACCACCCTCACGAGCGACCCGCTGATCATCTCCCTGTTCGGCGCCCTCGCCTTCCTGCCCTGGCTCGTGTTCGGCCTTCCCGCCGGCATGGTCGTCGACCGCTTCGATCGGCGGATGGTGATGGCCGCGGCGAATGGGCTGCGGGGCGCGGCCGCGCTGTGGCTGGCGGTTCTCGGAGCGACCGGCGACATGACGGTGGCCGCCCTGATGATCGGCACCCTTCTGTTCGGGGTCGGCGAGACGCTCTTCGACAACGCCACCAACGCCGTCGTCCCCAGCGTCGTTCGCCGCGATCAGCTCGAGCGCGCCAACGGGCGCATCCAGGCTGCGCAGGGCACGATCGACAATTTCGTGGCGACGCCCATGGCGGGAGTCCTGTACGCCGTCGCGCTCGCGCTGCCGCTGTGGTTCGGAGCGGCCGGATATCTCGTGCCGGTGGTCCTCGCCCTCTTCCTGCCGTTGACGGCCGCGCGACCGCTCCGCCAGGCCCCTTCGCTGCCCACGGCTGAATCGCCCTCGGTTGAACCGCCCTTGGTCCCGGGCGCGGTCCCTGCGCCCCCCGCGCGAGTCCCGACGCGCGACGCTCTCCGCTATCTCGCGCGGCACCGCTACCTCCGGGCCATGGTCGTGTTCGTCTCAGTCCTCGGTTCGGCGTTCAGCTTCGCGCAGGCGACGACGCTGCTGTACTTCCTCGACGAACAGGGGGTCGCCCCCGGGGCAATCGGGTTCGTCACGGCGGGCCTGGGAGTGGGCGCCATCCTCGGGTCGGTCCTCGCGGCATGGTTCGTGCGCCGCTTCGGCCGCGGCCCGGTCATGCTGGGCGCGAACCTCGTGGCCGTGGCGGGGATGACAGCGATCTGGCTGGCGCCAGGGGTGGTCGTCGCGGTCGTGTCCTTCGCCGTGTTCGCCTTCGCGGTGTCGCTCTGGAACGTCCCCTGGGCCGCCCTTCGACAGCAGATCGTGCCGCCGATGCTCTTCGGACGGGTGCTGGGGGTGATCCGAATGCTGACATGGGGACTCTTCCCCGTCGCCACCGTGCTCGGGGGCGTCGTGGCGCGCGTCGATCTGCGGCTGCCGTTCGTTGTCGCCGCCGCGTTGGTCCTCATCACGACGCTGGGCTCCGCCCGGCTCCTCATCCGCGGAACGCGGGAAGCCGGGGCCGAGGCCGGCGCCCCGGCGGTCGAGGACGACTAAGAGATGCCGGTGTCGTCGTCCTTGCGCACGACGACCTCGCCGTTCGGGTCGACCGTGACGATCACACCGGTGTCCAGTTCGGCGACGGGGCGGTGTTCCAGCCAGGTCAACGTCCAGCGCGGCGCGGGCTGGTGAGCGAGCTGGTCTGCCGGAAGCAGCCGCTCCACCGCCGCGATCTGTGCGTGCAGCGCCTCGGGCACGGCAGCGGGCGGAGTGTCGCCGAAGGTCCAACGGGTTCCGAGTTGCATCAGTTCTCCTGCGTGGCGAGTTGGATGTCGAGGACCGCCGTGGTGTCGGCATCCACGAACGTGAGGGAGGCGATGCGTCCGACGGCGCGGAGGTCGCCCTCCGCGAGACGCAACGCATCCGCGGACGGTCCCGCCAGGGTGATCGCATCCACCGGCGTCTTCTGCGAGACCTTGGCCTCGGTCTTGGCGCGGCGAATCCCGATCAACGCCTCGCCCACGGCGGCCAGCACCGCAGGGTCACCGGCCGTGCCCCCCGTCGTGGTCTGGTCGGGGGCGATTGGCTCCGGCCACGGGGCGGTGTGCACCGAACCGTCGTTGAACCACGACCAGGCTTCCTCCGCCGCGAAGGCCAGCACCGGGGCGAAGAGGCGGAGGAGCGTCGACAGCGCGAGACGGAGGGCCAGGGCCGCGGAGGCCTGGCCGACGTCGGTGCGGTCGTACGCACGCTCCTTGACCAGCTCGAGGTAGTCGTCGCAGAACGTCCAGAAGAACGACTCCGTCACCTCGAGGGCGCGGGCGTGGTCGTAGGCCTCCAGCGCCTTCGTCGCCTCGTGCACGACCCCGTCGAGGGTGGCCAGCATCGAGGCATCCAGCGCGTGGGTCACTTCCGCCCCCTCGGGGACAGGGAAGGACAGGACGAACTTGGCGGCGTTGAGCAGCTTGATGGCCAGACGTCGGCCGATCTTGATCTGCGTGGGATTCTGCGGATCGAACGCCGCATCGGTGCCGAGCCTGCTCGACGCCGCCCAGTAGCGGACCGCGTCGGAACCGTGCTGGACGAGGATGTCGGCCGGGGTGACCACGTTCCCCTTCGACTTCGACATCTTCTTGCGGTCGGGGTCGACGATGAAGCCGGAGATCGCCGCATCCGACCAGGGCGCCCGGCCGTCCTCCAGTGCGCTGCGCAGCAGGGTGGAGAAGAGCCACGTGCGGATGATGTCCTGGCCCTGCGGGCGAAGGTCGAACGGGGCGACGGTGTTCCACAGCTCCTCGTCCCGCTGCCATCCGCCGGCCAGCTGCGGCGTGAGGGACGACGTGGCCCACGTGTCGAAGATGTCGCGTTCGGCGTCGAACCCGCCCGGCACGCCGCGCTGGCCTTCGGTGTAGCCGGGGGGGACGTCGGTGGTGGGGTCGACCGGGAGTGCCGCGGCGTCGGGGGTCAGCACCCGGTCGTAGTCGCGGTCGCCGTTCTCGTCCAGGCCGTACCAGACCGGGATCGGAACCCCGAAGAAACGCTGGCGCGACACGAGCCAGTCGCCGGTGAGCCCGTTCGTCCAGTTCTCGTAGCGGACCCGCATGAAGTCGGGATGCCACGCGATCTCCTGGCCGAGCGCGATGAGACGCTCACGCAGTGCGGCATCGCGGGCGCCGTTGCGGAGGTACCACTGGCGCGTGGAGACGATCTCCAGCGGCCGGTCGCCCTTCTCGAAGAACTTCACCGCATGGGTGAAGGGCTTGGGGTCGCCGATCATGTCGCCGGATTCCTGCAGCAACTCCACGATGCGCTTCTTCGCACTGAACACGGTCTTGCCGGCCAGCTCCGCGTACGCGGCCTTCGCCGCATCCGTCTCGATCACATCGGGGGCATCGGCGAGGACCCGGCCATCGCGGCCGATGATCGTGCGGTTGGGGAGGTCGAGTTCGCGCCACCAGATGATGTCGGTGACGTCACCGAAGGTGCAGATCATCGCGATGCCCGAGCCCTTGTCGGGCTGGGCGAGCGGGTGGGCGAGCACGGGCACTTCCACGTCGAACAGGGGCGTGCGCACGGTCGATCCGAAGAGCGCCTGGTAGCGCTCGTCGTCGGGGTGCGCCACGAGTGCGACGCACGCCGGCAGAAGCTCGGGGCGCGTGGTCTCGATGAAGACGTCTCCGTCCGCGCCGTGGAAGGCGAGGCGGTGGTAGGCCGCGGGCTGATCGCGATCCTCGAGCTCGGCCTGGGCGATCGCGGAACGGAAATCGACATCCCAGAGGGTCGGAGCCAGTGCCTGGTAGGCCTCGCCGCGCTCCAGGTTACGCAGGAACGCCAGCTGGCTGCTGCGCATCGTCTCGTCGGAGATCGTGCGGTAGGTCTGGGTCCAGTCCACGCTCAGGCCGAGGGAGCGCCACAGCGCCTCGAAGGTCTTCTCGTCCTCGACCGTCAGGCGCTCGCACAGCTCGATGAAGTTGCGGCGGCTGATGGGCACCTGGTCGGCGGCCTTGCTCGACTTGTTGTCGCCTCCCTCGTAGGGCGGGGCGAAGCCCGCGTCGTACGGCAGGGACGGGTCGCAGCGCACCCCGTAATAGTTCTGCACGCGCCGCTCGGTGGGCAGGCCGTTGTCGTCCCACCCCATCGGGTAGAACACGGTCTTGCCACGCATGCGCTCGAAGCGCACCTTGACATCGGTGTGCGTGTAGCTGAAGACGTGGCCGATGTGGAGACTCCCGGAGGCCGTCGGCGGCGGGGTGTCGACCGAGAAGACGCCCCCACGACCGGCCTCCACGGCGCGGACCCTGTCGAACAGGTACGTGCCCTGCTGGGTCCACGCGGCATCCCACTTCTGCTCGAGACCCTCCAGGGCGGGCTTGTCGGGAATGTGCGCGTCGGTCACGGAAGGCTCCTCGATATGTGCGGCACCGTGTGAACGTGCCTGAGTGTGGGATCGCCTCGATTCTACCGTCCGCTCCGGACCCCCTCCGGCTCGCCCGGCCCCTGCGTCCCCGACTCGCGCCGGGGCCTGGGCGGGGTTTCGCGCCGGGGCCTGGGCCGCGGAAATCGAGGAGAACCCGAGGATCGAGGAGGCTTCGCCGCATCCGGATCCTCGATTCCCGTGATCCCCTCGGAACGCGCGTCAGCGGGCGAGGTGCAACCCTTGCGCGACCGCGCGCATGACCAGAGCCTGCACCTCGTGCCAGCGGTCGATGACCTGGATGTAGCCCACTCGGACGACGTGGTAGCCGAGGGTGGCCAGGAGTGCGTCGTGGGCGATGTCCTCTGCGCGCTGCTGGCCGACATGGTGCGCCCCGTCGATCTGCAGCACCAGCCGGTCGCCGATGAGGAAGTCCACTCGGTGCCCGGCGATCCAGGCCTGCGGCACGATCGGCAGATGGAGCCATCGGAGGCGCACCAGCACGAAGGTCTCCAGACCCGAGTCGCTGAACGGGGTCGCGACGTCGAGGATCTCGCGCGCTCGACCGGTAAAGGGGAGGCGGCGGAGCTGATGCAGATCGACCATCCCCGACTGGATCGCCGACTCCCAGGTCGCGAGCGCGCGTTCATACGGCTGGCAGGCGGCCACCAGCGCGAGCATGTTCTCCGCCGCATCGGTGAGGGAACCGGGTACACGCGGCACGATGGGTGTGGCCCAGTGCACGTGGGCGCCGCGGGCTCTCACGGCGCCGGCCGAGGCCGGTGCGGCGACGTGGTGCTCGTCTCCGTCGCGCAGCACCCACAGGCCGAGCCGGGCGGCGAGCGTGACGCACGTGAGGACGACACCGGCACGGGCCGCCGCGATGAGCACCGGATCGGCGTAGGGGAGGGCGACCCACCCGCCGCGGGGACGGATGAGCTGCCCGGAGGTGACGTGCTCGCGGATGCGGTACTCGCTCGCGCCCGCCCGACGCAGGTCCGTCGTGCGTACCACCCCGCCGCGCGCGACCACCCATCCGAGGACATCCATGCAGGGATCCTCGGCCGAAGAGTCGCAGAGCGTGCGCGGCTGAGGCGTGGCCGTGCACAACTCTCCGCGGAGGAGAGGTGGGGAGGGGGAGTGGTATCCGCGCATCATGGACTCGCCGGCCTCGAGTGCCCGCGGGAATCGAGGAGATCGCGGGAATTGAGGAGCGGATGCGGGTGGCCGCTCCTCGATTCGCGAGATCCCCTCGATACCCGCGGTCGCTCGATCTGAGATCTCTCGATTCGCGAGATCGCCTCGATCCGCGACATACCCGCGATGGCAGAGGGAATGCCGCCGGGGCCGCCCGCGTTGTTCGACTCCGTCCACCAATCCGATACGGTGGACCCGCCGTCCCTTCCTTCGTCTCGAGGTCTTTCATGCCCGCTCACCGACTGGGCAGGCTTGTTCCTGCCGCCGCTCTCACCCTCGTCGCCGCCATCGCGCTCAGCTCGTGCTCCGGCGGCGGCAGCGCCGACGACGACGGCGGCGGCGAGGTGGTGTGGGCGATCGAGGGCGCGAACCTGTCGGCCGGGCACATGGACCCGCAGACCAGCCAGCTCGATGTCTCCGCCATGATCCAGCGCTCCGTGCTGGACTCGCTGGTCTTCCAGGAGGCCGACGGGACCTTCTCGCCCTGGCTGGCCGAGGAGTGGGAGATCCAGGACGACGGCGCCGCCTACGTGTTCACCCTCCGGGACGACGTCACCTTCCACGATGGCGAGCCCTTCGATGCCGCAGCGGTGAAGGCGAACTTCGACCGCATCGCCGACCCGGAGACGGCCTCCGCGCAGGCGGCGAGCATGCTGGGCGGCGAGTTCTACGCCGGCACCGAGGTGATCGACGACCGCACGGTGCGTGTGAGCTTCACGCAGCCGTACGCGCCGTTCCTGCAGGCGGCGAGCACATCCCTGCTCGGGTTCTACTCACCGGCGGTCCTCGAGGACGCCGCCGACCAGCTCAGGGCCGGCGGCCCCGGCGTCACCGTGGGGACCGGTCCGTTCGAGCTGACCGAGTACACCCCCGACCAGGAGCTCGTCTACACCCGCAACGACGACTACGCGTGGGGGCCGGACGGCCAGGATGCTGCGCCGTTCGAGACCCTGCGGGTCGAGATCCTCCCCGAGGCCGCCGTGCGCGCGGGGGTGGTGGAAAGCGGCGAGGCCGACCTGGCCAGCAACATCCCGCCGAACCTCGCCGCCGAGCTCCCCGACACGCTCACCGTCGACGCCAACGAGTATCCCGGGCTGCCCTACTCGCTCTACCTCAACGAGGCGTACGGGGTCTTCGCCGACGAGCGCGTGCGGCAGGCGTTCTCCCGGGCCATCGACGTCGACACCGCCGTCACCGAGATCTTCTACGGTCAGTTCCCGCGCGCCTGGAGCGTGCTCGGCTCCACGACCCCGGGGTACGACGCGTCGCTCGAGGGGACCTGGGAGTTCGACCCCGAGCGGGCGAACCAGCTCCTGGACGAGGCGGGATGGACCGGGCGGGATGCCGACGGCTACCGGACGAGGGACGGACAGCGGCTCTCGGCTCGCTGGATCGCCTGGACGCCGGTGCCCGATGATCGCGTCGCGCTGGCCAACGCCATCCAGTCCGACCTCAGGGACGTCGGCTTCGAGGTCGTCCGCGAAGTGCTCGAGCCCGGCGCCTACAACGAGCAGTACGAGCCCAGGACCTTCGACCTGACGGACTGGGGCTTCTCCGGCGTGGATCCCGACCTGCTGCGCAGCCACCTCCACACCGACGGCTTCCAGAACGCGTCGCAGGTGAGCGACCCCGCCGTGGACGCGCTCCTAGAGGAGGGCGTGGCATCCACGGATCAGGATGCGCGCAACGCGGTCTATGCGCAATTGCAGCAGTGGAACGCCCAGCACGTCGCGATCGTGCCGCTGTACAGCCCGTCGCTCATCACGGCGGTGGGCGAGACGATCTCCGGCCTGACCTACGATCTCTACGGGCGCCCGCTGTTCTATGACGTGACCGTCGGCTGACGCCGGCGCGCGGTCCTTCCTCACCCGGGCGCGGAGAGCAGATGGACGACGGCAACCGCAGCCGCGTGGTGCTGGCGCGCCTGGGGAGCGCGGTCATCTCGGTGGTCGTGGTGCTCTGGGGGGCGGCGACCCTCGCCTTCCTGGCGTTCCGGGTCATCCCCGGCGACCCGGTCTCCGTGATGCTCGGGCCCCAGGCGCAGGTTAGCGACGCGGTCAGGCAGGGTATTCGCGAGGAACTGGGCCTGGACCGCCCGCCGATCGAGCAGTACCTCGGCTACCTCGCCGGACTGCTGCGCGGCGACCTCGGAGAGTCGTACCAGCTGCGGATGCCGGTGACCGAGGTGATCGGGCGGCAATTGGGCCCGACCCTCCAGCTGACGGCGACCGCGCTCGTCGTGGCGGCGATCGTGGCCTTCGCCGTCGTGCTCGTCGCCCGCAACCCGATCGCCCGGGGCATCGTCGCGACGGTGGAGCTGATCATCCTGTCGTCGCCGGTGTTCTGGATCGGGCTGCTGCTGCTGAGCGTGTTCGCGTTCGGCCTGGGGTGGTTCCCCGTGTCCGGATCGCGGAATCCGGCGACCATCGTGCTCCCCGCCGTGACGCTCGCGCTGCCGGTGGCGGCACTGCTGGGTCAGGTCCTCCGCGACGGGATCGAGTCGGCGGAGCGGCAGCCGTTCGCCACCACGGTGCGGGCGCGCGGGGCCGGCCCCACCTGGCTGACCGTCCGCCATTCGCTCCGCCATGGCTCGACGGGCGCCGTCACCCTCGCGGCCTACTTCGTCGGGTCGCTGCTGGGGGGCGCGGTGCTGGTGGAGACGGTCTTTGCCCGACCGGGCCTCGGCCGCGTGACGCTCGCGGCCATCTCCGACCGCGACCTCCCCGTGATCACGGGCATCATCCTCCTGAGCGCGGTCGTCTTCGTCGTGGTCACCCTGATCGTCGAACTGGTCTACCCGCTCCTGGATCCGCGGCTGCGCGACGCGCGCACCGATGCGGCTCGCACCCGGAGGGTGTCATGACCGGCGGTCGGCGCGTGCTGGTCGGTGTCGCCGTCGCGGTGCTCACGCTGGTGGGCCTCGTCGCCCTCGCCCCTCAGCTGTTCGCGACGCATGATCCGCTGCAGACCGAGGTGACGCAGGCACTCCTCCCGCCGAGCGGCGACCATCTGTTCGGCACCGATCAGAGCGGGCGCGACGTGTACTCGCGCGTCGTGTACGGCGCGTCGCGCTCGGTGGGGATCGGACTGCTGGCCACGGCGTTCGCCTTGGCCGTGGGGCTGGTGGTGGGCTCCCTCTCCGGCGTCGCGCCGCGGCTCGTGGATGCGGTGGCGATGCGAGCGACCGACGTGCTGCTGGCGTTCCCCGAGTTCCTCATCGCCCTGGTGGTCGTTGCGATCCTCGGGCCGGGCCCCGCCAATGTCGCCGTCGCCGTCACCATCGCCGCGGTCCCGGTGTACGTGCGACTCGCGCGCGCCCAGACCCGGAGCCTGGGCACCGCGGAACACGTGGAGGCCGCCCGCATCCTCGGGGTGCCGGCGCCTGCCGCCTTCCTCCGCCACGTGGTACCGGGCGTGTTCGGGGCGCTGAGCGTCCTGGCGACGATCGGCATCGGCTCCAGCATCCTGGCCGCGGCGGGGCTGAGCTTCCTCGGTCTCGGGCCCACCGAGCCCACGCCGGAGTGGGGCCTGATGCTCTCCGGCGGGCGCAACGTGCTCGGCCAGGCGTGGTGGGTGGCGGTGTTCCCTGGTGCGGCGATCACCGTCACCGTGGTGGCGGCGACGGTGCTCGGCCGCGCCGTGCGGGCGCGCAGCGAGGGACGTCCGGCATGAGCGGTCTGCAGGTGCGGGGGCTCCGGGTAGCGTTCGGCGCGACGACCGTCGTGGATGGCGTCGACTTCGCCGTCGCGGCGGGGGAGTGCCTGGCGATCGTCGGTGAATCCGGCGCGGGCAAGTCGCTCACGGCGCGCGCACTCCTCGGCTTGGCTCCGGACGGCGCCGCCGTGACCGCGGACGAACTCGTGGTGGACGGCACCGACACCCGAGGATTCGACGACGCGCACTGGCGAAGGCTCCGCGGGGCGCGGATCGCTCTGGTGTCGCAGGACGCGCTGGTGTCGCTGGACCCGCTCCGGCGCATCGGGGCCGAGATCGAGGAGCCCCTGCGGCTGCATGAGCGAGGGATGCGCCGCGCCGCGCGCCGCGCGCGGACCCTCGCCCTCCTCGCCGACGTCGCCATGCCCGACCCGCAGCGCCGCGTGCGCCAGTACCCGCATGAGCTGTCCGGCGGCCAGCGCCAGCGGGCGCTCATCGCCTCCGCTCTCGCGGCGCAACCCGCCATCCTCGTCGCCGACGAGCCGACCACCGCGCTCGACGTCACGGTGCAGGCACGCGTCCTGGATCTGCTGCGCGGAATCGCCGACACGGGGGTGGCGGTCGTGCTCATCAGCCACGACCTCGCCGCCGTCCGCCGGGTCGCCGATCGGATCGCGGTCATGCGCGACGGCCGGTTCGTGGAGACCGGTCCGGCCGCAGCGGTGCTGGGGGAGCCCCAGCATCCCTACACTCAGGCGCTCGTGGCGGCCGCCCGCCACGACCCGCGCCCGGCATCGGCCCCCGCGGGCGCGCCGGTGCTGACGGTTCGGGGCGTATCCAAGGCGTTCGACCGTCCGGCCGTGAGCGACGTCTCCTTCGACCTGCACGCGGGGGAGACCCTCGCCGTGGTGGGGGAGTCGGGGTCGGGCAAGACCACCCTCGCCCGACTCGTGGTGGGTGCATCCCGCCCCGACGCCGGCGAGGTGCGCATCGGTGGTATGTCCTGGGGGAGCGGGCACGATCGTGCGCTCCGCCGTCGCGTGCAATTCGTCCACCAGAACCCCCTCGGCGCCTTCGACCCGCGGTGGACGGTCGGCAGGTCGCTGCGCGAAGCCCTCTCCGCCGGCGGGATGCCACGGCGCGAGCGCGCGGCCGCCGTCGCAGGCCTGCTGCGCGAGGTCGACCTCGATCCCGCGCTCGCCTCTCGCAGACCCGTGCAGCTTTCCGGCGGACAGCGGCAGCGGGCTGCGATCGCACGCGCGCTCGCGCCACGCCCCGACATCCTGGTGCTGGATGAGCCGGTGTCGGCCCTCGACCCGACCGTGCGCGAGCTGGTGCTCGCGCTGCTGCAGCGGCTGCAGGCCGAGCGGGGACTCAGCATGATGTTCATCTCCCATGACCTGGACGTCGTGGCATCCATTGCCGACCAGGTTCTGGTCCTGCAGGACGGTGTTGTGGTCGAGGCCGGCGCCACCGGGTCGGTCTTCGCCGATCCGCGGCATCCCTTCACCCGCGAGCTGCTGGCGGCGCGGTAGCCCCGGGCGGGTAGACTCGTGGGCAAGAGCACCGATCCGGCCATCACCGGGGAGCTCTCGGAAGAACGGGGCACGAGCCCTCAGTAGAACCGAGCGGGTCAGGCCCGTCACAGCCGCAGTGAGAGTGGATTTCTCCGCCCCGCCGCAGGGGTGGAGGAGTCACGCGGGGTGGTACCGCGGCCCGGAACGGTCGTCCTCGCAGGGAGAACACGACCTGCTGGAGAGACATGACCTACCCGAAATCCGCGTTCGGACCCGCCGCCGACGCTTCGCCGAGCTCAGGGCAGGCGGGCGCCGCGCCTGTCGTGCCGAGCCCGCGGTTCCCTGCGATCGAGGACGACACGCTCGCGTTCTGGGCCGCGGACGACACCTTCCGCGCATCCATCGCGCAGCGAGAGGGCGCCGAGGAGTGGGTGTTCTACGACGGGCCTCCCTTCGCGAACGGCCTCCCGCACTACGGCCACCTCCTGACCGGTTACGCGAAAGACCTCTTCCCCCGCTTCCAGACGATGCGCGGCAAGAAGGTCGACCGCGTGTTCGGGTGGGACACGCACGGCCTTCCCGCTGAGCTCGAGGCGATGAAGCAGCTCGGGATCACCGAGAAGGACGACATCGAGCGCATGGGGGTGGCCACCTTCAACGCGAAGGCACGCTCGTCGGTGCTGCAGTACACGCGCGACTGGGAGGAGTACGTCACGCGCCAGGCGCGCTGGGTCGACTTCGAGCGCGGCTACAAGACTCTCGACCCCACGTACATGGAGTCGGTGCTGTGGGCGTTCAAGAGCCTCCACGACAAGGGTCTGGCCTACGAGGGCTACCGCGTGCTGCCGTACTGCTGGCGGGATGAGACGCCGCTGTCCAGCCACGAACTCCGCATGGATGACGACGTCTACACCTCGCGCCAGGATCCGTCGGTCACGGTGACCTTCCCCCTCGTCGGGGCGAAGGCGGAGGTGCTGGGCCTCACCGGCGTCCGCGCCCTGGCATGGACCACCACGCCGTGGACGCTGCCGACCAACCTCGCGTTGGCCGTGGGCCCCGGCATCCGTTATGTCGTCGTCCCCGGCGGCCCGGACGGCGCCGCCGACGTTCACCGCCCTTCGACAGGCTCAGCGACCGAGCAGGCCGACGACGCGATCGAGACGTCGGCGCACCGGTACCTGCTCGCCGAGGAGCTTCTGCCCGGCTACGCCAAAGATCTCGGGTACGCCTCCGCCGAGGATGCGGCAGCCGCCGTGCAGCAGACGGTCCTCGGCTCGGAGCTGGAGGGCGTCGCGTACGACCGCCTCTTCGACTACTACGCCGACGCCGACACGTGGGGCACGGGCGACGCGTGGCGCGTGCTGGTCGACGACTACGTCACGACCACCGACGGCACCGGCATCGTCCACCAGGCCCCCGCCTACGGCGAGGACGACAAGCGCCTGGCCGACGCCGCGGGCATCCCCACGATCCTGTCCCTGGACGACGGCGGACGGTTCCTCCCCGCCGTCGGCGATGTCGCCGGGATGCTGTGGATGGACGCGAACACGCCGCTCATCCGCCTCCTCCGCCAGAGCGGACGCCTGGTCCGCGAGGCCAGCTACGAGCACGCGTATCCGCACTGCTGGCGGTGCCGCAACCCGCTCATCTACAAGGCGGTGTCGAGCTGGTTCGTGCGCGTCACCGACATCAAGGACCGCATGATCGAGAACAACGCTCAGATCACGTGGGTTCCCGACAACGTCAAGGACGGTCAGTTCGGCAAGTGGCTCGAGGGAGCGCGGGACTGGTCGATCAGCCGCAACCGGTACTGGGGCTCGCCGATCCCCGTGTGGAAGAGCGACGACCCCGAGTACCCGCGGGTGGATGTCTACGGTTCGCTCGCCGACATCGAAGCCGACTTCGGTCGTCTGCCCCGCAACGCCGAGGGCGAGGTCGACCTGCACCGCCCGTTCATCGACGAGCTGACGCGCCCGAACCCGGATGACCCCACCGGGCGCAGCACGATGCGCCGCATCGAGGACGTGCTGGACGTGTGGTTCGACTCCGGGTCGATGCCGTTCGCCCAGGTGCACTATCCCTTCGAGAACCACGAGTGGTTCGAACAGCACGCACCGGCCGACTTCATCGTCGAGTACATCGGGCAGACGCGCGGCTGGTTCTACGTCATGCACGTGCTGTCGACCGCGCTGTTCGACCGGGCGGCGTTCAAGGCGGTGTCCGCGCACGGCATCGTGCTCGGCAACGACGGACAGAAGATGTCCAAGTCGCTGCGCAACTACCCCGACGTCCGCGAGGTGTTCGACCGCGACGGCTCCGACGCGATGCGGTGGTTCCTCATGTCGAGCTCGGTGCTCCGCGGCGGAAACCTCGTCGTCACGGAGGAGGGGATCCGCTCCGGCGTGCGGGAGTTCCTGCTGCCGCTGTGGAACGCGTGGTACTTCTTCGCGACCTACGCCAACGCAGCGACCGCCGACGGCTCTTCGACGGGCTCAGGGACCGGGGGGTACGAGGCCGAATGGCGCACCGACTCCACCGACGTCCTCGACCGCTACATCCTCGCGCTGACCGGAGAGCTCGTCCGTGGCGTGGCGGCCGATCTGGAGGGGCTCGACTCGACGACCGCGAGCGAACGGCTGCGGGACTTCGGCGAGGTGCTGACCAACTGGTACATCCGCCGCTCGCGCGACAGATTCTGGCTCGGTGTCCGCGAGGACGACCCGACCTCCCGGGAGGCGTTCGACACGCTGTACACCGTCCTGGAGACCCTCACGAGAGTCGCGGCGCCGCTCCTGCCGCTCGTGACCGAGCGGATCTGGCAGGGCCTCACCGGCGGACGGAGCGTCCACCTGACGGACTGGCCGGACGCCGACGCCTTCGGGGCAGCCGAAGACATCCGCGCGGCGATGGATGCCGTCCGTGATGTCTCCAGCGCGGCCAACGCACTGCGGAAGAAGGAGGGCAAGCGGGTCCGGCTCCCGCTCCCGCGTCTGACGGTGGTCATCGAGAACGCGCACGCCCTCGCCCAGTTCGAGAACATCCTCGCCGACGAGCTCAACGTCAAACGCGTCGACCTCGTCGAACTGCAAGCCGCCACCGCCGCCGAGTACGGCATCACCCACCGGCTGACGGTGAACGCGCGTGCCGCGGGACCGCGTCTGGGAAAGCAGGTGCAGCAGGCCATCCAGGCCGCCCGATCGGGCGACTGGACCGAAGCCGACGGGGTGGTCAGCGCAGGCGGCATCGCACTGGAGCCGGGCGAGTACGACCTGGTGGTCCAGACCACCGGCCGGCCGGAGGGTGAAGCGCTTGCCGTGCTGCCCACGGGTGGGTTCGTGCTGCTGGACACCACCACGAACGAGGCGCTCGAGGCCGAAGGGCTGGCCCGCGACGTGATCCGCGCGGTGCAGGACACCCGCAAGGCCGCCGGATTCGACGTCAGCGACCGCATCCGCCTCGTCCTGACCTTCGACGACCCGGCCGACGCGGCTGCCGTCACGACCGCCTTCGACGTGGCCGACATCGCCGGGGAGACTCTGGCCCGGGAGGCCTGCGTGGTCGCCGACGGCGCCACCGTCCTCGCCCGGGGAACACTGCGCTCCACCCCCGACGTTGAAGCGGAGCACACCGGTCGGTTCGACGCCCGCGCTTACGCCAACGCAGGAGCGTTCCGCGTCGGGGTCACCCGGCTGGCGACGGAGGACAACGAATGAACGATCGCTCACGTGCCGACGCGGTGTACGCCGCCCTCCTCCAGCGGCAGGGGGAGCAGTGGGTGCAGCCGCGCGTGGAGCGCACTCGACGCGTGCTGGAACTGCTGGATGACCCGCAGCGGACGTACCGGGTCATCCATGTCACCGGCACCAACGGGAAGACCTCGACGAGCCGCATCATCGAGAGCCTCGTGCGCGCGCTGGGTCTGCGCACCGGGCTGTTCACGAGCCCCCACCTGGAGCGGTTCACCGAACGGATCATGATCGACGGCGAACCCGTCGCCGATGCCGCGGTCGCCGACGCGTGGGAGGAGATCACGCCGTTCGTCGACCTCGTCGACGCCGAGCTCGCCGCCGCCGGTGACGCGCCGCTGACGTTCTTCGAGCTGCTCACGGTGCTGGCGTTCGTCGTCGCCGCGGACGCGCCCGTGGACGTGCTCGTCCTGGAAGTGGGCATGGGCGGGTCGTGGGACTCGACCAACACCGCCGACGGGGACGTCGCCGTCTTCACACCGGTCGACCTCGACCACACCGATCGGCTGGGCGGAACGCTCGCGGAGATCGCGCGGGTGAAGTCGGGGATCATCAAGGACGGCGCCGCCGTGGTGTCGGCCCGGCAGGACCCGGCGGTCGTCGCGGTGCTGCGTGAGGCGGCCGCGGCACGCGGCGCCACGCTCGCTTTCGAGGGGGAGGAGTTCGCCCTCGCCGAGCACCGGCTCGCCGTCGGCGGCCAGCAGATCTCGGTGCGCGGTCTCGCCGGCACCTATGCCGAGCAGTACCTGCCGCTGTACGGCGCACACCAGGCGGCGAACGCGGCTCTGGCCATCGCCGCGGTCGAGTCGCTCATCGGGGGCGCGACACAGCCGCTGACCGACGAGGTGGTGGGCGACGGACTCGGGCAGGTCACGTCTCCGGGTCGCCTGCAGCTGGTGGGGGCGCATCCCACCGTGGTCGTGGACGCCGCGCACAACCCGCACGGCGCCCGCGCACTCGTCACCGCCCTGCAGGAATCGTTCGATGTGGACGAGTGGGGCGTCGTGCTGGGTGTCCTCAGGGACAAGGATGCGGTGGGCATCATGGCGGCGCTGGCGCCGATCGCCGCCCACGTCTTCGCCACCGCACCGGATTCGGAGCGGGCGAGCGATCCCGACGCGATCGCGGATCTGGCCGAGGCGGCGGGGCTCGCGGTCACGGTGCACCCCGGCCTGGAAGACGCCGCGGACGCCGCACGGGAGTGGGCGGCGTCATCCGATCGCCGCGCGGTCGTGGTCGCCGGCTCCGTCGTGCTGGCCGGCGAGACCGTGCGGGTGTCGGAGATCGAGGGCTGGAAGGACGGGTGGCAGGCGTGACGCCCCGCGAGAGGCGCCCCAGGGGGGCGGCAGAATCCCTGGGTTCGGTCGTCCTCGGGTTCGAGTCGATCGTGGTGTTCCTCGGCGGTCTCGTCGTGTACGGCCTCCGGGCGCTGCCGCCGGGACTCGAACCGTGGTGGGGCGTGGTGGGTGGCACCGTGCTGGCGCTGCTCATGATCCTCACCGCGGGGATGCTGAGGCACCGCTGGGCGATCGCGCTGGGCTGGGTGCTGCAGCTCCTCCTCGCCCTCGGCGCGATCCTGCTTCCGGCGCTGGTGCTGGTCGCGCTCGTTTTCGGTGCCCTGTGGGCGTATGCGACGATCAAGGGGGCTGCGCTGGACCGACGCAACGCCGCCGCTGCCGCGCAGCGGGAAACCTCGAACGGAGAATGAACATGGCGACCGAAGAGACTCTCGTCCTGGTGAAGCCCGACGGGGTGGCCCGTGGCCTGACCGGTGCGATCCTCGCCCGGATCGAGGCGAAGGGCTACGCCCTGGTCGACATCCGTCTGGTGGAGCCGGACCGCGCGCGGCTCGAGCGGCACTACGCCGAGCACGAGGGCAAGCCGTTCTACGAGCCGCTGCTGGAGTTCATGATGTCCGGCCCCGCCGTCGCCATCCGCCTCGCCGGCAATCGCGTCATCGAGGGCTTCCGCTCGTTGGCCGGCACCACCGACCCGACCACGGCTGCGCCCGGCACGATTCGCGGTGACTACGGTCGCGACTGGGGCCTGGCGGTCGCGCAGAACCTCGTCCACGGCAGCGACAGCCCGGAGTCCGCCGCTCGTGAGCTGGGGCTCTGGTTCCCCTGACCCCCAGGCGGCCGCTGGCGTGACTACAGCGACTGGATGACGTGCAGCTGCAGCTCGGCGATGACGGCGATGACGGCGTAGCTGAGCACCGCCAGCAGCGGCATCCACCCCATGAGGGTGCCGGCCGCGCGGCGTACGCCGGCGGGGGCGGGGACGATCCCGGTGCGCAGCACATGCAGGAGCACCGCGTAGAACGACGGGATCGTGACGACCCACGTCACCATGCACCACGGGCACAGCGTCCCCAGCGCGAAGATGCTCTGCCAGATCAGCCAGACCACGAACACGAAAGCCCCCGCCATCCCGAGGGTGAACAGCCACCAGAACCAGGGGGCGAAGCGTGCACCGGCCAGGATCGCCACGCCGACCAGGACGGGCGCCACCCATCCGGTCAGGCCCAGGATCGGGTTGGGGAATCCGAAGATGCTTCCCTGCCACGAGTCGAGGTTCGCCCGGCACTGGATGAGGACGCTGAAGTCGCACGATGCCGCCGCTCCCGGGTTCGCCAGCAGGTGCAGGCGCTCCATGGTGAGCGAGAACGCCGCCCACCAGCCGACCGCCCCGGCCAGGATCAGCCAGACGGCCAACGCGGTCGGGCGCGCGGGGGAGTGCGTGGTGCTCATGCGTCGGATTATGGCATCGCAGGCTGGACGAATTGTCGCCGCCCATCGGGGGAAAATGCGGCCGGCTCGGAGCGGTGACTGCAGGAGGCGGCAGGAAGTGCGATAATGGAGGATGATGCACCGCGGCCGCGCCGCAACCGCATCACGACAGACTTCGGGCGATGGACGCCCTTCGCAGTACGAGCTTCGAGCCGACTGCAGACCGCGAGAGTTGGTGGCACCGCCGGGTGCGGCGCCGCATGAGTTCCGGGCGACGCGCGGCGTCGCCCACAGGGAGTTAGCCAGAGATGGCCGATGCAACAGAAAACCAGCCGGAAGCCTCGGACGAGACCGTCGACGCTCCGAACCTCACCGACCTGTCGCTTGCGGAGGCGGAAGCCGCCGCGGTGATCGAAGCAGTCGCTGCCGTCGAGGGGGATCCGGGCGCCCCCGCGGCGCTCGGCCTGCCGGACGGGGATGACGCGGATGCCGCGCCCTCCGAGAGTGCGCCGCCCCCGGCGTTCGAGGAGTTCGCGCCCGCCGAGCCCGACGCGGCCGGATCCTCTGACGAGCCGCCCGCGGCGGCCGAGCCCGCCGCCCCTACGGGGCCGCCCACCGCGGTGTCGCTGGGTCTCCTGCCGGAGACCTTCGTGTCGACGGTGAGCACCGCGCTGCACTTCTACGCCCCCGAGGTCCCCGTGCTGCCGCCGTCCCTTCCGGTGGAAGAGGAGGTCAGCCTTCCCGCGAACGCGCGTCGGCGCAACCGCCGCCGCGGAGCGGGTGCGGACGAGCCGGGCGAGCAGGAGCAGCCGCCGGCACCGCGTCAGCGCACCGTCGAGTACATCACCGAGCCGCAGCGCATCAAGGGCTCCACGCGGCTGGAAGCCAAGAAGCAGCGCCGCCGCGACGGCCGCGAAGCCGGTCGTCGGCGACCCGTGGTGACCGAGGCCGAATTCCTCGCGCGCCGGGAATCCGTCGATCGCGTCATGGTGGTCCGCTCCAAGCACGGCCGCGTGCAGATCGCCGTCCTCGAGGACAACGTGCTCGTGGAGCACTACGTCGCGCGCAACCAGGACGCCTCGCTCATCGGCAACGTGTACCTCGGCCGCGTCCAGAACGTTCTGCCCAGCATGGAGGCGGCGTTCGTCGACATCGGCCGGGGCCGTAACGCGGTCCTCTACTCGGGCGAGGTCGATTGGGATGCGGCGGAGACCGGAAACCAGCCGCGCCGTATCGAACTGGCCCTCAAGTCCGGCGACCGCGTCCTCGTGCAGGTGACCAAGGACCCGGTCGGGCACAAGGGCGCCCGGCTCACGAGCCAGATCTCCCTTCCCGGTCGCTACCTCGTGTACGTACCCGGTGGCGCGATGAACGGGATCTCCCGCAAGCTCCCCGACACCGAGCGGGCGCGCTTGAAGAAGATCCTCAAGGAGGTGCTCCCCGAGTCCTCCGGCGTGATCGTGCGAACGGCGGCCGAGGGCGCCACCGAGGAGCAGCTGACGCGCGACGTGCAGCGGCTCACCGCGCAGTGGGAGCACGTCTCGAAGCAGGTCGAGTCGATCCAGGCGCCCGCTCTCCTGCACTCCGAGCCCGACCTCCTGGTCAAGATCGTCCGTGACGTCTTCAACGAGGACTTCACCAAGATGCTCATCCAGGGAGAGGACGCCCAGCAGACGATCACGTCGTACCTGGCCGGCGTTGCCCCCGACCTTCTCGAGCGTGTCGAGTCCTACGACGCCGACGGCGATCCGTTCGACGAGTTCCGCGTCACCGAGCAGATCGAGAAGGCCCTCGACCGCAAGGTGTGGCTCCCCTCGGGCGGTTCCCTCGTGATCGACCGCACGGAGGCGATGACGGTGGTCGACGTCAACACGGGGAAGTTCGTCGGCTCCGGCGGAAACCTCGAGGAGACGGTCACCAAGAACAACCTCGAAGCCGCGGAGGAGATCGTCCGGCAGCTCCGTCTGCGAGACATCGGCGGCATCATCGTGGTCGACTTCATCGACATGGTCCTGGAGTCCAACCGCGATCTGGTGCTGCGTCGCCTCGTGGAGTGCTTGAGCCGCGACCGCACCAAGCACCAGGTCGCCGAGGTCACGTCCCTCGGCCTGGTGCAGATGACGCGGAAAAAGCTCGGCCTGGGGCTGCTCGAGACCTTCAGCGAGCCGTGCGAGGTGTGTGCAGGACGCGGTGTCGTCGTGCACCACGACCCGGTCGTGAAGCACCGCTCCGGTGGCGCTGCCGCGTCGAGCGGGTCGTCCAACCGGCGCGGACGCACCAACGGCAACGGCAACGGGAGTGGCAACGGCGGCTCCACCGGCACGCACGTCATCACCGAGGGCGTGAAGTCGGCCCTCGCGCAGATCGCCGCATCCACGATCCAGGCGGTCGTCGGCGGTGCCCCGGAAGCGCCGGCCGAACCGGCCGTGGCAGAGGAGGCGCCCGACGATCAGATCGTCGAGGCCCCCGCGCGCAAGGCGCGCAAGAAGCGGCCGGACTCCGCGGCGAAGACGCAGCGCACGGAGAAGGACCTGCTGCTGGACTCCGTCCTGCAGGCCCTCCCCGAGCCGAAGGCACCGGGTCAGGGGCGCTCGCGTCGACGGGTCACCACGGCGGCTCTGAGCGGCACCCCCGTCCAGGCGGCCCAGGTCGACGAGTCCTGAGCGGTCAGCGGTTCCGGCGCCGATCGCGCGCCGGAACCCGCAGGCCCGACGCGAGGAGCCTGCGGACCAATTCGTGCCCGTCGACGGACTGGGCGCCCCCCGCGACGAGCCGCTGGTGCTGGTCCTCGGGGACGTCGTAGTGGTCGAGGTCGAACCCGCGGCGGGGGATGCCGTGCTGCCGCGCGAACGCGTGGAGCTCGTCCAGATCCGTGTCGCTGACCAGGTGCGCCCACAGCCGCCCATGCGCCGGCCACATCGGCTCGTCGATCAGGATCACCACGCCAGCGATCCTATTCGGAGGCCCTCGACACGCGGCGAAGCCCGCCGCTTTGCCACTCGTCCGGGCATCAGCTAAACTCGACCCTTGGTGCGTTGTGTTCGCCTCCTTCGTGGCGGCGATTTCGCGGTTCGTGGACAAGCCGGTAAACGGTGAGACGAAAAACCGCACCGAGTCTTCCGTCATCAGACAACTTGGAGCAGTGCGCTCCCGAATGAAACAGGTGTGAAGTGGTTTACGCAGTTGTGCGCGCCGGCGGCCGGCAGGAGAAGGTAGAGGTCGGCACGGTTGTCGTTCTCGACCGCCTCGCCGCGTCGGTGGGCGACAAGGTGCAGCTTCCCGCGGTGCTCCTCGTCGACGGCGACGCTGTCACGACCGACGCCGACAAGCTCGCGAAGGTGACCGTTACCGCCGAGGTCCTCGGTGAGGAGCGCGGTCCGAAGATCGTGATCCAGAAGTTCAAGAACAAGACCGGCTACAAGAAGCGCCAGGGGCACCGTCAGGACCTCACGCGCGTCAAGATCACCGGCATCAAGTAAGCCAGGGAGACGTAGAGATGGCACACAAGAAGGGCGCAAGCTCCACTCGGAACGGTCGCGACTCCAACGCCCAGCGACTGGGCGTCAAGCGCTTCGGTGGCCAGGTCGTCGGTGCAGGCGAGATCATCGTCCGCCAGCGCGGCACTCACTTCCACCCCGGCGCCAACGTGGGCCGCGGTGGCGACGACACGCTGTTCGCTCTGTCGGCCGGCGCTGTCGAGTTCGGCCGCAAGGGCGGCCGCAAGGTCGTCAACATCGTCGTCGCGGCGGAGTGACCCGGAGCATAGACACGGTTTCCCGAGGGGGTGGGCGTACGCCCACCCCCTCGCTCCGTTGCCCGCCCCCATCGCTTCGCCCCGCATCCGCCTCTCACGCACGAAGGGAACCCACATGGTCACGTTCATCGACCAGGTGACGCTGCACCTGCGCGCGGGCAAGGGCGGCAACGGTTGCGTCTCGGTCAAGCGCGAGAAGTTCAAGCCGCTCGCCGGCCCCGACGGCGGTAACGGCGGGCACGGCGGAGACGTCGTTCTGGTCGCCGACCCGCAGGTCACGACGCTGCTGTCCTACCATCACTCGCCGCATCGCTCCGCGGGCAACGGCGGCTTCGGGATGGGGGATCACCGCTCGGGTGCGCTCGGCGAGTCGCTGGAGCTTCCCGTGCCCGTCGGCACGGTCGTGAAGACGGCGGACGGCGAGACGCTCGTGGACATGATCACGCCGGGCATGCGGTTCGTCGCCGCCCCCGGTGGACAGGGCGGGCTCGGCAACGCCGCGCTGGCCTCCACCAAACGGAAGGCTCCCGGATTCGCTCTCCTCGGCACACCCGGGTGGGAGGGCGACCTCGTCCTCGAGCTCAAGACGGTGGCCGACGTCGCGTTGGTCGGATTCCCCTCCGCGGGCAAGTCGAGCCTCGTCGCCGCCGTCTCGGCGGCGCGGCCCAAGATCGCCGAGTACCCGTTCACCACGCTGCATCCCAACCTCGGCGTCATCCAGGCCGGTGACGTGCGGTTCACGATGGCCGACGTCCCCGGGCTGATCGAAGGCGCAAGCGAGGGGCGCGGGCTCGGACTGGAGTTCCTTCGCCATGTCGAGCGTTGCACCGCCCTCGTGCACGTGCTGGACTGCGCCACCCTCGAGCCCGGTCGCGACCCGCTCACCGACCTCGACGTCATCCTCACCGAACTGGCCGCCTACCCGGTTCCCGAGGGACAGATCCCGCTCCTCGAGCGACCGCAGCTGATCGCCCTGAACAAGGTGGATGTTCCGGAGGCGAAAGACCTCGCGGCCCTCGTCCGTCCCGATTTGGAAGCGCGCGGGTTCCGCGTGTTCGAGATCTCCACCGTGTCGCGCGCGGGTCTGCGCGAACTCACCTTCGCCCTCGGCGAGCTCATCGAGCAGCACCGGGCAGAGCTGGCTGCGGCGGAACCCGCCGAGCGCATCGTCATCCGCCCCCAGGGCTCCGACCGTGACTTCACCGTGCGCGTCGAGGGTGGCACCTACGGACCGGTGTACCGCATCCTGGGCGCGAAGCCCCTGCGGTGGGTGCAGCAGACCGACTTCCAGAACGACGAGGCCGTCGGTTACCTCGCCGATCGTCTCGAGCGCCTCGGCGTCGAAGACGAACTGTTGCGCGTAGGCGCGACGCCCGGCGCCACCGTCGTCATCGGCGAAGGCGACGGGGTCGTCTTCGACTGGCAGCCCTCGCTCTCGTCGGCGGCCGAGCTCATGACCGCACCGCGCGGCACCGACCCTCGTCTGGATGAGAGCACCCGCCGCAACACGGCGCAGCGCCGCGCGCGCTACCACGAGCGGATGGACGCCAAGGCCGATGCGCGCGCCGAACTCGAGGCCGAGCGGCTGACGGGACGGGACGGACAGGGCGCATGACCGCGCTCACGCGCACCGATGTGCCCGGCGCGAACCGGGTCGTGGTGAAGGTCGGGTCCTCCTCGATCAGCGGCGACAACGCCCACCGCATCGACACGCTCGTGGAAGCTCTCGCGTCAGCGCACGCCCGGGGCACCGAGATCGTCCTGGTGTCGTCGGGGGCCATCGCCACGGCGCTGCCGTTCCTCGAACTCGCCGGTCGCCCGAGCGACCTCGCGACCCAGCAGGCGGCGGCGGCGGTCGGCCAGAACGTCCTGATGTGGCGCTACCAGACCTCGCTCGACCGCTTCGGGCTGCTCGCCGGCCAGGTGCTGCTGACGGCCGGAGATCTGGAGAACCGCACGCCCCGCTCGAACGCCCGCCGGGCCATGGAACGGCTGCTGGGGCTGCGCGTCCTCCCGATCGTCAACGAGAACGACACCGTGGCCACGCACGAGATCCGCTTCGGCGACAACGACCGTCTCGCGGCGCTGGTCGCCGAGCTCCTCGGTGCGGACGCCCTCATCCTGCTGAGTGACATCGAATGCCTGTACACGCGTCCGCCGGGGGAGCCGGGGTCACGCCCCATCCACACCGTCGAATTCGGCGACGATCTGCAGGGGTACCAGTTCGGGAGTGTCGTGGTGAACAGCGTCGGCACCGGGGGAGCGGCGACGAAAGTGTCGGCGGCCCGTCTGGCGGCGTCCTCCGGAGTCGGGGTGCTCGTCACCAGCGCCGACCTGGTGGGAGACGCTCTGGACGGTCGCGACATCGGCACCTGGTTCGCTCCCGACCCGCAGGCTGGCACCCCCGCGCCCACGGGCCCCGTCGGAACGGTCGCCACGCCCCGTCGGTAGACTGTGCGGATGACCATCGTCGCGACATCGGCCCGCGAGCGGATGCTGCTCGCCAAGGACGCGGCGCGCTTCATCGGCCTCCTCGACGGCGACCGCAAGCAGGCGATGCTCCGCGCCATCGCGGCGCGCCTGGAGGCGGATGCCGCACTGATCGTGGCCGCCAACGCGGAAGACCTCCAGCGTGGGCGTGACAGCTCGATCGGCGACGCTCTGCTGGACCGGCTGCGTCTGGACGAGCCGCGGGTGGCCGCCCTCGCCGCTGCGGTGCGGGACATCGCCGACCTTCCCGACCCGGTGGGCCGCGTGCTGGACGAACGCACCCTGCCCAACGGCCTGCGCCTGCAGAAGGTCACCGTTCCCTTCGGCGTGGTCGGCACGATCTACGAGGCACGCCCGAACGTGACCGTCGACATCGCCGCGCTCGCCCTGCGCTCGGGGAACGCCGTGGTGCTGCGCGGCGGCAGTGCCGCCGAGCAGACCAACGCCGCTCTCGTCCGCAGCATGAGGGCAGCCCTCCTGGAGTCGGGCGTCGATGCCGAAGCCGTACAGACGGTCGACGAGTTCGGACGCGAGGGTGCGCGCGCGCTGATGCAGGCGCGGGGCATCGTCGACGTCCTCATCCCCCGCGGCAGCGCACGGCTCATCGAGACGGTGGTCACGCAGTCGCAGGTGCCGGTCATCGAGACCGGCGCGGGCGTCGTCCACATCGTTCTCGACGCCAGCGCCCGGGCGGACTGGGCCCGCGACATCATCGTGAACGCCAAGGTGCAGCGTCCCAGTGTGTGCAACGCCGTGGAGACCGTGCTCGTGCACCGCGACGCGGCCGACCGCGTGCTGCCGGACGTTCTCAGCGCCCTGGAGGACGCCGGCGTCACCGTGCACGGCGATGACGCCGTGGTGCGCCTTCATCCCAGCGCCGTGCCCGCGACGGAGGAGGACTGGGCCGCCGAGTACCTGAGCCTCGACGTCGCCATCCGCGTGGTCGACGACCTCGACGATGCCCTCGCTCACATCCGCCGGTACTCGACCCACCACACCGAGTCGATCGTCACGGACGATGCCGGCAGCGCCGAGCGATTCCTCGCCGAGGTGGACTCGGCCGTCGTCATGGTGAACGCCTCGACCCGATTCACCGACGGCGGAGAGTTCGGCTTCGGTGCCGAGGTGGGCATCTCGACGCAGAAGCTCCACGCGCGCGGGCCCATGGGACTGGCCGAACTGACCAGCTCGAAGTGGCTGGCGCGCGGCGAAGGGCAGATCCGCGCATGAGCGCACTAAAATGGCAGGGCGCGTCGCGCTCGACCCGAACGGAGACCCGATGACCACCGCCACGTTGATCGCCATCGCTGCTGCGGAGGCGGAGCACCATGGGAACGTCGCCCTGGAGACGTTCTGGTATGGCGCGGTGGCGCTGGCCGTCTTCGCGTTCCTGGGGATCGTGACGCTGTCGTATCGCAACGTGGCCAACCGCCACGCCCCCAAGGCGGAGGCCTACGCGCGCACCCACCCCGCCCCCACCCGCGAAGGACACGGCCACTAGGCCCACTGAATGTCGGGTGAACGCGCTCCGCGGATCGGGGTCATGGGTGGGACGTTCGATCCCATTCATCACGGTCACCTCGTCGCAGCCAGCGAGGTCGCCCAGAGCTTCGGGCTCGATGAGGTGATCTTCGTGCCGACGGGGATGCCGTGGCACAAGCAGGAGGTCACGGAGACCGAACATCGGTATCTGATGACGGTCATCGCGACGGCTGCCAATCCGCAGTTCACCGTGAGCCGAGTCGATATCGACCGGGTCGGGATCACCTACACGATCGACACGCTGCGTGATCTCAAGGCCCAGCGGCCCGGCGCCGAGCTGTTCTTCATCTCCGGTGCCGACGCCGTGGCGCAGATTCTCAGTTGGAGGGACCATGATGAGTTGTGGGACCTCGCGCATTTCGTCGCGGTGTCACGGCCCGGCCACGTTCTGAGCACGGAAGGGCTGCCCACCAAAGACGTCAGCCAGCTCGAGATCCCTGCACTGGCGATCTCGTCGACCGACTGCCGGGACCGGGTGCGCCGCGGACACCCCGTGTGGTACCTCGTCCCCGACGGGGTCGTCCAGTACATCGCAAAGCACCACCTCTATCGGAGCAATGCATGACCACATCAGACCAGCCCGAGACGTCTCCGCTGACCCGCCGTCGCATCCGCGAGATCCGGGCGACCGGCGCCCATCCGATCATCCGGCCCTCCGTCGAGGAGGAGCCGGCGGACGCCGACATCGAGACGCCGACCCCCGAACCCACCGCCCCCGCGCCCACTCCACTTCCACGCGCTGCCGAGCCGGCTGCGGTGTCTCCCGCTCCTGTGCCCGATGCGTCGGTCGACCTGGGGATGGTCGCGCTCACGCGCCGTCAGGCGCGCGCTCAGGAGCGTATCCGCACTGCATCCGTCCCCGTGATCCACGCCGACGCCGTACCGTCCGCCTCGGCGTCCGCGGTGCCCTCCGCCACTGAGGTGCCCGTTGCCGCGGATGTGGAGGAACTGCTGGCTTCCCCGTCGCAAGACCGCGACGACGTGCCCGTGACGCCGGAGAACAGCGCCGAGCACTCCGCCGACGTGGAACTGCTCGAGGCGGAGCTGCAGGACGCGGAGCCGCACGACGCGGAGACGCACGACGCGGAGCCGCACGACGCGGAGCCGCGCGAGGCGGAGCCGCGCGAGGCGGAGCCGGTGGAGGACGCGCCGCAGGACTCCCAGGCCGGGCCGCTCGAGGGCCTGGTCGCGCCGGCCGCCGACCGCGCACCCGTCGCCCCGCCCCTCGTGCACCCCGAGCTGGGCTCCGACCTCCTCGCCGGCCAGGTACCCGCGGTCTCCATTCCGCCGTCTTTCGACCAACTCATCGCCCGGGGCAGCTCGGGGACGGGGTCGGTGGCGACCCCGAACGCCCTGATCCTGTCGCAGACCCCGACCGCGGCACCGATGTCGCCCATCTCCTCGACCGGCGAGGTGCTCATCACCGGGTCGTTCGACCTGCCCGCAGGACTCGGGTCGGTCGGCCACGCGCACGGCACGACCGACGGCAAAGACCTCGACGCGGCGCTGATCGACGGCGAGCTGCCGCCGGCATCGTCGCCCACCCCGATCGCGGCGAGTGCCGCGATCAGTACCGCCCGCCACTCCGGCGAGGAGATCATCCGCCCCCCGGCGCCCGAGAAGGGCAACAAGCTCATGCTGGCGCTCGTGATCACCGCCGGCGTCCTCGCCCTTGCCCTTGTCGGCGTTCTCATCTTCGCCGTGACGACCGGAGTCTTCTGATGGCCGCCACCGATATCTCCCGCGTGATGCTCGACGTCGCCGCGCATGCCGCCGATGCAAAGGGCGGCGAGGATCTCGTCGCGCTGGATGTGTCGGAACCACTTCCGCTCGTCGACATCTTCCTCATCGCCACCGGACGCAACGAACGCAATGTCGCCGCGATCGCCGACGAGATCGAGGCGAAGCTCCTCGAAGCGGGGCACAAGCGCCTGCGCCGTGAGGGACGCGCCGAGTCCCGCTGGATCCTGCTGGACTTCGGCGATCTCGTCGTGCACGTCTTCCACGAGCAGGAGCGCGTCTACTACGGGCTCGAGCGACTCTGGAAGGACTGCCCGCCGGTCCCGATCGACCTGCCCACGCACGCCGAGTAGCGCGCGTCGGCCGGAGTCACTGCAGGCAGAACTCGTTGCCCTCGGGGTCGCGCAGCTGCCAGTACCGCTCGGGCCACGGACCCCAGTCCTGCTCGACGAGGCGCACCACCTCGGCCCCCAGCGCGACGAGTCGATCCTTCTCGGCGTCCAGTACGTCGGGGGCGATCGGATGATGTCCATCCGGCCGGTCGGCGGTGACGTCGATGTGGAGACGGTTGCGCTGCGTCTTGGGCCCGTCCGCGTGATGGAAGAACATGCGGGGGCCGTTGCCCGTGGGGTCTTCCGCCAGACCGCGGTGGGAAAGATCCTCTTCGGTCAGGCCGTTGGTGAGCAGCGTGTCCCGCAGGTCACCGTCGAACTCGACAGGGGGGTACCCGAACACGCCCGACCAGAAGCGCGCGAGCGCGGGCGGGTCATCGGCGTAGATCACAATGTTTCCGAGCGACGGCATGACGGTTCCCTTCGTTGCGAGCACGATATCCGCCGCCTCCGACACCCGCCCCAGTTCGAGGGTGTGCGGGGAATGTAGTAGTCTTGCGTGGTTGCCTCATGAGGCAGCATCCGGGCCTGTGGCGCAGCTGGTAGCGCACCTGCATGGCATGCAGGGGGTCAGGGGTTCGAGTCCCCTCAGGTCCACCGAAGTCTCTTGTGAGGCAGAACGTCCTCGCTCCCGGTCTGGGAAGCGAGGACGTTTTTCTTCCTCTGGAGACGTCTCCGCACCTCGCCATTCGGCGCACGGTGTCCGTGGGTCTTTCGGCCTTAGTGACGTGGTCTTCAGCGCCGTACGGTGGCCGCACAACGTGAGACCGACGAGCTCACACCGGAGGGCCACATGTGCACAGGAGCGAACTACACCACTCGGGATCACTACTTCGGGCGCAATCTCGATCTGGAGTTCTCCTACAACGAGACGGTCACCGTGACGCCGCGGAACTTCCCCTTCGAATTCCGTAAAGCGGCCGCACTCCCGACCCACCACGCGATCATCGGGATGGCCACCATCGCGGACGGGTACCCGCTGTACTACGACGCGACGAACGAGAAGGGCCTGAGCATGGCCGGGCTGAACTTCCCGGACAACGCCGACTACAAACCCGAGGCGCAGGACAAGACCAACATCACCCCGTTCGAGTTCATCCCGTGGATCCTCGGGCAGTTCGAGACCGTCGACGAGGTGAAGACGGCTCTGGCCGGGCTGAGCCTCGTGGAGATCAATTTCAGCGAGACCTTCCCGCTGTCGCCCCTGCACTGGATCATCTCCGACCGCAATCGGTCCCTCACGGTGGAAAGCGTCAAGGAGGGCCTGAAGGTGTACGACAACCCCATCGGCGTCCTCACCAACAACCCCACGTTCGACATCCAGTCGTTCAACCTCAACAACTTCATGCACCTGTCCAAGAACCCGCCGGAGGCGCACTTCTCCGACGAACTGGAGTTCGATGTCTACAGCCGGGGAATGGGAGCGATCGGCCTGCCCGGCGACCTGTCGTCGTCGTCGCGTTTCGTCAAGGCCGCCTTCACGAAGCTGAATTCGGTCTCGGGGGATTCCGAGTCGGAATCGATCAGCCAGTTCTTCCAGATCCTGGGATCCGTCGCCCAGCAGCGAGGATGCGTCGAGGTGTCGCCCGGCAAATTCGAGATCACCATCTACTCCTCGTGCTGCAACACCGACCAGGGGATCTACTACTACACGACGTACGAGAACAGCCAGGTCACCGGCGTCGACATGCACCAGGAAGACCTCGACGGCAGCACGCTCGCCGATTACCCCCTCGTCAAGGGCCAGCAGATCCGCATGGCGAACTGACGGCCGGGCTCAGGCACCTGCGGGCTGACTTCGCCGCCGCGACCCGATGACGAACGCGAGCGCGAGGATCGCCGCCCCCAATGCGGCAAGCGGGATGGCAAGACGTCCGATCCCGAGCGCCGCGGCACCGACGATGGGTGCGAGCGCGATACCGAGATACATCGCCGTCGAGTACCAGGAGAGGGTGACCCCCGCCTCGGCGGGATTGGCGACCACCAGGAGATCCTGGATGCCGACCTGGGGACTCATCGCGACGACTCCCCAGATCGCGTAGATGAGGATCGCCCCGGGGAGGAAGGTGGTCGAGGTCTCGAGCACCACGTACACCACCGCCATCCCGAGAAGACCGATGATTGTGGCCCGTCGTCCGCCGATCCGGTCGACCATGCGTCCCCCGAGCCACGTGCCGAGGAGACTGGCGAGGCCGAAGGCGAGCAACGCGGCGGCCAGCAGGCTGTGCGAGGGTCCGAGAACCGGTGCCAGCACCTCCGCACTGAAGACGTACAGGACGTTGAACGAGAGCGTGACGCACACCATGGCCAGGAGCACGAGGAGGATACGGCGGTCGGCGAGCACAGCCAAGCGGGCGCGCAGCGTCGCCCCCACCGCATCCGGGATACGCGTCAGGGTGAGCCCGATCACGACGGCGAGGACGACGGCGAGCCCCGCAATGATTCCCAGTGCGGTGCGCCATCCGACGGCGCTGGCGAGAGCCGCCCCGAGAGGCGACCCGAACGCGATCGCGCCCGAGAACCCGAACGTCACGATGGCGATCGCCGCGCCGCGGTGGCGGGGGTCGACGAGCGCGGGGGCGGCCGCCGTCGCCGGCGGAACGAGCGCGGCCCCGCCCAGCGCCGCGACGATGCGCCCCGCGATGAAGATCTCGACGGTGCCCGCGACGGCCGTGATCGTGATGCCGATCGCCACGAGGGCCATCCCACCTGTGAGCAGTGCGCGTCGCGGCACACGCGCGAGGAAGGTCGCGACGATCGGTGCCGCAACGGCCACGACGGCGGCGTACCAGGTGATCGCGGTCGACACCACGGCCGTCGTCGCGCCGAAGGAGCGCGCGAGGTCGGGCAGGACGCCGGCGATCACGAAGGCGTTGGTGCCGACGGCGAACATCGCTCCCGCGAGAACCCAGAGCCGCACGAGGACCGACACAGGGATTCGCGACCCCGGGTACGATTGTTCGATGGGTGTCATACGGACAGCTTAGGGAAGAGTTCGACATCTATGAAACGATCGGAGTGACGAAATGCCGGAGTACCCCGTACCGGACATGACAGACGTCAGCATGGAGGGCGTGCTGAAGGCGCTCGGTGACCCGACCCGGCTCGCCATCGTCCGAATGCTGGCCGACGGCGACCCGCGCCCGAAGTCCGAGGTATGGGAAGCGTTCGCGACCTCGAAAGCCACCTGCGCGCACCACTTCAAGACCCTGCGCGAAGCCGGCCTCGTCGCCTACGAGGTACATGGCCGCACGCACGACATCCGGCTGCGCAAGCGCGAGCTCGAGCAGCGGTTCCCCGGGTTGGTCGACGCGGTGACAGATGCGGTGGGGGCCGACCGAGTCGGCTGGTCCGCGTGATCCGAGTCCTCCTCGCACCGTTCGCAGCGGCCGCGGTGCTGCTGGCCGCTGCCGGGCCGGGCGGGAATCCCGCGACCGATGACCTATCGCCCACCCCGGCGACCGGCGGAGAGGTACGCGTCGTCGCCGCGCCGCTCGACGACTCGGCGGCCGACGCGCGGGCCGCCGCCCGCGTTGCGACGATGACGCTGCGCGAGAAGGCCGCGAGCGTCGTGATGGGCCACGTTCCGACCACCGATCCCGCCACGGCGGCCGCCTATCGCGGCGACAACGGGCTCGGCGCTTTCATCCTGATGGGTGCGAACGTCCCCGAGAACGAGGACGAGCTGCGCGCCCTGACCGCCGCCCTCACCCCCGAGCCGGCCTTCCCGACGCTGATCGCGATCGACCAGGAGGGCGGCGACGTGTCACGGCTCCCATGGGATGGCTTCCCCGCCGCTCGCACACTGAAGGATGTCTCGCCCGACGCCGCGCGCGACGCGTTCGCCGCCCGCGCAGCACTCGTGGATCGTGCCGGCATCTCGGTGAACTTCGGCATCGTGGCCGACGTGACCCCCGACCGCTCGATGTTCATCTTCCGCCGGGCGTTGGGGGCCGACCCCGCCGGCTCTGCCGAGCGAGTCGTCGCGGCCCTGACCGGCGAGGGGAGCCAGGCCGCGTCGACGCTGAAGCACTTCCCGGGCCACGGGGCCGCCCCGGGGGACTCGCACGCCGGGATTCCGGAAACGGACGAGACGCTCCAAGAGTGGCGCGCGAGCGATGCGGTGCCGTTCGCTGCGGGGATCGACGCGGGCGCCCCGCTGCTGATGTACGGACACCTCCGGTACACGGCCGTGGACTCCGTGCCGGCATCCCTGTCGCCCGAGTGGCACCGGATCGCCCGCGAGGAGCTGGGCTTCACGGGCGTCTCCGTCACGGACGACCTCGGGATGCTGCAGGCCTCGGGGGAACCCGGATTCGCCGATCCGGTTGCCAACGCCGTGGCGGCCCTGGCCGCCGGCAACGACCTCGTGCTGTCTGTGATGTTCACCACTGCGGACTCCGCGTCGCAGATCGTCGACGGAATCGTCGCGGCGGTGGAATCCGGGACGCTCCCCGCGGGCCGGCTGGACGAGGCGGCGACCCGCGTGGCGGCCCTCCGCCTCGAGCGTGCCGATGCGGGCGGGGGCTTCGTGCCCTGCCCGGCGTGCGACCCCGCGGGCTGATCAGCCCACGACCGCGAGGAGGCGTTCCCGCAGACCCGCCGCCCGTGCGGCGAAGCCGCGCTGCTGCCGCACGTACTCGGCCTTGCCATCGGGGGTCTCGATGGCGACCGGCGTGTACCCCCACGCGGTCAGATCGTAGGGGGAGGCGCGCATGTCCAGTTGCCGGATCTCGCGCGCGAGGGTGAAGCAGTCCAGAAGGAGCTCCCCGGGCACGAGGGGGCCGAGCTTGACCGCCCATCGGTACACATCCATCCCGGCGTGCAGGCACGCCGGCTGCTCGAACGATGCCTGGTGATCCCGGGAGAGCGCGTCGCGGTTGCGCGGCACGGCGTCCGGTGTGAAGAAGCGGAAGGCGTCGAAGTGCGTGCAGCGCAGGTCGTGCGACTCCACGACCTCGTCCGTACCGGCGGCACCCAGGCGCAGGGGAGCGGGATGGCGCACCTCGCTCGTGCGGTAGAGCATCGCCCACTCGTGGAGTCCGAAGCATCCGTACACCGGCGCCCGTCCCGCAGTCGAGCGCAGGAGGCCTTGGATGCCGCGAAGGAGCGATGCCCGCTCGGTGCGGAGGAGCTCGGCGTCGACCACTGCGCTGCCCGGTTCGTCCCCGGCCCGGTACCAGCGCCACGTGGTGCGCTCGGTGGCATCGCGCAGCTGGACGCCCGCCCCCGGGTGCCAGCGGCGCAGGAGCGCCGGCCGGTACGAGTAGTACGTGAAGAGGAAGTCATCGACCGGATGCGTCTCACCCCGGGCGGCCCGTTCGCGGCGACCGGCCGTCAACGCGTCGGCGCGCTCGGCATGCGCGCGTGCGCGCTCGTGCCACTCCTCGGCGTGGAGGACGGGGGGAGGAGCGAGGTCGACGGACACGTTCCGAGGATAGGCGAGGGTCACTCGTCGACGGGTTCGATGAGCTCCGGGCCGTTGTTGCGGACGTTGCCCACAGCCTTCGATACGACATGGTCTTCCAGTGCGTCGGCGACGGCGGGAGCCGCGTCGATCGCCGCATCCAGCACGTCACGGACGTTGTCGGTGGACGGGTCGAGCCACGCGTCGGCGTGATCGGGGTCCATGAACAGCGGCATGCGGTCGTGGATCGAGCCGAGGCGGCCGATCGAATCCCGTGTGAGGATCGTGAAGCTCAGCATCCATCGGTCGGGGTCGTCGTCGGGCAGGGCCGGGTTCTTCCACCACTCGTACAAGCCCGCGAAGAACATCGGAGAGCCCTCGGCGGGATGAATGAAGTGCGGCACCTTGCCCGACTCGGTGGCCTTCCACTCGTAGTAGCCGGACGCCGGGATCACGGCGCGACGCTTCTCCAGTGCCCGACGGAACATCGGCTTGTCCTCGAGTTCTTCGCTCCGGGCGTTGAATGCCCGCGCGCCGACCTTCGGGTCTTTCGCCCATCCGGGCACCAGCCCCCATCGCGCGGGCTCCAGGCGGCGGGTGGGTGGCTCGGTCTTGGCGGAATCCAGCACGATCGCCGCGGTGTCCGTCGGGGCGATGTTGTAGGAGGGTGCGGGCAGGTTCTCGGCCTCGACATCCACCCGGAGCACCCCGACGAGCTCGGAACCGACGTTGGCCACGACGAATCGACCGCACATGCCTCCACCGTACGCGGTGGCGCGACCTCAGGCGTGCGGGTCGCTCGAGATGATTCCCACGTCTTCGAGGCGCTCGAGGAGTCCGGCCCCGTCCGATTCGGTCACCCACGGGACGTTCGCCGCCGAGTGGTCGTCGACGACGGTCCGGCCACCGGCGAGGACGGCTTCGGCGGGGGAGAGGCGGCGGATGGCGACGGCGGCGACCGAGCCGGAGTTCTCGCTGGCGAACTTCGTATAGATCTCGTCGTCGTGCTGTCCGTCATCGCCCACCAGCAGCCAGCGGATCTGCGGGAACTCGGCCGCGAGGCGCTGCAGATTCGAGGCCTTGTGGTCGCGGCCGCTCCGGAACCAGCGGTCGTGCGTGGGGCCCCAGTCGGTGAGGAGGATCGACCCCGGCGGGAACAGGTGCCGGCGGAGGAAGCGGATGAGGGTGGGCGCCACGTTCCACGCTCCGGTGGAGAGGTAGAGCATCGGCGCGCCGGGGTTGTCCCGCGTCAGCCGTTCCAGCAGCACCGCCATCCCGGGCACGGGCTGGCGCGCGTGCTCGTCGACGACGAAGGAGTTCCAGGCCGCGAGCAGCGGTCGCGGGAGGGCGGTCACCATGACGGTGTCGTCGACGTCGGAGACCACGCCGAAGCGCACGTCGGAGGCCACGATGAACACGCGCGTCTCGGCGGGTTCGCTGCCCTCCACCGACATCGTCAGCGTCTGCCAGCCCGGGTCAAGACGTGCCGGCACGACGGTGTCGATGACGCCGCCCCGGTCGGCGACAACCTCGTGCGTGGTGCCCTGCACCGTGATGCGCACCTGCGCGTAACCGACGGGAACGGAGACGAAACTGCGCCAGCCCCGCACGCTCGCGTACTCCCCGGTGGCGTCTTTGCGCATCGGCGGGGCGATCAGCACGCGACCGAGCACGCGCACCCAGTCCTCGCCTCCGTAGCCGGGGAAACCGGCGACCTGCGGGCGCAGCCCTCGCCCCCGCGAGCGCCGTTCACGCCAGGCGTGCAGGCGGCGCTCCAGTCGGGCGAGCCAGAGGACCTTGGTGCGTTGCGGTTCGGCGGAGGACATTCCGTTCAGTGTTCCACGTCTTCGGGCTCGGATGCGTCCAGGTGGCGCCGCTCGACCTTCTCGATGAGCTTCTTGCCGACGAATACCAGCACGAGGAAGACGACGATGACGCCGACGAAGATGTAGCCCGCGAAGTGGATCCGGTCGGCCAGTTCGCGGTACGTGCCCGCGGCCAGCGCGGCCACGGTGATGTAGAGCGTGGCCCACACGACGCACGCCGGGGCGGTCCACGCGAGGAAGCGCCGATAGCTGTACCCGCTCATGCCCACCGTGAGCGGCACGAGGGAGTGCAGTACCGGGAGGAAGCGGGACAGGAAGATCGCCGGCCCCCCGCGCCGCCGTAGGTAGCGCTCCGAGCGCTGCCAGTTTCGCTCACCGATGCGCCTGCCCAACCGGGACGTACGGATGCGCGGCCCCAGGAACCGACCGAGGCCGAACCCGATGCTCTCCCCGACGAGCGCGCCGACCACCACCGAGATGCCGAGGGCGACAGCCTCCCACGGGGACGAGATCGCGGTGCCGGCGACGATGACGACCGTGTCACCCGGGACGATGAGCCCGACCAGCACGCTGGTTTCGAGGAGGATCGCCAGCCCTGCCACGAGCGTGCGGAGAACCGGATCGACGCCCTGAACCGCATTCAGCAGGTCCGTGAGGATCTCGTTCACGGGACAGAGCCTAGAGGCGCCCGCCCCCTCTAGCCTGGGAGCGTGCCGCCGTCTTCCGTCGCCGTCGTGCTGCCGCGGTGGGGGGACCCCGCGGCGGTGTTCGGGCTGCTCGCCGCTTCCCACCCGCACGTGTTCTGGCTCGACGCCGGACCGGAGGCGCAGGAGGGCTGGAGCTGGGTCGGGTTCGGTGTCCCCGAGGCCGATCCCGCCCGGGTGCGTGCCGTGGAGACGACGCAGCATGCCGAGCGCTCCGAAGCCGGCCCATTCCGTGGCGGGTGGGTCGGCTGGCTCGGTTACGAGCCCGGCGCGGCATCGGCGGGCGCGCCGGTGCACGCGGCGGACGAACCGGTACCCGCCGAACTGTGGCTCCGCGTGGACGAGGTCGTCGCGTTCGACCACGCGGCCCGGCGCACGTGGGTGATCGCGCCACCGGACCGGGCGGACGCTCTCGCGGCGCGGGTGGGCGCCGCGGTCGATGTCTCCTCGGCACCGGCCTCGGGACCGGAGAGGCGAACGGCGACGGCGCGGCACACCGCCCCGCAGTACGCCGAGCTCATCGACACGTGCCGTGACAGCATCCGCGAGGGAGACGCGTATCAGCTGTGCCTCACGACACGGTTCACCGTCACCGGCGCCGTCGACCCGCTCACTGGAGAGGGGCGTCTGCGCATGGCTGCCCCCTCCCATCAAGGGGGGCTCGTGCGTTCCGGCGCCGTGGCACTGGCCAGTCCCACCCCCGAGCGGTTCCTCGAGATCTCCGGCGGCACTGTCCGCACGCATCCGATCAAGGGCACCCGTCCGCGCGACGCCGATCCGGGGGTGGACCGCCGGCTCGTGGCGGAACTCCGGAACGACCCGAAGGAGCGCGCCGAGAACGTCATGATCGTCGACCTGATGCGCAACGATCTCTCACGGGTGTGCCGGCCGGGGAGCGTGGTCGTGGAGCGGTTGCTGGAGGTGGAGTCCTACCCGGCCGTCCACCAGCTGGTCAGTTCGATCGCGGGAACCCTGGAGCCCGGCACCACGGTCGGTGCCGTGCTGGATGCGACGTTCCCCGCCGGGAGCATGACCGGGGCGCCCAAGCTGTCGGCGATGACGATCCTGCATTCGCTGGAGGGCGCCCCCCGCGGGGTGTTCGCGGGATGCTTCGGGTGGGTGGGCGACGACGGAGCCGCCGATCTGGCAATGGTGATCCGCAGCGTCGTCACGCACCCCGGTGGTGCGTACGTCGGTGCGGGAGGCGGAATCACCTGGGGATCACGAGTGGATGCGGAAGTGGCCGAGGTCGCCCTCAAAGCCCGCGCACCGCTGGCCGCTCTGGGTGCGGAGCTGCCCCCCGACTGGGCGCGGCAGGGGTCCGGTAATCTGGGAGTGGCGCTCGCGAGGCGCCTTCCGACGCTCCAGATTGGCTCCTCCGTGTCCCAGACCACCACGCCTTCCACCGCCGCCGACAGCGGTGGATTCGATCCGCACGCGATCCAGCGGAAGTGGCAGGATCTCTGGGCCGAACGCGACCCGTTCCGCGCAGGGGGAGAGGACGATTCACGCCCACGCAAGTACGTGCTGGCGATGTTCCCGTACCCGTCGGGCGACCTCCACATGGGCCACGCCGAGAACTACCTGTACTCCGATATCGTCGCGCGGTTCTGGCGGCACCGCGGGTACAACGTCCTGAACCCCATCGGGTGGGACTCGTTCGGTCTGCCGGCCGAGAACGCCGCCATCCAGCGCGGCGCCGACCCGGTGAAGTGGACCTACGCCAACATCGCGCAGCAGAAGCAGAGCCTCCACGACTACGGGGTCTCCTTCGACTGGAGCCGCGTGCTGCACACCAGCGACCCGGAGTACTACCGCTGGAACCAGTGGCTGTTCCTCAAGCTCTACGAGCGAGGCCTGGCCTACCGAAAGGAGAGCCCGGTCAACTGGTGCCCCTTCGACCAGACGGTGCTCGCCAACGAGCAGGTCGTGGACGGACGCTGCGAGCGATGCGGCAACGAGGTCATCAAGAAGAAGCTCACGCAGTGGTACCTGAAGATCACCGACTACGCCGACCGGCTGCTGGATGACCTGAACCAGCTCGAGGGGTTCTGGCCGCAGAAGGTCATCCAGATGCAGCGCAACTGGATCGGCCGTTCCATCGGTGCCGACATCGAGTTCGAGATCGAGGGGCGCCCCGGCACGGTCTCGGTGTTCTCCACCCGCCCCGACACGCTCTACGGCGCGACCTTTTTCGTCGTGGCTCCCGACTCCGACCTCGCCGCCGAGCTGGTGGCGGATGCCTCGCCCGAGGCGCGGATGCGCTTCCAGGACTACCTGGACGGCGTCCGCAAGATCACCGACATCGACCGGCAGTCCAGCGACCGGCCCAAGACCGGTGTCTTCCTCGAGCGCTACGCGATCAACCCCGTCAACGGCGAGCGGCTGCCGATCTGGGCGGCGGACTACGTCCTCGCCGACTACGGGCACGGAGCGGTCATGGCCGTTCCCGCGCACGATCAGCGCGACCTCGACTTCGCCCGGGCCTTCGATCTGCCGGTGCGGGTCGTCGTCGACACCACGGCGCCGGTGACCGGCGCGATCCCGGTGATCGAGGTGGACGAGGACGGCGTGCCGATCGACCCGCTGCAGGGTCAGTTGGACGAGCTGGATCCGCGGCGGACGGGTGTGGCACTCACCGGCGAGGGGCGGATGATCAATTCCGGTCCGCTGGACGGGCTGTCCAAGCGCACCGCGATCGCCCGGGTCATCGACATCCTCCAGGCCAGCGGCCGCGGCCGTGCGGCCAAGACCTACCGCCTGCGCGACTGGCTCATCTCGCGCCAACGCTTCTGGGGCACGCCCATCCCGATGGTGCACGGCGAGGATGGCCGCATCATGCCGGTGCCCGAGGATCAACTGCCCGTTCGCCTGCCGGACGTCGAGGGCCTCGATCTGACGCCGAAGGGCACCTCGCCCCTGGGCGCGGCCACGGGCTGGGTCGAGACCGTCGACCCGGAGACCGGTGCACCCGCGCGACGCGACCCCGACACGATGGACACCTTCGTGGATTCGTCGTGGTACTACATGCGTTTCCTGTCACCGGGAGATGAGACCCAGCCGTTCTCCAGCCGCGAGGCCGACAAGTGGGGACCGGTCGACTTCTACATCGGCGGCGTCGAGCACGCGATCCTGCACCTGCTGTACGCGCGGTTCATCACCAAGGCCATGTTCGACATGGGCATGGTGGAGTTCACGGAGCCCTTCTCGAACCTCATCAACCAGGGCATGGTGATCCTGGGCGGGACCAAGATGTCCAAGAGCAAGGGCAACCTCGTGCTCTTCCAGGAGGAGCTCGACACCCACGGCGCCGACGCGCTGCGGGTCGCCCTGGCCTTTGCCGGCCCGGTGGAGGATGACAAGGACTGGGACGACGTGTCCACGACGGGGGCTGCGAAGTTCCTCGCCCGGGCGATGCGCGTCGCGAACGACGTCGACAGCAGCCCCGACGTCGTGTGGGCCGAGGGTGACGCATCCCTGCGCCGCGTGACGCATCGCCTCCTCGCCGACGCCCCCGGGCTGGTCGAGCAGACCAAGTTCAACGTCGTCGTCGCGCGCCTGATGGAGCTGGTCAACGCCACCCGCAAGGCGATCGACTCCGGGGCCGGTGCAAGCGATCCGGCGGTGCGGGAAGCGGCGGAGGTGACGGCCATGGTGCTCGACCTCTTCGCGCCCCACACGGCGGAGGAGATGTGGGCCGTGCTCGGCTACGAGCCGTTCGTCGGACTCGTGCCGTGGCGGTCGGCTGACCCCACCCTCCTCGTCGAGGAGACCGTCACCGCGATCGTGCAGGTGGACGGCAAGGTACGCGCCACCCTCGAGGTTCCGGCCCGGATCGATGCCGCAGCCCTGGAGGAGCTCGCTCGCTCCGACGTCAAGGTTCAGCGGGCTCTCGGCGACCGGGATGTCGTCCGGGCGGTCGTGAGGCCGCCGAAGGTCGTGAGCTTCTCCACGAAGTAGCCTCCTCCCCACCCGTCGTGCGGGAAGGCCCATCCACGGGACGCCGGAACGGGCCGCGGCCGCGGGGCCGCGCCGCCTAGCGTGGCGCGGGTGGCTTCGGAATCCGAGGGAACCCGCGCCCGCCGCCGGATCGGGGCGGGCGCGGTCGTCGTGCTCGTTCTCGGTGCGTTCGCCCTCACGGTGGCCATCGGCATCCTTCGTGGATCGCCCGGCGCCGCCGAGACCGTGACCTCCGCGCCGGCGCCTTCCCCGGCTACCGCGCCGCCGACGAAGGTCTACGTGCACGTGGCCGGGGCGGTCGCGGCGCCGGGCCTGTACGCGCTGCCCTCCGACGCGCGGGCGGTGGATGCCGTGGCCGCCGCGGGCGGTTTCGCGGCCGACGCGGACCGGGGCGCCGTGAACCTCGCCCGCACCGTGGCGGACGGGGAGCAGATCGTCGTGCCCGTCGTGGGAGCTGCCCCGCCATCGTCCGGGGCAGGGAGCAGCGGCCAACCGTCGGGCGAGGGCGTCGTGGATCTCAACTCCGCGGATGCAGCGGCGTTGGAGGAGTTGCCCGGCATCGGGCCGGCACTGGCCGAGCGCATCCTGGCCTGGCGGGAGGAGAACGGGCGCTTCGCGAGCATCGAGGATCTGCTCGCGGTGCCGGGCATCGGTGAGAAGCTCCTGGCCGGGATGCGCGATCAGGTGCGCGTGTGAACGCGTCGCGACGCGGGCTTCGACTGGTTCCCGTGGCGGCGACGGCGTGGGCGGCGGCCGCGGTCGCCGTTCTGCTGCCCGATTCGGCCGGTGCGGCCGCCGTGGCCTGCTGGTTCCTCGCCGTGGTCGCCGTCGCCGTCGCGGTGGTGCTTCGGCGCCCGCGGAGGTGGTTGGCCGTCGTGGCGGTCTGTTTCGCCGTCGCCGGGGGAGCGTGCGCGCACGTGGCCGGGGTGCAGCCCGCGCGTGAGGCGACGGGTGTCGTGGCGGGGCCCGGGGGTCGGTTCGTCGAGGTGGAGGCCACCGTGACCGGCCGCCTGGACCCCGGGCCCTCGGGCGACGTCTGGTTCGACGCCACGGCCCACCTCCTCCGTTCCGGCGCGCGAAGTGTCGCCGGCCATCTGCCCGTCCGCATCGGCGTCGCCGCCGACGACCGCGACGCCGCCACGCGCGGCGTGGATCTGGGCGCCCGCATCCGCGTGTCCGGTGCAGCGCTGACTCCCGACCCCGGAGACCGGGAGGTCGTGGTCGTCCGGGTCTCCTCGGGTATCGACGTCATCAGTGCCCCGACGGGTGTCTGGGAGCTGCTGTGGCGCCTGCGATCGGAGTTCGCGGCATCCGCTGCTCGCCTTCCCGGTCCGGGAGCCGCACTCATCCCCGGGCTCGCGGTGGGCGACACCGCGGCGGTGGGGACGGCGCTGGATGACGCGATGACCGACGCCTCGCTGTCACACCTCACCGCCGTCTCGGGCGCCAACTGTGCCATCGTCGTCGGGCTCGCGTTCGGGTGCGCGGCTCTCTGCGGTGCGCGGCGGGGAGTCCGCGTGGCGGTGGGGATGGGTGCTCTGACACTGTTCGTCCTCCTGGTCACCCCCGAGCCGAGCGTCGTGCGCGCCGCTGCGATGGCGTCGATCGCGATGCTGGCGCTGGCGCTCGGCCGCGCAGGTTCGGGAATCGCCGTTCTCAGCATCGCCGTCGCGGTCCTCCTGCTCCTGGATCCGTGGCTGGCGCTGGCGTGGGGGTTCGCGCTGTCGGTGGCGGCGACGGCGTCGCTGCTCGTCCTCGCCGGTCCGCTCGCGATGGCGCTGGGGCGAAGGATCCCACGTCCGCTGGCGCTGGCCGTCGCGGTGCCGCTGGCTGCGCAACTGGCCTGCGCCCCGCTCCTGATCCTCCTCGACCCGCACGTGCCGGTCCTCGGCGTGGTCGCCAACATGCTGGCAGGACCTGCCGCTCCGATGGCGACGGTGGTGGGGCTCTTCGCCTGCCTGGCTGCACCCTTTCCTGTCCTGCAGGAGGGCCTCGTCGCTCTCGCGTGGATCCCGGCGTCGTGGATCGCCGGCGTGGCCGAGACGATGGCGGGCATTCCCGCGCAGAGAGCACCGTGGCTGGAGGGACCCCTCGGGGTCGCGACGCTCGCGGTGCTGTGTGCCGCGGTCACCGCCGTCATCCTCATTCCGCGCGACGACGTCCGCCGGTGGCTCGTGCTCCGATCCGCCGGATTCCTCGTGGTCGCCGTCGCAGGCGGGCTCGCTGCGGGCCAGGCGGCGCTGGTGAGCGTCGCGGCGCCGTGGACGGTGCCGGTGGGCTGGCAGGTCGCGATGTGCGACGTCGGTCAGGGCGATGCCGTCCTGATGCGCTCGGCCGGCGCGGTCGCGCTCGTCGACACCGGACCCGACCCGGAGCCGTTGCAGACCTGCCTGGAGCGATTCGCCGTATCGCGCGTCGACCTGCTGATCCTGACGCACTTCGATGCCGATCACTCCGGGGGAGTCGAGGCACTGCTCGGACGGGTGGAAACCGTCTGGCACGGGCCGCCGGATGCCGACGGCGCGCGGACGCTGGCGGCACTGGAGGAGAGCGGAGCGTCGCGACGGCAGGTGTCCGCCGGTGACCACGGGTCGTTCGGCGACGCGGAAGTGCGCGTGCTCTGGCCCGCCGCATCCGTTCGTGAGCCCGGCAACGACGCGAGCGTCGCCATGGATGTGGGCGGCGGGGGCCTGCCACGCAGTCTCCTCCTGGGAGACCTGTCGGAAGAGCCCCAGACGCGGATGCGCGGCGCGGCTCCGTTGAGCGGGTATGACATCGTGAAGGTCGCCCACCACGGGAGCGCCGACCAGGACCCGGCGCTGTACGACGCCGCCGGTGCGCACGTCGCCCTCATCCCCGTCGGACGGGGCAACGACTACGGCCACCCCCGCGAGACGCTGCTGGACATCCTTCGGGCGGAGGGCACGCGCATCGCGCGATCGGACACCGACGGAGCGGTCGCGGTGTGGCGGGAGGGGGAGGCGCTGCGACTGTGGCGCGAGCGCAGCGTCTCACCCGCTGGTTAGGCTGGAGACATGGCCCCGACACCCCGCCGCAGCGCGCCGGCGAAGACGCGCTCGGCGATTCCGCAGGTGTCGTGGCGTGATCCGCAGCCGGCACCGATCGTGCTCGTTTCGGGCCCGGAGGAAGTGTGCGCGGAGCGCGCGATCGCCGGTATCCGCGAGTACTTGAGGGCGGAGGACCCGAGCCTCGAAGTCAGCGATGTGCGCGCCGACGATTACGTCGCGGGAACACTTCTGGGAGTCAGCTCCCCGTCCCTGTTCGGTGAGCCGCGCCTGGTTCGCATCTCGGGCGTCGAACGCTGCTCCGACGTGTTCCTCGCCGAGGCCATCTCCTACCTCTCCCAGGTGCAGGAGGGGGCGACGGTCGTGCTGCGGCACACCGGTGCCAGCGTCCGCGGTAAGAAGCTCCTGGACGCCGTCCGCGCGGGTCAGGGTGGTGGCATCGAGATCGCGTGCCCGGCGATCAAGCGCGACTCCGACCGGTACGACTTCGCGGCGGGGGAGTTCTCCGCCGCACGCAAGCGGATCGCTCCCACGGCGCTGCGCGCGCTCGTCTCCGCGTTCGCGGATGATCTGACCGAGCTGGGCTCGGCCTGCCAGCAGCTCATCTCCGACGTTCCGGGCGACATCGACGACCGCATCGTCGAGCGCTACTACGGCGGCCGGGTGGAGACCTCGGCGTTCACCGTCGCCGACTTCGCCATCGCCGGGCGCTACGGCGATGCGCTGCTGGCCTTGCGCCATGCGCTCGCCTCCGGCGCCGATCCGGTGCCGCTCGTGGCCGCGGTGGCGATGAAGCTGCGGACGATGGCACGCGTCGCCGGCAACCGAGAGCCGTCCGGGGCTCTCGCTGCCCGGCTGGGGATGAAGGACTGGCAGGTGGACCGGGCGCGGCGCGACCTCGTCGGATGGTCGCAGGTGACGCTGGGGATGGCGATTCAGGCCACCGCCCGTGCCGATGCCGAGGTGAAGGGCGCCTCGCGCGACCCGATCTTCGCGCTCGAGCGGATGATCACCGTCATCGCGACCCGCGCCCCGTTCGCCGCCTGACAAGCGAGCCGGGGTACGCCGAAGGCCCGCCCCGCGAACGGGACGGGCCTTCGAAACGGTCTTAGAGAGCCGCGACCTGCTTGGCGATGGCCGACTTGCGGTTCGCCGCCTGGTTCTCGTGGATGACGCCCTTGCTCACAGCCTTGTCGAGCCGCTTGGTCGCCGTTGCGAGTGCCTTCTCCGCGGCGGCCTTGTCGCCAGCGGCGATGGCCTCGCGGGTGCGGCGCACCTCGGTTTTCAGCTGGCTCTTGACAGCCTTGTTGCGCGCACGGGCCTTTTCGTTGGTCTTGTTGCGCTTGATCTGCGACTTGATATTCGCCACGGTCGACGTCTTTCGTTCGGAGTGATCTGGTCAATGCCACGTGACAGTAGAGGGGTGCCACGCGGCGGTCGTGAGGGGTGGGACCCACACGCAAGCCAATCACCGAGTCTATCAGTCTTGCTCTATGGTCGTGATCGCCAGGTTGAGGAGGGCGTTGAACACCTCCGGACGCATGGCCGAAACCAGGTGCGTCGTGCGGGGGACGACGACGAGTTCGGCCTGAGGCGCGACCTTGCGGAAGAGCCGCTCGTTGATCCGCAACTGGTCGTACTGGCCGTTGACGAACCACAGCGGTACGCGGATGCGCTGGAGCGCTGCGAGCAGGTCGAGCACGGACAAGCTGGCCATGGCGCTGTCCTGGGCGTCGAACGCGTAACCGCCCGCGCCGAAGTCGCCGGCGGTCTCGGCGGGAAGGGTCTTCTGCAGCATGTACTGCGTGATCCGCAGCCCTCGGCCGGGGAGGGCGTCGAAGCCGCGGGCCAGCGCCCGGTAGGTGGCCAGACCGATGCCGCGGGGGATGGCGGTGCAGGATGCCGCGATGAAGCCGTCGATCGGAGGCGTGTCCTGGGCCCCGGCGTACTCGATGCAGAGGAGTCCGCCCATCGAATGCCCCACCAGCAGGACGGGGCCATCCGTGGCGGCGGCGCGGACGGCGGCGTCGATCGTCTCGAACGCCCCGTCGAGGGTGAACGTCTCGGCCATCCTCGAGCCGTGACCGGGGAGGTCCACGGCTGTCGCAGGAGTACCGCGCTCTTCGAGGTAGGCGACCTGCGCGCGCCACATGGTCGCCGATGTCCGGATCCCGTGCACGAACACCACGTGGACCGACATGCCTCCACGATACGACGCGGCCCCGGCCTCTCCGCACGGGAGACCGGGGCCGCCTTGCACGCGTCAGCGCGACGCGGCGGTCCGGCGCCGGAGGACGAACGCCAGGCCGCCGGCCACCAGCAGGAACCCGCCCGCCAGGGCGACACCCCACGGCAGTTCCGCACCGGTGACCGCGAGGGCGCCGGATCGGAGGACGGTGACGCCGACCTGGATGGGGTCGAGTCCGGCTGTCGTGATGACCAGGCGGTGCGCGCCGAGGTCGAAGTCGGCGGGGATCGCGATCGAGAACGACGTGACGCCGGAGGCGTCGGCCGCGGGGATGCCGGTGACGACGATCGGGTCGCTGAACAGGGTCGCGGCGATCTGCTGCCCGGGGTCGAGGTCGCTGACGGTGACCCGCAGCACGCCGCCCTGTTCGACGCGACCGCCGTTGCTGAGCGTGACATCGGCCCAGTCGCGGCCGGTCTGCTGGCCCCCCGCCGGCGGGGTGCCGCCGGGGTCGACGGGCGTCGGCGGCGTCCCCGGGTTCTGACCCGGGTTGCCGACGGGGGACACGATCGCGCGACCGAGGGGCGCCGGGTCGACCACGTCGAACGCTTCGAAGTACGCCAGCGTCGCGTCGAGGTCGACCTGACCGGTGTCGGTGCGGTCGGTGCCCTCGGCGAAGGTGGTGAATCCGTCGCCGCCGTTGGCGAGGAACGAGTTCGTCACGACCGTGAAGGTATCTGTCGGAGCGATCGCCTCACCCTGATAGCTCATCGAGACCACCCGCCCGCTCCGCGGTGCGGCCTGCCCGGGAGGCGGGGCATCCTCGACGTACTCGTAGCTGAACCCGTCCGAGACCCCCAGGTGCAGCTTGGGCCGGTCGCCGGTCGCCTTCCACTGCTGCTGCAGGATCTCCTGGATCTGCGCGCCGGTGAGGGTGACCGTCACCAGGGTGTTGGCGAAGGGTTGTACGAGGGCCGCTTCCTTGTAGGTGACGATGCCGTCCTCGCCGCGGAGCAGGTCCGCTCGCAGGCCGCCCGGATTCATCAACGCGATCTGGGCCGGGGTGCCCGCGAACTGCGGGTTGTCACTGGTGGCCCACAGGTACACGTCGGCGACCCAGTTCCCCATCGACGACTCCACCCCGCGGTCATCACCGGGCTTGGCGCCGCCGCGGAGGATGTCGCCACTGATCTCCCCGACCGGCACGGCCCCGCGCACGTCGGCTTCGGCGACGTACGCGTCAACCGTCGCCTGGATGTCCGCGTCGGCGGGGTACCGGCCCTTCAACGGGAACGTGCTCCCATCGATGGAGACCATTTCGTCGCGGACCCGGTCGTAGGCGATGTCGAGCTTGCCCATCGCCTTGCCGTACTCGGCCGCTTGAATCACCGGACGAGTCTGACCGTCGGTGCCATCGACGGGCACGTCGCACGCGTAGGTCTGGTGCGTGTGCGCCGACACGATCGCGTCGATCTCCGCCGACGCGCCGGTCGCCAGCGCCCCGAACCCGGCCTGATCGGCGGCGAGGGCCGCGCAGTCGCCGGAGGTCGCGGCGCCGGAGTGGGTCAACAGCACGATGACGTCCACATCATCCCGCGCTGCCAGTGCGGCGGCGACCCGGTTGGCCGCTTCCAGTTGGTCCCCGAACTCGATGGTCGCGACCCCGGCGGGGTCGACCATCGTCGCCGTGTCCGGTGTCACCGTCCCGATGAACGCGACGCCCACACCGTCCTGCTCCTTGATCACGTACTCGGGAAGCACCGGGTCGGTGGTGCCCTTCGCGTACACGTTCGCGCCCAGTCCGTAGGCCTCACCGAGTGCACGCTGCCCGGCGGTGACATTCGCCGGGTCGGTGTTCCCGCCGAACCGCGGGAGCACACGGTTCACGAGGTCATCGAACCCCCGGTCGAACTCGTGATTACCCACCGCGCTCACGTCCAGCCCCGATGCCACCAGGGTGTCGATCGTGGGGTTGTCGTCCTGAATCAGCGACGTGAACGTCGATGCCCCGATGTTGTCACCGGACGACACGAACAAGGTGTTCGGATTCTCCGCCTCGTGCGCCTTCACGGCCCCGGCGATCACCGCAGCACCCGCCTCGTCACCGGACGGGTTCGCCTCCAGGCGACCATGGAAGTCGTTGATCGTCAGGATGTCGATCTCGACCGGTGCTTCCTGGGCGGCGAGGCCGACCGTGACCGGGTCGTGGTCCGATGAGCGGTGCGGGCCGGGCTCGTGGAAGAGGCTGCCGTGGTTGTTGTAGCGGCTGTACTCCAGCGCGACCGACTCGCCCGAGTTGATGTTCCAGATGTCGGCGCCGGTGGCGCGTGCGAGCGCCGCGTCGTTCAGCAGAACGTGGTCGAGTGAGCCCGAGAGTCCCTGGAACGAGTAGCTCGACTCGCCGAGGTCGAAGGCAGCCTCCGCGTCGGTGTAGCCCCCCGCGTAGAGCACCTGCAGCGGGTCCTCCTGGCCGTAGGAGTTGAAGTCTCCCGCCAGCACGACGGAGGCGGTGTCGCCCTGGATGTCGGTGACCCAGTCTCGCAGCGCGGTCGCCTGCGCCACGCGGGAAGCGTTCGATGCCCCCTGTCCATCACCGCTGTCCTCGTCGCCGGGGAGCGGTCCGGCCGATCCCTTGGACTTGAAGTGGTTCACGACGAACAGGAACGGGTCGCCTCCGGCGAGGGGCTCGAAGACCTGACCGATCGGCTCGCGCGCGTTGCCGAACGCCTCGTCGCTCTCGCTCAGGGTGCCCAGGGCGCGCGACGGTCCGACGGGTTCGACGAGCGCCGGCTGGTAGATGATCGCGTTGGTGATGAGGTCCTGCTCCGTGACGGGCGGCAGCTCCTCCGAGGATCGGACGTAGTCCCACGTGCCTGCTCCGGCCGCGTCGTTCAGCGCGTCCACCAGCGATGCCGTGGCCTCGTCGGGCGTCTCACCGAGCGCCGCGGAGTTCTCGATCTCCATCAGCCCGACGACGGAGGCGTCGAGGGTCGTGATGGCCGAGACGATCTTGTCCTGCTGACGCTCCAAGTCCGCCGCATCCCACGCGCCGCGCTGCAGGCATCCCTCGTCCACGTTGTTGCCGTTGCCGGTGCGGTCTATGAATGGTTCGCACGACGGGTCACTGTCGCCGAGCGTCGTGAAGTAGTTCAGGACGTTGAAGGATGCGACGCTCACAGCGCCGCCCACGCGGGCGGGGGCCGCCGTACGGGGATTCGAGAATTCCACACCGTCGCCGTCGCCCGAGCCGTCGCCGACCAGCGCGCGCGGGGGGTTGAGCTTCCACGCGCCATTGCGCCAGTCGACGATGACGGGTTCGGCGAAGCGCGCCGCACCGCCGACGACCACCGGCTCCGTCAGAGACACGTAGGGCGGGGTCAGCCCGCTGTTCGCGGCGCTCAGGAAGTTGGTCGACGCACCGTCGTCGAGAGCCACCGCGCGCGCAGCATTGTCGGCTGCGATCGCCGCCGCCTCGTCGCTGCCCGGGGTCGCGGCATCCGTCGGCTGGCGCAGCGGTTCGTCGCCCGCTGCGAGTCCGACTTCGCCGTACTGGTTGGTCGTGAAGGTGTTCGTGACGGTGAAGGCGCCCAGCGGCTGCACGAGCATCGACTCGAGCGCCTCCCGCTGGGCGTCATCGGTGGGCCACCCCACCGTGGCGGGCACAGGGCCGCCGGCGCCGGCGATGACCTGCGCGTTGCCGGGCCCGACGGTCAGCTCCGTCAGGCCGTTGAATTCGCTGACCACTCCGGTCACGCGGACGGTCTGCCCGAGCGCGACCTCCGAGACCGCCTGCGGCGCGAACACGAACACCGCGGTGGACGCGGTGTGCGTGGCGAGATCCAGCGCGCCGCCGGTGCCGGGGGTCTGGATCACGTAGCCGTTGAAACCGCCCGTGGGGTAGTGCGCCGTCACAACACCCTCGGTCGTCACGGTCTGACCCCCGAGCGGACTCGACGGTCCTGTGCCCTGGATGCCGGCGATCGTCACGACCGCCGGGTCCGTCGGCGTGGGCTCAGGTGCGGGTTCGGTGGGTGTGGGGTCCGGGGTCGGCTCGGGGCTGGGTGCGGCGGCCCCCTGCGAGTTCCGCGGGGTGGGGGTGCCCGCGGTGAAGTCCGCCGCGTTGACGGCGGTGTTGGTGTGCGCCGCATCCCGCGAGACGCTCGTCGTGTTCGTCGTCCCCGGCGCGGGGGTGCCCGCCGCGGGAGTGGCGTTCGATCCCCACGCGACGTAGTCGACGACGTTCGCCGCATCCGGGCCGCTGACCGCCGTGGTGTCGGACGCGAGGGCCACCTTGCCCGCGGTGCCCCCGAGCGCCAGCGACCCGGTGGCGTCCGGGGTGGGCAGGGGAGTGGTTCCGCCATCGCCCGCAGCGAGTTGAACGAGGAAGTGGCCGCCTGCGGCGATGGTGCCCGTCAGCGGGAACTGCTGGGAGAACGCGCCCGTGGCGGAGGCGTACTGCAGCGTCCAGCCCGTCAGCGCGGCCGGTGCGTCGCTGACGTTGACCAGCTCGACGAAGTCGTGGGTCAGGGTGGCGCCGTTGTTGCCGCCACCGCCGTACACCTCGTTGATGACGACCGGGGCATCCGGGCTCACTGCGGCCGAGGCGGGGACGCCGAGACCGACCGCGCCGAGCGACAGCGCGCCGACGAGCGTGGCCGAGAGCAGGGAGCGGATCGTCCCCCTCCGGTGGGAGTCACGCAGAACCGGGACCGAGGGATGCGTCGTCACAGACTCTTCTCCGAGATTCTGAGCGCACGCGAGCATCGCGATGCGCCCGGGGTGGGCACCGTGGGGAGGTCGGGGGGACCTGCCTCCGATCATAGGGACGGCCGCGGACACCGGGTTTCCGGGGTGTGAACAGTCCGTTCCCGGCATCGAAAGGATGCTCGTCGGCGGGTTGCCCGCGCCTGGGTTCGGAGATGGGCGGCGCCCCCTACGATGGCGGCATGCCGCACGTCTCCGCGCACATCGACGATATGCCGGGGTCGGGCGTACGCCGGATTCTGGAGATCGCGCTGCGGCGGCCTGGGACGATCATCCTGTCCGTCGGCGAGCCCGGGGAGGCCGTCGCGGAGCGGATCCGCGCGGCCGGCGCGCAGGCGTGGACGGATGGTGCGACCCGCTACACGCCCAACGGCGGCATCCGGCCGCTCCGCGAGGCGATCGTCGCGAAGCTCGCACGCGAGAACGGCCTGGATGTCGACGTCGAGCAGGTCTGGGTCACGGTCGGTGGAACGCAGGCGCTGCACCAGGCGATGACGCTCGTCCTCGCGGCCGGGGACGAGGTTCTCCTTCCCGATCCGGGTTACACCACCTTCACGATGAGCGCCCACATGCTGCAGGCGCGACCCGTACCCTACCGGTTGGAAGCCGCGCGGGGCTTCGCCCCCGACCCCGACGCGCTCAAGCGGCTGGTCACGCCCCGCACCCGGGCGATCGTGATCAATTCGCCCTCGAACCCGCTCGGGGTGACCTACGCGCCTGAGCTCATCGCCGACCTCGTCGCGTTCGCCAGCCGGCACGACCTGTGGCTCATCAGCGACGAGGTGTACGAGCGATTCACGTGGGGATCACCGCACGCCAGCGCGGCGACCTTCGACACCGACGGGCGCGTGCTCACGGTGTTCTCGACGTCGAAGACCTACGCCATGACCGGCGCGAGGGTCGGATGGCTTGTCACTCCGCCCGAGATGACCGAGGTGATGCTGCGCGTGCAGGAGGCGGCGATCAGCTGCGTCAACACCGCCGCGCAGTACGCGGCGCTGGCGGCGCTCTCCGGGCCGCAGGACGGCGTCGAGGAGGCCGGCGCGCACTACGCGGAAAACCTCCGAGCCGCCACAGCCGTGCTCGACGAGCGCGGATTCACGTATCTCGAGCCCAGCGGCGCCTTCTACCTCTGGATCGACATGTCCCACGCGACCGAGGGGAACGTCGCTGCGTGGTGCGAACGATTCCTCGACGAGCGTGGCGTCGCCGTCGCGCCGGGGTCGGCCTTCGGAGCATCCGGGGAGGGCTGGATCCGCGTGTGCGTCGCGAGCGACCGCGAGGAGCTCGTCGAGGGCGTCCGGCGTCTGCCCATGCCTGCCGCCGCGCGCCCGTAGAATCAAGGGGACATGTCACCCCTCGCCCTGCAGCCTCTCGCGCCGTCCGCGACCCCGCCCGAGCTGATCCGCAACTTCTGCATCATCGCCCACATCGACCACGGCAAGTCGACGCTGGCCGATCGGATGCTGGGGATCACCGGCATCGTCGCCGACCGCGACATGCGCGCGCAGTACCTCGACCGCATGGACATCGAGCGCGAGCGGGGCATCACGATCAAGAGCCAGGCGGTGCGCATGCCGTGGGCCCTCAGCCGGGGTGATGGCACGACCGAGACCTACGCGCTCAACATGATCGACACGCCCGGACACGTCGACTTCACCTACGAGGTGAGCCGGTCGCTCGCCGCCTGCGAGGGCGCTGTCCTGCTGGTGGATGCGGCGCAGGGGATCGAGGCGCAGACGCTCGCGAACCTCTACCTCGCGCTCGAGAACGACCTGCACATCATCCCGGTGCTCAACAAGATCGACCTGCCCGCCGCCGACCCCGACAAGTTCGCTGCCGAGCTCGCCGGCCTCATCGGCGGCGACCCCGATGACGTGCTGCGGGTCAGCGGGAAGACGGGGCAGGGTGTCGAGGAATTGCTCGACCGCATCGTCGCCGACATCCCGGCGCCCCAGGGCAAGCCCGAGGGCCCCGCCCGCGCGATGATCTTCGATTCGGTGTACGACGCCTACCGCGGCGTCGTCACCTACGTGCGCATGGTCGACGGCAAGCTCGGGCCGCGCGAACGCATCCAGATGATGTCGTCCAAGGCCACGCACGAGCTGCTGGAGATCGGCGTATCGAGCCCCGAACCCGTCCCCACCCAGGGACTGGGCGTGGGGGAGGTGGGCTACCTCATCACGGGTGTGAAGGACGTGCGCCAGTCCAAGGTCGGTGACACGATCACCACGCACCGCAAGCCCGCCACCGATGCACTCCCCGGCTACACCGACCCGAAGCCGATGGTGTTCTCGGGCATCTACCCGATCGACGGCAGCGACTACGCCGAGCTCCGCGAGGCGCTGGACAAGCTCAAGCTCTCCGACGCATCCCTGCAGTACGAGCCCGAGACCTCCGTCGCCCTCGGGTTCGGGTTCCGTGCCGGATTCCTCGGCCTGCTGCACCTGGAGATCATCACGGAGCGCCTCTCGCGCGAGTTCGGCCTGGACCTCATCACGACCGCCCCATCGGTGACGTACGAGGTGACGACGGATACCGGCGAGACCGTGACGGTGACCAACCCGAGCGAGTACCCGGATGGCCGCGTGGCCTCGGTGTCCGAGCCGGTCGTGAAGGTCGGCATCCTGCTGCCCAAGGACTACGTCGGGACCGTCATGGAGCTCTGCCAGGGACGACGCGGAACGCTGCTGGGCATGGATTACCTCAGCGAGGACCGCGTCGAGCTGCGGTACACCATGCCGCTCGGGGAGATCGTGTTCGACTTCTTCGATCATCTGAAGAGTCGCACCCAGGGCTACGCGAGCCTCGACTACGAACCCGCCGGATCTCAGGAGGCCGACCTGGTCAAGGTCGACATCCTGCTCCAGGGCGAGAAGGTGGATGCGTTCAGCTCGATCGTGCACCGGGAGAAGGCCTACGCGTACGGCACGCTGATGACCGAGCGGCTGCGCAAGCTCATTCCGCGCCAGCAGTTCGAGGTGCCCATCCAGGCCGCCATCGGCGCGCGCATCATCGCCCGTGAGAACATCCGCGCGATCCGCAAGGACGTGCTCGCCAAGTGCTACGGCGGTGACATCACGCGCAAGCGCAAGCTCCTCGAGAAGCAGAAAGAGGGCAAGAAGCGCATGAAGATGGTCGGCCGGGTCGAGGTCCCCCAGGAGGCGTTCATCGCGGCGCTCTCCGGCGACGTCGACGGCAAGTAGCCGTTCCCCCTCCTCCGCACCCGAATCCCCGAGAATCCACCCGCGCGGCGAGAATCCCGCAGCCGGCCGGATTCTCGCCGGGCCACCGGATTCGTGCGGAGGCGATGGCGGCGGCGCGGCGGCTCGGGCGCAACGCACGGAAAGCCGAAGTACCCTGGACTCATGCGCCGTGGGACCTTTCGAGACGAGACGGTCGACTACGCCGCCGTGGGGGGCACGCAGGCGTCCGATCTGATGCAGTACCCGCCGGAGCGGTCGATTCCGGCCGAGGAGAGCTGGCGGATCGGGAGTGGCCAGGAGCGCTTCGCCGGGGCCAGCGAGGCGCTGCTGTCGTGGTCGGCGCAGCGTGAGGGCGGCCTCACGCTCACCGACGTGCGCCCCGCTCAGGGACCGATGTACACCGGCGTGGGGTATGACGCCGAGGGGAACCCGGTCGCTCCGAGCCGGCTCGAGACCGACCAGCACTTCGACGCCGACGGCACCCCGTTCGTCGCCCCCGGGACCACCGTGCGCCTGCGCGGTCGCGTGAACCGGATGAGCGCGGAAGGCGAGCTGCGCGTCATCTCCGTGATCGAGGAGCCACGACGGGTGGGGTTCACCCTCGGAACCGTCGGCGAATCCGTGGTCAGCGGGGAGGAGTTCTTCCTCCTGGAGTGGCGCGACAACGACGAGGTCTGGTTCACCGTCCGCGCCTTCGACGCCCCCGCCGCGCTCGTGTACCGCCTCTACCCGCGTCTCGTCCGCCACCGCCGGCGTGAGCTCTTCCAGCGATACCTGCGCGCCATCTCCCCGCTGTACGCGACGTCCCGCTGATGGGCGCTGCCCTTCCCCTCGGCGATCCCGCTCCCCTCGACGGGGCACTGCCCGCGGACATCCGTACCGATCCGGCCGTCGACTTCGGCGTGTATCTGCACGTGCCGTTCTGTCGTGTGCGCTGCGGCTACTGCGACTTCAACACCTACACCGCGTCCGAACTGCGCGGGGCGCGGCAGGACCAGTACGCCGACACGCTCGTGCGGGAGATCGACCAGTCCGTGGGCGTCCTCGCCGCGACGGGCCCGCTGCGGCCGGCCTCGACGATCTTCTTCGGCGGCGGCACACCGACGCTCCTGCCGCCCGGTGACCTGGCGCGGATGCTGGGGGGAGTGCGCCGGGCCTTCGGGGTGGCCGACGGAGCCGAAGTGACCGTCGAGGCCAATCCCGACACCGTGACGGATGCGGTCGCGAACGAGCTGGCATCGGCCGGGGTGACCCGGATGTCGATCGGCATGCAATCGACCCGCCCGCACGTCCTCGCGGCCCTCGATCGCACGCACAACCCGGCCAATGTCCGCACCGCGGTCGCCGCGGCCCGAGCCGCCGGGCTCGACGTCAGCGTCGATCTCATCTACGGCACCCCGGGCGAGTCGCTCGAGGACTGGCGGCTCTCGCTCGAGGAGGCGATCTCCCTCGAACCCGATCATCTCTCCGCGTACGCACTCATCGTCGAGGACGGCACGCGGCTCGCGCGGCAGATCCGGCGCGGCGAACTCGCCCAGCCCGACGACGATCTGCAAGCCGACATGTACGAGCTGGCCGACGATCTGCTCGGTGCCGCCGGACTCGAGTGGTACGAGGTCTCCAACTGGGCGCGCACCCCGCAGCACCGCTCCCGGCACAACCTCGCCTACTGGCGCGGCACCGACTGGTGGGGTTATGGCCCCGGTGCGCACAGCCATGTCGGCGGGATGCGGTGGTGGAATGTGCGCCACCCCGCCGCCTACGCGGCGCGGCTCTCGCAGGGGGCATCGCCCGCGGCCGGGCGCGAGCGTCCCGATGCCGAAGCGCAGCGGCTCGAGGCCGTGCTGCTGCGCTCGCGCATCCGCGAGGGGATCCCCGTCGCGGAGTTGCTCGCAGAGGGCCGGCACGCCGTCGCCGGGCTCGTGGCGGACGGCCTCGTCGAGGGCACCGACGCCGTGCGCGGGCGCGTCGTGCTGACCAGGCGGGGCCGGCTCCTCGCCGACGCCGTCGTCCACACGCTCACCCAGTGAGCCTCAGGCTGAGATCCGGCCTCATCCGCTAGAATTGGCACTCAACGACAACGAGTGCCAACGGTCGCGGGGGAGGGGTGCCATGGTCACGGAACGCGGGCTCCAGGTGCTGCGAGCCATCGTGCAGGACTACGTCGATACGCATGAGCCGGTAGGCAGCAAGGCGATCGTCGATCGCCACGCCTTCGGGGTGTCTGCGGCCACCATCCGCAACGACATGGCGCTGCTGGAAGACGAAGACCTCATCGCCGCGCCGCACACATCGTCCGGACGCGTGCCCACCGACAAGGGGTACCGCGTCTTCGTCGACCACCTGGCGGACCTGCGGCCCCTCTCCCAGGCCCAGCGCGCGGCGATCGCGTCGTTCCTCGGCGACTCCGGAGATCTCGACGATCTGCTCGGGCGCACGGTGCGCGCCCTCACCCGGCTGACCGGGCAGGTGGCGATGGTGCAGTATCCGTCGTTTGCCACCGCGAATGTGACGCACGTCGAACTGGTGGGTCTCGGCGGTGGGCGGATGCTCGTGGTCGTCGTCACCGACACCGGACGTGTCACCCAGCGCATCGCCTTCTCCCGGGAAGAGCCGAGCGACGCCGATCTCGTGCAGCTGCGCGCTCGGATCGGAGCCCTGCTGGTCGGCCGATCGGTACGCGACGGCGCCGAACGACTGGGCGGGCTCCTCAGCGAAGCGCCGCCGACCGGTGGCGGCCTGGACGCGATGGCGTACCCGATCCTGCGTGTCCTCGCCGAAGAGCTCGAGGAATTCCGTCAGGACCGTCTGGTCATGGCCGGGGCGGCGACGCTGGCGCGCCGCGAATCCGACTTCCGTGGCAGCATCTACCCGCTCCTGGAGGCGATCGAGGAGCAGGTGACGCTGCTGCGCCTCATGAGTGAGATGGTCGCCGACGATCAAGGCCTGTCGGCGAGCATCGGGCGCGAGAACGAGCCGTTCGGGCTGCCCGAGGCATCCGTGCTCATCGGCCACTACGACGCGCCGGCCAGCGGCGCCCGCGTGGGCCTGCTCGGCCCCACGCGGATGGACTACCCCTCAAACCTCGCGGCGGTTCGCGCCGTCGCGCACTATCTGACCCGGATGCTCGAAGAGGACGAGAACGGCCGCTGAGGCGCATCCGGTCTTCGAACGGTCCCGCTGTACGCGGGCAGGAAGGCGATTGTGGCTGACCATTACGAGGTCCTCGGCGTCGCGCGCGACGCGTCTGCGGACGACATCAAGCGCGCCTACCGGCGGCTTGCGCGCGAACTCCACCCCGACGTCAACCCCGGCGAGGGTGCGGCCGAACGATTCAAACTCGTCACACACGCGTACGACGTGCTGAGCGATCCGGACCAGCGTCGCCGCTACGACATGGGCGGCGACTCGAACCCGTTCGGGGGTGCCGGGGGCGCGGCGGGGTTCGGCGGGTTCAGCGACATCTTCGAGACGTTCTTCGGCGGCGCCGGCGGCGGAGGCCGGGGCGGGCGTCCCCGGTCTCGCCGTGAGCGCGGTCAGGACGCCCTGGTGCGCGTCACGCTCGAGCTCGGCGATGTCGTGTTCGGAGTGCACCGCGACCTCGACGTCGACACGGCCGTGCTGTGCGAGACCTGCCAGGGGTCGTGCTGTCAGCCCGGTACGTCGGAGGTGACGTGCGACATCTGCCACGGAACCGGAAACGTGCAGCGCACCGTGCGGAGCCTCCTCGGCAACGTCGTCACCTCTCAGCCCTGTGCCACATGCCAGGGCTACGGGACGACCATCCCTTACCCGTGCGCCACCTGCCAGGGGCAGGGACGCGTGCGCGCACGCCGAACCGTGTCCGTCGACATCCCCGCGGGCGTCGAGACCGGCTTGCGCCTGCAGATGCCCGGGTCGGGCGAGGTCGGCCCCGCGGGAGGCCCGAACGGAGATCTCTACCTGGAGATCAACGTCGCCCCGCACGAGGTGTTCAGCCGAGAGGGCGACGACCTTCTGGCGACCCTGGAGGTGTCGATGCCCGACGCGATCCTGGGCACGGAAACCACGATCGAGGCGCTGGACGGCGAGGTCGAACTCGAGGTGCGCCCCGGTGTGCAGTCCGGCGACGTGCTCACGATCAAGGGCCGTGGCGTCACCCCGCTGCGGGGAACGCAGCGCGGCGACCTGCGCGTGGGCGTGCACGTGGTCACACCCACCCGTCTGGACGCGAAGGAACGGGCCCTGATCGAGGAGTTCGCGCGCCGCACCAAGTCGCCGTCTCCGCATCTGGCCGAATTCCACCAGGGACTGTTCTCGAAGCTGCGCGACCGCTTCCGGAACGGCTGAGCCGTGGCGCTGCACTTCCTGGCCGAGGATGCCTCCGACGCGCAGCCCGGCGACGACGTGGTGCTCAGCGGCACCGAAGCGCATCACGCCGCGAACGTGCGGCGTCTGCGGGCGGGCGAGACGGTGACCGTCGGCGACGGGCGCGGCACGTGGCTCGAGGGCGCGGCCGCGGCGGTGTCGGCGCGGGAGGTCGTCGTGCGCGTGGCGACCCGGACCGAAGTCGCGGCGCCTTCACCGACCCTCACCCTCGTCCAGGCCCTCGCCAAGGGCGACCGGGACGAGCTGGCGGTGCAGGCGGCGACCGAGCTCGGCGTCGACCGCATCATCCCGTGGCAGGCCGAGCGCAGCATCTCGCGGTGGGACGGCAAGGTCGACAAGGCTCTCACCCGGTGGCGGACGATCGTGCGCGAGGCCGCCAAACAGGCCCATCGCGCGTGGCTTCCCGAGGTGGCTGACCCTGTCGACACGGCCGCACTGACCCGGATGACCGGGTCGATGCGGATGCTGGTGCTCGAACCCTCCGCATCCCGTGCGCTGACCGGCCTCGACCTGCGTGCCGGACAGCGTGATATCGCCGTGGTCGTCGGCCCGGAAGGCGGCGTCTCCCCGGCGGAGCTCAGTGCCCTCTCGACCGCCGGAGCGGAGCCGGTGCGGCTGGGGGCGACGATCCTGCGCACGTCGACGGCAGGCGCGGCCGCCCTGTCGGTGGCGAACGTCGCCCTGGGACGCTGGTGATCGCCCGCCTGGGCGTGGTGCCCCGTCGATAGACTGGATGAATGACCGAACCGTCGATCTTCACGCGCATCCTCCAGGGCGAACTCTCCACGGAGATCATCGCGGAGACGGAGAACGCGTTCGCGATCCGCGACATCGCCCCGCAGGCACCCGTGCACCTGCTCGTGATCCCCAAGACCGCCCAGTACCGCAACGTCGTGGAGCTGGCCGCCGGCGACCCCCAGCTGCTGGCCGAACTCGTGGGTCTTGCCAGCTCCGTGGCAGCGGAGAACGGCGGGGGTGACTTCCGGCTCGTGTTCAACACCGGTCCGGGCGCCGGGCAGACCGTCTTCCACGTCCACGCCCACGTGCTCGCGGGCGATCTCGATGAAAAGAGCCTCGGTGGCCGATGATTCCGGCATGATCGTCGACCGCGTGTACGCGGATGGCGTGGCGATGGTACAACTCCTGGGCCCCCAGGATCGGCTCCTCCGCGTCGTGGAGAAGGAACACCCCGACGTGGATGTGCTCGTCCGCGGCAACGAGATCACCCTGACCGGCCTCGCCGACGCCGTCGCCCGTGCGCGCGCTCTCGTGGATGAGCTGCTTGCCATGGCCAAGGCCGGGCAAGGTCTCGACCCCTCCGACGTGTCCAGCTCCAGCCGCATCCTGCGCTCCGCGGAGGACGCCGGCGGCGGCACGCGGCCGTCGGAGGTGCTGGGGGAGGCGATCCTGTCGTCGCGCGGCAAGGTGATCCGGCCGAAGACGATGGGCCAGAAGGCGTACGTCGACGCCATCGAAGAGAACACGATCGTCTTCGGCATCGGCCCCGCCGGAACCGGGAAGACCTACCTCGCCATGGCCAAGGCCGTGCAGGCCCTCCAGCGCAAGGAGGTCAGCCGCATCATCCTGACCCGTCCCGCCGTCGAGGCAGGGGAGCGACTGGGGTTCCTTCCGGGAACCCTGACGGACAAGATCGACCCGTACCTGCGCCCGCTGTATGACGCGCTCAACGAGATGATGGACCCCGAGATCGTCCCCAAGCTCATGGCGAGCGGGACGATCGAAGTGGCGCCCCTGGCCTACATGCGCGGTCGCACGCTGAACGATTCGTTCGTCGTGCTGGATGAGGCGCAGAACACCACCCCCGAGCAGATGAAGATGTTCCTCACCCGTTTGGGGTTCGGCACTCGCATGGTGGTCACCGGCGACATCACCCAGGTCGATCTCCCGCAGGGGTCGTCGGGCCTGCGTCTGGTCACCCGCATCCTGTCGCACGTCGACGACATCTTCTTCTCCTATCTCACCAGCGACGACGTGGTCCGCCACACCCTGGTGGGCCGCATCGTCGATGCCTACAGCGAGTACGACGAGAAGCGCCTCGTGACGCGTCGGGAGCGCGAGGAGGCGACGGAGTTCGCCAACCGCGCCGAGCGGCGCACGGGTCGCGCGCCGGCTCCGCGCGACCACCTGCCCAGGCGAGGACGCTCATGACGATCGAGATCAACAACGAATCGGGGATGACCGTCGACGAGCAGGTGCTGCTGCGTCTGATGGAGTACAACCTCGAGGAACTGCATGTGAGCCCCGACGCCGACGTGGCGATCGTGCTCGTGGACGAGGGAGCGATGGAGGCCCTCCACGTGCAGTGGATGGATGAGCCCGGTCCCACCGACGTCTTGAGCTTCCCGATGGACGAGCTTCGCCCCGGCACCGAGGATTCGCCGACCCCGGCCGGGCTCCTCGGCGACATCGTGCTGTGCCCGCAGGTGGCCGAGGGTCAGGCCGTGACGGCGAAGCACTCCACCCAGGACGAACTCATCCTGCTGACCACCCACGGCCTCCTGCATCTCCTCGGATTCGACCACGCCGAGCCGGAGGACGAGCGGGAGATGTTCTCGCTGCAGAAGGATCTGATCATCGGCTTCCAGTCGGCCGAGCGTCGCCGCCGCACATGACCGAAGCGCTTCTTCTTCTCGCCGCCCTCCTGCTGGTCGCCTTCGGCGGGCTCATGGTGGCCGTCGAAGCCGCCCTGGGCGTGACGTCCCGCTCCGACCTGGCCGATCTGGCCGATCTGGCCGCCGGAGGGCGCAGCGCGCTGTCTCTTCGACGCATCGCCGCCGATCCCGATGCCCACGCCAACGCGGTCTCCTTCATCCGGGTACTGGCGGAGACGACGGCTGCGGTGCTGGTGACCGCCGCCTTCGTCGTGCTGATCGACAACATCTGGTGGGCGGCCCTCGCGGCCGCGGTCATCATGACCGGGGTCTCGTTCGTCGCGGTGGGGGCGAGCCCCCGCGCGGTAGGTCGCCAGCACGCCCGCGCGCTGCTGCGCGCCACCGCCCCTGTCATCCGCGCCCTGCGGATCCTGCTGGGCCCCCTCGCGTACGCACTGGTCGCGTTGGGCAGCCGGGTGACGCCCGGCGTCGCACCCGGGTCGTCGTTCGCGTCGGAGGAGCAGCTGCTCAGCATCATCGACGAGGCGGCGGAGAACGAGCTGATCGAGGAGGACGACCGCGAGCTCATCCACTCGGTGTTCGACTTCACCGACCGGTACGTGCGCGAGGTGATGGTGCCGCGCACCGACATGGTCTCGGTGGACGCGGCCGCCACGACCCGGCAGGCGCTGTCGCTCTTCCTGGAGAAGGGCATCTCGCGCATCCCCCTGATCGACGACGAGGCCGACGATATCGTCGGGATGCTGTACCTGAAAGACCTCGTGCAGTTCGGCTTCCGCGATGAGCAGGGATGGCGCGACGCTCCGATCCGCCGCATCGCGCGACCGGCCGTGTTCGTGCCCGAATCCATGCGCGCCGAGACCCTTCTGCAGCAGATGAGACGCGACGCCGTCCACGTGTGCCTCGTCATCGACGAGTACGGCGGGGTGTCGGGGCTCGTCACGTTGGAAGACCTCATCGAAGAGCTCGTCGGCGATATCTCCGACGAATACGACGCGCGATCGTCCGAGATCGCCGAACTCGAGCCGGGGCGCTTCCGCGTCAGCGCACGCCTCGGGCTCGATGAGGTCGGCGACCTGTTCGGCCTCGAGCTCGACGACGAAGAGGTGGATTCCATCGGCGGACTCCTGGGTAAGGCGCTCGGCCGCATCCCGCAGCCCGGCGCCACCGCCGAGTACGACGGACTCGTGATGACGGGCGGCGCCTCGCGCGGACGCGGACGGGGGATCGCGACGGTCTTCGTCGAGCGCGCCGAGGAGCCGGAGATCGCCGATGAGGTGCCCGGACGACCGCGCACCGGAGAGATCCGCGTGCCACGGAAGGAAGAGCGCGATGAGTGAACCCCGATCCGGATTCGTCACGTTCGTGGGGCGGCCGAACGTGGGGAAATCCACGTTGACCAACGCCCTGGTCGGGGAGAAGGTCGCGATCACCAGCGACAAGCCGCAGACGACCCGCCGCGCCATCCGCGGCATCGTCAACCGGCCCGGCGGGCAGCTCGTGATCGTGGACACCCCGGGAATCCACCGCCCGCGCACGCTTCTCGGTCAGCGACTGAATGACCTCGTGGAACAGGTGCTGGGCGATGTGGACGTCATCGCGTTCTGCGTCCCCGCCACCGAGAAGGTCGGCCCCGGCGACCGCCGGATCGCGGAATCGCTCAGCAACTATCCGCGCGCGAGGAAAGTCGCCATCGTCACCAAGACCGACGCCGCCTCGCGGGAGCAGATCACCGAGCGTCTGCTGGAGGTCGACGCGTTGCGGGAGGACTGGCACGCGGTCATCCCGCTGTCGGCCCTCACCAACGATCAACTCGACGTGCTGGCCGACGAGCTGCTCCCGCTGATGCCGGAGGGTCCCGCGCTCTACGAGGAAGGCGTCGTCACCGACGAGTCGCTGGAGGACCGCATCGCCGAGATCATCCGCGAGGCCGCTCTCGAGGGAGTGCGCGACGAGCTTCCGCACTCGATCGCGGTCACGATCGAGGACATCTCCCAGCGCGACACCGGCTCGATGACCGACGTCTTCGCCAACGTCGTCGTCGAGCGCGACAGCCAGAAGTCGATCATCATCGGGCACAAGGGCTCACGGCTACGCGACGTGGGCGCTCGGGCGCGGGCGCAGATCGAGCCTCTCGTGGGCACGAGGGTCTTCCTTCAGCTCCACGTGCGCGTGGCCAAGGAGTGGCAACGGGATCCGAAGCAGCTCGGCCGCCTGGGCTTCTAGCGCTCCAGCACCCGGGCGTAAGCCGAGACTCTGCTGTGCATGCTTCCTACCCGACTGTCCGTATGCGTACGATTTGGGACACACCGTCATCCGCCCTCCGACTCCGACGGCAGGCCGCTCGTCCGCCATGCCGACACGACGACTGTAAGGAACGACTATGGCAGCACAATCCCCCACCCCTATCCCCCTCGCCCCCCTCGCGGAAGCGATCGACGGCCGGCTCCTTGTGCCGGGCGACGCCGACTTCGAACAGGCCGCAGCCATCTGGAGCGCACATCCGGCGGTCAGACCGGCCGCGATCGCGATCGTCGCGAGCGCGACCGATGTGCAGCGCGTCCTCCAACTCACACCGGACGACGTCCCCCTCAGCGTTCGCGGACGGGGCCACGACTGGGCCGGACGGGCCATCGCCGACGGCGGGCTCGTCATCGATCTGTCGGCGCTGCGCGAGGTAACCGTAGACCCGCAGGCGCGGACAGCCCGGGTGCAGGGCGGTGCCACGCTGGGGGACGTCGTGGATGCCGCGGCTGCCCACGGCCTCGCTGTCGCTGTCGGACCCGTCAGCGAGGTGGGCTTCGCGGGTCTCGCGTTGGGCGGCGGCTACGGTCCGTATCTCGGGATCGCGGGCCTCGCAGCGGACAACATCCTCGCCGCCCAGGTCGTACTGGCCGACGGGCGTGTGGTGACAGCATCCGAGACCGCGGATGCCGACCTGCTCTGGGCGCTCCGTGGCGGCGGTGGGAACTTCGGCGTCGTCACCGAGCTGGAGGTGAGCCTGTTCGAGCTTCCTTCCGTGCTCGCCGGAATCGTCATGTTCCCCGCGGACCAACTGGAGCCGGTGCTCACCGGGCTGAACTCCCTGCTGCCCGAGATGCCCGACGAACTGGGGGTGCGGCCGACGATCGGGAGCGGCCCGGACGGCAGCTCTGCCTTGCTGCTGTCGCTGCTCTGGGCCGGCGACGCCGACCGCGGGCAGGACTGGGTCGAGAGGATCTCGGCTCTGGGAACCCCGGCGCTCGTCCAGGTCGACTCGACCACCCCGGCCCAAGCGGCGCACGCGCTGGACGGACTCTTCCCCGCGGGGCTGCATTACACCCTCCGAACCGTCTCTCTGCCGGGCTTCACACCGGAGATCTCCGCCGTGCTGGCCGACGCCGAGCGTCGCCGCACGTCGCCGTACAGCGCCGTCAACATCCATCACTTCCATGGAGCGGCGACCCGCATGCCGGCGGAGTCATCGGCGTGGGGGCTGCGTGAACCGCATTTCATGGCCGAGCTCATCGCCACCACGGGGGAGCGGGAGGGGCACGACGAGCAGGTCGCCTGGGTCGATGAGCTTCTCGAGCGACTTTCTCCGTACGCTCTCGATGCGGGCTACCCCAACCTTCTGGGCGACGAGGAGTCGGACCGGGCAGCGGCGAACTTCGGCGGCAACCTCGATCGGTTGCGGAGCGTGAAAGAGCGCGTGGATCCCGGCGGGCGTTTCATCGGCATCCCCACCGGTCTCCCACGCTGAGGCCCGACGCCCTGCGCCCGCGAGCAGCTCGATACCCGCCATCGAGGCGGCAGCCGAGCCGCTCGCGGGCGCACTCGCTCGCGCACCCCTGCTAGCATTCCGGTATGCGCTTCGGTGGGCTCCTTCTTCTTAGCCGCCGCGACGAGGCCTCGTTCTAAGGGCCTTCCTCGTCGCGGAGCTTCTCGTCGGCCCGACTCCTCGACAACCGGAAGCGACCCTCTCATGAAGAACACCCAGAAGCCGTCGGGGATGCCGACGCACAAGTACCGTCCGTTCCACGAGCAGATCCGCGTCGAACTGCCCGATCGCACGTGGCCGGATGCCCGGATCACGACTGCGCCCCGCTGGTGTGCGGTGGACCTGCGTGACGGAAACCAGGCGCTCATCGACCCGATGACCCCCGAGCGCAAACGCGTCATGTTCGAGCTGCTCGTTCGGCTGGGGTACAAGGAGATCGAGGTCGGCTTCCCCAGTGCGAGCCAACTCGACTTCGACTTCGTCCGGCAGCTGATCGAGGAAGACCTGATCCCCGACGACGTCACCATCCAGGTGTTGACGCAGGCGCGTGAGCACCTGATCGCCCGCACGTACGAGTCGCTCGCCGGCGCCCAGCGCGCCATCGTGCACCTGTACAACTCAACGAGCGTCGTCCAGCGCGAGGTCGTGTTCCGCACCGACAAGCAGGGCATCATCGACATCGCGCTCGAGGGGGCGCGCCTGTGCCGGCAGTACGAGAAGACCGTCCCCGAGGCCGAGATCTTCTACGAGTACTCGCCGGAGAGTTACACCGGCACCGAGCTCGAGTTCGCCGTCGACATCTGCAACCAGGTGCTCGAGGTCTTCGAGCCCACCCCGGAGCGCAAGGTCATCATCAACCTGCCGGCGACGGTGGAGATGGCCACGCCCAACGTGTACGCCGACTCCATCGAGTGGATGTCGCGGAACCTGAACCACCGCGAGAACGTCATCCTGTCGCTGCATCCGCACAACGACCGCGGCACGGCCGTGGCCGCGGCCGAGCTGGGCTACATGGCCGGCGCCGACCGGATCGAGGGCTGCCTGTTCGGCAACGGGGAGCGCACCGGCAACGTCGATCTCGTCGCGCTCGGCGTGAACCTGCTGACGCAGGGCGTGGATCCGCAGATCGACTTCAGCGACATCGACCAGATCAAGCGCACCGTCGAGTACTGCAACCAGCTGCCCGTGCCCGAGCGCAGCCCGTGGGCAGGCGATCTGGTCTTCACCGCGTTCAGCGGGTCGCACCAGGACGCCATCAAGAAGGGTTTCGAGGCGATGGAGGCCCGCGCGCAGGCGGCCGGCGTCAGCATCGACGAGATCGAGTGGGCGGTGCCGTACCTGCCGGTCGACCCGAAGGACCTCGGCAGGTCGTACGAAGCCGTCATCCGCGTCAACTCGCAGTCGGGCAAGGGTGGCGTGGCGTACCTGCTGAAGAGCGATCACGCGCTGGATCTGCCGCGGCGACTGCAGATCGAGTTCTCCGGCGTCATCCAGGCCAAGACCGACGCGGACGGCGGTGAGGTCACGAGCGCGCAGATCTGGGACGTCTTCACGGACGAGTACCTCCCCACCTCCGTCGCGGACAACCGGTGGGGCCGGTTCGAGCTGGTCGGAACGCGAACCTCGAGCGATCTGAGCGGTGACGTCGAACTCAACATCCGCCTGCGCGACGGCGACGAGGTCGAGGAGGCCACCGGCCACGGCAACGGACCGATCGCGGCCTTCCTGGGCATCCTGCGCGAGCGAGGCTTGGACATCTCGCTCTACGACTATGTCGAGCACACCCTCAGCGCGGGCGGCGACGCTCAGGCGGCGGCGTACGTCGAACTCCAGGTCGACGACCAGCGCCTGTGGGGGGTCGGCATCGACGGCGACATCTCGACGGCGTCGCTCAAGGCCGTCGTCTCCGCCGTGAACCGCGCCATCCGCGCGCGCAGCGACTCGCCGACGCTCGCCGCCGTCTGACTCGTCGCGCCGCACCTCCGCGCGGGGCGACGGCGCGAGACAGGGGATTTCCGGCGAGACGCCCCGCGCCGCGGTCCGTCTGGGCCGGAATGTCGTTTCTCGGCGCGGCGGGGGCGGCGGGCGTGCGTGCGGGCGGGGTTACTCGGGGGAGTCGCCGGGGCGGACGACGGGGATCGCGGAGGTCTCCACGGCGACCTTGCGCCGATGCAGCATCCGCTGTTCGGGGAGCGAGACGTCGAAGATCACGGCGAGGATCCGGATAACGGTGGTCACCACGACCCCCACGATCGCGGCGACGGGAAGAGGAGCGCCCACCTCAACGGCTATGACCAGGATGGCGCAGCCCGCCCCCGCCGCGACGGCGTAGAGGGAACCGACGTGCATGATCGCCACGGGCAGGCCCATCAGCATGTCGCGGAGCACCCCGCCGCCCACCGCGGAGCAGACGCCGACGAACACGGCCGGCACTGGGGGAAGGCCGAGTGCCAAAGCCTTGCTGGTGCCGAAGGCACCGAACAGACCGATGACGAGAGCGTCCAAGGCCACGATGACCTTGTTCAGCCGTGCGAAGATCCCCGCCAGCAGCATCCCGACCAGGGCAGCGCCCGCTGCCGTGAGGAGGTACCAGTTGCTCTGGAGCGTCGTGGGAACCGTCCCCAACAGGAGGTCGCGGATGAGGCCGCCCCCCATCCCCATCACGATGCCGATGATCGCGACCCCCAGCAGATCCAGCCGGGTGCGCCCCCGGAAGCCTGAGGCGAAGAGGGCGCCCTGAACGCCGCCGAGCCCCACGGCGGTGAGGTCGGCCCACAACGGGATGACGAGCATCTGGGAGTCCACGGTCCCATTCTGGCCGCGCGCGCCGACGACGGGGGAGCAACCCACGGCGGATAATGGGGGAGTGCCCACCTATCGCGACGAGGTCGTGGTCCTGCGTACCCACAAGCTGGGGGAAGCGGACCGCATCGTCACGATGCTCGGGCGGCGGCACGGAAAGATCCGGGCGGTCGCCAAGGGCGTTCGCCGCACCTCGTCCCGATTCGGCTCGCGGCTGGAACCGTTCATGGTCGCCGATGTGCTGCTGTACGAGGGCCGCTCGCTCGACATCGTGCAGCAGGCCGAGTCGCTCGGCGCGTACGGCGCCGACATCGTCACTCAGTACGACCGCTACACCACGGCGAACGCCATGGTGGAGACGGCGGACCGCCTGAACGAAGCCGAGGCCACGCCGCAGCAGTACCTGCTGCTGGTGGGCGGGCTGCGTGCCCTCGCGCGCGGCGAGCACGCGTCGCGCAGCGTGCTTGATTCCTACATGCTGCGCGCCATGGCGCTGTCGGGGTGGGCGCCCGGCCTGGATGAGTGCGCCCGGTGCGGCACGGCCGGCGAGCACGAGTCTTTCGTGGCGCAACTCGGCGGCATGGTGTGCGCGAACTGCGCGCCCGTGGGCTCCGCGCGCATCGCGCCTCCCACCGCCTCCCTCCTGCGGGCGCTGCTGCGCGGCGACTGGACGCAGGTCGATGACGCCGCCCCGGCCGCCACCTCGGCCGCATCCGGGCTCGTCGCGGCCTACGCGCAGTGGCACCTGGAACGCGGCATCCGCTCGCTCGCCCACGTGGAAACGGGACGATGACTCCCAAGCCCTACACGCATCGCGACGCGGTGCCGTTCCGGCCCCTCGACTGGACGGGGGAGTATCCGCCCGCGTTCGGCAAGGGTGCGGTTCCGGAGCACGTCGCCATCGTCATGGACGGCAACGGCCGGTGGGCCAATCGGCGCGGGCTCTCCCGTGTGGAAGGACACCGTGCCGGCGAGGCGTCCCTGCTCGACGTCGTCGCCGGGGCGATCCAGGCGGGGGTCAAGCACCTCTCGGTGTATGCCTTCTCCACGGAGAACTGGTCGCGGTCACCCGACGAGGTGCGGTTCCTGATGGGGTTCAACCGCGACGTGCTCCACCGCCGCCGCGATCAGCTCAATGAGTGGGGCGTACGGGTGCGCTGGGCCGGGCGCAAGCCGCGCCTGTGGGGCTCGGTCATCAAGGAGCTCCAGTTCGCCGAGCAGCTCACGGCGGGCAACGACGTGCTCACCCTGACCATGTGCGTGAACTACGGGGGCCGCATCGAGCTGGTCGATGCCATGCGCCGGATGGGCGAGGAGATCGCGGCGGGGCGGCTGAAGCCGTCGGCTATCAGCGAGAAGCTCGTGCGCCGTCACCTGTACCAGCCCGACATGCCCGACGTCGATCTCTTCGTCCGCTCCAGCGGTGAGCAGCGCGCGTCGAACTTCCTGCTGTGGGAGTCGGCCTATGCGGAGTACGTCTTCCTCGACACCCTGTGGCCCGATTTCCGGCGGACCCACCTCTGGGAGGCGATCGGTCTCTACCTCGACCGCGATCGCCGGTTCGGCGGCGCCGTGGATGCTCCGGGCACCTGACATCGCGCCCCCGCCCGCGCGCGATGCGTCTCGCATGCGCCGGGCGGAATGTGATCGGCCGGGGCGTGGTTGCACCCCGTGTGAGTGAACCCATCAAGATCGACGTGTGGAGCGACATCGCCTGCCCGTGGTGCTACATCGGCAAGCGCAATCTGGAGACGGGTCTGGCGGCGACCTCGGGCGACGATGATGCGCCGCAGGTGGAGGTGGAGTTCCACTCCTTCGAACTGTCCCCGGACACACCGCTCGATTTCGAGGGCAGCGAGGTCGATTACCTGGCCGAGCACAAGGGCATGTCCCGCGTGCAGGCCCAGCAGATGATGGAGCGGGTGACCGGCGTCGCCGCCGAGGCGGGCCTCGGGTACCGGTTCGACCTGCTCCACCACACGAACACGGTGAAGGCGCACGAGTTGCTGCACTTCGCGAAGGCACAGGGCCGCCAGCTCGAACTGGCCGAACGCCTCATGTCGGCCTACTTCATCGAAGGGCGCCACCTCGGACGCGACGACGAGCTCGTCTCGCTCGCCGCCGACGTCGGGCTGGATGCGGGCGACGCTCGCGCGGCGCTGGCCGCGCACCACTACCTCCCCGACGTCCGGGCAGACCAGGACCAGGCCGCCGCCTACGGGATCACCGGCGTGCCGTTCTTCGTCATCGACGGCCAGTACGGCGTGAGCGGGGCGCAGCCGGCCGCGGCATTCACGGACATCGTGCGGAAGCTGTGGGCGGAGCGCACAGCCCTCGCGGCGGAGCCGGCGGGCGAGCCCGCACCGGTCGCCGCGGGCCGGGGATGACTCAGCGGGGGAGCGCGCCCTCGATGACGGAGACGATGGTGGGATCATCCGGGGTGACGTTGGGTCGGAACCGGTGGACATCACCCGAAGGCGTCACGACGAACTTCTCGAAGTTCCACAGGATCGGTCCGCGCTTTCCCTCCTGATCCTTGGCGCTCTTGAGCGCCTTGTACAGGGGAGCCGCGCGCGATCCGTTCACTCGGATCTTGTCGAGGATCGGAAAGGTGACGCCCCAGGTCGTCGAGCAGTACTCCAGGATCTCTTCCATGGAGCCCGGCTCCTGACCCATGAACTGGTTGCAGGGGAAGCCCAGCACCGTCAGACCCCGGTCGCCGTAGGTCCGCTGCAGCTCCTCGAGCTTCTCGTACTGCGGCGCGAGGCCACACCGGGACGCGACGTTGACGAGCAGCACGACTCCGTCGCCGTAATCGTCGAGGGTGGCCGTGCCCCCGTCGGCGGTGGTGAACGGGATGCCTCGCACGTCTGTGGACGTCGTCGTCATCTCCTCAGGTTATGCCCTCCTCGGGGCATGGCACCCCGTTCGTCTGGGAGAATATGGACGTGACTACCGCCCTCGCCCCGACGCGCCCGCTGCGCATCGGCCCCCTCGAGCTCGACGCTCCGGTCGTGCTGGCGCCGATGGCCGGAATCACCAACACCGCATTCCGGCGCCTGTGCCGCGAGTACGGCGCCGGACTCTACGTCAGCGAGATGATCACCACCCGCGCGCTGGTGGAGCGCAACGCCACGACGCTCCGGCTGATCCGCCACCACGAATCCGAGACGCCGCGCTCGATCCAGCTGTACGGCGTCGACCCCGCGACGGTGGAGGCGGCCGTCCGCATCCTCGTGGAGGAAGACCGGGCCGACCACATCGACCTGAACTTCGGATGTCCGGTGCCCAAGGTCACCCGCAAGGGAGGGGGCGCGGCGCTCCCGTGGAAGACCGACCTGTTCCGCGACATCGTCACCCGTGCGGTGCGCGCCGGTGGCGACATCCCGGTCACGGTGAAGATGCGCAAGGGCATCGACGACGACCACCTGACGTTCTTGGAAGCCGGACGCATCGCGGAGGACGCGGGGGTCGCCGCGGTCGCCCTGCACGCGCGGACGGCGTCGCAGTTCTACTCCGGCACTGCCGATTGGGCGGCGATCACCGCGCTCAAGGAGGCGGTCACGAGCATCCCCGTTCTCGGAAACGGTGACATCTGGTCGGCGGAGGACGCCGTCCGCATGATGACCGAGACCGGATGCGACGGAGTGGTCGTGGGGCGCGGATGCCTCGGCCGGCCGTGGCTCTTCGGCGACCTCGCCCGGGCGCTGGCCGGCCCGTCGGCCACCGCGGGGACGGCTGCCGGCGCGCCGGTGGACGCGACCCTCGGTTTCGTCGCCCAGGCCTTCCGCCGGCACGCCGAACTCCTCGTGGAGTTCTTCGAGGACGAATCCCGTGGCTGCCGCGACATCCGCAAGCACGTCGCGTGGTACCTGAAGGGCTATCCCGTCGGCGGGGAGCTGCGCGCGCGCCTGGCCACGGTGTCCACCCTCGCCGAGATCGACGAGTTGCTCGCGCAGCTCGACGCGGATGCCCCCTACCCGGGGGCCGCGGCGGAGGGTCAGCGGGGACGCGCGGGAAGCCCCAAGCGGGCGGCTCTTCCCGACGGCTGGCTGCAGTCGCGAGAACTCGGCGACGCGGCCTCCCGTGACCTCGCCGAGGCGGAGCTCGATTCCAGTGGCGGGTGAAGTCGGGGTCGTCGGCGGCTCCGCTCGACCAGCCGGCTACGACGACGCCGACGCCGCGCGCGTCTCGTACGAGGAGCATCGCTCGCAGCGCGACGACTTCGCCCGCGATCGGGCGCGCGTGCTGCACTCGGCGGCCCTGCGGCGCCTCGCCGCGAAGACGCAGGTGCTGAGCCCCGCGAGCCCCGCCGATTTCGCGCGCAATCGCCTCACCCACTCTCTCGAAGTGGCTCAGGTCGGGCGCGAGCTCGCCACTGCGTTGCAACTCTCGCCCGACGTGGTCGACACCGCGTGCCTGAGCCACGACCTCGGTCACCCGCCGTTCGGCCACAACGGCGAGCGGGCGCTGAACGAGTGGGCCGAAGACATCGGCGGCTTCGAGGGCAACGCGCAGACCCTGCGCATCCTCACCCGGCTGGAGCCGAAGGCGGTCGACGCCGACGGGCGCAGCCACGGTCTCAATCTCACGCGTGCGAGTCTCGACGCGGCCTGCAAATACCCGTGGACGGCCGACCACCCCGTGCCCGATCCGGGGGGACGGTTAAAGTTCGGGGTGTATCCGGAGGACGAGGAGGTCTTCCGCTGGATGCGCGAGGGCGCTCCGGGGCGCGTGCGATGCGTGGAGGCGGAGGTCATGGATCTCTCCGACGACATCGCGTACTCGGTGCACGACTTCGAAGACGCGATCGTCAACCGTTACCTGGACCCGGCCCGCCTCGCCGACAACGGCGAGCACCGGGCGCTCCTCACGGCGATCCAGACGTGGGTCGGGTACGACTTCGCGCGCGACGAGCTGGAGGATGCGCTGTACCGGCTCATGCGCCTGCCGGAGTGGATCGGGAGCTTCGACGGCACCCGCCCCGCGTTGGCACGCCTGAAGAACCTCACGAGCGATCTCATCGGACGTTTCGCGCGCGCGGCGACCACCGCCACGCGCGAGGCCTACCCGTACGACACGCTCACGCGCTACCGTGCGCACGTGGTGGTGCCGCGCGTGATCGAGGCCGAGATGGCCGTGCTCAAGGGCATCATCGGCGCCACCGTCGTCTCGATCGAGGGGCGCCGATCCCTGTACAAGGAGCAGCGGCGCGTGCTGAAGCGTCTGGCGACAGCCCTGTGGGACCAGCCGGATGCGCTGGACGCGTTGCACGCGGCGGATTTCGCCGCGGCCGACGACGAGAGCGCGCGCAAGCGTGTCGTCGTCGACCAGGTCGCCAGTCTGACCGACCAACTCGCCCTCGCGTGGCACAGCCGCCTCGTGGGCGAGGTGGACGCGGCGTCCATCGGCATCTGGGCGCCCGGATTCTCCGCGGCACCGGAGGTGGGGCCCTGATGGCCGGCCGCATCCGTCAGAGCGACATCGACGAGGTCAAAGCCCGCACGAACATCGGCGACGTCGTGGGAGAGCGGGTCGCGCTCAAGCAGGCCGGCGTCGGCTCCCTGAAGGGCCTCTGCCCGTTCCACGACGAGCGCAGCCCGAGTTTCCATGTTCGCCCGCAGGTGGGCTACTACCACTGCTTCGGATGCGGCGAATCCGGGGACGTCTACTCGTTCCTGCGCGCGATGGACCATGTCTCCTTCACCGAGGCGGTCGAGCGGCTGGCCGCGCGAGTGGGCTACACACTGCACTACGAGGACGGCGGTGCCGCGCCGGAGACGAGCGGCCGTTCGCGGCTCTACGCCGCCAACGCCGCCGCCGCCGAGTTCTACCGTGCCCGCCTGTCCGATCCCGACGCCGAGGCGGGCCGCCGGTTCCTGGGCGAACGGGGCTTCGACTCCGGAGCCGCCGCGCACTTCGGGGTCGGCTACGCGCCCAAGGGGTGGTCGGCGCTCACCGACCACCTGCTGGCCCAGAAGTTCACCCGGGAGGAGATCACACAGGCAGGACTGGTCTCCCAGGGGCAGCGCGGGGTCTACGACCGCTTCCGCGGGCGGCTCGTGTGGCCGATCAGGGACGTCACCGGCCAGGTCATCGGATTCGGCGCGCGCAAGCTCTACGACGACGACAACGGACCGAAGTACCTCAACACGCCCGAGACGCCCATCTACCGCAAGGCGCAGGTGCTGTACGGGCTGGACGTGGCCAAACGAGAGATCTCGCGGGAGCGCCGCGTCGTCGTGGTCGAGGGGTACACCGACGTCATGGCGTGCCATCTCGCGGGGGTCACCACCGCCGTGGCCACGTGCGGTACGGCCTTCGGCACCGATCACATCACGGTTCTGCGACGCGTCATGGGCGACGACTCCTCCTCGGGAGAGGTCGTGTTCACCTTCGACCCGGATGCAGCCGGTCAGAAGGCGGCGCTCCGCGCGTTCGGCGACGAGAAGCGCTTCGCCGCGCAGACCTACGTCGCCGTCGCGCCCGGAGGCCTGGACCCGTGCGACCTGCGCCTGGAACGCGGCGACGGGGCGGTGCGCGGGCTCCTGGATGCCAAGGTGCCCATGTACGAGTTCGTGATCGACTCCCGCCTGGCCGGCTTCGACCTGGCCACGGTCGAGGGACGGGCGGGGGCGCTGCGGGCCTCCGCTCCCATCGTCGCCGAGATCCGCGACCCGTCGCTGCGGCCCGGTTACACCCGTGTCCTGGCGCGCCGCCTGGGGCTGGACCTGCCCGAGGTGTCTTCGGCTGTCGAGCGTGCGGCCCGTGGTGCGGCCCGGGCCGCAGCATCCGAGCAGGCGACCACCGAGCGCGGCGCGGCGGCCACGGACGCACCGCCCGTCGAGGTGCGCGTGTCGATCGCGACCCTCTCGCGCGATCGCGACACCGCGCTGGAACGCGATTCGCTCATGGCCTTCCTGCAGTATGGGCATCGGGTGGACCCCGACATGCTCGCGCGAGCCCTCGCGGTGACGTTCCGCTCGCCCGCCCTGGAGGCGGTCCGGGCTGCCATCGCCGGTGCCATGGGCGCCGCACGCCCCGGGTGGGCCGCAGATGTCGTCGGGTCGGTGCGAGAACCCTTCCGCACGCTGGCCGCCGAGCTCCTCACGGCCGACTTCCCCGCCCGAGACGAGGAGCACGCCGTCGCATCGGCCAACGACCTCGCGCGGAGGCTGATCGCCCGATCGCTCGAGCGGCAGAAGACCGAGCTTCTCGGGGCGATCCAGCGGGTGTCCGCCGACTCCGAGGAGGGCCGCGGACTGCGCATCCGGCTGCGCGAGATCGACCGCGAGCGGCAGCGCCTCGTGGAGGCGCAGTAGCGCGGCGGGCGCCCGGCACGGCAGGATGAGGGGATGCGTCGCCTGACCGAAGCGGACACCGCCGTCCGCGCCGACGACCTCTCCGTCGCTCGGGCTGGCGTCCGCATCGTGGAGGGCGTCTCGATCGTCCTGCCCCGACGCGGGGTTCTCGCGGTGATGGGTCCGACCGGTGCGGGCAAATCCACGCTCGCATCGTTCCTCGCCGGACGCACCGATGACGGGATCACCGCCGTCGGCGGGTCTGCCCGGGTCGAGGGGATCGACGCCCGCAGGCCCGGCCGCGCGCGCCGGCAGCTGACGTACGTGGTGGGTCATATGCCGCAGCGCGCGGGTGCGGATCTGCCCTCGCGGCTGACGGTGTCCGAGGTGATCGGCGAGCCGATCACCAGTCGCGATCGTCACGTCAACGCGCGTGCGCTGGCGGTGCGGGTGGCCACGCTCCTGGATGAGATGCAACTGCCCCTCGGCGCGGCGGCGAAGTACCCGTACGAACTGTCGGCCGGGATGCGTCAACGCGTCGCGCTCGCTCGCGCCCTCGTCACGGACCCGCGCTTGCTGGTGGCCGACGACCCCTATGCGAACCTCGACCTCGAGGTGCGGATGGCCGCGCGCGACGCGATCCTTCGCCGCCGGGACGGGTACGGGATGTCGACTCTGATCGTGACGAACGACGCCGAGGCCACGCGGGAACTGGGGGCGGATGTGCTGGTGCTCCGCGGCGGACATCCCGTCGCGTACGGCCGCGGGGCCGACGCACTGCTGTGGACGCCCGACGCAGCCGATCCGCGGCGCGCGGTGCCGCGCTGAGTGCGGAACACCTTCGATGCTTTGCTAGGATGGTGGGGTTGCGCGCGCAGCGCGGAACATATTCCTCGGTAGCTCAATTGGCAGAGCAATCGGCTGTTAACCGATAGGTTCTTGGTTCGAGTCCAAGCCGGGGAGCGAGAGTACCGCGTCATCTAACGTGGCTCTCACTTAAGGCCCGGGCTTCCACCCCGGGCCTTTCCTCTTGCCCCGTCGCCTCCCTGCGCCGCGGCCGCGATCGATCGGGATAACCCCTCGTGTGTCCCTCTCAGTGCCGGGCTGGTTGCCCGGTACCCTGAGAACCGGCGGAAGGGGTGCGGCGCATGGGGGAACGCAAGGTGCGAACGAAGGGCATTCGGGTGCCGCGGCACGGGCACGCGTTCGTCGCCGTCACCGCGCGTGACGCGAACGGGTTCGTGCATCACTTCGACGAGATCGAGGCGCCGCTGGGCGCCCTCCACGAGGCCATCGCCATCTTGCAGTTGCAATCCACGGCCATGGAGGCTGCGCACCGCGACGCACACACCGCCTGACGCGAGGAGCGTTCAGGCGGCGCCGATGTCACGCTGCGCGCAGCGGGAGGATCTCCCCGGCTCGGGGCGACTCGTCGGCCGGATGCTCGACGAGCGCGATGACCCGGTTCGCCATGAACCGGGCAGACCGCACGGGCGTACCCCCACGGGTCACTTCCGACACCTCCACGAGGCCGCGACCGTGGGTCACGTCCAGCCGCCGCCCCGCCCGGCTCGCCTCAATCTCGTACGTGCGCGCCACGCCGCCTCCGGCATCCACGACGATTTCTACTCGATCACCTTTCATGCGATCTCCTCTCGCGCTGTAAAACACGCCAGGTCAGCCCGGTATTCCGTCGCTTAGCGAAGGAGGGAGCCCTCGTGCTGCAGAAGGTCGGCGACGCCGTCGTAGACCGCGACAGCACCGGCGGCGAGCAGTTCGTCCCGGCCGGTGCCGCCGGTGAGGACGCCGATGCACCGGACGCCCGCGCGGCCGGCGGCCTCCACATCCCATACGGCGTCGCCGATCATCACGGCGTTCTCCGCTGACGTTCCTGCCCGTTCCAGCGCTACCTGCAGGATGTCGGGCGCCGGCTTGGCTGTCTCGGCGTCTTCGGCCGAGGTGACCACGTCGAGGGTGTCACCCATGTCCAGCACCCGCAGCAGCGGCTTCAACTCTTCCTCGGGCGCCGAGGTGGCAAGCACCACGGTGTGGCCACGCTCGGCGAGTTCTCTCAGCACCTCCCGTGCGCCCTCGAACGGGCGCAGCCGGTCGGACATGCCGGCGTAGATGCGCGCGTGCGCCTCCTTCGCGCGGGGGCCGACGCTTTCGGCCTGGTCGCCCAGGAGCTCGTCGAGGAGTATGGACGAATCCATGCCGATGCCGCGGTGGATCCGCCAGGTATCCACGGGATGCCCCGCTTCCGTGAACGCGCGCGACCAGGCGTCTACGTGGAGGTAGTTGGAGTCGACGAGAGTCCCGTCGATGTCGAACAGGACGGTCTGGGGCATCGGCGTATCGGACATGCCGACAGCTAACCGCGCCGGTGCCGGCCGAGCGACGGGGTGGCGCACGCAGGCGGGATGTGACATGCACCTGGGTGGCGACCACCTCTGCCCTAGGCGTCGAGGTCGTCGACTCCGGGTAGCCACGACTGTCCGGGGCGCCCCCAGCCCCGTTTGCGGGCGATCTTCTGGGTGGTCTTCCAGTCGCTGTCGTCGAGGCGGTCGATGTACAGCACGCCGTCCAGGTGGTCGAACTCATGCTGCATGATGCGTGCCCGCCAGCCGGACACCTCGATGCGGACGGGCTGGCCGTCCAGGTCGGTGCCGGTCACGAGCACCTCCTCGGAGCGCCGCAGCGGGAACCGTTCGCCCGGGAACGACAGGCAACCCTCGGCCTCGTCTTCGGGATCGGGCGAACCCGGCTCCATCGGCCGCATCCACAACTCCGGATTGATCACCACGCCGCGCCAGGGCGCGCCGTCGTCGTCGCGATAGCTGTAGACGTAGAGACGCAGCGCGACGCCCACCTGCGGCGCGGCAAGCCCGACGCCGGGGGCAACATCCATGGTCTCGAACATGTCGGCGACCAGTTGGCGGACCTCGTCGGTGATCTCGTCGACGCGGACGGCGGGAGCGTGGAGGACGGGGTCGCCCATGATGCGAATCGGAAGAACGGCCACGCCTTGAGCCTACCGACGGGCTCGGCCGGTTAGTGTCGAACCATGATCGGCGTGGACGTATCGCTGGGCGGTGTCACCGACGAACTCGTCGGCATTTTCGGCAATCCCCGGATCCTGCTCGGGATCCCGCTGGCGCTGCTGGGTGCGGTTTTCATGTCGTTCGGCGCGCAGTACCAGTACCGTGGCGTGGCCAAGGTGGAGCGTCTGTCCGGCCAGGCCGGCACGTCCGGTCTCAACGGCTCGCAGCTGCTCGGACTTCTGCGGCGACCGTCATGGGTGGTCGGCACGGTTATGCTCGCGCTGGCGATCATCTGCCAGCTCGCTGCGCTCTCGCTGGCACCCTTGATCCTCGTCCAGCCGCTGGGCGCCGTGGCCCTCGTCGTGACCACTCTGCTGAATTCGCGGCTGTCGGGCCACAGGCCGACCCGGCAGTCGATCATCGCGATCGTCGCCTGCATCGGTGGCATCTTCACCTTCGTCGTGATCGCGGCATTCTTCGCCACGGAGCATGCGGTCACGGTCCGCGAGTTGTTGATCATCCTCGCCATCCTCGCCGTCGTTCTGGTCGCGTTCGCGGTGTTGTGGGTGTGGCTGCGCAAGCGCATGCAGGCGCTGTTCTACATCACGGCCGCGGGTGTGATCTACGGCTTCGTCGCGACCCTCGCAAAGGTTGTGATCAGCCGCATCCAGAGCGGCGACTTCGAGTGGTTGACTCTGCTGTGCGTCATCGCGATGCTGGCCGCCGTGGGAATCGGCGCGTACTTCGTGCAGACGGCGTACTCGGTCGGCCCGCCCGACCTCGTCATCGCCGGCCTCACCGTGATCGATCCGCTCGTCGCGGTCCTGATCGGTCTGCTGGTGCTCGGGGAGGCGTCGAGCGCGCCGCTGTGGGCCCTCATCGGATTCGCGATCGCCGGGGCGGTGGCGGTCTGGGGCGTCATTCAGCTGACCCGGCACCACCCCCAGATCGTGAGCGCCTCGCAGGAGCTTCCCATTCCCCGTGGTGGCGGCGGCAAAGACCGACAGGGCTGATCCCGCCCATCGGTGCGCAGCCGGGCGGGTGTCGCCGGGCCCGGGCCGGTAGGCTCTAGGGCCAGGGGGCGGTGGCCAAGCTGGTGAAGGCAGCGGGCTCATAACCCGACGATCGTGGGTTCAAGTCCCACCCGCCCTACAAAAGGTGCCCGGTTTCCGCGTCAGAACCGTCCCCGGCAGTTGCAGGCAATCGCGCACCCATGGACCGCGCATGTCATCGGCATGACACGAACACGTGGTTCCCGACCCTCGGTCCTGGGTGGCCCGCGGTCGCGAAGGATGCCGGGTTCGGGCGCGGGCCGCATTCTGTACTGGCCGATATAGAATTCCCCACGGACGGATCCACCGTTCTTCGTGTCGAAGGAGAAGACCGTGGGAAAACTCACTGGACAGACCGCATTGGTGACGGGCGGAACTGCGGGCATCGGACTCGCCACCGCGAAGCGATTCGTCGCTGAGGGCGCGAGCGTCATCATCACGGGGCGGCGCCCCGCCGAGCTGGAGCAAGTCGTGCGCGACCTCGGCCCCGCGGCGACGGGCGTCCAGACAGACGTCGCTGACCTCGAGCAGGTTGCTCGACTGTTCACCGCGCTCGCTCGTGACGGGCGGGAGATCGACGTGTTGTACGCGGGCGCCGGCGGGGGCGCGTTCGCAGCCCTGGGCGGCATAACCGCGGAACACTATTCGGATACGTTCGACAGCAATGTCCGCGGCACTCTCTTCACGGTGCAGGAGGCGCTTCCACTCCTCAAGGACGGCGCCCGCGTCATTCTCCTGGGATCCTCGGTGACGTTCGGGGGCACGCCGGCATTCGGCGTGTACGCGGCGTCCAAGGCGGCGGTTCGCTCGTTCGGCCGAACATGGGCGGCGGAACTGAAGGATCGCAAGATCAGAGTGAACACCCTCATCCCGGGCCCGACCAATACCCCGGGCCTTCGTGGGTTGGCTTCCAGTGAAGAGGAGGCGCCCGCGCTCCTGGAGTTCATCGCCGGTTCGGTGCCGATGGGCCGTCTCGCCGAGCCGGAGGAGATCGCGAATGCGGCGCTCTTCCTTGCGACGGATGAAAGCAGCTTCATGACGGGCGGAGAGCTCATCGTGGACGGGGGCGAGGTCCATATCTAACCCATGCAGAGTGCCCGGCCTCCCGGTGGGGAGGCCGGGCACTCTGTGGGCCTCGGTGATCGTTCCTGCGTTTTATCCTGGACAGTATGAAAAACTCGGGCGAGGCGATCACATGGTGATGCGGGGGAGACCCCGGGAGTTCGACATGGACCACGCACTCGACCGAGCCATCGAAGTTTTTTGGCGGCACGGCTACGAGGGAACGACGTTGGATGATCTCACCAACGCCATGGGCATCACTCGGCCCAGCCTTTACGCGGCGTTCGGCAATAAGGAGAGCACCTTCAAGCGGGCGGTCTCGCGCTATGCAGAGGTCGACATGGCGTACGTCGGCGAGGCGCTTGCGGAGCGGACGGCGAGGGCGGTTGCGGAGCACTATCTGCGAAGCAACGTGGCTGCCATCACCACGCCGGGGCGGCCTGCCGGATGCCTGTCGATCCAGGGTGGGCTGTCGGGGAGACCGGAGGACGAGCCCATCGTGGCGTTTCTGAGCGACAGTCGTCGCGCAGGCGAGACAAGACTGGCCGAACGATTCGAACGAGCGATCGCCGAAGGAGATCTCTCCGAGGCCGAAGACCCCGCCGAACTGGCCAAATACCTGTCAACGGCATCAGCAGGGTTGGCGGTCCAGGCGGCCGGTGGCGCCTCCCGGGGGCAGCTCGCAGCGGTCGCAGAGCGCATGCTCCGTGCCTTTCCTGCATGACCCCTGCCGCCTTGCGCCCCCAGCCGGGTCTGCTACCGGGGCGCCGATGGGCAGCCCGACGCCACCTCCCTCAGCGCGGAGGCGAAGGCGCTCACCGCGGGGGTTCGTTCCGTCTCGGTCACGACGAGCGTCGTCCGATCCATCTCCATTCCAGGATCGTTGACGCGTAGCCGCTTCACGCCTTGCGGCACGCTCTCCGCCACGAATCCCGGAAGGAGCGAGATGCCGAGTCCTGCGGCAACGAACCCTAACCGGGTCTGCCAGCTTCGAACCTGGTGAGCGATCCGCGGGTCGGGGAGAGTGGGCCAGGCGCCGAACTGCGGCTCGTTCTCGCTGCCGGCGCCGACGATCCAGAGTTCGTCCGCGATGTCATCGATGTCGACCTCGTCCCGTGCGGCGAGCGGGTGCGCCGAGCCGACCGCGATGCCCATTCCCCCCAGTGGACCGATGGCCTCGGTCCGCAATCCGGTCAAATCGTATGCGGGCAGTCCATCGCCGACGGCCACCACCGCCACCTCGATCCGGCCCGCGCGCAGCCGTCGGAGTTGAACGGGGCTGCCCGATTCCCACAGCGCCACGGTCAGGGCCGGGTGCGTCCGTTGAGCGACGGCGATCGCGCGGGGGAGGAGAACGGCCGCAGCGGTCGGGTAGGCGCCGACGACGAGTCTGCCGGCGATGCGGTCGCGGAGGCCGGCTACCTCGAGCTCGGCCGCGGACACCTCGGCCAGGACGCGACGAGCATGACGGACCAGGGCTTCACCGACCGGGGTCAGCCGCACGCCGCGGGGCCGGCGTTCGAAGAGGGGCGCTGCGACGGCGTCCTCGGCCGCGCTGATCTGCCTTGACACCGCCGATTGCGTGTAACCGAGAGCCTCCGCCGCCGCGGTGAAAGACCCGCGCTGCGCGACCTCGACGAGCACGCGCAGGCCGGTCAGCGTCAGGTCGGACACGGGGGAACTCTAGTACCGGTCGCTGCTCGTCGAGGAGATGGAGAGCACAGTGGGTGCCCCAGCGGCTGCTGGCGGTCCGGCGGGGCACCCACTGTCGTCTCAGGGAGCCGGCCGGAACTCCGCGTCAGCGGCGTACGCAGCGTCCCGCCGCGCCTCGAGGGTCGCCAGGCGCGCCCGCACGGTGGAGGTCACTGCCTCGTACGCGTCGGAGTTGATGAGCAGGCGAAGCGGCGGGTCCTCCGAAAGCGCGGCCTCGATGGTGGCGTGGGCCACGCCCGACTGGCTGGCCGGCATGGTTTCGACCGGAATGGGCGGCACGTCGGCGGGGCCGCCGACGTACGGCTGGCTGACCGGAACCCTTTGCGCGGTGTCGTAGAAGGAGGTCCGGACCATTCCGGGCTCGACGAGAATCGTCTTGATCCCGAAGGGGGCGACCTCCGCCGCCACCGCCTCCAGGAATCCCTCCACCCCCCACTTCGTCGCGTGATAGATCGACAGCCCCGGGAAGGTGATGTGTCCGCCCATGCTCGACATCTGCACGAAGACGCCGCCGCCCTGGTCCCTCAGGTGCGGGACCGCTCGCTGGACGAGGTGGATCGAAGCGGTGAGATTGGTGGCGATCGCCCGCTCCACGTCGTCGTCGCTGAGGTCCTCCGCGACACCGTACAGACCGTAGCCGGCATTCGACACGACCACATCGATGCGCTCGTGGTCCGCGAAGGCGTTGCCGACCACCTCCTCCATCTGCGCTGTGTCGGTGACATCGAGGGCCTGTCTCCAGAGGCGGTCTCCATACGCGAGCGCGAGGTCGTCCAGTTGTTCGGGTCGGCGCAGCGTGGCGGCGACGCGGTCGCCGCGGGCGAGGATCTGCTCCGCGAGCTCCCGTCCGATTCCGCGCGAGGCGCCGGTGATGAACCAGGTCTTCATGGTGTGACTCCTTCGAACGTGAGTGCGGCCGTCGGGTCAGGCCCCGGTCGCAGCGTTGACAGCGCGGGTGGCCGCGTCCGGCGAGACGCGGAGGGCCTGGTACACGTCCTCCGTCGTGTCGGCGTGCAGCTCGAGCTCGTCACGGGCCAGTGCCGTGAAGAGCTCGGCGACCGCGTCTGCGGCAGACACTTTCGCGTCCGAGTTCACTCCCGCGGAGAAGGGCGTGTCGACCAACGGGGCCATGAACTCGAAGACCTTGACGTGCGACCCGTTCTGCTCCAGTTGCAGCCGCACCGACTGGGTCAGCGAGTGGAGGGCCGCTTTGGTCGCGCTGTACGTCGGGTTGGTGATGTCCGGCGCGAACGCCACTGCTGACGTCGTGACGATGAGCGCGGGGTCCGGCTGTCTGTCCAGCAGCGGGACGAGTTCGCCGATCAAGCGGACAGCGGAAAGGTAGTTCGTCCGCATCTCGATTTCCGCATGCTCGACCATCTCCTGCACGTCATGGAACAGGCGATAGGTGTGGGTGACCGCGGCATTGAGCAGAACGGTGTCGAGATCGGAATGCTCGGTCGTGAGGAACGTGACGAGGTCGGCAAGCGCGGCGGCATCGGAGATGTCGGAGGCGAACGGGACGGCCCCGGGCAGCTTCTCCGCCTCACGCTGCAGGCGTTCGGCGTTGCGGGCCACCATCACGACGGCCGCACCCTCCCGGCTGAACCGCCGTGCGGCCTCCAGGCCCATCCCGGTCCCCGCGCCGGTGACGAGGACCTTCTTCCGATTCGTCTTCACGCTTCGTTCCCGTCCTTCTCGATGTCGGCTGCGAACAGCGGCCAGAGGGTGATGGTGGCGAGTGGCTCTTCGAGCAGCGGACGGGACTCCTCGACACTGCCGTTGTCGACCGCGACCTGCTGATGACGCCGCGCATCCTCGACGGTCGCCCAGGTTTCGATGGCGTACAGCGTCGAGCGGTCGGAGTCGTCGGCGTACACGTCGTAGGTGATGACGCCCGGTTCTTCGGTCACAGCGCGGGCGGCGGTCTTCAGGCGCTGTGTCATCGCCTCTGCCGCCTCGGCGTCTCTCATCGCGAACCGCGTCAATAACACGACGGGCCCGCTCGCCCCCCGTGTCGATGGCCGGATGTGGGTCCGGGCATCGTTCTGGTCACGCGAACGGTCCATGCGAATCTCCAGCTCGTTCGGGTCCGTGGAGGGGCGCCTCCAATCTGGCTCTCCTCGGAATCCCGCACAAGCGAGGGTTTCGCACGCCAGACATGCGCAGACCGCATACCTCAGCGGGCGCCCGGCAGCGTCACCGGGCGGTGCGTCGCCGGCCGCAGGCGGGGCTCACGTCCGCGCCGGGGTGGCGATCCCGATACTTCGCCGCTGAACTCCTGACCGCTGCGACAGCGGTCAGGGCATGGCATTGCCGATGTAGGAATACTTGACGAAGACCTCCGACGCGAGGCCGGCTTCCTCGAGGACGCCTTGCACGGCGCCCAGCATGTAGCGGGAATCCCACCCCATGTAGAGGTAGTGGTTCTCATCGAGCGCGTCCCACTGGCCGTTCCAGGACTGCGCCGCGTAGACCGGGCCGCCCCGTCGAGCGCTGAAGGCGATCACGGACTCCCGCGAGTCCGCCCACAGGCGCTTGAAGACCCGGTTGAAGAGGTACTTGACGTCGTAGACCTCCCAGTGCTCACCCCGGTACTCGACGTAGTCCCACTCGCGCTGCCATCCTCGCGGCCAGCCACGACGGCGCTTGGCATCCAGGATCGGCGTCAGGTCGTCGTCGTCGATGGCGACCACCGGGGGCTTGGCCCAAATGTCGAGGAACCGCTCGCTGAGAGCGGCGGAACGGGCCGAGATCGCGGCGGTGTTCCACGCATCGACATCGGCGAGCTCCCGGGCCAGGACCACGGAACTGCGCGGGTACACCGCATCCCGTTTCTCGGGGAAGGAGCGGTCGGCAGCCCTTTCGGCGAGCCCTTCCTCCAGGAGCGTGAGGTTACCCAGAGTCTTGGCGAGCGCGCGATGACTGTTCTGCTCGTCGTCGCTGTACTCCGACCAGGCACGTGTCCCGTCGCCGGTCCAGGCGTCGCCCGGGGCGAGCGGGAAGATGTACTCGAGTTCGAGGTCGGCGGGGTTGTCGACGTCGGCGAGACGGCTGAGCACGTAGGCCGGATGCGGCAGATCGCTGTACTTCAGCCCGACCCGCACGCGCTCGTCCGACGGAGTGATCCGCGAGATCGCTCGCTCGAGGGCGTCGTTGCCGGCCGCGCGGGCACGGCACAGGCGCGCGACCAGCCGCTCGTTGCTGAGACCGGACACCGTGCGGCGAAGGAGCAGCGCCTGCACGTACAGGATGGTGCGGAGGAGCTCGGCCTTCGGCAGCGACCCGGCGGTGAAGTCGCCATAGGCCTGCATGACCAGGGGGTACATCCCCCGTCCGAAGACGTTCAGATACTCCAGCTCGCGCGAGATCTCCGCATCCGAAGCGTGCGCAGGCTCCAGAAGCACCCGGTAGATCTCCGAGTACGCCTTCCACTCCGCCGCCGCCACGAGCAACTGCTCGCGCTCCAGCCGGGGGAACTCGGCGCGGAAGGCGTCGTAGACGCCGCGTTCGCCGACGCTGCTGACTTCGCGTCCCGTGCGCATGACGAGGTAGTGACGCCAGAACGCGGCGATGGACTGGCCCGTGTTCTGCTCGATGGGCAACCAGTACTCGTCTTCGATCTCGATCTGCTCGGCGTGCGTGAGACCCATCAGGACGTAGTTATGGATGAGCTCGTGGTCGCGCAGCGGCTCCCCGGTCGAGTTCAAGCTCTCGAAGATCTGCTGCGCGTTGGCGCCGGCACCGAGGGTGATCGCAACGTGCTCGAGCTTCTGCAGCCCTCGCCAGATGCGGGGGGCCTCCTCGAGGCTCACCTGGCTGCGGAAGAACGAGTAGTTGTCGTCGAAGCGAGAGTCGCGGTCGGCGCCGTCGCCATGCCGGTCGAGGACGACCGCTTCGAACAGGGCAGCCCACGCACGGTGCGGGCGGAGCTTGGTGCGCGCGGGGCCGGCGGCGCGCACCAGCACGCGCTCCAGCTGCGCGGCGAGGTCGGCGTCGCTGGCTCGTACGGTGTGGTGCAGGGCCGCGACGAGGAGCATCAACGTCGTGATCCGCTGCTGGCCGTCGATGAGGACGAGCTCGGGGGCGCCGTCCGCGCCGTCGGTGTTGGCTGCGGAGAGGATCGAGCCGATGAAGTGCATCGTGCGGTCGTCGGCATCGGCGACGGCACGGATGTCGGCAAGGAGCTGTTCGCACCCGCCGATGTCCCAGCGGTACTGGCGCTGATACACCGGCACGACGATGTTCGTCTCGGGGGAGGAGAGCCAGCCCACCGTGTTGACCGCTTTGGCATCGACGTTCGTGGCGCTGACCATCATCCCGTTCCGACCTCCACCCGCGAGAAAGCCCGCGTGCTCTCCGAGGTCGGCGCACGAAAGCCCCCGAGAGTCTAACCGAGGCCGCCTGGGCGTTCGGGGCGCCGGGCCCTTCCCCGGCTCGCCTCCCCGGGAAGGATCGGGTGCCGCAGGTAGGCTTGCCTTACCAGGGCCTGGAAAAACGTACTGGCCCCCTACGGAAGGCATGACTCACCTCATGGGTTACATCAAGTCCGCCGCTCTCGAAGAGACCGGCTACGTCGTCCTCGACCGCTACAACCAGGAACTCGACCCCAAGGAGTGGCTGGACCTCGAGTACGTCGATTGGAAGTCGTCCGGTGACACCCGTTTCGCCCCGCTCGCGTCGAAAGACGGCGAGATCGAGTGCGGCGGGTTCTGGAGCGGAAAGACGCCCCGCACCGACAAGGACGGCATCTGGATTCCTTCTCAGGTCGAGAAGGCCCCGAACCTCGTTCGCCGGGCGCTGGAGCCGGGCGCCAACGTCGGCCGCTGCCGCATCATCGAGCTGCAGCCGAACACGTACGCCGACTGCCTGTACAACCTCCATCAGGATGACAACAACCGCCTGAACCCGGACGGCACGGGGTGGGTCGTGCGCGGCTTCTTCAACCTGACCGACGACAAGGACAGCTACTTCGTCTTGCGCGACAACCGCACCGACCCGAGCGTGGAATATCGGATCGCGCTTCCGGCCGGCGCGCAGCTCATCGTCGACACGCAGCGTCTGTGGCACGCCGCCACGCACCCCGGTGACGAGCCGCGCTACTGCCTCATCACCTCGTGGGAGTCGGGTCCGGAGCTCGACGCCTACATCGAGAAGCACAACGGCCGCCCCCGCGTGCCCAACTACGAGGTCTCCCAGGATCTCCTGGATGCAGGCCAGGCCGAGCAGACCCGCCGCCTCGCTGCCCGCGCCGCGGCCCTCGCCGCGCGTGGTCAGGTCGAGCAGACGGTCATGAGCGAGGCCTGAGCCTCGCCCGACAGATGAGAGGGGCGCTCCGGTCGGACCGGGGCGCCCCTCTCTCGTCTGCGGCGACCGCTGACGCGTCACCGGGTGAGGTGGGATGCTGCGGAGGCCGCTGCGATGATCGCCGCCATGTCGATCGGCTCCGTCGTGGGCAGCACCGCGCTGCCGGGAAACAGGGGGTCCTCGCCGGCCATGGGTAGCCGTGTGGCTCGGTACTGGTTCATGGCGATCTTTCGCGGGTCCCCGGGTGCCCGGGGACAACGGTTATGAGGTGCTCTTGCCGATGGTGATGCTCCGGGGGGATGCACCACCGGTGAGGGGGACGGTGACCTTCAGGACGCCCTTGTCGAAGTTCGCGGCGATCCCGTCCTCGTCCGCCTGCTCCGGAAGGAGGATGCTGCGGTAGAAGCTCGTGCTGCTCTCCCGGACGACGTACTTCTTGTCCTTGTCCTCCTCCTTCTCACGCCGCTCCGCTTGGATCACCAGGGCGCCCTGATCGACCGTGACGTTGATGTCCTTCTCCTCGAAGTTGGGGAGGTACGCATCCACGACCAGTGTCTTGTCACCCTCGGTGTAGACGTCGGTGGTGGGCAGCGTCGCGCGCGGGGAGGGCGACAGGTCATTGAAAAGCCCTCTGCGGAGGGCGTCGAGGCCCATGAAGGGGTCGAACTTCGTCACACTGCGAGCCATCGTCTCAGTCCTTTCACCGTGTGCAGAACGTGGTGAGCCCTGCCGCGCCACCGGTAGGTGGGCGCACCGCCACACTCCGCCTGAAGCCGTTCGGCGGGTAGTGTCTTTGGTCCTCCCACGGGCCACACCTCGACGCCGGGGCCGGGCGCACCCTCGCGATCGACCTGAGCCGGGCGCCCTTGCGGGCCGATAGCAGGCGCCTGAGGATGAGCACCATGGCGCACCCCCCGCACCCGCCCCTCCTGGCGGGCATACCCGACCCCGCCCGAACGAGCTGCGCGGCACCTGCGCCCGCGACGGCCTGGTAGGTGAACGCCGGAAGGACCAAGGCCCCTGGCTCCCGCGTCGTCCGTCGCAGACAGTGGTGCTGTGCTCCGCGTGCGCGGATGCGGACGATGCGAGTCGGGAGTGCGGGTGCGGTGGGAAGGCGACGGCGAAGCGCGGCACGACGCCGCGCAGTCGTGCGCGCAGCCGCCGACCACCGACATCTACACGGGGAGCGACGAGTCTCTCGTGATCGAGATCCACCTGCCCCATTTCCGGGAGCGGGAGATCACCGTGCGGGTCCACCACGGCGGAGTCGTGGTCGAGGCGGAGGAGCGGGAAGGCGAGCATCGGCACCGTCGCTACGTGACGCGGGAGTCGGCGGGGGAGTTGTATCACGCGATCTCCCTTCCCGACCACTTCGATCTCCGAGCGCTGGATGCCGTCTTCGCCGACGGCATCCTGCGGATCCGAGTGCCACTGGCCGGCGGCGCGGCGGCTCGTGACATCGCGGTCGGCTACAACGGCGACGCACCCCCGGCGTCCAGCCCGGTCCCTCAGCTGCCAGGACCTTTTGCTCTGGCCGAACCCGGCGAACGCGGCGGAAGGTGGGTCCACGGAAAGGACGCATGATGGACCCCAGCTACTCACTGCTCGTCGCCTGCTTCGACGACGAAGCGTCGGCGCAGGGTGATTTCGCGGAGATGAAGTCAGCCGACGACCTCAACGTGGTCGCCGCGGTGGTGCTCACGAGCGACCCGGGGGGCCGGGTCGAAGTGACAGAGCACGGAGGGAGGCTCGCTGTGTACGGCACTGCGCCTACGGCTGTCGCCGGCCTGGTGGTGGGCCTGTTCGCCCCGGGGCTCCTGCCCTCGGCGGGCGTCGGCGTACCCCTCGACGCGGACGCGGGCGCGGTCGACGAGAGCCACGAGGAGAAGCAGTTCGGGATGGACGCCGCGGAGTGGCTGCCGGCGGGGTCGTCCGCGATCGTCGCCGTCGTCGACGACGTCTACCTGCACCGCTCCGACGCGGGATTGCAGGGCGCGAGCAAGACCGCCAGCACGGCCATCGAAAAGGGCGCCTACGAGCGGGTGGTGGACGCGGTCCACAGCGGCGACGAGATGATCGTCGAGGCGATCCCAGTCACCTGCTGACCGCGCACATCGGCGCGGAGTGTGGAACGTGGCCGTCTCCGACGGCTTCGGCGCGCGTCCTTGTGATTCCGGCACCGGACGGCGATAATGGCGGCAGCACAACTGAAAACGCCGGTATCCCGGTCAGGTCGTAGGGGAAGACGTACCTGACGAAGGAGAGACGATGGCGAGCACGTTTTCGCGCGGGGTGATTCTGATTCACTCTGCGCCGCGCGCGTTGTGCCCACACCTCGAGTGGGCGGTGGGCCGCAGCCTGGGCCGCGCCGTGAACTTCGAGTGGACGGATCAGCCGGTACTCACCGGCGCCCGTCGGACGGAGTTCTACTGGGAGGGCCCGGTGGGAACCGGCGCCGCTCTGGCGACGTCGATCCGCGGGTGGGAGCACCTGCGGTTCGAAGTAACAGAGGACCCGACCCCGCGCAGCGACGGCGGACGCTGGATGCACACGCCCGGGCTCGGCATCCACTACGCCCAGACCGACTCCGCGGGAAACGTGGTGATCGGGGAGGACCGCCTCCGGTACGCGATGGAGGTGGCTGCCGGCGACCCCATGGAACTCCGCCACGAACTGGAGGTCGCCCTCGGCGCGGCGTGGGACGAGGAGCTCGAGCCGTTCCGCCACGCCAGCGACGACGCATCCGTGGTCTGGTTGCACAAAGTGGGGTGACCCGCAGGCTTCGGGCCGAGCGACGCGTGGGTACCGGACGCCGGTGAGTCTTCCCGGCGGCCGGGACATCGTGTCCTCGCCCGATATCACGAAGACCCCGCGCCCGAAGGCGCGGGGTCTTCGTGGTGAGGCGGGGTGTCAGACGCTCGCGAACGCCACCACGGCGTTGTGCCCGCCGAAACCGAAGGAGTTGCTGATGGCGAGGTGGTCTCCGCCGCCCAGTTCAACCGGTGTGCCGGTGATGGCGAAGGGCACGTCCGGATCCTGCTCGGTGAGGTTGATCGTCGGCGGTGCCACCCGGTCGCGCAGAGCGAGCACCGTGAAGATCGCCTCCAGCGCGCCGGTTCCGCCGAGCAGGTGACCCGTCGACGCCTTGGTCGCGGAAAGCGGGATGTCATCGACGCGAGACCCGAACACCAAGCGCAGCGCCTGGTACTCGTTCGGGTCACCCACCGGGGTGGAAGTGGCGTGCGCGTTGATGTGCGTGACGTCGTCCGGCGATGCATCCGCCATCTCGAGGGCCAGACGCACGGCCCGGGCTGCGCCATGGCCTTCCGGGTCGTTCGCAGTGATGTGGTAGGAATCGGCGGTGACGCCGCCGCCGACCAGCACGCCGTAGATCTGTGCGCCGCGTGCCCGGGCGTGCTCTTCCGTCTCGAGGACCAGCGCGGCGGCTCCCTCGGCCATCACGAAACCGTCGCGATCGATGCTGCCGGGACGCGATGCGGTCTCGGGCGAATCGTTGCGGCGCGACAGCGCCTGCATCGAGGAGAACGCGGCCAGGGTGATCGGGTGGATCGCCGACTCCGTCCCACCGGCGATCACGATGTCGGCATGGCCGGCGCGGAGATGCTCGAGGGCGTTGACGATCGACTCGGTACTGGAGGCGCACGCGCTGGCGACCGTGCGTGCATACGCGCGCGCGCCGAAGTGCAGGGAGAGGTTGCCGGCAGCGGCGTTGGGCATGAGCATGGGCACCGTCATCGGCATGACGCGGCGCGGGCCCTTCTCGCGCAGCGTGTCCCAGGCATCCAGCAGGGTCCAGACGCCGCCGATGCCGGTGGCGAAGTCCACACCGAGGCGCTCGGGGTCCACCTCGGGGCTCCCCGCGTCGGCCCAGGCCTCCATTGCGGCCACCAGAGCCAGCTGCGACGCGGGGTCCAGTCGCTTGGCGACGGGGCGTTCGAGCACACTGTCGGGGCGCACCATCGCCTCTGCCGCGAAGGTGACCGGGAGCTGGTACTCATCGACCCAGTCGTGCTCGAGGGTGTGCGCGCCGGATTCCCCGGCGAGCAGCGCGGACCAGCTCTCCGGTGCGGTCCCGCCGATGGGGGTGGACGCGCCGATGCCGGTGACGACGATGCGGGAGGTGCTCATATGAAGGATCCTCAGGGGGGAGCCGGTGGGGGCGAGCCCCCACCGGAGGAAACGGTTACGCCTGGTTCGACGTGATGTAGGTCACCGCGTCGCCGACGGTCTTGAGGTTCTTGACCTCGTCGTCGGGAATGGTCACACCGAACTTCTCCTCGGCGTTCACGACGATCGTCATCATCGAGATCGAATCGATGTCGAGGTCATCCGTGAAGGACTTCTCCAGCGCGACCTCGTCGGCCGAGATTCCGGTCTCGTCCGTGATCAGTTCGGCGAGTCCGGCGAGGACCTCGTCGTTGGTGAATGCCATGGGTTTCTCCTGTTCGTTCTTCGGGTTCGCGAGCCCCGCAGGGCCCTGTTCAGTCTAGGGTCCGGGTCGCGGGGGCTACGGGAGGACGACGACCTGCGCGCCGAAGACGAGTCCGGCTCCGAAGCCGATCTGCAGCACCAGGCCGCCGCTGACTTCGGGGTGCTCCTCGAGGAGGCGGTGCGTGGCCAGCGGGATCGACGCCGCGGACGTATTGCCCGTCGTGGCGATGTCGCGGCCGATGACGACCGTGTCGGGAAGGCCGAGCTGCTTGGCGAACTCGTCGATGATGCGCATGTTGGCCTGGTGGGGCACGAACGCCGCGAGATCGGAGGCCTCGACGCCGGCGGCCTCCAGCGCCTGGCGCGCCACCTTGACCATCTCCCAGACGGCCCACCGGAACACCGTGGGTCCCTCCTGGCGCAGGGTGGGCCAGGGGGCGAGGCCGTCGCGGAACTCGATGAGGGTGTGGTTCATGCCCACCGCGTCCGACTTCGACCCGTCGGAGCCCCAGACCGTGGGGCCAATCCCGGGCGTGTCGCTGGGGCCGATCACGACGGCGCCCGCCCCGTCGCCGAGGAGGAAGGAGATGCTGCGGTCGGTGGGGTCCACGATGTCGCTGAGCTTCTCGGCGCCGACCACGACCGCGTGGCGGATGATGCCCCCGCGGATGAGGGCGTCGGCTTGGGCGACGGCGTAGGCGAATCCCGCACAGGCGGCGTTGACGTCGTATGCGGCGGCGGGGGTGGCCCCGATCCGGTCTGCGACGATGGCCGACACCGACGGCGTCTGCTTGGGGTTGCTGACCGTGGCCACGATGACGGCGTCGATCTCGGACGCGGGGACCCCGGACCGCTCGATGGCCTCCGCCGCCGCATCGGCGGCGAGATCGATCGCCGAGGTGGTCGCCTCGGCGCGCACGCGCGTGATGATCCCCGTGCGCTGCTGAATCCACTCGTCGCTGGAGTCGATCGGCCCGACGAGGTCGTCGTTGGGCACGACCCGCTCGCCGCGGGCGGCACCGTAGGAGTAGATCCGGGTGTGCGCCGGACCCTGGGGCTGCGTGAGGACGGCGGTCATGCTGCCTCTCCCTTCAGCAGCGCAACGGCTGCAGCGATGTCGTCGGGTGTCTTCACCGCGACGGTGGGTGTGCCACGGAGGCCGCGCTTCGCGAGCCCCGTGAGGGCACCGGCGGGCGCGAGTTCGATGATGCCGGTGACGCCGTGCGCGCCGAACGACTCCATGCACAGGTCCCAGCGCACCGGGGAGGCCACCTGGGCGACGAGGAGGTCCAGGGCGGTACGGCCGTCCGAGACGACCGAGCCGTCGGCGTTCGTCCACAGGGTCGTGTCCGGGTGGGCGGGGGACAGGCCGTTCGCGGCGGAGCGCAGGGCCGCCACGGCGGGCTCCATGTAGCGGGTGTGGAAGGCGCCGGCCACCCGCAGGGGGATGACGCGGCTGCCCGCGACCGGCGTGTCGGCGAGTTCGGCCAATGCCGGCAGGCTCCCCGCCGCGACGATCTGTCCGCCGCCGTTGTGATTGGCCGGGGTGAGGTCGAGGTTCTGGAGGCGGGCGGTGACCTCGTCCGCGTCTCCGCCGACGATCGCGCTCATGCCGGTCTGTTCGAGAGCGGCAGCGTCCGCCATCGCCCGCCCGCGGAGGGCGACCAGGCGCATCCCCTCATCGTCCGAGAGCACCCCCGACGCCACGAGTGCGGCGATCTCGCCCACGGAGTGACCGGCGACGCCATCAGGGCGAGTGCCGGCGGACGCGGTCACGGTCGCCCACGACACCAGGCTCGCGGCGACGATGAGGGGCTGAGCGATCTTCGTGTCGCGGATCTGGTCGGCGTCCCACTGCGTACCGGCGGCCACGAGGTCGATTCCGGCCGCGTCCGAGTAGCGCTCGAGACGGTCGCGCGTCCCGTCCACCTCGAGCCAGGGAGCAAGGAAGCCGGGAGTCTGCGAACCCTGTCCGGGGAAGACGGCGATGATCATCGTTCCATCCTGTCAAGGATCGGAGGGCGACCTTCGGAGATCGCCGGACAAGAATGGGCAGAACCTTTGTGCCTAACCCACATCAGTGCGCCGCCCGACGCAGGGTGGTGGGGCGGCGACGGGTGGCGTCGGTGCCGATGGCGCCCAGGATGAGCGCGGTCTGGAGGATGAGTGCCTCGCGAGGACCGGTCGCATCCCACCCGATCACCTCCGACACCCGCTTGAGGCGGTAGCGGACGGTGTTGGGGTGGACGAACAGTTCGCGCGCGGTCGCTTCCAGCGACCGGCCGTTGTCCAGGTAGCTCCACAGCGTCGAGACCAGGTCGGTGCTGTGGGTCTGGAGCGGTCGGTAGATCCGCTCGACCAGGGTTTGCTTGGCCAGGGGATCGCCCGCCAGCGCACGCTCGGGAAGCAGGTCGTCGGCATCGACGGGCCGGGGGGCGCCGCGCCAGGCGCGCGCCACCGCGAACCCGGCGAGGGCCGCACGGGCGCTCTGGCCGGCGTCGACGAGGGCGGGAACGGTCGGCCCCAGCACGAGGTGGCCTTCACCGAAGCCGGGTTCCAGTCGTCGGGCGATCTCGGGGAACGGCAGCTCCGGCGCAGCGTCCTCGGTACGGGCGGCCTGGGCTCGGCCGACGACCAGGACCAGGCGGATCCCCTGCACGCCGATGAGGACGTCCACGCCGAGCTTGCGTGCCGTGCGGCGCAACTGATCCACGTCCAGCTGTGGGGGAGTGGTACCCACGAGGACGGCGACCTCGCCATGGCCGTGCCAGCCGAGGGCGGCGATGCGGCTGGGGAGCTCCTCGTCGGCCTCGCCGGTGAGGATCGAGTCGACGACGAGCGCCTCCAGGCGCGCATCCCATAGGCCGCGTGCTTCGGCTGCGCGCGCGTAGACGTCGGCGGCGGCGAAGGCGACTTCGCGGGAGTACAGCAGGATCGCGTCGCGGACATTGCCGCTTCGCCCCTTGACGCGTTCCTCGGTCACCTCGACCGTCGCCCGGATCAGCTGCAGCGTCTGCTGCAGGCTGACGCTGCGCAGCAGCTCACGAGGCGCCGCGGCGAAGATGTCGGCGGCGATCCAGGGAGTGGACGTCGGGTCGTCGTACCACTGGATGAACGACGTGATCCCTGCCTGTGCCACCAGGCCCACCGCGGAGCGGCGGGCCGGTGGCATCTCGGCGTACCAGGGGAGCGACTCCTGCAGCCGGTTGATCGTCGCTGTAGCGAGATCGCCCGAAATACGACGCAACCACGCGAGCGTCTCGGCCTTGTCCGCCGGGGTGGCGCTGCGCGCGTCCATCCCGAGGTCAGCTCTCCCCGCCGGCGTTCCCACTCGTGCCGGCCGTCACATCGTGCAGACGGTACTTCTCGATGGCCTGCGCCGACAGCCCTGCGTCAACGGCCCCTTCGGCCGCCAGCGCCTGGAGCGTCTTGACCACGATGGAGGGGCCGTCGATGTTGAAGAACCGACGGGCCGCCGGACGGGTGTCGGAGAATCCGAAACCGTCTGCGCCGAGGGTGTGGAAGTTGTGCTGCACCCAGGGGCGGATCTGCTCCTGCACCGCGTGCTCGAAGTCGCTCACGGCGACGACCGGGCCGGGGGCTCCCGCGAGCTTGTCCGTGATGTACGCCGTCTTCGGCGCATCCTCGGGGCGGAGGAAGTTGTGCTCGTCGGCGGCCAGACCGTCGCGGCGCAGTTCACCCCACGAGGTGACCGACCACACGTCCGCTCCGACGCCCCAGTCCTCCCTGAGGAGCTTCTGCGCCTCGAGCGCCCACGGCACACCCACACCAGACGCGAGGATCTGTGCGCGCGCGCCGTCGCCCTCGCCGGCGGAGATGCGGTGGATGCCGCGGACGATCCCGTCGACATCCACACCCTCGGGCTCTACCGGCTGCACGATCGGCTCGTTGTACACCGTCAGGTAGTACATGACGTTCGGATCCGGGTGGTTGCCGCCATACATCCGCTCGATACCGGAGCGGACGATGTGGGCGATCTCGTACCCGTAGGCGGGGTCGTAGGTGACCACGGCGGGGTTGGTGGATGCCAGCAGCGGCGAGTGGCCGTCGGCGTGCTGCAGCCCCTCGCCGGTCAGCGTCGTGCGCCCGGCGGTGGCCCCGATCAGGAAGCCGCGCGCCATCTGGTCGCCGGCGGCCCACAGGGCATCACCGGTGCGCTGGAACCCGAACATGGAGTAGAAGACGTAGACCGGGATGAGCGGCTCGCCGTGCGTCGCGTACGACGTGCCGGTCCCGGTGAAGGCGGCGAGGGCGCCCGCCTCGTTGATCCCCACGTGGATGATCTGGCCCTGCGGACTCTCCTTGTACGCCAGGAGCAGCTCGCGGTCGACGGAGGTGTAGTGCTGACCGTTGGGGTTGTAGATCTTCGCGGTCGGGAAGTAGGCGTCCATCCCGAAGGTGCGCGCTTCGTCGGGGATGATCGGCACGATGCGGTGGCCGAAGTCCTTCGCTCGCAGCAGGTCCTTGAGTAGACGCACGAAGGCCATGGTGGTGGCCACTTCCTGCGTGCCCGACCCCTTCTTCGGCAGCGCATACGCGTCGTCCCCGGGGAGGGTCAGCCCGACGTGGTGCGAGCGACGCTCGGGGAGGAAGCCGCCGAGTGACCGGCGCCGCTCCAGGAGATACTGGATCGTCTCGTCCTGCGCACCCGGGTTGTAGTACGGCGGAAGGTAGGGGTTCTCCTCGAGCTTGGCGTCGCTGATGGGGATGTGCATCGCGTCGCGGAAGAGCTTGAGGTCATCGAGGGTCATCTTCTTCATCTGGTGGGTCGCGTTGCGGCCCTCGAAATGCGGACCCAGACCGTAGCCCTTGATGGTCTTGGCGATGATGACGGTGGGCTGGCCCTTGTGCTCGACGGCGGCCTTGAAAGCCGCGTACACCTTCCGGTAGTCGTGGCCGCCGCGCTTGAGGTTCCAGATCTGCTCGTCGGTGTAGTCCTTGACGAGAGCGGCGGCGCGCTCGTCGCGGCCGAAGAAGTTCTCGCGGACGTACGCGCCGCTTTCGGCCTTGTAGGTCTGGTAGTCGCCGTCGGGCGTCACGTTCATGAGGTTCAGCAGTGCGCCGTCGGTGTCACGCTTGAGCAGGTCGTCCCACTCGCGGCCCCACACGACCTTGATGACGTTCCAGCCGGCACCCCGGAAGAAGCTCTCCAGCTCCTGGATGATCTTGCCGTTACCGCGCACCGGGCCGTCCAGGCGCTGCAGGTTCGCATTGACGATGAAAGTGAGGTTGTCCAGGCCCTCGTTGGCGGCGACCTGCAGCTGGCCGCGGCTTTCCACCTCATCCATCTCGCCGTCGCCGAGGAACGCCCAGACGTGCGAGTCACCGGCATCCTTGATGCCGCGGTTGGTGAGGTACTTGTTGGTCATCGCCTGGTAGATGGCGTTGATGGGGCCGAGCCCCATCGACACGGTCGGGAACTGCCAGAACTCCGACATCAGGCGCGGATGCGGGTAGGAGGGGATGCCGTTGGGCGCCGCGGACTTCTCCTGGCGGAATCCGTCGAGCTGGGCTTCGCTGAGACGGCCCTCGAGGAATGCCCGTGCGTAGGTGCCGGGGGAGGCGTGGCCCTGGATGAAGATCTGGTCGCCGCCGGAGGGGTGATCGTGCCCGCGGAAGAAGTGGTTGAAGCCCACTTCGTAGAGGGCGGCGGATGACGCGTAGGTCGAGATGTGGCCGCCGACTCCGATTCCCGGCCGCTGTGCACGGTGGACGGTGATCGCGGCGTTCCAACGGACCCACGCACGGTAGCGGCGTTCGACCTCCTCGTCCCCGGGGAACTCGGGCTCGTTCTCGGGCGCGATGGTGTTGATGTAGTCGGTGGTGGGGACCATCGGCACGCCGAGGTGAAGGTCTTTGGAGGCCTTCAGCAGGCTCAGCATGATCTCGCGACCACGGCCGTGTCCCTTGGCCTTGACCAGCTGCTGGAGCGACTCCTGCCACTCCGCGGTCTCATCGGGGTCGCTGTCGAGCGCATCCTGCGAGTACGGATCCTGATCGTGAACAGTCACGGGAAGGCCTTTCTACGGCTGGCAGATCATGCCAGGGAATCGCCAAGGGTGCGCGCAAGGCGTTGTCCGCGGTGTACAACGCACCTCTCCCAGCCTAGCGAGTCGGGAGAGATCCGGACGGCATGGACCGACACGCGCACCGCTGACGGATCGCGCCGTGTCGCCCCTTTACCTGGCGGGTGGAGACCGGTAACGTCTGACGTGAGACGGAACCGAGTTCTGCCTCACGGAACATAAGATCCGCGATTGACGAAGGTGTCCCCCGTGAACGAGAACGCAGTGGTCCTCGACGCCGACCGGCTGGCCGCCTGGGCCCGCGCGCTCCTGGAGTCGCTCGGTGCGCCGGCAGACACGGCGGACCCCGTCGCGGGCTCGCTGGTCGAAGCCGACCTACGCGGTCACGATTCTCATGGAGTCCGTCGCCTCGCCCCGTACGCGCGCCTCATCCGGGAGGGCAAACTCGACCCCGCGGCCACTCCCGTGGTGCTCGAGTCTTCGGCACCTGCCGCCGCGCGCATCGACGGGGCGAACGCGTTCGGGCAGGTGACCGCCCGCCTCGGAGCGGACGAGGCCGCCGACCGCGCTGCCCGTTACGGCATCGCGACCGCTGTGCTCAGCCGCTGCCAGCACGTGGGGCGGCTGGGGGAGTACGTCGAGCGGATGGCGGCGCGAGGTCTGGTCGGATTCGCACTCGCCAATGCAGACCCGACCGTCGCCGCGTGGGGTGGTCGCACCCGCCTGCTGGGCACCAATCCGCTCGCATGGGCCGTCCCGGGCGCGGGCGGTACCGCGCCCGTGGTCGTCGACTTCGCCACGTCGGCGACGGCCGAGGGGAAGCTCGCCGTCTCGGTGGCCAACAGTGCGCCGATCGCCGAGGGGCTCATCGTCGACTCCGAAGGCCGGAGCACCACCGACCCCCGGGATTTCTACGCGGGGGGCGCCCTCCTTCCGTTCGGCGGCCACAAGGGGTACGGACTGGGCCTCATCGCCGACATCGTCGCCGGGCTGCTGAGCGGGACGGGCAGCGGCAGTTCCGCGGGTTACGACGGAACGTTCGGCACCGTCCTGATCGCCCTGGATGTGGCGGCGTTCGTCGACGTGGACACCTTCTCCGCCGAGGTGGAACAGCTCCGCGAGCGCGTCCACGGGTCGGAACCCGCCGAAGGATCCTCCGGCATCCTGATGCCCGGCGAGCCCGAATGGAACACCCGCAGGCAGCGCCTCGCCTCCGGAATAACCATTGCCCCCGGCACGGTCGACGCGCTCGATCAACTCGCCGGCGAGCAGAACGTCTCCCCCCTGTCCACCCTCAACGAGGAGAACCGAGCATGAGCTCTTCACCCAGCGGCAATGCTGCCGCGACCGCGCCACGGACCACACCGACCAGCCCACGCGACCTGCGCCGTGTGGTCTTCGGATCCGTGGTCGGAACCGCACTGGAGTGGTACGACTTCTTCATCTACGGCACCGCGTCCGCGCTGGTGTTCGCGCCGCTGTTCTTCCCCGACAGCGACCCTGCGATCGGGGCGATCCTCGCTTTCGCCACCTTCGGCGTCGGGTTCGTCTTCCGCCCTCTCGGCGGCATCCTCTTCGGGCACATCGGCGACCGGATCGGGCGCCGCGCCACCCTGGTCATCACCACCCTCGTGATGGGGGTGTCCACCGGCGTCATCGGATTGCTTCCCACCTACGAGTCGGTCGGCCTGCTGGCCCCGCTCTTCCTCGTGATCCTCCGGGTCGCTCAGGGTCTGGGTGCCGGCGCGGAGTTCGGCGGAGCATCCACTCTGCTCGCCGAACACGCGCCGCACGCGAGGCGCGGGTTCTTCACGTCGTTCGCGCAGACCGGCGTGCAGATCGGGCTCCTGCTCGGCACCGTCGTCTTCCTGATCGTCGGCACGATGCCCGACGACGTGCTGCTGTCGTGGGGGTGGCGCATCCCGTTCCTGTTCAGCTTCGCGCTCATCGGCGTCGCCCTGTACGTGCGCCTGCGGGTGGAGGAGTCCCCGATCTTCCTCGAGATGCGCAAGACGCAGAAGATGGTCAAGCTGCCCGTCCTGGATGCGGTGCGCCAGTACCCGAAGAACATGCTCATCGGCATCGGCGCACACATCGCCGACACCGCCCTGGTCTACCTCTGCGCGACCTTCGTCGTGAGCTACGTCACCGGCACCCTGGGGCTCCCGCGGTCGACGGCCCTGACGGGCGTGATCATCTTCTCGGTGGTCGTGATCGCGTTGCAGCCGGTCTACGGCGCGCTCTCCGACCGCATCGGCCGAAAGCCCCTGAACCTCTTCAGCGTCATCTTCACGGCGGCTTTCGCCTTCCCGTTCTGGCTTCTCATCGAGACCGGCGAGCCCATCCTGATCTGGCTCGCGCTTCTGCTGGCCACGTCTCTCGGGCTTGCACCGATGATCGCGGTGCAGCCGGCGTTCTACGCCGAGCTGTTCGGCGCTCGGGTGCGCTACTCCGGGTTCGCGACGTCGCGGGAGATCGGTGCCGCCCTCGCCGGGTTCACGCCGCTTGTGGCCGCCGGGCTCCAGGCGCAACTCGGAGGGGAGCCGTGGCTGATCGCGGGGCTGTTCGTCTTCCTCTCCCTGGTCTCGCTCGTGGCGTTCGCCGCTGCGAAAGAGGGCAAGGACGTCGACATCGAGGACCTCGGACCGGGCGACCCCCAGCCGCGATGACGCCGTCACGGACGCAGGTGCACCTGGGCGCGGGTGCGTTCGCCCGCGCCCACACCTGGGTGGGCACCGCGCGTGCCGGGCAGGCGGGCGACCCCGACAGCTGGGGGGTGGTGGCCGTCGCGCAGCGATCCGAGGAAGTGATCGGATCGCTGCGCGACAACCACTGGGCGTACACGGTGGTGGAGGCCGATGCCGAGGGCGCCAGGGCGGAGCGGGTGGAGGTCGTGACCGGCGGCATCGTCGCCCGGCGTGAGCCGGAGGCGCTTCTCGCCGCCCTCGCCGACCGCCGCACGGAGGTCGTCACGATCACCGCCACCGAAGCGGGGTACCCGCGGACGCCCGACGGGGCACTCGACCGGAACGTCATCGCCGACGACCTGGACGATGGGGGCACGCGGAGCCTTATCGGGCAGGTCGTGGCCACCGCGCGCGAACGCGAGCGCACGGGAGCCGGAGCCGTCAGCTTCGTCGTGTGCGACAACATCCTCAACGGCGGCGAGGTGCTCCGCTCCCTCGCCGTGGAGTTCGCCGAGGCGCGCGGCGAGGCTCGCGCGGCCCAGTGGCTCGCGGAGAGCGCGGCGTTCCCCAACGCCGTCGTCGACCGGATCGTCCCCGCACCGACGGACGAGACCGTGCGTGAGGCGCAGCGCGCCACCGGTGCGGACGACGGGGGGCTGGTGGCCACGGAGCCCTTCTTCCGCTGGATCCTTCAGGACGACTTCGCCGCGGGCCGCCCGCGGTGGGAGCGCGCGGGCGCGCTGTTCGTGGACGACGTCGCGCCGTGGCAGGCGGTCAAGCTGAACCTGGTGAATGCGCCGCACTCTCTCCTGGCCTACCTGGGCCTCCTCGTCGGCCACACCACCACGCACGCCGCCGTCGACGATTCGGTGCTCCGCCGAGGGCTGGAGTCCGCTTTCGCGGACGACCTCATTCCCGCCATCCCCGAGAGTCCCGGCATCTCGCCCGCCGCCGAATCGGAATCATCGGTACGGCGCTTCGCCAACCCGCGCATCGACCACCGTCTCGACCAGATCGCCGCCGGGGGTGCCCATAAGCTCGCCCAACGTCTGGCCGCTCCGCTGGAATACGCCTCCGAGCACGGGCGCGGCGGCCAGTGGCTCGCCCTCTGCCTCGCCGCTTGGGCGGAGTGCGCCGCGCGCGGACTCGTGCGGGAGCCCGGCCTGCTCAGGCCCGGTACTCCGTTGGACCAGGCGCGGACGATCGTGGAAGCAGCGGGTCTGGACAACGCCGCCCCGGCCGCATTCATCGCCGCGGTGGCGGACAGACGGGACACACTCACACGGTGGGGGGCGCATGCCGCCGTGACCGAACTGCTCGACCAAGGAGAATCATGACCGAGAACTCCGACCGCGTCGCGGTCATCACCGGCGGCGGGACGGGCATCGGCGCAGCGATCGCCGAGGGTCTTCACGCGGCGGGCTTCACGCGGCTCGTCATCACCTACAACGGCTCCGCCGACGCTGCTCAGCAGACGGTGAGCCGGCTCCAGGAGGCGGGGGCGCAGATCATCGCGGTACGCACCGACGTGCGTGACGACGCGCAGGTGCGGGAGTTGGCGAAGCGCTGCGAGGAGGAGTTCGGCCGCTGCGACGTGCTCGTCAACAACGCCGGCACGACGCGGTGGATCCCGATGGATGACCTCGACGCGCTCGACGAGGACACCTGGAGCGAACTGCTCAGCGTCAATGTCATCGCCGCCTTCCGCACCGCCCGTGCGTTCGCCGGTCTGCTGAGGGCCAGTGACGGCGTCATCATCAACATCGCCTCGATCTCCGCCTATCGCGGCATCGGGTCATCCATCCCCTACGGGGTCAGCAAGGCGGCGCTCCTCCAGCTGACGCGCACCCTGGCCGCCACCCTCGGTCCGGAGATCCGCGTGAATTCGGTATCGCCCGGCACCGTGTCGACGCGGTGGCAGCTCGATCACCATGGCGACGCCTTCGCCGAAATAGCCGCGCGCGAGCGCGCCGTCGCGCCTCTCGCGCGGACGCTCGGCCCGGAGGACGTGGCCGAGGCGGTCGTGGGTCTCGTCGGCGCACGAGGGGTGACCGGGGTCGATGTCATCGTCGACGGGGGCAAGCACGTAACGTACTGACACCGTTCTAGAGTGTCGGGGGAGGCAGTAGTGGACGATGGGCAGCGCGGCAACGCGACCTCGAAGGTGCTCGCCGTCCTCGAAGCCCTAGGCGATCACCGCCGATTCGCGGACCTGGTGAACGCCACCGGGTTGCCGAAATCGAGCGTGCACCGCATCCTGCAGGATCTGGTGCGATCGGGATTCTGCACCATCGACGACGCCGGCGGCTACCTGCCCGGCCCGAAACTGATGGGTCTGGCTGGGCGGGTGTTCGGTCGCCTGGACACCTTCTCCAGCGCCGATCCGGCTCTGGAGCGCCTGCGGGCTCGAACCGGGGCCACCGTCCATCTCGCGGTGCTCGCCGGCGACGAGGCTATTTACGTGCGCAAGCTCGAAGCCAGCAAGCCCTATCGGATGGCGTCGCGTATCGGAATGTCGATTCCGCTCCACTGCACCGCCATCGGCAAAGCGCTCCTGGCCGGCCTCCCGCGTCCGGACGTGCGAGAGATCGTGACCCGTACCGGGCAGGCCAAGCGCACCCCGAACACGCGCACCACGCTGGACGCGCTCGCCACGGATCTCGATGTCTCCGCGGGTCGCGGGTGGGCCCTCGACGACGAGGAGAACGAGATGGGGGTGGTGTGCGTCGGTGCTGCCGTGCGAGACGCGACGGGCCGCGTCGTCGCCGCCGTGAGCGTTTCCCAGCTGGTCAGCGACCTCGAGGAGATGCCGCCCGAGCTGGCCGGCCCGCTGGTCGCCCAAACGGCGCGGGAAGTATCCGAGAGCATCGGCTGGTCCTGAGCCCTGCGCTCACGACGCCGAGCGTGCCGCGGTCGCCGCGTGCTCCTGCGTCTCGGCCAGGGTCGGCAGGTGCCCGGTTCCGCCCTGCCCGCGCAGTGAGAGCGCCGCAGCGGCGCCCGCGAGCGTGATGACGTCCTCGTCGAGGGGGCCGCGTGACAGGCACGCCGCGAGCGTCCCGGCGAAGACGTCCCCGGCGCCTGTCGCGTCGACGATGACCGGAGCGGCCGAGGGCGGGACCCGGCGCACGCGCGTTCCATCGTGATAGAGCACGCCCGCCGCCCCCTGGGTGACGCAGACGTTGGCTGCTCCCAGTTCGAGGGCTCGCTCGGCGGCGGTGAGGGGATCATCGGTGTCCAGGAGGGCGCCGCTGTCGGTGGGGCAGGACGGGAGGACGAGATGACAGTGGGGTGCGATCGCCCGGAACGCCTCGCGTGCGGCGTCGACGCTCGTCAGGCGACGGCGGAAGTTGGGGTCGTAGATGACCCGGCCCCCGGCCTCCGAGACCTCCCGCACGGCGCGGAGCACCGTCGCCGCTGCCGACTCGGAGATCGCCATCGTGATGCCGCTGACCAGGAGCACCTTCACCTCGGACAGCACCAGCCGATCCAGGTCGCCCGGCGACAGCCGGGATGCCGCGGACCCGGCCCGCAGGTAGACGAAGTCGCGAGTGCCCTGCGGGTCTGCTCCGACGAGATAGGCCCCGGTGTGCTCCGAGGCCGCCATGACATGCCGGGTGTCGATGCCGAGGGCGCCCATGTACCGCCGGAGGCGACCGCTCACCTCGTCCTCGCCGAGGCGCGTGAGGACGGCGGTGTGCGCACCCGCGGCAGCCGCGGCGGCGGCAGAGTTGAGGGCATCACCCGAGAACGACAGCGAGAAGGTGTCTGCGGTGTCCAGTGGCGACGATGCGGACAGCTCCACCAGCGGCTCTCCGACGACGAGCACCTCGATGGCTCCGCTCATCGGTTCACGAGCCCCGATACCGCGTTCGGGTCGTCGGCGAGCCGGCGGATGAGAGCGGACCCCACTCCGACGGCCACTGCCCCTGCCGCGAGCCACTCGTCCACCTCGTCCATCTCGATGCCGCCGGTCGGAACGATCCGCGACCCGGGGACCACGGCGAGCACGCTGCGCAGGTACTCCGGTCCGCCCACGTGTGCGGGGAAGAGCTTGGCGATTCCGCCCTCCAGCGCCGTGGCCAGTTCGGTCGGGGTGAATCCGCCCTCGATGAAGGGGATGCCCCGCCCGGCCGCGATGGCGCGGACGTCGGGGGCCAGACGGGGTGAGACGAGGAAGTCCGCCCCGGAGTCGAGCGCGGCCTCAGCGGTCTCCGCATCCACGACCGTGCCCAGGCCCAGGAGGATGTCCAGCGAGCGGAGTTCCTCCAGGGCGCTTCGCCACTCCGGGGTGGTGGCGGTGAGCTCGATGGTTCGAAGGCCGGCATCGGCCAGCAGTCGCGCATGGGCGACCGCTTGGGCGGCGTCTGCGGTCCTGAGCACGGGGAGCAACGGCGTCGTCGCCCACGCGGCCTCCAGCGCTCCGAACACGTTGGTTCCGTCAGGCGGGATGTCGTATCGTTCCACGAAACCAGCCTAGGACGCTTCGCGCGGCATGTCGACGGGGTGCCCATAGACTCGAAGGGCGGGCCTTTAGCTCAGCTGGTAGAGCGCCACGTTTACACCGTGGATGTCGTCGGTTCGATCCCGGCAGGGCCCACACCGCGATTTCCCGTCTTCTTCAGAGACCCTGACCGAGCGACCACAGCCGATCGGTCCGGCCCGAGATCGCCTCCGAGAACGCCGTCGCCTGAGCGTCGGTCAACGATGCGACGTAGTCGAGGATCCCTCGCGCCTGCGACAGACGGTGCACCTCGTCGCTGGGCAGGCGCGTGTCCTCGTCGGTCTGTGCGCGTTCATACCCGTGGCGGGCGAGCTCGATGAGTTCGCGCAGACGCCGAGGCGCCCGGTCGCGATCGCGCTCGTCCTCCAGCCACTCGACGAGTGCATGGACCGAACGGGTGAGCACGCGGCCGAGCCCCCGCTGGTAGATCGTCAGGTCGGGTCTGCTCAGGACGAAGTGCTTGTGCACGAACTTCAAGACCTCGACGTGATGCCAGGCCGTCGGCGACAACCGCACGGGGCCCGACCGCGCGTCCTCGGCCGTGGTCGCCACCACCGAGACTTCGAGGGCTCGGATCCAGCGGTCGGTGAATGTCGCAAGCTGGCGTTCGGCCGTCAGCGAGCCGTCGAACGGGCGAGCGAGGAGCTCTTCGACGAGCTCCCTGTGGACCGTCGCGACCGCGTCGTGGAAGGCATCGTCCTCCGCGATCCACGCGTCGTCGCGTCGCATCTTGCGTCGGACGCGCTCCAGGGCCGCCCCGTGGGCGGTGTCGCCACGGAGGTCTGCGGCATCAGCCCGTCGCCACTGGTCGGGCGCGGCCAACCAGCCATCGAACTCCGCCGCGATCGGTGCATGGTTCAGGATGCCCGCGCGATAGAAGTCGTCGACGTCGTGCACGGAGTAGGCGATGTCATCGGCGATATCCATAACCGCGCCTTCGACGGACTGGCGGAGCGGTGGGATCGCGAGGTGGGATCGGGCCTGCTCGAGGTCGGCCCCGTCGATGTCGTACGCCGAGTACTTGAAGATGCTCACGCCTCCGTCGGAGCGAGCTCTCATCCCGCGGGGGAGGCCGTGCTCTGCGCGTTGAGCGAGACGGACGGAGGGCGTCCAGGGATACTTCGCGGTGGCGGCCCGCACCGCCGCCGTGAGGTTGAGGCCCTGCGGAACGTGTTCGGTGACGTCGAGAGCCGTCAGGATGCGGTAGGTCTGGGCGTTGCCTTCGAAGCCGTCGCGAAGCCCGAGGTCCTCCCGGGCAACACGGTTGAGCACCGACTCGCCCAGATGACCGAACGGCGGGTGCCCGAGATCGTGCGCGTGGGCAGCGCACTCCACGACGGTGACGTCGCAGATATCGTTCCCGCCCGTTCGGCGGGAACGGTCGTTGAGTTGCAACGCCACGGCACGGGCGATCGCACTCACCTTCAAGGTGTGCGTCAGGCGGTTGTGGACCGGTGCACCGGAGATCGACGGAGACACCACCTGCGTGACCGCGGACAGCCGGGAGAAATAGGGGGAGAACTGGATGCGCTGAAGATCCAGCGCGAACGGATCGCCGAGATTCCGGTCCTGCTCGGGGTGCACACGCCCCGTGGTGTCGTCGTCGGCGGTCATGGCCGGAAGTGTAGCCAGTCGCCTTGTGAAGGGAGGGGCGAGGCCGCGGCTCTCGGCGTGTCACGGGGCGGAGGTAGGTTGGTCGAGTGAACGCCGACCCTGCCGACCAGCGCCGATTGCTCGATCTCGCCGACCTCGATGTGCGCATCCGCCGCGCCGATGCGGCCCGGACCAATCCGCCGCAGGCCGCGCGCGTGCAGGCGCTGCTGGCCCAGCGCATGACGCACACGCAGGAGCTGAGCCGCCTCGCCGGCACCCGCGACGATCTCCGCGCCGAGCTGGCTCGGATCGAAGCGGATGTCGCCGTCGTGGATGCGCGGGCCGAACGCGACGCGCAACGGCTGGCAACGAGCGCCAACGCCAAGGAGGCGCAGGGCCTGGAGAACGAGCTCGCCTCGCTCGCTCGCCGGAAGAGCGATCTCGAGGACGCGGAGCTGTCGGTGATGGAACGCCTCGAAGCGGCGGACAGCGCCGTCGCCGCGGCGGAGAAGCTGATCACCGAGGTCAACGACGAGGGCGGCCGGCTGAGCGCCGAAGCCAAAGCCGCCGTCGCCGACGCGACGCGCGACTTCGACACCGCCCAGCGCGATCGGGCCGCCATCGCCGGCGCTGTCCCGGCCGACCTGCTCGCGCTGTACGACCGCATCGCGACCCGGGGAACCGCCGCGGCGCTCCTTCGCCGCGGCACCTGCGAGTCGTGCCGGATGGTGCTCTCGGGCACCGATCTCAGCGCGGTGCGCCAGGCCGCGGCCACTGCTGTGGTGACCTGTCCTGAGTGCGGGGCGATCCTCGTGCGCACGGAGGAATCGGGTCTGTGACGACCCTCGTGGTCGAAGCCGACGGCGGCTCGCGCGGCAATCCGGGAGTGGCCGCAGGCGGTGCGGTCGTGATCGATGCCGAGGGCCGTGTCGTCTCCGAGCTCGGCGTCTACGTCGGCATCGCCAGCAACAACGTCGCCGAGTACAACGGGCTGCTCGCCGGCCTTGCTGCCGCCTATGACCGCGACCCGGACGCCACCGTGCACGTGCGGATGGATTCCAAGCTCGTCGTGGAGCAGATGACGGGGCGCTGGAAGGTGAAGCATCCCGCCATGCAGCAGCTGGTGCAGAAGGCGCACGCGATCGTGGCCGGCCGCCCCGTGACCTACGAATGGGTTCCGCGGCTCTCCAACGCCCGCGCCGACAAGGCGGCCAACGAGGCCATGGACCGCCGGGAGAGCTTCCGCCGCGACGTCGAGCCCGGTGGACAGGCCTGAGCCCGCCTGGATCGTCCTCGCTCGCGCGGGCGACCGCATCGTCGCTGTCGAGCTGGCCGACAGTGGCGCGGAACAGCGGCGCAGCGAGGTCGACCAGGCCGGGCTGAGCAGCTGGGTGGCGGCTCGGGAGCGAGCGGACGCACCGCGATGGGTGTGGCACGACACCCCGGCGTGGTACGACTCCCTCCTGGCGGCCGGGGTGCGGGTGGCCCGCGCACACGACCTGCGACTGACACACGCGATCCTGCGTGACGCCGCGGCGGTCACCGACGACGCCGACCTGCGCGCGGCGCGGGCATGGGATGCGCCGGTGGCCGAGCACCGCTCGGATGACGCCGCCCTCTTCGACATCGGTGAGCGCGCGGACGGTGTGCCCGGCGACCTCACCTCGGTGCTGGCGGAGTTCGCTCGCCAGCAGCACGCTCTGGCGCGTGCTCACACCCCCGGGCCTCTCCGCCTGCTGATCGCGGCGGAGTCCGCCGGCGCGCTGCTGGCGTGCGAGCTGCGCGCAGCCGGTCTTCCGTGGGACCCGGCGGAGCACGACGCGATTCTGCGGCGGATGCTGGGGGAGCGGACGGGCGGAGGGCTTCCCGAGCAGCTGCAGCGGCACGCGGACGATGTTCGGGCCGCGCTCGGAGACAGGGCGACGAGCCTCGACTCCCAGCCCAAGCTCCTGCGGGCTCTTCACCGTGCCGGCATCCTGGTGGAATCCACCAGCCGGTGGGAACTCCAGCGGCACGAGCATCCCGCCATCGCACCGCTGATCGAGTACAAGAAGCTGATGCGGTTGTACACCGCGAACGGATGGGCGTGGCTGGCGGAGTGGGTGCACGACGGGCGCTTCCGACCGGTCTACGTGCCGGCAGGAGTAGTGACCGGCCGGTGGGCGTCGTCCGGCGGGGGCGCCCTGCAGATCCCGCGCCAGCTGCGCGCGGCCGTCCGCGCCGATCCGGGGTGGTGCCTGGTCATCGCCGACGTCGCGCAGCTGGAACCGCGGATTCTCGCTGCGATGGCCCGTGACACCGCTCTGGCGGAGGCGGCGCGCGGCCGGGATCTGTACGAGGGGATCGTGGCTCGTGGTGCGCTCGCCTCGCGTGCGGAAGCGAAGGTCGCGCTGCTCGGTGCCATGTACGGCGCCACCAGCGGCGACAGCGGACGCCTCGTGCCGCGCCTGCGCACAGCGTTCCCGCGTGCCATGCGGTTGGTGGATGACGCCGCCCGCATCGGTGAGGACGGCGGGTCGGTCTCCACCTGGCTCGGCCGCACGTCGCCGTCGCCGTCGGGGGGATGGGCGCAGGCGCAGTCGCAGGCGACCGGTGCCGAGGCGAGCGAGGCCGACCAGGCGCAGGCCCGGCGGTCGGCGCGCGACCGAGGGAGGTTCACGCGCAACTTCGTCGTGCAGGGCACGGCCGCGGAGTGGGCCCTCGCGTGGCTCGCCGACCTGCGCGGCAGGCTGGCGGCGCTTCCCGAGGTGCCGGAGGAGGACGGGGCGCCTCGATCAGGTCCGGGATTCGCCCGTCGCCCGCATCTGGCCTTCTACCTGCACGACGAGATCATCGTGCACACCCCCCTCGGATACGCCGATGAGGTCGCCACGTGCGTGACCGAGGCCGCCGCATCCGCGGGCCGTCTGCTGTTCGGTGACTTTCCGGTGGACTTCCCGTTGGACCTGCGCATCGCCGACAGCGCCGCGAAGGACTGAGCGTCGCACAGCGCACCCCGCTATAGTCGGCGGTGCGAATGGGTCGGCTGGACGGTCGCGTAGCGGGGTTTCCCGCGCCGAGGAACGTCCGGGCTCCACAGGGCAGGGCGGTGGGTAACACCCACCCGGAGCAATCCGCGAGACAGTGCCACAGAAAACAGACCGCCGCACCGGTCCCTCAGTTCATCGAAGGGTCGGCCGCGGTAAGGGTGAAACGGTGGTGTAAGAGACCACCGGGGCCGTGGTGACACGGCTCGCAAGGTAAACCTCGCCCGGAGCAAGGTCAGACAGAGGATGTTGACGCGGCTCGCCGAGTCCTCGGGTAGACCGCTGGAGCGGCACGGCAACGTGTCGCCGAGAGAGATGACCGTCCACGGAGCTTCGGCTCCCGGACAGAACCCGGCGTACAGGCCGGCCCATTCGCTTAGTTCGGTGAGGTCCGCACCTCGCCCCGGTCCGCCCCAACCGAGCCCGCGGGTACATGATCGACTCTGGCTTCGGAGTACCTGGGCCCAGTACCGTCGTCCACATGCACGCCGCCGCCAAGGTCGCCGCCGGAGTCACGGTGCTCGTCGTCGGCGGCCTCATCGCCCTCGCCGCGCCGACCGTATCGGCCGTCTACGCCGAGGCGTCGTCCTGGGCGATCTTCCAGCCGACGGAGGAGCCGAGCGAGGAACTGGCGACCGCGGGGGAGGACCTGACCGGCAAGACCATGACTGATGAGCTGGGCGACGGCTATGTGTACGTCGGGAACGGCACCGCGATCCCGAAGGGCAGTCCTGCCGGGTGCGAGGACCCGGAATGGCTCCACGTCGGCGGGATGAGCGCGAGCCTGAGCGGGGACCTGGTGGACCGAGGAGCACGCGACCTCGCCGCGGGCACCGCGGGCCTGGACGACGGCGGCCGGATCGTGACCTACACCGTCGCGCCCGGCGACGCGCTGTACGCCATCGGTGAGCGGTTCTGCATCGCGAACGCGCTGGCCATCGCGATGCAACCACACTCGAATGATCCAGCCGGGTGAGGTGCTGCTGCTTCACCCGGACAGCTCGATCCCGTGGGTGCCATACTTCAGCCCGGACAACGCGCCCGCCGGATACCAGCAGATTCCCTACCAGCTCGCCGTGGAGGCGATGAGCGCTGCAGCCGCTGCAGGCGACATCGACGCCATGCGCACGATCTTCGCCGACGGTCTGTCGGGCCTGTTCCCGAACCCGGCCCATGCCGACGTGATCGCGCAGGCGCTCGACGCGGGAGACCTGAACGTGCTGCGCCAGATGTTCGCGTAGCTCTCCAGAGACCACCGAAGGTCGCGGGCCTGCCGAATTCGGAAGACGGGCCCTCGCCGAGGCCGGCGCTAGTTCGTCATCCCGGACCGGATCCAGTTCTGCATGCACCAGATGACGTTGTACAGGTTCAGCGGTGCACGGTCATAGGTGTCCCACCGCTGGCCCACCCGAGCCGTCCAGGCCGGGATGCGTCCGCAGCAGACGCGGTGCCCAAACAGGCGGAACAAAAGGTCGCAGAGCATGCCACGCACAGGGGTGTCCCCTTCGTCGTCGCCGCCCCCGGATGGGGCTAGCGTTGCCTGCTCATACCTCGATCGTAGAGCGGCCAACGCCGTGTGCGCCTCCTCGCCGTGAAGATCGCCTCCGCTACGCGCCGACCGCCGGCAGCGCCTCGGGCACCGCCAGTCCGAGAGCTGCGGCACCGATGATGCCGGCGTTGTTGCGATGCACCGCCGGGATGATGGGGGCCTTCAGCTTCAGCAGGTGCAAGAACTCGTCCGCGTGCTTGGAGACCCCGCCACCGACGATGATCAGGTCGGGGCTGAAGAGGAACTCGACGTAGTCGTAGTACCACTGCAGACGAGCAGCCCATTTCTCCCACGACAGGCCCTCGCGCTCCATCGCGGAGTAGGCGGCATACCCCTCGGCGTCGCGCTTGTGGTTCGCGCGCTGGAGGTGTCCGAGTTCGCTGTTCGGGATGAGCACGCCGTCGTAGATCATGGCGGAGCCGATCCCCGTGCCCAGCGTCGTGAGGATCACCAGGCCGTCGACATCCTTCGCCGCACCGAAGCGGACTTCCGCGATGCCGGCGACGTCGGCGTCGTTGGCGAAGTGGATGTCGCGGCCGAGCCCGTCCTCGAAGAACTTCTCGGCCTCGAAGCCGATCCACTTCTCCGACACGTTCGCCGCCGACAGGGTCCGCCCGTTCTTCACGATCGCCGGGAATGCGACCCCGAGCGCGAGCGAATCGTCGTCGGCGACCCCCAGCCGGTCGAGCACCTCGGTGACGGCGGCCAGGACGTCTGTCGGCTCGGCACCGGCGGGCGTCGGCACCTTTATGCGGTCGCTGACCAGCTCACCGGCCTCGAGGTCCACCACCCCCGCCTTGATGCCGGTTCCGCCGATGTCCACTCCGACCGCGCGCGACGCCTTGGATGCCATGCGTCCAGCCTATCCAGCGTCGCGGCGCGCATCAGTAGGATCGAATGTGGCACCGGCCGATCCGGGGCGCACGCGAACGCAGGGAGTCACGGTGAGCGGCGACAGCGAAAAGTACTGGTACAACCTCACGACCGGTTCGGTCGAGCGCGGGTTCGCGTCTCCGGCGGTTGACCGTGCGGGCCCGTTCGACACGGCCGAGGAGGCCGCGCGAGCGCCCGAGCTGTTCAAGGAACGGGCGCGCGCGTGGAGCGAGGACGAGGCGCGAGACGACACTTGGGGCGCCGAAGGCTCCCGGAACTAGTCCGGGAACGAAGGGGAGACATGGACAAGCAGCGGGACTTCGTACTGCGCACGATCGAGGAGCGCGGCGTGAAGTTCGTGCGCCTGTGGTTCACAGACGTCATCGGCACACTCAAATCCGTCGCCATCGCGCCGGCCGAGGTGGAGGGCGCCTTCGCCGAGGGGCTCGGATTCGACGGATCGGCGATCGAGGGGCTGACCCGGTCGTACGAGTCGGACCTGCTCGCCCACCCCGACCCCACGACCTTCCAGATCCTGCCGTGGCGGGGAGAGATCGACCCCACCGCGCGCATGTTCTGCGACATCACGACGCCCGACGGCGCACCGGCGGTCGCCGACCCGCGGCATGTGCTGAAGCGGACGCTGGCCAAAGCGGCCGACGCCGGGTTCACGTTCTACACCCACCCCGAGATCGAGTTCTACCTGCTGAAGTCCTCCACCGTCGGACCCGACGGCCGGCCCGAGCCGGTGGACTCCGCCGGCTACTTCGACAACGTCCCCGGCGGTACCGCGCACGACTTCCGTCGGCGTTCGGTGCGGATGCTGGAGGACCTCGGCATCTCCGTGGAGTACAGCCACCACGAGGGCGGTCCGGGACAGAACGAGATCGACCTGCGGTACGCCGACGCGCTGACCACCGCCGACAACATCATGACCTTCCGCACGGTGATCAAAGAGGTCGCCATCGAGCAGGGCGTGTACGCGACGTTCATGCCGAAGCCCCTCAGCGGTCAGCCCGGCAGCGGCATGCACACGCATATGTCGCTGTTCGAGGGCGACCTGAATGCCTTCTATCAGGAGGGTGCGCAGTACCAGCTGTCCAAGGTCGGCCGTCACTTCATCGCCGGTCTGCTGCGTCACGCCAACGAGATCTCGGCGGTGACGAATCAATTCGTCAACTCCTACAAGCGGCTGTGGGGCGGCGACGAGGCGCCGAGCTTCATCTGCTGGGGCCACAACAACCGCTCGGCCCTCGTGCGCGTTCCGCTGTACAAGCCGAACAAGGGCCAGTCCTCACGCGTGGAGTATCGGGCGCTGGACTCGGCGGCCAATCCCTACCTCGCCTACGCGCTCATGCTCTCGGCCGGGCTCAAGGGCATCGAAGAGGAGTACGAACTCCCCGCCGAGGCCGAAGACAACGTCTGGTCGCTCTCCGACGCCGAACGCCGTGCTCTGGGGTACGCGCCGCTTCCGCAGAGCCTGGATGACGCGCTGGGGTACATGGAGGAGTCCGAGCTGGTCGCCGAGACGCTCGGCGAGCAGGTCTTCAACTACGTGCTGCTCAACAAGCGCCGCGAATGGCAGGAGTACCGCTCGCAGGTGACGCCGTTCGAGCTTCGCAGCAACCTCGAGATGCTCTGACGCAGGGGCCGGCGATGACGTCGGGGGAACGCACCGGTGCGCTCACAGCGCTCGCCCGCCGCGGATTCACCCGGTTGGGTGAGGCCGACGAGTTCCTCGCGGAACTCTCGGACGCGGTCGGTCGGAGCCGCGACGAGCTCGCCGACATGGCGTCGCTGGGTGCCGACCCCGACGGCGCACTGAGTGCCGTCGTGCGCATCGCCCGGCGCGACGCGGATGCCGTGCGCGCGCTCGCGTCGGACGCACAGGGGTGGCCGGCGCTCTGGCGACTGGTGGGCGCATCCACGGGTTTCGCGGACTTCTACCAGCGGCATCCCGACGAGCTCGCGCATCTGCGGGGGGCAGGCGATCACCTGCCGGATGAGGGCGAGCTTCGCGACGGGATGCTGGCGGCCGTCGGCGCCGCGGAGGGTTTCGCCGCATCGGGAGCCGACGAGTCGTGGGTGGCGCTTCGGGTGGCCTACCGCCGCGCGCTGGCGCGGATCGCGGCGTTCGACCTCTCGCAGCCCGATCCCGCCGACGTCGTCGACGAGGTGGCCGCGCGACTGGCCGATGCCGCCGGCGCCGCCCTGGAAGCCTCGCTCGCCGTCGCACGGGCGCGCGTGGCGGGGGCCGGCGGCTCCCCGGCGCTTTTCCCCCGCGCGCAGGTGGCGGCCACGCGGCTGGCGATCGTGGCAATGGGGAAGGCCGGAGCACGGGAGCTGAACTACGTCAGCGACGTGGACGTGATCTTCGTCGGGGGAACCTCGGATGAGGCGACCGTCGCCGAACCGCGGGCGATCGACATCGCCACCCGCCTCGCGGTGCAGACGATGCGCGGCATCTCCGGTCCGGAGATCGAACCCCCGCTGTGGGAGGTCGACCCGAACCTCCGGCCCGAGGGGAAGCAGGGTGCGCTCGTCCGATCCCTCGCCTCGCACCTGACCTACTACGACCGGTGGGCGAAGAGCTGGGAGTTCCAGGCCCTCCTGAAGGCGCGCCCCATCGCCGGTGACACCGCCCTCGGCGACGAGTACGTCGGGGCCGTGCAACCCAAGGTCTGGACCAGTGCCGCCCGCGAGAACTTCGTCGACAGCGTGCAGCGGATGCGCGAACGCGTCACCGACAACATCCCCGCCGACGAGGTCCCCCGTCAGGTGAAGCTCGGTCCGGGCGGAATCCGTGACGTCGAATTCACCGTGCAGCTCCTGCAGCTGGTGCACGGGCTCACCGACGACCGCATCCGGCAGCGCGGCACGCTCCAGGCCCTCGATGCGCTGGTCGCCGAGGGCTACATCGGACGCGCGGAGGCGGGGGCGTTCGCGACGGATTACCGGCTGCTCCGGGTGATCGAGCACCGTCTTCAGCTGCGCGGCCTGCGCCGAACCCACCTCATGCCGTCGCGCCCGGACGAGCTGCGGGTGCTCGCGCGGGCCACGCGCATCGCCGATAGCGGCGCCGGCGTGCAGGAGCGCTGGGAGGCGATCAAGCGCGAGGTCCGCGACATCCACGTGCGGCTCTTCTACCGGCCGCTGTTGAGTGCGGTCGCGGGACTGGGCGAGGAGGAACGCACGCTCTCGCCGGAGCAGGCGCACGACCGCCTGGCGGCCATCGGGTTCCGCGATCCGGCCGGGGCGCTGCGTCACATCGCCGCCCTCACGACCGGGCTGAGCAGGAAGGCGACGATCCAGCGCCACCTCATGCCGATCATGATCCGGTGGTTCGCCGAGGGCGTCGATCCCGACTACGGGCTCCTCGCCTTCCGGCGCATCAGTGAGCGCCTGGGCGACACGCCCTGGTTCCTGCGGATGCTGCGGGATTCCGCGGGTGCGGCGGAACGGCTCACCCGCCTCCTTTCGGGGTCGCGGTACGTCGGCGAGCTCATGGAGTGGATCCCCGAGTCGGCCGCGTGGCTCGACGACGACGCGCTCCTCCGCCCGCGTAGCGGTATCGCCCTCCAGGAGGAGGCCCGGGCCATCCAGACCCGGCACACCTCGATCGAGGACGCGATGCGCTCGGTGCGCACCCTGCGCCGGCGGGAGATGCTCCGAACGGCCATGGCGGCCGTGCTCGGCGTGCTGACCATCGACGAGTTGGCCGGTGCCCTCACCACGATCACGGAGGCGACCATTCAGGCGACCCTCCGTGCCGTGTGGCGCGAGGTCGTGCCGCCCGAGGACGAGGCACTGGATTTCGCGGTGATCGGCATGGGCCGCTTCGGCGGCCGCGAGCTCGGGTTCGGCTCCGACGCCGACGTGATGTACGTGTACCGGGCCAACGGCGTCGACCCGCAGCGCGCCCACGAGTTGTCGCTCCAGCTGGTGGCGGGGCTGCGCAGATACTCCGAGGATCATCGCCTGCCGCTGGATCTGGATGCGGGACTCCGCCCGGAAGGACGCAACGGTCCGATGGCGCGCTCGCTGGAGGCCTACGCCGAGTACTACCGGCGCTGGTCCCTGTCGTGGGAGGCGCAGGCGCTCCTGCGCGCCCGGGGTGTGGCCGGGAGCGTCACGCTGATCGCGGAGTTCACCGCCCTCGCCGATGAGGTGCGCTACCCCGCGCAGGTCGACCCCCATGGCCTCCGTGAGATCAAGCGCATCAAAGCACGCGTGGAGAACGAGCGCCTCCCGCAGGGCGCCGACCCGGCGCGGCACTTGAAGCTCGGACCGGGCTCGCTCAGCGACGTGGAGTGGCTCGTGCAGATCCTGCAGCTGCAGCACGCTCACGCGGTGCCGGCCATGCGCACCACGTCCACGCTCGACGCTCTGGAGGCGGCCCGCCAGGCCGGGCTGGTGGGCGACCCCGAGGCGGCGCGGCTGGTGGCCGCGTGGCGCCTGGCGAGCCGCCTGCGCTCTGCCGCGACGCTGCTGTCGTGGCAGACGAGCGACGTGCTCCCCGTCGATCGCGCCAAGCTCGACGGTATCGGGCGGATCCTGGAGTATCCGCCCCGCTCGGCCACGCAGATCGAGGAGGACTACCTCGCCACCACCCGCCGCGCGCGACGGGTCTTCGAGAAGCTGTTCTATGGCTGACGCGCACGAACGCCGAGCGGTCATCGCCGGCGCCAGCGGTTTCGTGGGTCAGGCGCTCAGCCGGTCGCTCACCGCTCGCGGCTACCGGGTCCAGACGATCGGTCGCCGCGGCGACGCCGTGTGGGGGGAGCAGGAGCGACTGGCCGCGCTGGTCGACGGTGCGGACATCCTCATCAACCTCGCCGGTAGATCGGTGAATTGCCGCTATACCGACGCGAAGCGCTACGAGATCCTCCGGTCGCGGGTGCAGACGACCCGCGACCTCCGTGAAGCGGTGGGCGCTGCCATGCGACCGCCGCGGGTATGGCTGAACGCGTCCACCGCGACGATCTACCGGCACGCCCTCGACCGGCCGAACACCGAGCGCGGGGGAGAGGTGGGCACCGGATTCTCCGTGGATGTCGCCACCGCGTGGGAGCGGGAGTTCTTCGCGGGACAGCTGCCGGAGACCCGGCGCGTCGCGCTGCGGATGGCGATCGTGCTCGGCGATGGGCCGGCCACGCGGACGCTGCTACGGCTCGCCCGCACCGGACTGGGCGGCCCGCAACGGGACGGATGGTGGTTCCCGCACAGGCGGTATCGCGGCATCGGCCTCTCCCGCAGCGGTGACGGGCAGCCACCGAACCGCCGCACCCGCGGCCGCCAGATGTTCAGCTGGATCCACCTCGACGACGTGCTCGCCGCCGTGCATTTTCCTGGTGCAGCACGACGAGATCTCCGGGCCGGTGAACCTCGCAAGCCCGCATCCGGTCGACAACCGTGCGCTGATGCGGACGCTCCGTCGTGCCGTGGGAATGCCCGTCGGCCTTCCCGCCTACCGGTGGATGCTGGAGCCGGCGATGTGGGCGCTGCGGACCGAGCCCGAACTCGTGCTCAAGAGCCGCTGGGTGCTGCCCCAGAGGCTCACGGACGCCGGTTTCACCTTCCAGCATCCGTTCCTCGACGACGCGGTCGCGGATGTGGTGAGGCGCTGAGCCTCACGCAGCGCGGTCGAGGGCTGCCGGAATGAGCGACGACCATGCCTCGGGTGCCTCCGCGGCGGGCGCGGCGGGGAGCGTCCCCGTGCCGTCCGGGTGGGGGATGGCGGCGAGCAGGTCGCGTGTGTACGGGTGTACGGGGTCGGACCAGACCAGCGGCGTCGGACCGGACTCCACGATGCGGCCCCGGTACATCACCGCGACACGGTCGGCCATGAGCCGCACCACCGACAGGTCGTGCGAGATGAACAGCATCCCCGCGCCCGACCCCAGGCAGAGGGTGCGCATCATCCCGGCCACCGATGCCTGCGCCGAGGCGTCGAGGGCGGAGATGGGCTCGTCCGCGACGATGAGGTCTGGCCGGGCCGCCAGGGCACGGGCGATCGCCACGCGCTGACGCTGCCCGCCGGAGAGCTGGTGCGGATAGCGGGTTGCGAAGGATGCTGTCAGGCCCACCGCCTCGAGCCACTCCTCCGGGCGGGGGGAGGACACGCCGCGGATGCGCGCCGCCCGGGCGCCGTCGGCGATCTGCTGCGCGACGCGCGTGCGCGGGTTCAGCGACGAGTTGGGGTCTTGGAAGACCATCTGGATGGCCGTCAGAGCGCTGGGTCGCGTACGCAAGCCGAGCGGCGGCACCGAGGCGCCGCGGTACGACACGGTGCCTGCGCGGGGGCGCTCCATGCCTACGACGGCTCTCGCGGTCGACGACTTGCCGCAGCCGCTCTCGCCGACCAGCGCCAGAACCTCGCCGGCGGCGATGCACAACGACACACCATCCACCGCGCGCACGGCGGCGCGGCCGCCGTACTCGACGACCAGGTTGTCGACGTCCAGGATCGGTCCCGTCATCGGTCGTCCTCTCCCGTGATCCGGATGTCCACGAGCGGCTCCTGCGCGTCGGGCATGGCAGCCAGCAGCTCGCGCGTGTAGTGGTGCCGAGGCGCGGTGAACACCTGCGCCCGCGTTCCCCATTCGACGATGCGCCCGTGGCGCATGACGGCGACATCATCGGCGACGGCGCTCATGACGCCGAGGTCGTGGGTGACCAGCAGCACGGCGAGATCCCGCTCGGTGGCGAGGTCGCGCAGCAGGTGGAGGACCCCCGCCTGCACGGTCACGTCCAGCGCGGTCGTGGGCTCGTCGGCGAGCAGCACCTCGGGGTCGCACGCCAGCGCGATGGCGATCGCGACACGCTGGCGCTGACCGCCGGAGAACTGGTGGGGGAATTTCTTCAGCGCCGCATCCGGCTCCGGGACCCGGACGCGATCGAGCAGTTCGGCGGCCCGTGTCCGGGCCTGGGCGCGGGAGAGCCCGAGGTGGGTGCGCATGACGTCGGTCAGCTGGGCACCCACGGTCAGCTGGGGGTGCAGGCTCGCCGACGGGTCCTGGAACACCATCCCGATCCGCCGGCCGCGCACGGAGCGGTACCGCCGCCGCGGCATGCCGACGAGCTCCTCGTCTCCGAGCCGGATCGAGCCCGATGCCGTGCCGGCGGCGGGGAGCAATCCGAGCACGGCCAGCGCGGTCATGCTCTTGCCCGACCCCGATTCGCCAGCCAGGCCCTGGATCGCGCCCGGGCGCAGCGTGAGGTCGATGCCGCGCACCACCTCGGTGCGTGCGCCGCGTGGGCCGAGCTCGACCCGCAGATCGCTGATCGTCAGGGCGTTCACCGCACCGCCTCCTTCGCATCGGAGGGGGCGGTGCCCACAGCATCCGGCGTCGCGCTCTCGGCGGCGCGCTCCCGGGCCGCGAGGGGGTCGAGGGCGTCCCGCAGCGAGTCGCCGATGAAGTTGAACGCCATCACGACCGTGAGGATCGCCAGGCCCGGGAAGAGTCCCAGCCACCAGGCGTCGATGTGCTGCATGGCGGCGGAGATCATCGCGCCCCACTCCGGGGTGGGCGGCTGCGCCCCCAGCCCCAGGAACGACAGCCCGGAGAGCAGAAGGATCGCCGTTCCGATGTCGAGGGCGGCCAGCACGAGCACCGGGCCGCCGATGTTGGGCAGGATGTCCACGCGGAGCGACCGCAGCGGCGAGTAACCCAGTAGGCGACCGGCGACGACGTAGTTCTGGTTCCGCAGGCTCAGCACGAGCGAACGCGTGATGCGGGCGTACTGCGGCCACGCGACGATGATGCCGGCGATCACCGCGTTCATGATCGACGGGCCGAGGGCCGCGGCGATCACCATCGCGAGGATCACGGTCGGGAACGCCATCACCATGTCGGTGACCCGCATGAGCACCTCGTCCACCCAGCCGCCGACGTATCCGGCGACTGCGCCGAGGACCGTGCCGATGAGCATCGCGCACACGACGAGCACAAGCGCGAGGGGGATCGTGGTCTGAGCCCCGGCGATGAGGCGCGAGAACACGTCGCGGCCGTTCGCGTCGGTTCCCATGATGGCCTCGCCGTTGGGGGCGGTCAGGCGCGGCAGTTCCTGCGCGAGCGGGTCGTAGGGCGAGATCCACGGCGCGAGCAGCGCCACGATGATCCACCCGGCGGCGATGACGACGCCGATCACCGCCAACGGGGTGCGCCACGCCGCGGGGAGGCGTCGTCGACGCCTGGGCGCGACGCTCACCGGAAGCAACAGGTTCATGACAGCCTCACCCGGGGGTCCAGCGCGCCGTACAGGATGTCGATCACGAGGTTGATGACGAGATAGATCACGCCGATGACCAGGCCGACGCCGGTGACGGCGAGCAGGTCCAGGCCCTTGGCGGCGTTGTACGCATACGTGCCCAGCCCGGGCCACGCGAACACGGCTTCGACGAGCACGGTGCCCGACAGCAGCGTGCCGAACGCGATCCCCACCATCGTGAGGATGGGGAGTGCCGCCCCGCGCAGCACGTAGCCGAACACGACGCGGGTGCCGGTCAGTCCCTTGGCTCGGGCTGCGCGCGCGTAATCGGCGTCGAGGACTTCGAGGACCGATGTGCGGATGAAGCGGGTCAGCAGCGCGATCGTGAAGAGGCTCAGTACGAGCACCGGGAGTGCCAGATGACTGACGGCGTCGAAGAACCCGACGGAATCCCCATTGAGGAGGAAGTCGATCGTGTAGAAGCCCGTGACGCCGGGTGGGGGAGTGATGGTGGGCGACAGTCGGCCCGAGCCGCGCACCCAGCCCAGTTCGAGGAAGAAGAAGTTGTACGCGAGGATCGCCATCCAGAAGGTCGGGATGCTCAGTCCCACGAGCGAGACCACGCGCACCACCTGGTCTGTCGCCTTGCCGCGGCGGTACGCGGCGAGTGTGCCGAGGACGATGGCCACGCCGAGGCTCAGGATGATCGCGTAGAACGCGACCTCACCCGTGGCTGGGACGGCCTTGGCCAGGTCGGCGGCGACGGGGCGGCCCGTGCTGATCGAGGTGCCCAGATCGCCCTGCAGGAGGTTGCCGAGATACAGCCCGAAGCGCTCAGGCACCGACTTATCGAGCCCGTACTTGGCCTCGTATGCCGCGACCGTGGCCGGGTTGGATGAAGCGCCCTCACCCAGCGCGGCACGTACCGGATCGCCCGGCACCATCACGGTGAGCAGGAACGTGACCAGCACGACGCCGAGCAGGAGGATGACGGAGGTGCCCGCTCGCCGCACCAGGAACCGGGCCAGCGAATGCCGGCCTGCTCCGATGCGACGAGCGGGCGAGGTGGACGACGTCACGTCACTGTGCGGGGGCGAGCGTCGTGAGGTCGAGCGTCCAGGTCGGGTTGTACGTCAGGCCGGTGACGGAGTCGTCGCTGGCGATGTTGTTACCCGGGACGATCAGCGGCACGAACGGGCCCGCCTCCTGCATGGCGGCGGCGAACGAGCTGAAGGCCTGCTCGCGCTCGTCGACGGAGGTGGCGTTGCGGGCCGTTGTCACGAGCTCCGCGATCTCAGCGGCTGCCTCAGCATCCCATCCGGCGCGGAGGCCCACCTTCTCGCCAGGGCCGAACGGCAGGAACGAGGAGGAGTCGGCGTAGTCGGGGCCCCAGTACCACATCGAGAACGCGCCCGTGCCGTTGACGTACGGGTCGATCTCGGTGGCGAAGGGAGCGGGGGCGAGTTCGACGGTGATGCCGACAGCCTTCAGCTGCTCCTGCACCCGCTCGGCGACCGGGGTGAACTCCACGCCACCGACGGGGTTGTCGTTCGGGAACTGCAGCGTCACCGTCTCGCCGGCGTAGCCGGACTCTGCCAGAGCGGCCTGCGCCTGTTCCAGATCCTGGGTGACGCCGTCCTCCACCGCACCGGCGAACATCGGCGGGATGACGCCGGTTGCCTGCGCGGCGCCGGCGCCGGCGAGCTCGAGGATCTTGTCGTAGTCGAGCGCGTAGCGCACCGCCTCAGCGAACTCGGGGCTGGCTGTGGCCGGAGCGACCTCGGGGTTCTGATTGATCAGGAGGAAGATCGTCTCAGCCGACGGCACCGAGTCGACCACGAAACCGTCGTCGAGACCCTCGACCTGGTCGCCGCTGAGGTCCACGGCGACGTTCGAGTCCCCGCCCTTCAGGTTGATCAGCTGGGTGGCGCTCTCGGTCACGTTGCGCACGACGATCTTGTCGTACTCGGCTGAGGCGGGGCCGTTGTACTCGGGGTTCTCCACCAGGACGACCTGGGTCGTCAGGTCGAGCGACTCCAGAAGGTACGGGCCCGACCCCGCCGACGCGCCGTCCAGGAACGACTGAGCCGCGTCGCTGGGGTCCGTCGTGCCGCCGTTGGCCTCGACCTCTTCGGCGTTGAGGATGGACAGCGACGGGTTGGTCACGATCGCCGGAAGCTGCAGCGAGGGCTCCTCTGTCGTGAGCACGACGGTGGTGTCATCGACCTTCTCGACCGTGATGCCGGCCATGAGGAAGTTCGCCTTCGAATCGGTCATGCCCGCGACGCGGTTCAGGGAGAACACCACGTCGTCCGCGGTCACCGGGGAACCGTCCGAGAAGACGCGGTCCTCATCCAGCGTGAAGGTGAACTCCGTCGCCTCCTCGTTCTGCTCCATCGTCGCCAGAGACGGCTGCGGAGTGGTGTCGTCGCCCGTGAGCGTCAGCAGCGTGTCATACACCGCGTGCAGCACCATGTTGCCCGTGGGCACGTAGTTGCGGCCCGGGTCGCCGGTCTCGAGCGAGAAGGCGGTGTCGACGACGAGCGTGGCGGATGCGTCGTCGCCCGCGGAGCCGTTGTCGGCCGAGTTCCCGCCGGAGCAGCCGGCGAGGGCGAGAGCGGCTACCGCGATGAGCGCTGCGGCGGCACGGGGGTGGGGTCGGGCCACGGTGGGTCCTCCTGGGTCGGGTGCTGGACATCTCGAGACTGTCCAGGAGCTTTTCGGGCACTGTATCCGACAATACCCGCCCCCCTTCCACGTTCCGTTGACCAGCGGGAAGCGTGCGGGCATTATGTCCAATATGAGCGAACCGCGCACGGATCCGGCTGGACGATCAGCCGTGCAGATCGACAAAATCGGCTATGACATCCTCAGCGAGCTGCGACGTGACGGTCGTGTTTCGATTGCCGCACTGGCGGCATCCGTGGGAATTTCGCGCGCCAGCGCCTACAGCCGGGTCGAGGCCCTCACGCGGGCCGGGGTGATCACCGGGTACGCGGCCCGCGTCGATCCCGCGAGGGCCGGCCTCGGGGTGTGCGCGCTGGTGTTCTGCTCGGTGCATCCGCAGAGCTGGGAGGAGTTCTTCGCTGCCGTCCGCGGGCTGCCGGAGGTGGAGTCGGCCAAGATCACCACCGGCGAGCACGACATCATGCTCCTCGTGCGCAGCGTCGACGTCGAAGGCATCCATTCGCTCGTGGTGGGTGGTATCGGCTCGCTGCCGCAGGTGGCCCGGGTGGAGACCGTCCTGATCCTCAACGAGGTGTTCGAGCGACCGTACGTGCTGCCCACCGACATCCCCGCGCGCGAGCAGGTGCTCCCCGAGCGCGGGTTGATGCGCTTCGTTGCGACGAGCACCGACCGGCCCGCCGGCTGAACGCTCAGAGTTGGATGCAGATGCTCTCGTGGGCGACGTCGCCCACCGCGAAGCTCTCGACGAGTCGCATCCGGCCGTCGTCGTCGAGCTCGATGCGGCTGTCCGCGCTGCCACGGACCACGGAGCCATCGGCTACCAGTGCATGGGCGAAGGAGATTCCGACGATGTCGCCCTCGACACCGCCGACGAAGCGCCCCTCGGTGACGGTGTCGCCGGTGTATTCGCCCCAGACGAGCCGGCCGTCCTGGTGGTAGGTGAAGGTGGTGGGGGACTGGGGGTCGACGACGCTGGCGGTGGAGGACACCATTGCGAAGCGGAGTCCGTCGAGGTCGATCACGGAGGTAGACACCCCACGAGTATCGCCCGAGCCGGGCGATCGCTGTCAAACCGAAGGACCGAGCCCGCACGGGAGGACGCCATCCCGGCGAGCGATGGTCCGGGGCGGTCCGCTACCCGTGAATCCTGCCCAGGATGTCGTCGACCACTGCTGCGAGGGGTCGCGTCGCATCGATAGCGACACCTCCCTGCGGAGTGTCTGGTCCCGTCCGGTGCAGCTGTTCGATCAACGCGCGCTCCGCCGATCCGGCTCGGCCTCCCCATTCGTCCTCGGGGCGCTCGTCCAGTCGTCGGCCCAGTGTTTCGGTGTCGACGGTCAGTACGAAGACGTCGTCGAAGAGCTTGAGAAAACCAAAGTTCCGTGATCCGCCGCAGAAGAAAGTCACGGGCCGGCTCCGGTCATTGATGAGGGATTCGACCTGATCTACTCGCCAGACGTGGTGATCGTGTGCCGCGACGCCCGTCACGTCGTCCCGTGGCTCGCCTGTATCGGGGTCTCCCTGGTAAGCGAGCTCGCGATCGCCGTTGATGGCGTGATAGCCGCGCCGACGCAACTCGTGGCAGACGGCCGTCTTCCCCGTTCCGGAGACACCCTCGATCAGGTAGTTCTTCTGCCCCATGCGGCGAACATATCTAATCCTCGTGCGCCGAGCGCGCGAAAGAGCCCCCCGAGTGCGTCTCGGAGGTCTCTTTTCGTCAGCCGCTGCGGGCGGACTGCCCGACTTCGGCGCCGCGAGCACCGAGCTGTGGCTCCCCGTGGAGCGGGCCTGATGACGCCTCACGCGACGCGAGTACCCGGTCGCACCTTTCCGTGATCGTTCACCTCGACGACACGGTCACGTTACGCGTGGACGGGAGCGTGGGGGCGTTCGATCCCCCACCCCCCAAGGAGAACAACAATGCGTACTCGCACGCTCACGCTGGCCACCGCGGCCGGCATCGTCGGGCTGTCGCTCGTCGCCACCCCGGCCCTCGCCGCCCAGCCGGAGAAGGTCTCGGTCATCACCACGGCTCACCGCGGTGCCATGGCCTACGCGCCGGAGAACACGCTCGCCGCGTTCGAGGTCGGGATCCGGCAGGCGGCAACCTGGATCGAGTCGGATGTGCAGCTCAGCAAGGACGGCGTGGCCGTTCTGATGCACGACACCACCTTGAGCCGCACCACGAACGTCGAGGAGGTCTTCCCCGACCGCGCGCCGTGGAACGTCGTGGACTTCACACTGGAGGAGATCAAGCAGCTCGATGCCGGGTCTTGGTTCGGCGAGGAGTTCTCCGGCGAGCCGGTCCCCACGCTCGCGGAGATGGTGAAGCAGGTGCGGTCGAGCCGCTCGGGCATCATCATGGAGCTCAAGGCACCCGAGCGGTACCCGGGTGTCGAGCAGGTGGTCGCCGACGTCTTCGACTCGTTCCCCGGCTACCTCACATCCGCCGTCGCGAGCGAGCGTCTCGCGGTGCAGAGCTTCAACTGGGAGTCGATGGCGACCTTCACCGAGCTGCTGCCTGAGGTGCCGGTGGGCCTCCTGGGCACGGTGCCCGTCGCCGACCTCGCCACATTCGGCCAGTGGGCTGACCAGGTCAACCCCAATTACGGTGCCGTGACGGCCGACTACGTCGACGCGGTGCACGAGGCCGGCATGGTCATCAACCCCTACACGGTCAATGAGGCCGCCGACATGGCGCGCCTGCTCGACTACGGCGTCGACGGGATCATTACCAACCGTCCCGACGTGCTGGAAGACCTGCTCGCCCAGCGCAACCGCGAGAAGCGCTAACGATCCTCCGCTTGCGGGCAGCACCGCACATTGTCGCGGATGTTCTCGGAAGCCGAAACTCCTCCGAACTCCCGTGCCGGCGACGGGAGTTCGGAGGAGTGGAGGCCGTCGGAGTCGTTACACCCCGAAGTACAGCTCGTACTCGAACGGGTGCGGACGCTGCGCGATCGGCTGGATCTCGTTCTCGATCTTGTACTCGATCCAGGTCTCGATGAGCTCCTCGGTGAAGACGCCACCGGCGAGAAGGAACTCGTGGTCGGCGCGGAGGGCCTCGAGCGAGTCCAGCAGCGAGTTCGGAACCTGGGGGATGCCCTTGGCCTCCTCGGCCGGCAGCTCGTACAGGTCCTTGTCCACCGGCTCGTGGGGCTCGATGCGGTTGTTGATGCCGTCGATGCCCGCCATCAGCTGCGCCGCGAAGGCGAGGTACGGGTTGCCCGAGGCATCCGGAGCGCGGAACTCGATGCGCTTGGCCTTGGGGTTGGAGCCCGTGATCGGGATCCGGATGGCCGCCGAGCGGTTGCCCGCCGAGTACACCAGGTTCACCGGCGCCTCGAAGCCCTTCACCAGACGGTGGTAGCTGTTCAGCGTCGGGTTTGTGAAGGCCAGGATGGCGGGGGCGTGGGCGAGGATGCCGCCGATGTACCAGCGCGCGAGATCCGAGAGGCCGGCGTAGCCAGTCTCGTCGTAGAACAGCGGCGTGCCGTCGTTCCACAGCGACTGGTGGGTGTGCATGCCCGAACCGTTGTCACCGAACAGCGGCTTGGGCATGAAGGTTGCGACCTTGCCCCACTCGAGCGCCGTGTTCTTCACGATGTACTTGAACTTCAAGATGTCGTCGGCGGCGTGCACCATCGTGTCGAAGCGGTAGTTGATCTCCGCCTGACCGCCCGTGCCCACCTCGTGGTGCGCGCGCTCGAGGATGAGACCGGCATCGATGAGCTTGAGGCTGATGTCGTCGCGCAGGTCGGCCTGCTTGTCGACGGGGGAGACGGGGAAGTAGCCGCCCTTGTAGGGCGTCTTGTTGGCCAGGTTGCCGCCTTCTTCGGCGCGGCCGGTGTTCCACGCGCCTTCCTCGGAGTCCACCGCGTAGAAGCTCGTGTTCTGCTTCACCTCGTAGCGGACGTCGTCGAAGATGTAGAACTCCGCCTCCGGGGCGAAGTAGGCGGTGTCGGCGATGCCGGTGGAGGCGAGGTACTTCTCAGCCTTCTTGGCGACCTGACGCGGGTCCTTCGAGTAGATCTCGCCGTTGCGCGGGTTGTAGATGTCGAAGACCATGATGAGCGTCTTGGCCTCGCGGAACGGGTCGAGGTAGGCCGTGGTCACATCCGGGATGAGCTGCATGTCGGACTCGTGGATGTTCGCGAACCCGCGGATCGAGGAGCCGTCGAACAGCTGCCCGACGGTGAAGAAGTCTTCGTCGACGGTGGAGGCGGGGATGTTGAAGTGCTGCTGCACGCCCGGGAGATCCGTGAACCGGATGTCGAGGAATTTGACGTCCTCGTCCTGGATGAACTTCAGCACCTCGGATGAATCTTTGAACATGTGAAGACTCCAGAGGTAGGGCATCGGGATACGCCAAGCCTGCCAGGGCTGACCCGTCGAACCTACCCAGAGGGCATTGCCCGGCAGTGTCTCCTATGTTTCCGGCATGTTACGCGTGCGTCATTAGGCTGAGGAAATGCCCGAGGAATTTCCCGCCGACTCCTATCCCGGTGAGCGATTGGGGCTTCCCGCGCAGGGGAGCGGCAGCCTTGCGACGCTCGGCAGACGAGTGGGCGCCCTCATCGTCGACTGGGCGTGCGCGGTCGTCATCTCGATCGCGTTCTTCGCTTACGACCCCCTCGCCACGACGGCGATCTTCGTGATCGTGCAGATCCTGTTCATCCCCACGATCGGCGGCAGCCCCGGCCACCGCCTCTTCGGGATGCGGGTGCAGCGCGTCACCGGCGGATGGCCGGGGCTGTGGCGGCCGATCGTGCGATCGGTTCTGCTGGCCGCCGTCATCCCCGCGGTGATCTGGGATGCCGACAACCGCGGTCTTCACGACAAGGCAGCCGGCACCGTGCTGGTGCGGGCCTGACCCGTCAGCAGGCTCAGCAGACGCCTGTGCCCGGGCGGCGGTATGCGTGGATCAGCGGGGACGCGGCGCGCGCACCTTCGTCGGGTCCACGCCCTTGGGGATCGGGAGTGACGTCACCGACTGCGACACCGAGTCGATGCGCTTCATGACGGCGGCCATTGTCGCACGGTCGATCTTCTTGGGCAGCGACTTGATCGTCGCGGCAAGCTTTCCGATGGGGACCTCGCCCTCACCGTGCCCGACATACAAGACGGTCACCGGAACCCCCGACGCGACGCGCTGCACCTTCGAGCGCTCGTCGTTCACGAGTCGAGTGAGACGGCCGCGGGCGCCTTCGCCGATGATGACGACACCGCCGCGGCCCACCGCACGATAGACCGCCTCCTGCGTCCGGGGGTTCACGCCGACCGGCATGTCCGAGGCGCTCCAGCTGCGGCCGAGACCGGTCGACAGGACGTGGCCGGCCGCGCCGGGCATGCCGTCGATCTTCTTGTACATGGCCTTGGTCGACAGGCGCGTCATGGTGATCATCGCGCCCAGGATGCCGGCCATCAGGCCGGTGACGGCCCACAGGATGACGCTCCACACGGCCACCGGCTGGATCAGGAAACCGATCAGGATGCCCAGCCCGATGCCGGCCAGCACGATGCCGATCAAGGCGAAAGGAAGCCAGCGGTAGGCCTCGCGCGTGAACCGGAAGAGGGTACGAAGCTGCGAGAAGAAGCCGGGGCGCTTCTCGGGGGCGGAACTGCGGGCGGCCATGCCTCGATTCTAGCTTCCGCGTCCGCATCATCCGTCCTGCACAACCGATCTTCGCGCGGCGTTGTCCCCGGTTCCGCCGTGCAGCAGCACACGAACCCATCCGTACGACGATGGTGGACGTGTGCGATCACCCGCCATCCCGTCCGCCTACACGGCGTATCCCGGCATCCGCGCGGTCGGGCCGCCCGAGGCCCCGTTCGAGGGAACCCTGGCCCGGTCGCCCGACGGCGGGACGGTTCTCCTCGTCGACCGCACCCTGCTGAGTGACTGGCCGGCCTGGCGCACGCCGCCCGGCACCCACGTGCTCGCGCCGCAGGAGGTGGTGCGCCGGCCCGACGGGCACGACATCGTCCTTCCCGCGGTCGCCGATCGGCTCGATCGGCTGATCGCCCGCCGCCGGAGCGCGGGAGCGCCCCTCTCGGACGGTGAAGCGCTCACGGTGGGCGTCAGCGTGCTGCGCGGGCTGGTCTCCGCACTGTCGGAGGAGCTGGAGAGCGTCACCGCGTCGTGGTGGGTCACCGCCGAAGGGATGCCGGTTCTCGTCTGCGGCCCCGGAGACACCGACGCCACGCGGGCCTCGGTAGACATCGTGGAGATGCTCGTGCATGACGTACACGGCGCCACCCTGCGCGACGCGCTGGCCGAGGTGCACGGCGCACTGACGGAGTCGAGGGTCCTGCCACGCCATGCCGAGCGCTACGAGGACGCCCTGTTCGCCGCCGCCGACCCGGAACCGCTCATGACGGAGGTGATCGGCCCGGTTCGGGCGCGAAGGGAGGTGCCGCCGGAGGAGGCAGGCGCCCCCGAGAGCGAAGAACCGCGCCGCACCTGGTGGAGCGGTCTCGCCTTCGCCGCCGACGCGGGACTGAGCGATGCGGTCTCCGACGTCCTGCACCGACTACGGGTGCGCGGCAAGCGCCCGGGTCGCGGCAGGCTCCGCCCGGTCCTCTGGGCGGGCGGCTTGGCGACCGTTGTCCTGGTGGTGGGGCTGAGCTGGCCCGACGCCTCGGGCTCGACAGCGGCCATCGGTGCGGAGGCCGCCCCGGCATCTGCCGCGCCGTCGCCCGTGCCGGAGACGCCCGCCCCGGGCGCATCGATCCCGCCGGAGGCCGGTCCGGTCGACGCATCCGAGGCGCTGCGGCTCCTGCTGGAGACGCGCGAATCGTGCGCGGACGCGCAGTGCCGCGCCACCTCCCAGGAGGATGCCGACAAGGAGCTCCCCGGCGGCGCCATCGATGCGCCGGAGCGCTCGATCGCGCTGCTGGACGACTTCGGCGGGATCGCGGTGCTGCGGGTGGATGCCCCGCAAGCACCCTCGCAGCTCGTGACCGTTGTCACGACCCCCGAGGGGTGGCGGATCCGCGACGCCTTCGATGTCGCGGATCCGCCTGCCTGATCAGATGCCGAGGTTGCCCTCGAACTGGGCAGCCTCGAGGCGGGACTTGACGGCGGAGAGGAACCGCGCCGCGTCCGCCCCGTCGACCACGCGGTGGTCGTAGGACAGCGCCAGGTACACGTACGACCGCACGGAGATCGCGTCCTTGCCGTCGACGCTCACGATGCCGGGTCGCTTCACGACGATTCCCGTACCGAGGATCGCCGACTGGGGCAGGAACACCAGGGGAGTGTCGAACAAGGCGCCGCGCGACCCGGTGTTGGTGACGGTGAAGGTGCCTCCGGCAAGCTCATCCGGCTTCAGCTTGTTGTTACGGGTGCGTGCGGCGAGGTCGGCGATTTCATGTGCGACCTGCGCGAGATTCTTCGTGCCTGCATCGCGCACCACAGGGGTCAGCAGTCCACGCTCGGTGTCCACTGCGATGGAGATGTTCTCCGTCGGCGGGTACACGATGCTCTCGCCGTCCACCGTGGAGTTGATGACGGGGTACGCCGGCAGCGCCTCGGCGGCGGCCAGCACGAAGAAGGGGAGGAACGACAGCTTGTCGCCCGTCTTCTCCTGGAACTCCGCCTTGACCCGGTCGCGGTACGACGCCAGCTTCGTGACATCCACCTCGACCACCGTCGTGAGCTGAGCGGTCGCCTGCATCGATGCGACGGCGCGCTCGGCGAGCACCTTCCGCAGGCGAGACATCGGTTGCGTCGTACCGCGCAACGGCGACACCTCGAGAGCGGCCGGCGCGGGGGCAGCCGGCGCGGCAGCGGGTTCCTGAGCGGGCGCCTGCGCGGCAGCCTCGGCGGCCTTCAGCACGTCTTCCTTGCGGATGCGGCCACCCACGCCGGTACCGGTCACTGTCGACAGGTCGACACCCTGCTGCTGCGCGAGGCGACGCACGAGCGGCGTGACGTAGGTGATCTCATCGTTGGATGCGGCGAGGGGCTCCGATGACGTCGCCGGGGGCTCGGGAGCCGGAGTCGATGCGGGGGGCGTCGGTGCGGGCTTCTCCGGCTCGGCGGGCGCCTCGGCCGGGGCGGCTTCGGCGGGGGCTGCGTCGGGCTGCGGTTGCGCGGGTGCCTGGTCGGCCTCAGCCGGCTTGTCGACCGACGGCGCCTCCGGTGCGGTCTCCGCGGCGGGAGCCGGTGCGGATCCACTGCCGATGCGGGCGAGTGCCGCGCCCACCGCCACGGTCTCGTCCTCGGCGACGAGCACTTCCTGCAGGACACCGGCCACCGGCGACGGGATCTCGGTGTCGACCTTGTCGGTGGAGATCTCCAGGAGCGGTTCGTCCAGGGCGACCTCGTCGCCGACCTGCTTCAGCCAGCGGGTAACGGTGCCTTCGGTGACGCTCTCACCCAGCTCGGGGAGCACGACCTCGCGGCTCTCGCCGCCACTCTGCGCGGGCTGCTCGGCTGCCGGCGCGGGCTGCTCCGCTGCAGGCTGCTCGGCTGCCGGGGCGGGCTGCTCGGCGGCAGGTGCGGGCGCCGCAGCCGCGGGGGCTGCGGCCTCGGCGGGTGCGGCTTCTGTGGCCGGTGCGTCGTCGCTCGACGCGACGGCGCCATCGCCGATCTTCGCGAGCACGGCGCCGACCTCGACGGTTTCGTCCTCCTGGACGAGGATCTCTTCGATCACTCCGCTGACGGGCGACGGGATCTCGGTGTCGACCTTGTCGGTCGAGATCTCCAGCAGGCCCTCGTCCTCCTGGATCGTGTCACCGACCTTCTTGAGCCAGCGGGTGACCGTTCCCTCGGTGACGCTCTCACCGAGCGCGGGGAGGACGACGGAAGTGCTCATGAGTTTGTCTCCTTCAGAAGCGGATTCGTATCTAGCTTAGTGACGCGCCGCGCGCCTCAGAGCGTGTGCAGCGGCGAGCCCGCCAGAGCGAGGAATGCTTCCCCGAGCGCTTCGCTCTGTGTGGGGTGCGCGTGGATGTACGGAGCCACGTCTTCGGGGTGCGCTTCCCAGCCCACCACGAGCTGCGCTTCGGTGATGAGCTCGCCCACGCGATCGCCGACGAGGTGCACTCCGACGACCGGTCCATCCTTGAGCCGGATGACCTTGGCGACGCCCGACGTGCCGAGGATTTCGCTCCGGGCGTTGCCGGCGAGGTTGTATTCGGTCACCACGACCGCGTCCGCGCCGTGCTGCTCCGCGGCCTGCACCTGCGTCCACCCCACGGACGCCACCTCGGGGTGGGAGTAGGTCACCCTCGGGATGTGGTGTTCGGGCACGCGCACGGGCGCTCGCCCGGCGATCTCCTCGGCGACGAAGATTCCCTGCTGGAAGCTGCGGTGCGCCAACTGCAGTCCCGCAACGACATCGCCGACGGCCCACACATGGGCGGCATCGGTGCGCAGGCGCTCGTCGGTGCGCACGAAGCCGCGCTCCAGCACGACACCGCCTTCCTCCAAGCCCAGTCCCGCGCTGGCGGGCCCACGGCCGACCGCGACGAGGAGGTAATCGGCATCCAGGGCCGTGCCGTCTTCCAGCTGCACCGTCACCGACTCCGACGTCTGGGATGCGGAGGAGAACCGTGTGCCCAGGCGGAAGTCGATGCCGCGCTTCCGGTAAGCCCGCTCGAGCATCTTGCTGGAGGTGGCGTCCTCCGCGGGGACCAGGTGATCGAGGGCCTCGATGATCGTCACTTCGGCTCCGAACGAGCGCCAGACACTCGCGAACTCGACACCGATCACGCCCCCGCCGAGCACCAGGACCCGGCCCGGGATCTCGTCCAGCTCGAGGGCCTGCTCGCTGGTGATCACGCGACCACCGATGTCGAGGCCGGGAAGGGTCCTGCTATACGAGCCGGTCGCGATGACGACGTCCGTTCCGCGGTACACGTCTTCCCCGACGCGGACGGCGGGCCCCTCTTCCAGACGCCCCTCGCCGGAGACGACGGTGATGCCGCGCGCGGAGAGGAGCCCCTCGAGTCCGCGATGCTTCTTACTCACGATGCCTTCGCGATACGCCCGCACGGCGAGGGGGTCGATCCCGTCCAGGCTCGCGCGCACGCCCACCGCGGCGGCATCGCGCGCGGTGTCGGCCACCTCGGCCGAGTGCAGGAGCGCCTTCGTCGGGATGCACCCACGGTGCAGGCAGGTGCCCCCCACCTTGTCCTTCTCCACGATCACCACGGAAGATCCGAGCTCGGCCGCCCGAAGGGCTGCGGCGTAGCCTCCGCTCCCGCCACCGAGGATCACCAGGTCGGCGGTGTGCACGGTCATGCCGTGGCCTCCACGGTGAGCAGTTCGATCAACGCGCGAACCGTCGCGCCCGTCACGCCCTTGTCGGTGAATCCGTGCGGGGCACCCTTGTTCATACCGACCCCGGCGATGTCCAGGTGCACCCACGGGATGCGCGGGGCATCATCGGCATCCGAGGTGCGCCCGACGAAATGCCGCAGGAACAGGCCCGCGAACAGCGAGCCACCGGCGGGGTCGCCCATCTTGGCGTTCTGAAGGTCGGCGATGGGGGAGTCCAGGTCGTCGACCATGTGGTCAGGGAGGGGGAGCGGCCAGGCCGGCTCATCCACGCGGGCTGCGGCCTCGAGGTACCGCGCCACCGCTTCCTCGTCGCCCATCACGCCGGCATGGCGCGTTCCCAGCGCCACCGTGATCGCCCCGGTCAGGGTGGCGACGTCGACGAGAAGGTCGGGGCGTTCGCGGCTGGCCGCGGCCAATCCGTCCGCCAGCACCACCCGCCCCTCCGCGTCCGTATTGAGCACCTCGACCGTCGTGCCGTCGAGCGTCCGCACCACGTCGCCCGGACGCGTCGCCCGGCCCGACGGCATGTTGTCCGCGATGCACATCCACGCGGTCACGCGGACGGGGAGGCGCAGCATGGCGGCCGCACGGACCACCGCGAGCACGGTCGCGGCGCCGCACATGTCGTACTTCATCCCGACCATGGAGGCGGCGGGCTTGAGCGAGAGCCCGCCCGTGTCGAAGGTGATGCCCTTGCCGACGAGGGCCACGGTGCGCTCGGCACCCTCGGGGGAGTAGTCGAGCTTCACCAGGCGCGGCGGCCGGTCCGATCCCTGGCCGACGGCGAGGATGCCGCCATATCCGCCTTCGCGGAGGGCGTCCTCATCCAGGACGGTCACGGTCACGGGCAGGTCGGCGACCGATTCGGCTGCCCGCTCGGCCAGGTCTGCCGGTCCGAGCCATTCCGCCGGAGTGGTGACCAGATCCTTCACGAGCGCGACGGCGTCGGCAATGGCGGTCACCGCCTCGAGGTCGGCGGTCTCCGGGTCGCTGGAGACCGAGACCACGACCTCTGCGGCTCGCGAGGGGGGAGCCGTGCTCTTGTAACCGGCGAAGCGGTAGCCCCCCAGGGCTGCGCCCTCGGCAAGCGCCCGCCACGCCGCATCCGGCGTGGACGGCGCGCCGAGCGCCACGCGAGCGAACCCGGTGAGCTGGCGGATGCCGGTGCCCGCAGCAGCCCGTAGCGCGGCGGGCTGCGGGTCGGAGCCCGCTCCGGCGACGGCCACCGGGGTGGCCGCATCGGGAACGGCGACGCGCTGGAACGAACCGGAGGTGCCGGTGAATCCCACCGCGGCAAGGGTCTCGCGGAGCCCCGGCCAGCCCGGAATCTCGACACCCTCCTCCAGTGACGGCAGGACGAGGAGGACGGCGTCGGCGGGAATCTCGTGCAGGGGTGCGCTGCTGTGAGACACAGAGGGGAACGGCATGCGTCCCATCCTAGGTTCGCGTGTTCGCTGTGAGCGGGACCGGTCCCGGCGCCTCCTGGGGCGATGCGCTCGTAGAGTTGACGTATGCCCTTCCCCGCGTCGCTGTTCGACCGCGCCGTCTCGGCGCCGCCGGTGCCGTCCGGGCTCCCCCTGGTCATCGCACTCACCGGCTTCACCGATGCCGGCTCTGCCGTCTCGCGGCTGATCGATTACTTCCGCGACGATCTGCAGCCCACCCCCTTGTTCGTCTTCTCGAACGACGTGCTGCTGGACTACCGTGCCCGGCGTCCGATCATCTCCTTCGATCAGGACCACCTGACCGGTTACCGTCCTCCGCGTCTGGAGCTGTCGCTCGCGCACGATGCCCTGGGGCAGCCGTTCGTGCTGCTCGCCGGGTACGAGCCCGACTTCGCCTGGGACGCCTTCGCCGAGGCGATCCTCGAACTCAGCGGTGCTTTGCAGGTGTCGTCGGTGACGTGGGTTCACGCCATCCCGATGCCCGTTCCGCACACGCGTCCGATCGGCACGACCGTCAGCGGTACCCGCGGCGACCTCGTCGAAGCCCACTCGGTATGGCGCCCGCACACGCGCGTGCCGGCCACCGTGGGGCACCTCCTGGAGTACCGGTTCGCAGAGGCCGGCGCGAAGGTCGCGGGGTTCGTTCTCCTGATTCCGCACTACCTCGGCGACACGGAGTATCCGGCCGCTGCTCTCGCCGGCATGGACAGCATCACAGTGGCGACCGGGCTGGTCTTCGACGGGGACACGGTCCGCGAGGAGAACCGCGAGTACCTCGAGAAGGTGCAGGAACAGGTCGCCGGCAGCGACGAGCTCACCCGCATGCTCGAGGGACTCGAGGAGCGCTACGACTCCTACATGGCCGGTTCCACGCACGCGACCCCCATCATCCACACGGGGGATCTGCCGAGCGCTGATGAGCTGGCAGCCGAACTCGAGCGGTTCCTCGCGAGCCGTCCCGGCGGGGACGAGGACAAGCGCGGCGGCCCCAGCCTCGGCTGACCCGGGAATACCGGCCCGGGCCCTCGCGTTCTCTCTGGTGTATTCTCTGCGCGCGTCAGGCCGCTGGAGAAGGTATGAGACAATAGAGGACCTGACCCGTTGTCGGTCGTCGGAGGAAGCACCAGCTTCTCGCCGCCGACTTGACAAGGGTCTTACTAGTGTCCGAGAACGACCGGTGGCCGTGGAACGCGTTCCCCCGGTGAAAGGCGAAACGTGGCAGGCACGAACACCAAGACCCGCTCCCGCAGCGGCGAGGACACCGAAGTCGAGACGGTCGAGGCGACCGCCCCGGTAGCGTCGAAGAAGACGCCCGCGAAGAAGGCTGCACCCAAAGGCAAGGCCAAGGCCTCCCCGGCCAAGGCCGCCAAGGGTACGTCCAGCAATGACGACACCGACGAAGAGGTGGACGAGGTCGAGCTGGACGTCGTGATCGAAGACACCGACGAGGTGTCGACCGACGACGTCGTCGACGCCGACGAGGAGACCCCGGATGCTGCCCCCGCAGCGAAGGTCGCGCCCGAGGCCGCCGACGACGAGGACGACGAGGACGCCACCAAGCCCGCGTTCAGCGAGCCCCTCCCCACCGGCGCGATCGTCATCTCCTCGACCGACGAAGACGACGTACCGGTCTACTCCGCCCAGATCACCGGCGCGACGGCCGACCCCGTCAAGGACTACCTGAAGCAGATCGGCAAGGTGCCGCTGCTGAACGCGGCCGAAGAGGTCGAGTTGGCGATGCGGATCGAAGCCGGTCTGTTCGCCGAGGAGAAGCTCTCGCACATGTCGGCGGCGGAGAAGACCAACCAGCTCGGGCTCGACCTCCAGTGGGTCGCCCGCGATGGTCAGCGCGCGAAGTCGCACCTTCTCGGTGCGAACCTCCGACTCGTGGTCTCGCTCGCCAAGCGCTACACCGGTCGCGGCATGCAGTTCCTGGATCTCATCCAGGAGGGCAACCTGGGCCTCATCCGCGCGGTCGAGAAGTTCGACTACACGAAGGGCTTCAAGTTCTCCACGTACGCCACGTGGTGGATCCGTCAGGCGATCACGCGCGCCATGGCCGACCAGGCCCGCACCATCCGCATCCCGGTGCACATGGTCGAGGTCATCAACAAGCTCGCTCGGGTTCAGCGGCAGATGCTGCAGGACCTGGGTCGCGAGCCCACGCCCGAAGAGCTCAGCCGCGAACTCGATATGACCCCTGAGAAGGTCATCGAGGTGCAGAAGTACGGTCGCGAGCCGATCTCCCTGCACACGCCCCTGGGCGAGGACGGCGACAGCGAGTTCGGCGACCTCATCGAAGACACCGAGGCGGTCGTCCCCGCGGACGCCGTCGGGTTCACGATGCTGCAGCGCCAGCTGGAGTCGCTTCTGGACTCGCTCTCCGAGCGCGAGGCGGGCGTCATCCGCATGCGCTTCGGTCTCGGCGACGGCCAGCCCAAGACGCTGGACCAGATCGGCGACACGTTCGGCGTGACCCGCGAGCGGATCCGGCAGATCGAGTCCAAGACGATGGCGAAGCTGCGTCACCCGAGCCGTTCGCAGTCGCTCCGCGACTACCTCGAGTGAGCGGTCCGGCTCATGACCGCTGAGGCCAATGCCGGCAAGGCGTTGACGGTCACCGTCGACGGAGCGACGTACGCCCGCATCCCGATCCGTACGCGGGTCGTGATGCCGGGCGACGAGCTCGACCCGTTCATCCGCGAGTACGCGACCGACGTCGTCCAGCCGGGTGACATCTTCTTCGTGACGGAGAAGATCGTCGCCATCACGCAGGGCCGGTCGTATCTCGTGGAAGACATCCACCCGCGCCGACTCGCGCTGTTCCTGTCGCGCTTCGTGGTGCGGACGCCCTACGGCATCGGCCTGGGCATGCCCGAGACGATGGAGATGGCGCTGCGCGAGTGCGGGGTTCCCCGCATCCTGTTCGCGGCTGCCGTCTCGGCCGTGACGAAGGCATTCGGCCGGAAGGGCGACTTCTACCGGATCGCCGGCGACAAGGCCCGCGCCATCGACGGTCCCACCAGCGGCACGATCCCGCCGTACAACAAGGCGGTCGTGCTCGGTCCGGATAAGCCGCGCGAGGTCGCCCAACATCTTAAGTCGCTGCTCGGCGGGGTGGCGGAGGTCGCCGTGGTCGACATCAACGACCTGGGTGGGAACATCCTCGGTTCGACGCTGGACAAGGCGGGCGAACGCCGCCTCGTGGCGATCCTCAAGGACAACCCGCTCGGCCAGGGACACGAGTCGACGCCTCTCGGCGTCGTCCGCGCGCTCTGACGCTGTGACGCTGGGTTCCCAGCGGCGCTGAGCCGCCCCAACGAGGAAGGGCACGTATGAGTCTTGGTCGCGCCAGCGCGACGATCGCAGCGGGGACGCTCACGTCCCGGGTCACCGGGCTGCTGCGCACGATCGTGCTCGTGGTCGCGATCAACTCGTTCGGGCAGGCACCGGACGCCTTCGCGATCGCGAATCAACTGCCCAACAGCATCTACATGGTGATCTCGGCGGGCGTCCTGACCGGCGTGATCGTGCCCCAGGTGGTGCGGATCAGCGCTCAGCGCGACGGAGGGCACGACTTCCTCGCCAAGCTGCTCACCCTCGGCGCACTCATCATGGGCGTCGTGACCGTAGCGGCGACGGCCTGCGCTCCACTGCTGATCGACCTGTACTCGAACTTCCAGTCGCCGCAGCAGTATGCCCTGGCCACCCAGTTCGCGTACTGGTGCATCCCGCAGCTCTTCTTCTACGGGATGTTCGCGCTGCTCGGCGAGATCCTGAACGCTCGCAAGATCTTCGCGCCGTACGCCTGGGCGCCGATCGTCAACAACTTCGTCTCGATCGCCGGCTTCGTGGTCTTCATCATGCTGTTCGGGCAGAACCGCAACACGCTCGACGGTTGGAACAGCTCGATGGTGATGACCCTCGCGGGTACGGCGACCCTGGGCGTCATCGCACAGCTGGTGGTGCTGGTGTTCTTCTGGCGCAAGGCCGGCATCCCGCTGCGGCTGGATTTCCGCTGGCGCGGCATGGGTCTCAGCCACATGGGCAAGCTCGCGACGTGGACCTTCCTGACCACTCTCATCGGCCAGGCGGTCGGAATCGTGCAGTCGCTCACGGTGACGACGGCCTCGACCGCCGCGGGAGACAACGCTTCGGCGGCGGCCTCCCAGTACGCCTGGCTCGTGTACATGCTGCCGTACTCGATGATCATCCTCGCCATCGGGACGCCTTACTTCACGCGCATCAGCGAGCACTCCGCCGCCGGTCGGCACACCGAGCTGCGCGCCGACGTCGGGCAGTCGATTCGGGTCCTGGGCCTGTTCACCGTCATCGCCGTCGCCGCGGTGTCGGCCGCAGCGGTGCCAGCGTCGCGCGTGTTCACGCACAGCCCCGAGGAAGCGGGCGCGATGGCGCCCGTGCTGATCGCCTACCTCGTGAGCCTGATCCCCATGGGCGTGCTGTTCATCATCCAGCGCACGTTCTACGCCTACGGTGACGCGCGCACCCCGTTCGTGTTCACGATGGTGCAGGGAGCACTCGTCCTGACCGGGACCCTCGCCGTCGCCGCGACCGTTTCGGTCGGCTATCTGGCTGCCGCCGTCGCGCTCGTGCAGTCGCTGGTGGGCATCGTCCAGACGATCATCGCGATCGTGCTGCTCCGACGCAAGCTCGGACCACTCGGCCTCGGCGCCACGTGGTGGGGACTCGCGCGGTTCATTGTCGCGGCGATACCTGCCGGTGCCGCAGGGTGGGGCGTCTTCGTGCTCAGCGGGGGAGTGGGCGGCTGGATGCTCGAGGGCATGCTCCAGGGAGCGCTGGGAGCCGCCCTCATCGGAGTGGTCAGCGTCCTGGTGTATGTCGGCCTCCTGGCGCTGCTGCGCGCGCCGGAGCTGAAGGTCGCCGTCGACACCATCCGCCGCCGTCGCGCCTGATCGTGACCAGGACGGCGGGGCTGGCCCGAACCGGGCCGCTCAGCGCCGGTTGTCGACGATCTCGGCGCCGATGGCGTCGCGGTAGCGGTGCAGCAATCCCGTGCGGATGCCGGAGGCCGAAGGCTTCATCTGGAACACACTGGAGTTGTGGTTGGCCTCGATGAGCGCCGGCCCGTCGGGTGTGATCGCGATGTCCCAGCCGACGTAAGGCACGGTCGGCAGGCGAGCCGCTGCCGCGGCGATCATGCTCACGACCTCGGGGTAGAACGGCACCCGCACGCCCCTGATCGCGGCGCCGGAGATCGGATGCCTGTGGTAGATGTTCGATTGCTTGTCGACGCCGGGATACAGTGCGACACCGTCATCGTCGAGCATCGTGAACATCCCGCCTGAGGCGAAGTTATCGATCACGGCGCCGTTGCCGATCCGCAGCACAGAGGCGATCACGTGCAGCTCGCCGTGCGGGTCGCGGTAGGTGATCATGCGGACGGTGTTGACGCTGTCCGGATAGACGGCGTTGAGGTCATCGTGCTGCGTCAGGACCTGTTCGAGCAGCGTCTGGTCCTTCTCGACCCGCTCCGCTCGCCACGCGGCGACATCGGCGATGTCGGCGGTGTCGAAGATCGCTATCCCGGCACCGCCCTCGCCCGCAGCCGGTTTGGCGATCACGCGCTGGTGACGGCCGAGGAACGCCGAGAGTTCGTCCTCGGTCGCGACCTTCGCATCGATCCATTCACGACCGACCAGATCGGCGAAATCGGTCAGGAACCGAGCCTTGTCCCCCAGGATGACCTTCGAGTCCGGGCCGTTGAGGGTCTTGTTCAGACGGAAGGCCTTCGGGTGCGTCATCCAGGTCGCCCGCTCGCGCGCGTTCAGGATGCGGATGTCCCACACGACGTAGTCGCGGAATCCCATCTCGTAGCGGACGGAGCACCACAGCATGTCGGCGATGATCACCGGGAGAGGGGCCTTCGAAACGCGCTTCACCTGACGGGCGAGTTCGATCAGCTGCGTGGGATCCAGTCGCCGTGCCCGGTCGAAAAGATACCGAACGCGTAGGCGCTTCTGGTCCACCCCGCCAGGCTAGCACGCGGCTCCCCCGGGGCCGGGACGGGGCGAGCGACTACCATGGGACGCCGGACCGTCCACCTCGAAAGGGTCGTTTTGTCTCAAGACGTCGCGCTCAGAGCGCGCCTGAAGTATGTCCTGAAGCGGCTGAGATCGTTCGACATCAGGCGGGTGTGGTCCTTCGCGTCACAGATCGCGAAGGAGCAGGGCACGTGGGCGCCGCGCACCTTCGTCGACATGCTCGTGTGGGCCGCCTTCCACGACACCGCCTACATCGACTACTACGAGGCGGACTTCGCGCTGCTCAGCAGGGCTGAGCGCAAGACCTTCATGACCTCGCTGATCCAGCACCACCTCGCGCAGGCGCTGAACGATCGCACCGATGCGCTGCAGTTCGAGAACAAGCTCACGTTCAACCGCCGTTTCGCCGACTATCTCGGTCGCGACTGGCTGGACCTCGACGAGGTGGATGCCGACGGCCTTCGCGCCTTCGCGGAGAAGAACCCCGTGTTCATCGCGAAGACGCCCGTCGGTCGCGAGGGCAAGGGCGTCTTCCGCTACGACGCGGCCGAGGTCGAGGACTGGAATGCGTTCCGCGACGAACTGCGCGCCAAGGGCCAGCGGCTCATCGAGCAGCGCATCGTGCAGCATCCCTATCTCGCCGAGTACTGCGAGGGCACGGTCAACACCACCCGCGTCACCACGTTCTTCGACGGCGAGAAGGTGCATGTCCTGATGGCTGCGCAGAAGTTCGGCCGCGGCGCTGTGAGCGACCAGTTCACCTGGGGCGGCTTCTTCACGATGATCGACGAGAACGGTCGTTCCTTCGGCCCCGGCCACACCGGCAAGCACAAGTCCCGGTACGAGACGCACCCGGATTCGGGCAAGTCCATCGTGGATTTCGAGGTGCCGATGTGGGATGAGGTCGTGGATCTCGTCACGCGAGCGGCCCGAGAGATCCCGACCGTGCCGTACATCGGGTGGGATGTCGCCGTCACCCCGGACGGGCCGGTGCTCATCGAAGGGAACTGGACGCCCGGGCTGTACGAGACCCGGGTGAGCGCCACCGGCATCCGCACCGGCAGTCGCGCCCGGCACCGCCCGGTGATCGAGGCCAGCCGGAAGTGACGGCGTCCGGCAGCCTCCCGCGCGCGGTGATCTCGCGCAGCGCGCTGCGCGCGTCGGCGCGTGCGGCGGTGGATGCCGGCGGCACGGTCGCCGACCTGCGTGCCGACGCCTTCGGACACGGCGTGCGCGAGGCGGCCCACGTCATCCAGTCGGCCGGCGTCTCACGGGTCGTCGTGGATGAGGTGTCGCTCGCGCCCCTGCGGGGCGCCGGCATCGACGCCGTGAGCGATGGGGTGCCCGACATCGATAGCAACCTGCTGTACGGCCTGCCAGGTTCAGGACACGTGCCGGCGATGGTCCTGACCGGTCGGATGCTCTCGCGGAAGCTGCTGCGCGCAGGGGAGGCGGTGTCCTACGGGTACACGCACAGGGCCGAGCGCGACACCACGATCGCGCTGGTGACGGGCGGATACGCACAGGGGATCGTGCGGGCGCTCGGCAACAGCGCATCTGTCGGCATCGGCGCGGCGCTGCGGCCGATCGTCGGGCGCGTCGCCATGGACGTGTGCGTGATCGACCTGCAGACGCACGACGCTCCGGAGGGCCCGGATGTCGTGTATTTCGGAGCAGGACCGGCGGTGGACGGACTCTCCGCGTGGGCACGGGCTACCGGTCTACGGATGACCGAACTGGTCGCCGTCGCCGGCGCGAAGGCGGTGCGCGAATGGACCCACTGACGGTCCCCGTCCTGGAGCTCTCCGCGTCACAGCTGATCCGGAACGTGTCGCTGGTCAGCACGCACATCGCACCGTCCGCCCTGATGCTGGCCATGAAGGACGACGCCTACGGACACGGCGTCGAATGGGTGCTGGATGCTCTGGCCGACCACGGGGCACTGACCCGTTTCGGCAGCTACGACGTCGAAACGGGGGAGCGCATCCGGGCTCGCAGGCCGCACGGCCGCGTGTTCGCGTGGGCGACCTCGACGGACGAGGAGGTCGCGCGGGGGTTGGATGCCGGCCTCGAGTTCGGCATCGGCGGTGACGACTACCTGCGACGCGTGGTCTCGATCGCGCGGGCCAGCGGCCGTACGGCGGTCGCCCACCTGAAGATCGACACCGGTCTGCACCGCAACGGCGTCCGCCCGGAGGACTGGCCGGCGTTCGTGGCCGAGGCCGCCCGCGCGCAGGATTCCGGCGCCCTCCGAGTGGTCGGCATCTGGAGCCACCTGGCGGAGGCCAGCGACGGCGAGGACGACGCGGCGGCGGCCGAGTTCCGCCATGCGCTCAGCGTGTTGCGTCGGGCAGGCATCGACCCGGAAGACATCCATCTGACCGCATCCGCGGCGTCGTGGTGGCGTCCGGAGCTGCGCGGCACCGTCTGCCGCATCGGCGCGTTCTGCTACGGCATCCGCTCGGCCGATGGTCCTCAGATCCCCGGCATCCGTCCCGTGGCCGCCCTCCGAGCACGCGTGATCGGCGTGCGCGGCAACCGCGTCGACGTCGCCATCGGCGCCCTGCACGGTCTGCCGTCGACGCTCACGGGTGCGTCTATCGGCACCCCCCAGGGGGCCCGCGAGGTGCTCCACATCGGCGACCACCGCACGACGGTCGCGTCATGGGCCGATGCGGCCGTCGGCGACATGGTCACCGTCTTCGGTCGTGGCGAGCAGGGCGAATCCGATGCGACGGCCCTCGCCGTACGGATCGACACGGTCGGCGAGGAGATCGTCACACGACTGACCCCGTCGGTGAGACGGGTCGCAACCGCCTGAAAAAGGCGGAGTCGCGACCCGTCTTATGAGCGGATCGCGACTCGAAACGCCTCGGTCGTCGTCAGACCGACTCGCTGAGGCGAGCGGTCTCGTCGTGCCACGAGGTGGCGATGCTGCGCAGCTTCTCCTCGTACTTGCGTCCGTGGTGCGCGCAGAACAGCAGCTCGCTGCCATTCACCTCTGCGGCGATGTACGCCTGTGCCCCGCACGAGTCACACCGATCAGCGGCGGTGAGACGGTATTCGAGGACGGCGCCGTTGTCGGTCGGTGTCGAAAGCGTATTCATCTCGGTACCCTCCTCCGGTGCTCGCGGTGCTTCGCTCACCTCATACAACCACGGGGCTCCACCCAGGATGCCCGCATGCCCCCGCATTTCGCTCAGCGCGTACGGCGGCCCTCCGGTGCCGTGTGTCTGCAGTCCCACGCCTCCGCGCGCGGTTATCGTGGGAAATTGTGATCGCCGAGTACTCTGCCCACCACCTTCAGGTGCTTGAAGGGCTCGAAGCGGTCCGCAAGCGCCCCGGAATGTACATCGGTTCGACCGACTCCCGTGGTCTCATGCACTGCCTGTGGGAGATCATCGACAACTCCGTCGACGAGGCGCTGGGCGGACACGGCAGCCGCATCGACATCGTGCTGCACACCGACGGCAGCGTGGAGGTGCGCGACCGCGCCCGCGGGATCCCCGTCGACATCGAACCGCGCACCGGGCTCTCCGGCGTCGAGGTGGTCTTCACGAAGCTGCACGCCGGGGGCAAGTTCGGCGGCGGCTCGTACGCCGCATCCGGCGGTCTCCACGGTGTCGGAGCATCCGTCGTGAATGCCCTGTCGGAGCGCCTCGACGTCGAGGTCGACCGCGGCGGCAAGACCTACGCGATGTCGTTCCATCGCGGTGAGCCGGGAATCTTCGCCGGGCCGTCGCCGGATTCGCCGTTCACCCCGTTCGACAACAGCAGCGAACTGCGCGTCGTGGGGAAGGCCCCCAAGGGGGTCACCGGAACGCGCATCCGCTACTGGGCCGACCGGCAGATCTTCACCAAGGACGCCGCCTTCGGGCTCGACGAGCTCGAGCAGCGCGTGCGCCAGACGGCGTTCCTGGTTCCGGGGCTGGAGCTGGTCGTCCGCGACGAACGCACCGCAGAGCCGGTCGACACGACCTATCGCTACGACGGCGGGATCTCCGAGTTCGCCGAATACCTCGCCCCCGACTCCGGCCTCACCGACACGTGGCGCCTGACCGGCTCCGGCACGTTCACGGAGACGGTGCCCGTGCTCCAGCCGACCGGTGCCATGGTGCCCACCGAGGTGGAACGCACCTGCGAGGTCGACGTGGCCCTGCGGTGGGGCACGGGCTACGACACGGTGATGCGCTCGTTCGTCAACATCATCGCGACTCCCAAGGGCGGCACGCACCAGCAGGGCTTCGAGCAGGGGCTCATGAAGACCCTCCGCACCCAGGTCGAACAGAACGCCCGTCGCCTGAAGGTGGGCAACGACAAGCTGGACAAGGACGACATCCTCGCCGGCCTCACCGCCGTGCTGAACGTCCGCCTTCCCGAACCGCAGTTCGAGGGGCAGACGAAGGAGATCCTCGGCACACCCGCGGTGCGCCAGATCGTCTCGTCGGTCGTCACGAAAGAGCTCGCCGCCCGGTTCGCCTCGACCAAGCGCGACGACAAGGCGCAGACGGCCCTCCTCCTGGACAAGGTCGTCTCCGAGATGAAGTCGCGCATCTCGGCGCGCACCCACAAGGAGACGCAGCGCCGCAAGAACGCGCTGGAGTCGTCGTCGCTTCCGGCGAAGCTCGTCGATTGCCGCTCGAACGACGTCTCCGACTCCGAGCTGTTCATCGTCGAGGGAGACTCCGCCCTGGGCACCGCCAAGCTCGCGCGCAACAGCGAATACCAGGCGCTGCTGCCCATCCGCGGCAAGATTCTGAACGTGCAGAAGGCCTCGGTCAGCGACATGCTGTCCAACGCCGAGTGCGCCTCGATCATCCAGGTGATCGGTGCCGGATCCGGACGCTCCTTCGATCTCGACGCCGCGCGCTACGGCAAGATCATCCTGATGAGCGACGCCGATGTCGACGGCGCGCACATCCGGACGCTGCTGCTGACGCTGTTCTTCCGGTACATGCGACCGCTCGTGGAAGCCGGGCGCGTCTTCGCCGCGGTTCCGCCGCTGCATCGCGTGGTGGTCATGAACCCCGGCACGAAGCCGAACGAGACGATCTACACGTACAGCGAGCAGGAGCTGCACGCCCTGCTCACCAAGCTCACCAAGGCGGGCAAGCGCTGGCAAGAGCCGGTGCAGCGCTACAAGGGGCTGGGGGAGATGGATGCCGACCAGCTGGCGACCACCACGATGGACCGCGCCGGCCGCTCGCTCCGCCGGGTGCGCGTCGAGCACGCCGAAGTGGCCGCGAGCGTGTTCGAGCTGCTGATGGGCAACGACGTGGCGCCGCGGCGCGAGTTCATCGTCGAGGCCAGCGACCGGCTCGCGCGCGAGCGCATCGACGCCTGACCCGCGCGGCCCTTCGACACGCTCAGGCACCGCCCTGCGTCACCCGCGCGCCGTGGCCCGGGCGGACCCTTCGACACGCTCAGGGACCGCCCTGTGCGACGTGCTGCCGCTCGGTCGCTGAGCTCGTAGAAGCGTCCGAGCCCCCGCACGCGGTCGCCCGCCGGGGGTTCCTCGAGAATCCACTTGCCCGACGAGGATGCCGCAGGCCGCCGGATTCTCGCCGCGCAGTTGGATTCTCGCGGTTCAGGCGGTCGAGGCGGTCGACGCGTCAGCGGACCGTCGTGCCGACGGCGCCGATCACGCCGTCAACGGGTGACCCGGAGGCGTCGCGCTTCGCCCCGGAGGGCGGCAGCTGGCGCACGGCACCGTCGGGCCCGACCGCACGCGGGTCGGAACCGACCCACGCGACAGTGAGCACGTCTTCGCCGCGGAGGAACCGGTGGGCTCGCACGCCGCCCGTGCCGCGCCCCTTGGCCGGGTACTCGGTGAACGCCGAAACCTTCGCGCTGCCCGCGTCGGTGCCGGGGATCGCGGCGCTGGAACCGGCGACGGTGATGACGACGGCATCGAACGCGGATGCCCCGACGACGGAGAAGCCGATCGCCTCGACCCCGTCGGTCAGGCGCATCCCGGCCATGCCGCCCGCCGCACGCCCCTGGGGACGAACGGACGAGGCGTCGAACCGCAGCAGCTGGGCGTCGGCGGCGACGAAGACGAGCTCTGCGCCGTCGGTTGCCGGCGCCGCTCCGATCACCCGGTCGCCCTCGCGGAGGGCGATGACCGACACGTCGTGCTTGTTCGCCGGCAACTCGGTCGCCGCGACGCGCTTGACCACGCCCTGGGCCGTGCCCAGCGCGATCGGGGGATCGGCCACCAGGGGCACGACGGCGACGACGTGCTCTCCGCCGGAGAGCCCGAGGTACTGGTCGGCTCGCGTGCCGGCGGCCAGCTGCACGGCGTTGCCGGGAACGGAGGGCAGGTCGACGGGGGAGAACCGGATGAGGCGCCCCGCGCTGGTGACGGCCCCGACGTCGCCGCGGGTCGTCGTGTCGACGGCCGAGCGGATCGCGTCGTGCTTGGACCGCCGGGCGGGCGTGACGATGCCCTCGTTCGGCGCGTCGGGGGAGCGTTCGGCGCGCACCATCCGGCCTGTCGCCGACAGGAAGAGCCGGCAGGGGGCGTCCGCGATCTGCAGATCGGCGGCGGCCGCCGACCCCCGCGAGGAGCGCGGAGTGACCGGGCCGCCGTTGAGGAGCAGGGTGCGGCGGGGCGTGCCGAGCGCGTCCGAGGTGGCTTCCAGCTCTCGCGCGACCTGAGCGCGCAGCAGTGCGGGATCGCCGAGCAGCTCGACGAGCGCGGCGATCTCGGCCTTGAGGGAGTCGCGCTCAGCCTCCAGCTCGATGCGCGAGAACTTCGTCAGACGTCGAAGACGCAGCTCCAGGATGTACTCGGCCTGCAGCTGGCTCAGGTCGAAGACGTCCATCAGCCGCCCACGCGCCTGCTCGCCGTCATCCGAGGCGCGGATGACCTGGATGACCTCGTCGATGTCGAGGATCGCGATGAGCAGGCCCTCGACGAGGTGCAGCCGCTCGCGGCGACGAGCGAGCCGGTATTCGCTCCGGCGGGTGACGACCCGGATGCGGTGGTCCAGGTACACCCGCAGCAGCTCCCGCAGCCCGAGCGTCTGCGGCTGACCGTCGACGAGTGCGACGTTGTTGATGCCGAAGGAGTCCTCCATCGGCGTGAGTCGGTAGAGCTGCTCGAGCACCGCGCTCGGATCGAACCCGGTCTTGATGCCGATCACCAGGCGCAGCCCATGGTTGCGATCGGTGAGGTCGGTGACGTCCGCGATCCCGGTGAGCTTCTTGCTCGTGACGGCGTCCTTGATCTTCTCGATCACCCGCTCGGGGCCGACGAGGTAGGGCAGCTCGGTCACGACGAGTCCGGTGCGGCGGGGTCCGAGAGGCTCGACCGACACCTTCGCCCGGGTGCGGAAGGATCCGCGCCCGTTGGCGTACGCGTCGCGGATGCCGTCCAGTCCGACGATGATGCCGCCGGAGGGGAGGTCGGGCCCGGGGACGAACTCCATGAGCTCTTCGAGCGTGGCCTCCGGGTTCTGCAGAAGGTGCACGGCGGCAGCGACCACCTCGATGAGGTTGTGGGGTGCCATGTTCGTGGCCATACCGACGGCGATGCCGGAGGCGCCGTTGACGAGCAGATTCGGGAAGGCCGCCGGCAGCACCTCGGGCTGCTGGAACTGTCCGTCGTAGTTCGGGATGAAGTCGACGACGTCCTCGTCGAGGTCTGCGGTCAGAGCCAGCGCGGGAGGCGCCAGGCGTGCCTCGGTGTAGCGCGGCGCGGCGGGGCCGTCATCGAGCGAGCCGAAGTTGCCGTGCCCGTCCACGAGCGGCACCCGGAGCGAGAAGGACTGGGCGAGGCGGACCAGCGCGTCGTAGATGGGCGCGTCACCGTGCGGGTGAAGCTTTCCCATGACCTCGCCGACGACGCGGGCGCTCTTGACGTGGCCGCGGTCGGGTCGCAGCCCCATCTCCGCCATCTGGTACAGGATGCGGCGCTGCACGGGTTTGAGGCCGTCTCGGGCGTCGGGAAGCGCCCGCGAGTAGATCACCGAGTACGCGTACTCGAGGAACGACCCCTGCATCTCGGCGGAGAGGTCGACGTCTTCGATGCGTTCTTCGACGGCAGGGGAGGGGCGGGAAGAGGGCATGTCCGTTGGGCCTCGGGTCGGCGGTGTCGGTCGCGGCGGTTGCGCCTGGACGCAGGGCCGCTCGCCTGTGCGAGACTGACCCGGATGTCCCTCAGCCTACCGGCGTACCCGCCACGCGCCCGGAGCCTCACCGGCGTGCTGACCGATGTGGTGGCCGCCCTGGAAGGCGGCTCCGACACGCTGCCGCCGGCGCGAAGCGCCATCGTCTTCGTACTCGACGGGCTCGGCGCGCACAACCTGGCTGCCCGGCGCGGGCACGCCCGGTTCCTGTCTTCGCTCGCCTCGCGGTCCGCGGTCGCCCGCACCGTCTTCCCCTCCACGACGGCGGCGGCTCTCACGAGCCTGCTCACCGGGACCGATCCGGGGCAGCACGGGATCGTCGGGTACAAGGTGCGCATCCCGGGCACCGATGCCGCCCCGAACCAGCTCCGCGGGTGGGAGACCGACGGACTCGACCCGCTGACGTGGCAGCGGTCCCGCCCGATTCTCGAGCGCGAGGCCGCAGGGGGACGCCGCACCTTCGTCGTCTCGCGGCCCGAGTATCGGGGGACGGGGTTCACCGAAGCGACGCTGCGGGGAGCGGAGATCCTCGGGATCGAGGATCTCGTCGAGCGGGTGGAAGCCGCCGCGCGGCTGACGGCGGAGCATCCCGGCGCCCTGGTCTACCTCTACGCCCCCGACCTCGACAGCGTCGGCCACCGACACGGCTGGGAGTCCGATCAGTGGTCATCCGCGCTGGAACGGGTGGATGCCGCCGTCCAACGTTTGGCCGACGTTCTCCACCCCGCCACCGGGGCGCTCGTCACGGCCGATCACGGCATGGTCGACGTCCCGGCGCACCGGCGACTGCTGTTCGGGGCCGATTCACCCCTCTGGGACGGGGTCGCCGTCGTCGGGGGCGAGCCGAGGATGCTGCACCTCTACGCCGACCCCGGCCGGGAAGCCGACGTCCACGCGGCCTGGCAGGCCGCCGAGTCGGGCCGGGCGTGGGTGTTCTCGCGCGAGGAGGCCGTGGCGGCGGGTGTGTTCGGCGCTGTCGACCCGGCGGTGCGCGAACGCATCGGCGACGTGCTGGTCGCCGCGCGCGCGGGAGTGGCCTACTACGACGATCGAGAGGTCGAGAAGGGAGCCCAGCGCATGGTGGGCCAGCACGGCTCGCTCACGATCGAGGAGCGCATCGTGCCGCTCCTGCGGCTGGGCGCCTTCGCCTGACGCGTCAGTTCTCGTCGCCGCGGGCGCCGAAGACGATCTCGTCCCACGACGGCATCGACGTGCGCCCCTTGCGGCGGCCGCCTCCGCCTTCGGACGGGGCGGATCCCGACGGTGCGGAATCCGGCTGAGAGCCTGGTTCGTCGTACCCGGGCTCGAGCGCATCGAACAGCGCGACCGGCGCGGTGGGGCGTCGTGATTCCGCTTCGGAGTCGGTGCCGGGCAGCGGCTCGCGCTGGCCGCGCCGCCGGCGCAGCGCCTCGAGCAGGTCGGCCGTCTCCGTCGAGGTCACCGGCGCCTCCGGCGCACGCTTGGCCCCGTCGGCGACCGACCCCGCGAACGGCGAGTCGGGCAACGGTTCGGTGTCGTTTTCCATCCGGCGCGGGCCGAAGGCGCCGCTGTCGAAGCGCGTGTCGTCCTTGGCGAGCGGAACGTCCAGAGCCCGCAGGCGCGGGATGAGCCCGTCCGGGAGTGAGCCCTGCCGCGACAGCTGGATCGCGTCGGCGTTCTGCGGCGACAGCGTGCTCCGGCGCGGGTCGAAGCCCCAGCGGGCATCGTGGTCGATGGAGTTGGCGGTGAACTCGAGCTTGACGATCCAGCCGGTCGATTCCTTCCAGCTGGTCCAGCGCTCACCGGTTGCGTGCGCCTCGGCGAGCTTGGCGCGCACCGCGGCTCCGAAGGTCACGTGCTCGTGCTCCAGCTCACCGCCGAGAAGCACCGGCACGGCGAGGGCCTGCCCCGCGATGTGCTCGCGCTCTGCCAGGACGGGCCGCTCGAACTTCACCACGTCCTCGAGGCGGGCGCCCATGAGCGCGGCCACCTCCTGCGCCGACATTCCGGCTCGGATATGGGCCTGCACTTCGCGCGGGCTCGGCCGAGGGCCCCGTTCTTCTGCGGTCCGTTCGCGACGCGCGCGGCGCATTTCGCCGCGCAGCACCTCATCGACGGCGAGCGTGAACCGCTCGCCGGAGTCCGTCGCCAGGACCAGGAGGTTCTCCTCGGTGCCGATGACTTTGAGCTGTTCCATGCGAAACACCCCTTCGATCTGCGGTCAGCGCCCATGCTGACACAGGCGCCGCCCGCCACCGGGAATATCGCGGGCGCGCCGCGCGTTTCGCCCATATCCCGAACCACCCCGGTGCCCCCGCCCCCGCGTATTTGCTAATCGCCGGTGGGTCATGCAAACTGTGGCCGCCCGATCGGGCGAAGGCACCCCCTGATTTATCCGAAAGAAGAGACGTTCACGCATGGCCACCGATTACGACGCACCCCGCAAGACCGAGGACGACAGCGAGTCGATCGAGGCCCTGAAGGAGCGCGTGCCGGACAAGACGTCGGGTGCGATCGACGTTGAAGACGCCGACAACCCTTCAGGCTTCGAACTTCCGGGTGCGGATCTTTCCGACCTCGAACTCGATGTCGTCGTCCTCCCCCCGCAGGAGGACGAATTCACCTGTTCCAACTGCTTCCTCGTGAAGCACCGCTCGCAGCTCGACCACGAGGCCGGCTCCGGCCCTATCTGCGTGGAGTGCGCGGCCTGACCTGAGCGCGGCGGATCGCCGCCGCCAGCCGATCCGGCGTGCGCGTGGAGATCACCCACGCCGGAGTGGGGTCGTCGGGGTCGGTCACGGGTACCGTGACGACCCCGTCGATCCCGCCTCGCAGCAGCATCCAGGACCGTCCGTCCAGTCGCGCCCCACGCGCCTGACGGGCGTCCTCGCCCGTCACCGCCACGGGCTCTCCGAGAAACTCCGCATCGATGTGCGCCCGTCCCGCGTGCAGGACCCCGTCCCGGATCTCCACCACGGGTGACAGGGCGATGAGAGCAGCCACGACGCCGACGCCGACCACCGCGCCGGCGATCAGGGCGAGCGTCTGGTCTATGGGCGCGAGAACGAGAGCCGCCATCGGACCGCACACGGCGGCGGCCACCAACGCCCACAGGGATGGGCTCAGCCGCTCGCGATAGGTGATTGGGTCGCGGATGCTGCACCTTCCCATCTGCATTACCCTCGTGGGGTGACCGATACCGTCGACGTGCCCATTATCGCCGCCGCGGCTCCCGTGTTCGCGCACCCCGGCGATGCCGGAGCGGATCTGATGGCTGCCGAGGCCGTTCGCCTCGAGCCGGGAGAGCGCGCCCTGGTGGCCACGGGTGTGCGCATCGCGCTCCCCGACGGTCACGTCGCCTTCGTCGTTCCGCGAAGCGGCTTGGCCGCCAAGCACGGGATCACCATCGTCAACGCCCCCGGCACCGTCGACGCGGGGTACCGCGGCGAGATCAAGGTCGCGCTGCTGAACACCGACGCCCGCGAGGCCTTCGAGGTCGCGGTGGGAGATCGCATCGCGCAGCTCATCGTGATGCCCGTGCCCCCCGTCCGCTTCCTCCCCGTCGACACCCTTCCCGACAGCGCTCGGGGCGAGGGCGGATTCGGGTCGACGGGTTATTCGAACCAGCAAGGGAGCCGGGCATGACCGATCTGCCCCCGCAGACACCTGCCGCCAAGGAGTCGCCCAACGACCGCGCGGTCACCGGCCCCTTCGACGAGTCCGAGGCCAACCCCGTCCGCCCCTACATCGACCTGGGGGGCATCAAGGTGCTTCCGCGGGAGGGTCTGAACCTCCGCCTGGAGGTCGAGGAGCAGACCAAGCGCATCGTGGCCGTCGGACTCGACTACGCCGATTCCACGCTGCAGGTGCAGCCGTTCGCGGCACCGCGCACCACCGGCCTGTGGACCGAGACACGCGAGCAGATCCGTCAGCAGGTACGTCAGCAGGGTGGCCGCGTCGAGGAACGAGAAGGTCCCCTCGGCCCGGAGCTCCTCGCCGAGGTGCCCGTGGTCGCCGGGGCGGAGGGCGCCAGCAAGCGCCTCGCCCGCTTCGTCGGTGTGGACGGACCGCGCTGGTTCCTCCGCGGCGTCATCGGGGGAGCAGCTACCGGCGATACGGATGCGGCGGCCAAGGTCGAAGACCTCTTCCGCTCGATCGTCGTGGTGCGCGGCACGGCGCCCATGCCCCCTCGCGATCTCATTCCGCTCAAAATGCCCGCGACACCGGGCAGCGCGTGAGCGATCCCGACGCCCCGCGGGCTACGCCGCCGGACGCCGCGCGCACCTCGGGCACGCCGGAGGTGCCGCCGCCCGCCTCCGAGGCACTGGGAGCGGCGCTGGGCGCCGCAGCCCGCCGCGCGGGGCTCGACCCTGCGGCAGGCTCCTCCACCGGTGCGGCCGTATGGACCGCGATGGGCGGCTGGCGCGGCATCCTCGAATCGGTCCTGCCGAGCCTCGCGTTCGTGATCCTGTTCACGCTCACCTACGACCAGGCCACCGAGCAGGGGAACCTCTGGGTGAGCCTGGGCGTATCCGTCGGCATCGCGGTGGTGTTCACCGTGCTGCGTCTGGTGCAGCGATCCCCGGCCAGCGCCGCCATCGGCGGGCTTCTGGCGACCGCCGCGGCGGCCGCGCTCACCCTGCTCACCGGTCGCGGCCAGGACAACTTCGTCTTCGGATTCTTCACGAACGGCGCCTACGGGGCCGCGTTCCTCATCTCCGCCCTCGTCGGGTGGCCGCTGATCGGCCTGGCCGCCGGTTTCCTCATGAACGAGGGGACGCAGTGGCGGCGCAACGCCCGCAAGCGTCGCGTGTTCTTCTGGCTCTCCATCGCATGGGCGGCGCTGTTCGCCGCGCGCCTGGTGGTGCAGCTGCCCCTGTACTTCGCCGAGAACGTCACGGCGCTCGGAACCCTCAAGATCCTGATGGGCCTGCCGCTGTTCGCGCCGCTCCTGGCCGTCACATGGCTCGCCGTGCGCGCGCTCTACCCGTCGCGCGAGACCTGATACATTTATCTTGACATCGAGATAAATTCTCGCGTCTTCCCGGTTAGGGCAACCTTCCTAGCCGCCGCCGGATACGGCGGGGAAGATGAGAGAGCGGGCCCGGCCCGTATTCGCCGACGAAGGAGACGATCGTGTCCACGGTTGACAGCTTCGGTGCCAAGAGCACCCTGACGGTCGGCAGCACCGACTACGAGATCTACCGGATCGACACCGTCGCCGGGTACGAGAAGCTCCCCTTCAGCCTCAAGGTCCTCCTGGAGAACCTGCTGCGCACGGAGGATGGCGCCAACGTCACGAGCGGACAGATCCAGGCCCTCGGATCGTGGGATGCTGCGGCCGAACCCGACACCGAGATCCAGTTCACTCCCGCCCGCGTGGTCATGCAGGACTTCACCGGCGTCCCGTGCATCGTCGACCTCGCCACCATGCGCGAGGCCGTGGCCGCGCTCGGGGGAGACCCGTCGCGGATCAATCCGCTCTCGCCCGCCGAGATGGTCATCGACCACTCGGTGATCGCCGATCTGTTCGGGTCGGAGAACGCCCTCGAGCGCAACGTCGAGATCGAGTACGAGCGCAACGGCGAGCGGTACCAGTTCCTCCGCTGGGGGCAGGGCGCCTTCGACGACTTCAAGGTCGTCCCCCCGGGGACCGGCATCGTGCACCAGGTGAACATCGAGCACCTCGCGAAGGTCGTGTACGACCGCACCGTCGACGGCGTGCTCCGCGCCTACCCCGACACGTGCGTGGGCACCGACTCGCACACCACCATGGTCAACGGCCTGGGCGTCCTCGGGTGGGGCGTGGGCGGCATCGAGGCCGAGGCGGCCATGCTCGGCCAGCCCGTGTCGATGCTCATCCCGAAGGTCGTGGGATTCAAGCTCTCCGGCTCGATCCCGATGGCCGTCACCGCGACCGATGTCGTGCTGACGATCACCGACATGCTGCGCAAGCACGGCGTCGTGGGCAAGTTCGTGGAGTTCTACGGTGAGGGCGTGGCCTCCGTGCCACTGGCCAACCGCGCCACCATCGGCAACATGAGCCCCGAGTTCGGCTCGACCGCCGCGATCTTCCCGATCGACGACGTCACCCTCGACTACCTGCGTCTGACCGGACGCAGCGACGAGCAGGTGGCACTGGTCGAGGCCTACGCCAAGGAGCAGCACCTGTGGCACGACCCGGCGACCGAGCCCGTGTTCAGCGAGTACATGGAGCTCGACCTCTCCACGGTCGTCCCCTCCATCGCCGGGCCGAAGCGCCCGCAGGACCGCATCGAGCTGTCGCGCTCCAAGGAGCAGTTCGAGCACGACCTCCTCGACTACGCCGACCCGAGCGCGCACACCGCGGTGGATGCGGCGGTGGAGGCCACGTTCCCTGCCTCCGACCCGCTCGGCTTCACGCCCCAGGACGAGACGAGCCAGGGCGAGCCGCCCACCGAGGTCACCCACCAGCACGAGCACGCAGCAGCATCGCTGGACCACGCCCCCTCGGCGGTGTCGAAGCCGACCCCCGTCACCCTCGAGGGTGGCGAGTCCTTCATGCTCGACCACGGCGCCGTGACGATCGCGGCCATCACGTCGTGCACCAACACGTCCAATCCGTCGGTCATGCTCGCGGCGGGCCTGCTCGCCCGCAACGCGGTGAAGAAGGGCCTCAAGGCCAAGCCGTGGGTCAAGACCACGCTCGCGCCGGGATCGAAGGTCGTCACCGACTACTACGAGAAGGCCGGCCTCACCAAGGACCTCGAAGACCTCGGTTTCTACACCGTCGGCTACGGCTGCACGACGTGCATCGGAAACTCGGGGCCGCTCATCGAAGAGGTCTCCGCGGCCATCAACGACAACGATCTCGCCGTCACCGCGGTGCTCTCCGGTAACCGGAACTTCGAGGGCCGCATCAACCCCGACGTGAAGATGAACTACCTGGCCTCGCCGCCCCTGGTCATCGCCTACTCGCTCGCCGGGTCGATGAACTTCGACTTCGAGACCGATCCGCTGGGCACCGACTCCGACGGCAACGACGTGTTCCTCAAGGACATCTGGCCGGATGCTGCCGAGGTGCAGGCGACGATCGACTCGTCCATCAACGAGGAGATGTTCACGCGTCAGTACGCGACCGTCTTCGATGGCGACGAGCGCTGGCAGAACCTTCCCACCCCGACCGGCGACGTGTTCGAGTGGGACGAATCGTCCACCTACGTGCGGAAGCCCCCGTACTTCGACGGCATGACCATGGAGCTCACTCCGGTGCGCGACATCACCGGTGCCCGGGTCATGGCCGCTCTCGGCGACTCCGTCACCACCGACCACATCAGCCCGGCCGGCAACATCAAGGTCGACAGCCCCGCGGGGCGCTACCTCGCCGAGCACGGCGTCGAGCGCAAGGACTTCAACTCCTACGGATCGCGCCGTGGCAACCACGAGGTGATGATCCGCGGCACGTTCGCGAACATCCGCCTCAAGAACGAGCTGGTGCGCGCCGTCAACGACGGGGCGATCGTCGAGGGCGGTTACACCCGCGACTTCACGCAGCCGGGCGGACCGCAGTCGTTCATCTACGACGCGTGCCAGAACTACGCCGCACAGGACACCCCGCTGGTGGTCTTCGGTGGCAAGGAGTACGGCTCCGGTTCATCCCGTGACTGGGCCGCCAAGGGCACGAGCCTCCTCGGCGTGAAGGCCGTGATCACGGAGAGCTTCGAGCGCATCCACCGGTCGAACCTCATCGGCATGGGCGTCGTTCCGCTGCAGTTCCCGGCGGGGGAGAGCTGGTCATCGCTCGGGCTGGACGGCACGGAGATCGTCTCCATCCACGGCCTCGAGCAGCTCAACGACGGCGTCACGCCCAAGACCGTGCGCGTCACCGCCGAGCCGAGCGAGTTCTCGGCGGAGGGCAAGCAGACCGTCGAGTTCGACGCGATCGTCCGCATCGACACGCCCGGTGAAGCGGACTACTACCGCAACGGCGGCATCCTGCAGTACGTGCTGCGCTCTCTGGTCTGAGACCGATAAGCACCAGCGGCCCGCGGGGACACACCCCCGCGGGCCGCTACTGTGTGCGGCACCCACACGCGGCGAGCCGATTGCGCGCGTGCAGACACCGTCCAGTACCGCCCGGCTAAACTCGACAGCACGGCGCCCAGGCGCCCCGACCGGCCGAAGAGGGGTCTCATGGAGCTGCTGCCGACAATTCGGACTCCGCGCGACATCGACGCGCTGAGCCTTACCCAGCTGCAGCAGCTCGCCGCCGAGATCCGTGCGTTCCTGGTGGAGAACGTCTCCCGCACCGGCGGCCACCTGGGTCCGAATCTCGGTGTCGTGGAGCTGACCATCGCCCTGCACCGCATCTTCGATTCCCCGGCCGACCCGATCATCTTCGACACGGGCCACCAGTCCTACGTCCACAAGCTGCTCACGGGCCGGCAGGACTTCTCCAGTCTCCGCTCGCGCGGAGGCCTCGCCGGCTACCCGCAGCGGTCGGAGAGCCCGCACGACGTCGTGGAGTCCTCCCACGCGTCGAGCTCCCTCAGCTGGGCCGACGGCATCTCCCGCGCATTCAGCCGCACCGGTCGGCGCGACCGGCACGTCGTCGCCGTCGTCGGCGATGGCGCGCTGACGGGGGGAATGACGTGGGAGGCGCTCAACAACATCAGCGACGACAACGATCGCAACCTCGTCATCGTCGTCAACGACAACGGCCGCTCGTACGCGCCGACCATCGGCGGGATGGCGCGCTATCTGAACCGCGTGCGCACCAACGACGCGTACCGCACGCTGCACCGCGGATCGGATTCGCTGTTCCGGCGCCTGGGTCCTGCGGCGCGTGCGCTGTACCGCGGGGTGCGCGGTGGCACGCACGGGTTCCTCTCGCGCTTCGTCAACAACGCCGCGCTGTATTCGAACCTCGACATCAAGTATCTGGGCCCGGTCGACGGCCACGACCTCAAGGTGCTGATGGAGACGCTCGAGCTGGCCAAGTCCTACGGCGCTCCCGTCATCGTCCACACGATCACGGAGAAGGGCCGCGGCTACGCGCCGGCGCTCAGTGACGAGGCCGACCAGTTCCATGCGGTGGGACGCATCGACCCGGTGACGGGGGAGCCGCTGTCCCTCAGCGGCGGAGACGACTGGACCGACGTGTTCGCGCGGGAGCTCACCGAGATCGGCGCCGAGCGCGAGGACGTCATCGCGATGACTGCGGCGATGCTGCGCCCCACGGGTTTGCAGTTGTTCGCGGAGCGGTTCCCTGAGCGGGTGTACGACGTGGGCATCGCCGAGCAGCACGCCGTCGCGTCGGCCGCGGGACTGGCCTTCGGCGGACTGCACCCCGTCGTGGCGATGTACGCCACCTTCATGAACCGCGCTGTCGATCAGATGCTGATGGATGTGGGACTCCACGGTGCCGGGGTGACCTTCGCGCTCGACCGCGCCGGAGTGACAGGACCCGATGGCCCCAGTCACCACGGCATCTGGGACCTGGCGATGCTGCAGCTCGTGCCGCACATCCGCATCGCCGCGCCCCGCGACGCGGCGCGCCTCCGCGAGGAGCTGCGCGAGGCGGTGGGTGTGGATGACGCGCCGACCGTGGTGCGCTACCCGAAAGGCAAAGCCGCCCCCGACCTTCCCGCGATCGAACGGCTGCCGGACGGCGTCGACGTCCTGGTCCGGCCTGAGGCGGAGGACGTCCTCCTCATCGGGATCGGGCCGATGGCGCATGTCGCGGTCGACGTCGCCGACCGGCTGCGGGCACAGGGCATCGGGGCCACGGTGGTCGACCCGCGCTGGGTGATCCCGGTCCAGCCGTCGATCGTCGCGCTGGCCGGCCGTCACCGCCTCGTCATCACGATCGAAGACGGCATCCGTGTCGGCGGCGTCGGCACTCGCATCCGCCAGGTGCTGCGCGAGGCCGGCATCGACACCGCCGTGGACGAGCTCGGTGTGCCGGATGAGTACATCCCGCATGCCTCTCGCGACGAGATCCTCGAGGACGCGGGCCTGACACCGGCGAAGATCGCGCAGGATGTGGTGTCGCAGGTGCTCGGCACCCGCATCCCCGTCGCCCGCCCGACGGAGCAGCAGCCGGCCTGGCTCGTGGACGTCGCCGCCCGTCGCGACGACCAGGATCGCTGACTGCCGCCCGAACCCGCACGAGCGCGAAGAGGGCGGCCCCACGGGGGAGCCGCCCTCTTCTGCCTGCTGCCGTCAGGCGCCGATGCCGCGGATGGGCGGGTGGTGGAACGTGTCGCCGAACGCCCGCTCCGATGCGCCCTCCCGGTCGAGGTACGGCGAGGCCCCGCCGTCGATGAACGGCCAGCCGGCGCCCAGGATGAGGCACAGGTCGATGTCTTCGACCGCGGGCACCACGCCCTCGTCGAGCATGATCTTGATCTCCTCCGCCAACCCCTCCTGCACACGGCGCAGGATGACGTCGGCCGAGGCGGGGGATGAGCCGACCGCCGGCTTGAGAAGCTTCTCTGCGGCCCTGGTCCAGCCGGTCACGCGGCCGCCCTTGTCCTTCTCCACCACTGTGGGCAGCTCGGCCAGGGTGTGGAAATTCTCGTTCGCGTAGAACCGGTCAGGGAAGGCGCGCACCATCGTGTCCTGCACATGGGCGGCGACCTTCCAGCCGACCAGGTCGATGAGCTGGAACGGCCCCATCGGCAGACCCAGCGGAGCGAACGCCTTCTCCACGTCCACGATGGGGGTGCCCTCATACAGGGCACGCGCCGCTTCGCCCATGACCTTGGCCAGCAGGCGGTTCACGACGAAACCGGGTGAGTCGGCGGTGAGCACGGCGTTCTTACCGAGGTTCTTGGCAACGACGAACGCCGTCGACAGTGCGGCATCCGACGTGCTCGGGGTCCGCACGATCTCGATCAGGGGCATGACGGCGACCGGGTTGAAGAAGTGGAAGCCGACCAGGCGCTCGGGGTGGGCGAGGTTCGCACCGATCGCCTCGACCGACAGTGAGGACGTGTTCGTCGCGAGGATCGCGTCGTCGGCCACCAGGGATTCGATCTCGGCGAAGACCTGCTGCTTGACGCCGACCTCCTCGAACACCGCCTCGATGACGAAATCACAGTCGGCGTACTCGCTCTTGTCGGTCGTTCCACGCACGAGCGCCCGCAGGCGGTTCGCACCGTCGGAGTCGAGTCGTCCCTTCGCCTCGAGCTTGCCGATCTCCTCGTGGATGTGGGCCACGCCCTTGTCCACCCGCGCCTGGTCGAGGTCGGTGATGAGCACGGGGACCTGCAGCTTGCGCACGAACAGCAGCGCGAACTGACTGGCCATGAGACCCGCGCCGATGATCCCGACCTTCGTCACCTTCTTCGCCAGGGCCTTGTCCGGGGCGCCCACGGGTCGCTTCGCGCGCTTCTGCACGAGGTCGAAGGCGTACATGGATGCGGCGAACTGGTCGCCCACGATGAGGTCTGCCAGCGCCTCGTCCTCGCGCGCGAAACCGTCCGCCTTCGTGCCGCTGCGAGCCTTGTCGAGCAGATCCAGTGCGACGTAGGGCGATCGCGGGACGGTGCCGATGCGACTTTCGAGCATGCCGCGCGCCATCTTGATCGCGATGGGCCACTTGGTGAGACGCTCGATCCTGCCGGGCTCGTTCTTGCGCGTGACCTTGATCGCGCCGGTCAGTACGCCGTCGGCGAAGCGCAGAGAATCCTCGAGGTAGTTCGAGGCGGGGAAGATGGCGTCCATGATCCCCAGGTCGAACGCCTGCTTCGGCTTGAGCGTCCGGTTCTGCTTGAGCGGGTTGGAGATGACCACCTCGAGGGCATTCTCGATGCCGATGAGGTTCGGCAGGAGGTACGCCCCGCCCCAGCCGGGGATGATGCCCAGGAAGACCTCCGGCAGCGCGATCGCGGCGGCCGAGGCATCCACGGTGCGGTACGTGGAGTTCAGCGCGATCTCGAGGCCGCCGCCGAGAGCGAGGCCGTTCACGAACGCGAACGAGGGAACGCCCAGCTCGGAGAGCGAGCCGAGCACCTGGTGTCCGCGCTGTGCGATGAGCCGCGCGACATCCTTCGACGGCAGGTTGGCCACCTCGGAGAGGTCGGCTCCCGCTGCCAGGATGTACTGCTTCCCGGTGATGGCGACCGCGTCGATCTCGCCGGCAGAGGCGCGTGCCTTCAGCTGGGCGAGCGTGGCGCCGAGCTCAGCCAGCGTCGCCGGACCGAGCGTGTTGGGGCGCGTGTGGTCACGACCGTTGTCGAGGGTGATCAGGGCGAGCACCCTGCCCGAGGCGAGCCGGATGTCGCGCACACGCGAGCGCGTGACGACCTCATCGGCGGACAGGGACTCCAGGACGGTGAAATCGATGTCGTCGTAGCTGGTCATTCGCGCTTACTTCCGCTTCTTTCCGTTGAAGTAGGGGTTCTCCCAGATGACGGAGCCGCCCTGGCCGAGGCCGACGCACATGGCCGTCAGGCCGTAGCGGACGTCCGGGCGCTCCCGGAACTGGGCGGCGAGCTGGATCATGAGACGCACGCCGGACGCCGCGAGGGGGTGTCCGACGGCGATCGCGCCGCCCCACGGGTTCACGCGCGGGTCGTCGTCGGCGATGCCGAAGTGGTCCAGCAGGGAGAGCACCTGGATCGCGAACGCCTCGTTCAGCTCGAACAGCCCGATGTCATCGATCGTGAGGCCGGCCTTGCGCAACGCCTTCTCGGTGGAGGGGATCGGACCGATCCCCATGATCTCCGGCTGCACGCCGGCGAAACCGAACGAGACCATGCGCATCTTGGGCTTCAGCCCGAGTTCCTTGACGGCGTCTCCGCCGGCCAGGAGGGAGATGGTCGCACCGTCGGTCAGCGGCGACGAGGTACCCGCCGTCACGCGCCCGTGCGGACGGAACGGCGTCTTGAGCGTCGCAAGGCCCTCCATCGTCGTCTCGGGACGGCGGCCCTCGTCCTCGGTGGCCAGGCCCCACGCGCCCTCGGCATCCTTGACGGCGACGGAGACGAGGTCGGGCTGGATCTTGCCGGCCTCGTACGCCGCCTGCAGCTTGTGCTGGCTCAGCATCCCGTAGCGGTCGGCGCGCTCCTTCGTCAGGTGCGGGAAGCGGTCGTGGATGCGCTCAGCCGTGACACCCATGTTCAGCGCGCCGGGGTCGACGAGCTTCTCCGCGACGAACCGCGGGTTCGGGTCGGAGTTGGCCCCGATCGGATGACGGCCCATGTGCTCGACACCGCCGGCCAGAGCCACGTCGTACTGACCGAAGCCGATCGAGGCTCCCATCGTGGACACCGCGGTCATCGCGCCCGCGCACATCCGGTCGATGGCCAGGCCCGGCACGGTCATCGGCAGCCCCGCGAGGATCGCTGCCGTCCGTCCCAGGGTCAGACCCTGGTCACCGGTCTGCGATGTCGCAGCGATGGCCACGTCGTCGATGCGGTCCTTCGGAACGGCGTCGTTGCGCTCCATCAGCCCGATGATCGCCTTGACGATGAGGTCATCGGCGCGGGTGTTCCAGTACATGCCTTTTTCGCCGGCGCGTCCGAACGGGGTGCGCATGCCATCGACGAAGAAGACGTCCGAGATCTCGGCCACTCTGCCTCCAAAAGTAGGGATGCCGCCAGCCTAGGAGGGGCCCTGCGGCGCCCCGAATCGGTTGGATCGAACCTACGAAGCGTCCGCCGCGGCCTCATCCGGCTCGTTGACGGAATCAACAAAGGCATCGGCGATTAGCTGTGCGGTCTGCTCAATCTGCCAGGGCCGGGCCCCGAGCTCCCGCAGGGCGAGGCCGATCTCCTCAGCGGTGAGTTCCCGCGGGGGAGCCCACGCGAGGCGCCGCAACGACTCCGGGGTCAACAGGTTCTCCGTCGGCATGCCCAGCTCTTCCGCGCGCGCCTCCACCACCGGACGCACCGCCCGCAGGCGCGCGTCGGCTTCCGGGTTGCGATCGGCCCACGCGCGCGGTGGCGGAAGGGAGTCCGAGGGCACGCGGTCGGGCGGGAGCTCGGTCGCGGCACGCCCCTCCACGATGGCGTTCCACCACCGGTCGATCTGCGAGCGACTGGCCCGACCGTTGAACTCCTTGATGCTCGCGAGTTCCTGCTTGGACTGCGGATCGCCGAGTACGGCGGCCACGAGCGACCGATCCGGGACGAGGCGCCCAGGCGCGACATCCTGGTCGCGCGCGAAGTCCTCGCGCGCCTGCCACAGAGATCGGGCGACGGCGAGAGCGCGACGCCCGCGCACGGCGTGCAGCCCGCTGAGACGCCGCCAGGGGTCCTCCCGAGGCGGCTTGGGCGTGCGCTCGCGCACCGCTGCGAACTCCTGGGCGGCGTACTCGGTTTTGCCCTGCTCGGCGAGCTGGGCCACGAGCGCATCGCGCACGTCGACGAGGTGCGCCACGTCCAGCGCCGCGTACTCGAGCCACGACTGCGGCAGCGGACGGGTCGACCAGTCGGCGGCGGAGTGCGCCTTGGCGAGGGAGATGCCGAGAGTCGACTCCACGACGGCGCCGAGGCCGACGCGCTCGTGTCCGAGCAGGCGTGCGGCCAGCTCGGTGTCGAAGATCTCGCTGGGGTCAAGGCCCCGCTCGCGGAGTGACGGCAGGTCCTGGCTCGCGGCGTGGAAGACCCATTCCGCATCACCGATCGCCTCCTGCAGAGGCGAGAAGTCCTCGATCTCGGACGGGTCGAACAGATAGATCCCGGCCCCCCGGCGGAAGACCTGGATGAGGTAGGCGCGTTGCGAGTAGCGGAAGCCCGAAGCCCGCTCGACGTCGACGGCCACGGGCCCGGTTCCGTTACGAAGCGCGGCGACAGCCGCCGAGAACCCATCCGCGTCGGCGATCACGGCATATTCAGTCACCTACAGACCTCCGCGCGCCGAACACGGCGATTCCCTCTGAGCCCGGCGGTAGACCGGCCAGCATGCATACGAGCTCCGCCCATGCTTGCACGTGCGGCCCGAACGAACCCTGAGGGGTCCAGGACGCACGCAATTCGATCTGCGCGCCGTCGCCCTGGGCCGCGAGCGACCCGAAGCCCTTCGACAGCGTCTTGGTCGCCGTCCCCGACGCCGAGTGGTACACCGCACCGCGAGATGCCAGTGCGTCGGTCAGCCATGACCACGCGACATCCGCCAGCAGCGGGTCGGTGCCGATCTCCGTCTCCAGGGGCGCCTGCGCGAAGCACACGATGCGCCAGGCGCCTTCCCACGGCTCGGGCTCGTCGGGGTCGTGGAGGAGGATGAAGCGTCCCGTGCCGTACGGCGAGTCGGTGACTCCGTCCTCCGGGCGAACGTCACCGGCCAGCGCGAGGGCGTCGGGTGCGAGGCCTGCGGGTGCGGGGATCTCCCGGACGGCGAAGTCGGAGCGGAACGCGAGGGATCGCAGTTCTTCGGCTGCGTGCGCGAACGCCGACGAAGACCCGTCGGGAGGAAGGTCGGTCACGGCGACAGACTAGAGTGAGGCCTCGATGAACGCCTCCAGGCGCGCCGCGAGCCCCGGCGCCTCACCCCGGTACGCGGGCGTCCTCCGCACCTCGATCGCGCTGGCGGCGCTGTCGCTCGGCGTTGTGGCCACCGCGATCGGGGCGATCTCGCTGCGGGTCGCCCGCCGAGTGGTCACCCCGGCGACACGCGTGCCCGATACCCGCATCGTCGACTTGGACACGGCCGCGCAGACCATCACGCTCGAGCGCAGCCCCGACACCGAGTTGCCCGGCCGCTACGGGCTGTTCACGACCGGCACGCTGCCCTACGTCAAGCTCGGTTCGGTGCTCTCCGAAGACGAGCGCACCGTCAAACGCAAGCTGCTGACGCACGTGAGCACCGGGGCTCGCCTGTCTCCGGATGCGTCGTTCAGCGGCTGGTACTTCGATCGTCCGGAAGACCTGCAGCTGCCGTTTCGGAGTGAACTGATCGGCGCCTCGGTCGGGCCGTGCCCCGCGTGGATCTTCCCGGCGGCCGAGGAATCGGACCTGTGGGTCATCCAGGTGCACGGCCGCGGCACGACGCGCGCCGAGGGCCTGCGCGCCGTGGCGCTCTTCCACTCGCTCGGCTACACCTCGATGCTGGTGTCCTATCGCAACGACGGAGACGCTCCGCGCAGCCGGACCGGGACCTACACCCTGGGCGCCACCGAGTGGCGCGACGTGGATGCGGCGATCGGGTACGCGCGCCGTGCCGGCGCGCGCCGCGTGGTGGTGATGGGCTGGTCCATGGGCGGGGCCATCGCGCTCCAGGTGGAACTGAACTCGCCCCACCAGGACGTCATCGTCGGACTGATTCTGGAGTCGCCGGTGGTCGACTGGCGCGTCGTGCTCGGGTATCAGGCCCGACAGCTGCGCCTCCCGGCTCCCGTGACCGGACTCGCGCTGAGCGCGCTGGGGTCGGAATGGGCAGCTCCTGTCGCCCGCACCGGGACGGCGATTCCGTTCGACCGTCTCGACGGCGTCGCACGCGCGGCCGAGCTGCACCACCCGATCCTCCTGCTGCACAGCGATGACGACGGGTTCGTGCCCTCCGACGCATCCCACCTGCTGGCCGCCGCGCGACCCGATCTCGTGGAGATGCACACCTTCTCCGTCGCGCGGCACACCAAGCTGTGGAACTACGACCAGGAACGGTGGTCCACCGCGATCACGGAGTGGTTGCGCCGCCAGGGGCTGACGTCCGAGGGCGCAGACGCAGATAGCTGAACGCCGCCTCGTCGACAAGCATCCCGACCACGTCGGTGTCCAGCCGAGCCGCGACGGGCAGGAAGGGCGTGCCGGGCGCCTCCAGCACGGGAGCGACGGTAACGCAGTATTCGTCGATCGCGCCGGCGGCGGCGAAGCGTTCGGCCAGTGACGGCCCGCCCTCGCAGACGACCCGTTCCATTCCGCGGGCCGCCAACGCCTCGACGATCGCCTGCGGGTGCAGGTCGCCGGCATCGCCGGGGACAGGCACAACCACGGCCTCGGAGACATCTGCTCGCGCGCGCACCTCATCCGCTCGGCCGGCGGGGCACACGAGAAGCACCCGGTCGGCGGCGCCCGTGAGGCGGTGACCGGCCAGATCGCCGCTCGACGTCACGATCGCCAGCCGGGCGAGGCGAGGAACCTGGTATCCCTCGGCTCGCACGGTGGCCGCCCCCACGACCACGACGTCCGCATGCGCACGGATGATTCCGAGCAGCGCCCGGTCGGTCGGGCTGGTGAGGGTGTTGCTCGTGCCGTCCGCGCCGGCTGCGGCGCCGGTGAGGGAGGTGATCATGTTCAGACGCACGTAGCGGGAATCGTCCCGCGCGTACACCGACTCGAGCCAGGCGCGGCCGTCGGCGTCGGAGATATCGTGGTCGCCCGAGGCGGAGGGGACGACCTCCCTCACCCGCATGTCAGGCCGCGCGCTTGGCGCGCACCTGGCGCTTGGCGCGCAGCAGCATTCCGGTCATCCCCGCGATGCGGAGCGGGCTGACCGCACGGGTGAGCCCGATGCTCCGGGGGAAGTCGTCCGGAATCGCGAGCACCTCGTCCGCGCTGAGCCCGCTCATGCCCTGCACGAGGATGCTGGCGAATCCGCGGGTGGTCGGCGCCTCGGCGGGCGCGGTGGCGTGCATCGCCACGCGATCGTCGGCGTCCACGTCCACCACGATGTACACGGGCGACTGGCACTCCACGACCCGTTCGCACATCTCCGGGTGCCCGTCGTACTGCGCGGGGACGGACGGCAGCTCCTGCGAATACTCGAGCAGCAGCTGAAGCCGGTCCGGCTCGTCGAGTTCGAGGAACTCGTCACGGATGGCGGCCAGCGGTGCGGGAAGGGCGGTTTCGGACATCCCCGCTATCATCCCACGCTCCGCATGGTGGCGGACGGGATCGCCGTCACGCCACGGCCTCGCCGACGGTCACGGCGCCTGCCGCAGCGCCCCCGGCTCGCTCCCGGTGGCGATGGGCACGCGCACAGCGCTGCCCCATTCGGTCCACGAGCCGTCGTAGTTGCGCACGTTCTCGAACCCGAGGAGGTGCCGGAGCACGAACCACGTGTGGCTGGAGCGCTCACCGATGCGGCAGTACGCCACGATCGAGTCGCTGTCCGTCAGCCCTGCGCCTTCGCGGTAGATCGTGTCGAGTTCTGCGCGCGGCTTGAATCCGCCGTCCGCGGCCACGGCCTTGGCCCACGGCACGTTCTGCGCGGTCGGGATGTGACCGGCCCGCAGAGCGCCCTCTTCGGGGTACGCCGGCGCCGTAGTCCGCTCGCCGGAGTACTCCTCGGGGCTGCGGACATCGACCAGCGGCTGGCCAAGGTGGGCGAGCACGTCCTCCTTGTACGCCCGCAGCAGCGCGTCGTTGCGCTCGACCACCGGGTAGTCGGTGGGGGCGGGGGCGGGCGCGTCGGTGGTGATCGGGCGTCCTTCGGCGATCCACTTGTCGCGTCCGCCGTCCAGGAGCCGCACGTCCTCGTGACCGAACAGCGAGAAGACCCACAGCGCGTAGGCGGCCCACCAGTTGTTCTTGTCTCCGTAGATGACGACGGTGTCGTCGCGGGAGATGCCCTTGCGGCTCATGAGTTCGGCGAAGCCCGCGCCGTCGATGTAGTCGCGCACGACGGGGTCGTTCAGTTCGGTGTGCCAGTCGACCTTGACCGCACCCGGGATGTGGCCGATCTCGTAGAGGAGGACGTCTTCGTCGGATTCCACCACCGCCAGGCCGGGCTCGCCCAGGTGCGCCTCGAGCCATTCGCCGGTGACCAGCCGCCCGGGCGCGGCGTACTCGGCGAACTTCTCGGACGTGGTGTCGAACTCGACGGTCATGGTGGCTCCTCGGGCGGGACGGTGGGTGGTTCGGCGTAGGCTGGACACGCCTCCTTCGACTCTAGATCCGCTCCGGGGGGCGCGCTCCACGTTCTTAAGACGGCGACACAGGACGGCGAATGACCTCGACAGGCACCTCCACCGCGACCGGGATCGTCCATCTGGCGGATCGGACTCCCGAAGTGACCGGCTCGGACATGGTCGCAGCGCTGGTCCCCCCGCCCCAGTTCGACGAGGCGACGTTCGACTCGTACCGCGCTGACGACGCCTACCCGTCGCAGCGGGAGGCGAAGGAGACGTTGATGGCGTTCTCCGGCGCGGGAGCGCCCGCGGCCCGCGGCGGATTCTTCCGCCGCGCCAAGAAGGCGCCGGAGACGAAGCCCGGGGTGTACCTGGACGGCGGGTTCGGCGTCGGCAAGACGCACCTGCTGGCGTCGATCTACCACGCCCTGCCGGCTCGCCGGAAGTACTTCGGCTCGTTCATCGAGTACACGGCCTTGGTGGGGGCGCTGGGTTACCAGAACACCGTCGAACTGTTCCGCGGCGCCGACCTCCTCTGCATCGACGAGTTCGAGTTGGACGACCCGGGCGACACCATGGTGATGACGCGGATGCTGGGGGAGCTGGTCTCCTCGGGGACCCGTCTGGCCGCGACATCCAACACCCCACCCAACGCGCTCGGGGAGGGACGGTTCGCCGCGCAGGACTTCCTGCGCGAAATCCACGCGATGGCGTCCAGTTTCGACACGATGCGCATCGACGGCACCGACTACCGCCAGCGCGCGATCGACGGCACGGCCGTCGTGCGCACCCCCGACGAGTACGCGGCCGAGCTCGACGCGGCCAGCGCGACCGGTGTCGCGTCCGACGACGAGTTCGGCGCTCTGGTCTCCCACCTCGCGCGCGTGCATCCCTCGCGGTTCATCCGTCTCCTCGACGACGTCACCCTGATCGGGATCCGCGACGTCACCGTGCTGGAGGACCAATCGGCCGCGCTCCGCCTCGTCGCGTTCATCGATCGCGCCTACGACGCGCAGATCCCGCTCCGGGCCACCGGCGTCCCGCTGAACGCGGTTTTCGGTGCTGAGATGCTCGCGGGCGGCTACCGCAAGAAGTACCTTCGCGCGATCTCGCGTCTGGTCGCCCTGACCCACGCGTGAGTCCGGCCGGTCAAGGATCCGAGTGATCCTCGGGGTGCGCCGAAACACGATGTTTACCCGCACGCGCTGCCCGTAACACGCCGGAAACAGCGCACGGAAGGCGGTGGTAACCCGCGGTGGGGACACTGGGGGCACCCGACGCGACACCTGCGTCCCTGCAGAGAGGTTCTCTCCAAGATGGATCAAGGCAACACAGCATTCATCCTGATAGCGGCAGCACTCGTCCTGTTGATGACGCCAGGACTCGCGTTCTTCTACGGCGGCCTGGTCAAGGCCAAGAGCGTCATCAGCATGATGATGATGAGCTTCGGGGCGATGGGCCTCATCGGCGTGATCTGGGTCCTCTACGGCTACGCCATCGCCTTCCCCGGAGCTGAGGGGATCATCGCACCCTGGTCGATCGATTGGTCGGCTCTCGGCCTGTCGAGCCTGCTGGAGACTCCGGAGGACGCGGCCTACCCGCCGCTGGCCTTCGTCGCCTTCCAGGCCACCTTCGCCATCATCACCGTCGCACTCGTCTCGGGCGCCATCGCCGACCGCGCCAAGTTCGGGGCGTGGATGGTCTTCGCCGCGCTGTGGGCCACGATCGTCTACTTCCCCGTCGCCAGCTGGGTGTTCAACTTCGGCCTGGGTGACGACGGCTCCTTCGCGTACGGCGGCTGGATCACCTACGGGATGCAGGAGTGGTTCGGCGTCGGCGCGATCGACTTCGCCGGTGGCACGGCCGTTCACATCAACGCCGGTGCCGCAGCCCTCGCCCTCGCGCTGGTGCTCGGCAAGCGCGTCGGCTTCCAGAAGGGCGTGCACGTCCCGCACAACCCGCCGTTCGTCCTCCTCGGTGCCGGCCTGCTCTGGTTCGGATGGTTCGGCTTCAACGCCGGCTCCGAGCTCGCCGCCGACGGCACCGCCGCGCTCGCCTTCGTCAACACGATCGCCGCTCCCGCTGCGGCACTGCTGGCCTGGCTCCTGGTCGAGAAGCTCAAGGATGGCAAGCCGACGTCGGTGGGCGCCGCATCCGGTGCCGTCGCGGGCCTCGTCGCCATCACGCCGGCCTGCGCGTCGCTGACGCCGTTCTGGGCGATCGTGCTGGGCCTGATCGCCGGCGCCGCGTGCGCCCTCGCGGTGGAGCTGAAGTACCGGTGGGGCTTCGATGACTCGCTGGACGTGGTGGGCATCCACCTCGTCGGTGGTCTGATCGGAACCCTCTACCTGGGCTTCTTCGCCAACGGCACCGGCCTGGTCTACAGCGGCGAGTTCACGCAGCTGCTCGTGCAGGCCATCGCTGCCATCGCGGTTCTCGTCTACTCCTTCGTCCTGGCCTACATCATCGGCTTCGCTATCGAGAAGACCATGGGCTTCCGCGTGAAGAACGAGGACGAGGTCGCCGGCATCGACACCATCGTCCACGGTGAAGCGGGATACGTTCTGGCCGACAGCCGGGACTGACCCACACCGTCCGAAGGGGCGTCGCGGAGTGATCCGCGGCGCCCCTTCGCCGTGCCTGCGCGCTCGCTAGGGTGTGCGTGTGCCGTCTCGACTCGTCTCCGCGCTCTCCCGTCTCCTCCGCCCTTCGACGCGGCGCGCCGTGGGCCCGAAGCCGGCTTCAGGTGGCGACCCCGGAGGGTCGGGCACGACCGCCACAGTGGAGCTGGTGCCACCAGGCGTGCAAGGCCTGGTCATCGCCTACGCCCCTGATGCGGACGGTGCGCCGGACGCGGGCGAGATCGTGTGGACCTGGGTTCCCTACGAGGAGCGCGACGGTCGCGGCAAGGATCGCCCCGTGCTCGTCATCGGACGGCAGAGCCCCGACCGCGTCTACGCCGTTCGCCTCACGAGCACCGCGCATGACGGCTCCGCCGACTACGTGGCGCTCGGCCCGGGGGAGTGGGACGCCCGGCACCGGCCCTCCTGGGTGGACATCAGCCAGCTCTACAGCGTGCACGAGCACGGCATGCGTCGCGAAGCCTCCGCCCTCGACGCCGCCCGCTTCGCGCGCGTGGCGGCGGGTCTGCGTCGTCGGTACGGCTGGCGCACCGGCGCCTGAGCGCGTTCCGCAAGGTATCCGCGATGCTTCCTGAAGTAACCCTGAAGACGCCCAAATGGGCGCCAGCTGACCGCTAGCGTTGCAAATGCGTTCGGGCCACTGGGGAGTGGCGAGAACGGCAAAGACGGACTGCCGAATGCACGCAATCGGATTCGAACCGCCTGGGGGTTGCGGGAGAAGCTGAGCGAGTGCGGCAGACCGAGCTGTGACCGGGGCGACCCGGGAACAACCAAAGCCCCCGGCCGACATCCGCAAGGATGCCAGCCGGGGGCTTCACTACGTATGCCGGGGCCGGATGTGGTCGCCGCATGAGCGCTGCCGTCGCCGAGCCGTCCACTCACCGCCGCCGCCGCGTCAGCCGGACGCTCATCCTGTCGCTGGGGATCTTCATCATCCCGTTCGCGCTCGTGCTCGCATGCAACAGCTGGGGGCCCCTCACCGAGGACACAGCGGTTCGAATGGCGTTCGCCGCTGTCGCCGGCCGGACCATCGCAATCCTCGCCGCCGCCGCCGCACTCGGCGTCACACTCTGGGAGAGGCGATGGCGGCAAGTCCCGCTGTTTGCGTTCGTCGCTGTCCTGGTGGCCTTCTACCCGCTCGGCGGTATGGCCTCTGACGGCGAGCTTCTGCTGACCCGCCTCGAACTGGTTGCGGAGGTCGACCGACTCAACCAGTGAGCCTGATAGCCGGCGGTTCTGGCGGCGACGCGCGGGTTCAACCTGCGGATACTCGGTGGTGGGCGATACCGGACTCGAACCGATGACCTCTTCCGTGTGAAGGAAGCGCGCTACCAACTGCGCCAATCGCCCGTCGGCCCCGCAGGGCCGTGGTCGATATTACCGGATGCCGCGTCCGCCGCTGACCGCGTGGCCCGGCGACACGCTCGGGGCGTGCTGGTTTGAAGGAGGGGTCGGGATGGGATAAAGTCATTCGAGTGCCCGGGGAAACCTGGATACGCGGATGTAGCGCAGTTGGTAGCGCACAACCTTGCCAAGGTTGGGGTCGCGAGTTCGAGTCTCGTCATCCGCTCGAGTGGATCGCCACCCGGGGAAACCCGAAAGCCGATCACGACACGTGGGTCGAACCACACACGGTGGCGTGGCCGAGCGGCTAGGCACCGGCCTGCAAAGCCGTTTACACGGGTTCGAATCCCGTCGCCACCTCCACTCACATAACCGAATAGCCTTTTAGGGCGCGATTGGCGCAGCGGTAGCGCGCTTCCCTGACACGGAAGAGGTCACTGGTTCGATCCCAGTATCGCGCACAACAAAACCCCCGGATTTCCGGGGGTTTTCTGCGTTGTCGGCGTGCGTCCGCCCCCCCGGTTCGGGGCAGCGCTGGTGAAGATCACACGCTCCTTATCGCGCGCGGCGCGTGGTTGGGCTACCTTCAGGTTCAGGCCGCCACCGCGAACAACCTGTCGCGAGAGGGCCCTCCACGTCATGGTGGCTCATCGCTCCCGGGAGCGATGAGCCACACCCAGTGCTAGCCGTATGCAGCCTTCGACCGACCACTGAAACAGGAATCGAAATGGGTGAACTTCTGACAAGTGAGGCGGGTGTCTACCTGGCGTCTCTCGTCTTCGGCATCGGTCTGGGCCTCCTCATCAAGGCGGAGTCCCGCCGGGCGTGGGTGGGCTTCGTTCTGGTCTTTGTCGTCTTCCTCGCTCTGATCTGGCCGTACCTTACGCGGGCGGTGTGGGCTGGCCCACTGTTGGTTGTCGCGCTAGGTGTCACGGCATTGTTGTCCGCCGCGGCGGAGCATGGGTCCAGCCCATTGGCGGTCGGCGAACCGTACTGGCGAAAGGTCCTCCTCCTCTTCATCCACGGCCGGAAGGTCAGCGCCGCGGCGAGATCTGAGCGTCAGGAAGAGCTCCAGGGAACCTCAGCGCTCCGCAATGGCACGGCTGACACGCCAAGCTGAGCCGACCCCCTCCGGATTGCGGCGTCGCGGTCACCGCAGGTACGCGTCGATGACGAGAGGGCCGCGGATGTCGCGGAGGGTGTCCACGACGCGATCGACGCGGCGCTGCCCGAGCGCGTTCAGCTGCAGGTCGTAGGGGCCGAGCTTCTCCAGCTTCCCCGTCCGGATGCGCACGACCTCCCATCCCGCGGTGCGCAGCAGCCGATCCTTCCTCCGGTCGGACTGCTCGCGAGCGCCGACGTGCTCGAGCCCGTGGCGGCCGGTGCTGTCGTACTCCACGGCGATGTGCAGCTCCGGGAGGAGGATGTCGGGCCAGACCTCGAGGTGCTCGAAGAAGGGTCGCGCGGTGCGGACCGCGTTGAACCCTGGGGTGAGAGCCAGGCGCGCGAACAGCTCCGCACGCAGCCGTGCTTCAACGGCCGACGCGGGTTTCGGTGCGCATTCGCTCACGAACGCGTCACCCGCGGGCAGCTCCGGCGTCTTCGCGCAGAGCACTCTCTTCGCCTTGGGCGGCCGGGGCGGGGAGTCCGGCGTTCGGACGGGCACGGGCCTGGCCAGCGCGGCGCAGTCCGGGCACCAGGCCGACCGGCGGCGTTCCCGCCCCGGCCGGCTGCGCTGCTCGGCGGGTGTCGCGGCGAATCGGTGACCGGCATCGCACTGCCAGCACAGCAGCACGTCAGCGGCCGGAGGGATCTGCGTGAGGGTGATCCCGGCGTTCAGGTCGGGATGGTACAGCCGGATCAGCATCGGGTACGGCGCCCATGCCTCGCGATACGTCCCCACCGGATACGGCACGTCGGCGCCCTTGGAGAACTGCCGACGCGCCCACCACAGCTCGACGCGCTCCGCCATGCGCGTGACCATAACGCCAACCACCCCCAGGCACGCGGCTCCGGCTCGACGTCGCCGCAGACGCTTCGGGGTGCGGTGGCCATGTCGTCGCTCACACCTAGGGTCGGGGTGGCAGGAGGCAGGGCGGTGGGGACGAATCGGCGATACGCGCATCGCGTCGACGCGCGCATGGATGACCGCATCCTCGAGCGCGTCTCACGCGATGGGCCGCTGCAGACGCTGTCTCCGGGGGAGCTCGAACTCGACCGGCATCCGCTCACCATCACGCCGATCCCCGAACCCGTGCGGGCGTGGGTGCGCTTCGGCGATAGCCCGGTGCGGGTGGATGCGGAGGCCCTGCGATGGACGCCGCGGGCCATCGGCATCCGGTTCCGGGTGGGCGAGACGCAGATGCGGACGTGGGTATGGGCCTCGGCGGTCGAACGCCCGGCCGGCTCGAACCCGCCGGCCTGAGAGCGAGATTCGTTTCACACGGGCGGTTCAGCGCCACGGCCGGGTTCGCCTCACGGGCGGGTTCGCCTCACGGCCGGGTTCGCCTCACGCGCGTCGGCCGCGAACGGTGAGCACGCCGAGACCGACGATGACCAGGAGCAGGATGACCGCGAGCCCGCCCATTGCGGCGAGCGGGGTGACCACGAGGGTGGCCACGCCGATTCCCACCGCGGGCACGCTCAATCCGAGGTAGGAGACCAGGAAGAGCCCCGCGAGCGCCTCGCCCCGCCTCTCCGGGGCCGCCCCGGCCGATACCGTGCCGATCGCGGCGGTGAAGAGCATGCCGGCGCCCGCACCGGCGAGGATGCCGCCGACGAGGAAGGCCGGCAGGCTGACGGACGCCATTCCGACGACGAGCACGACGAGGCCGGCCGCGAGGGCGGCGAGTCCATAGAGCCGTCGGCTCGCGAGCGCCATCCGGGTCGTCGCGGTCTGGGCCACCGCAGCAGTGGCGAAGACGACGAAGACGACGCCTCCTGCGACCGCGCGGGACGACTCATCCAGAGACCCGGCGATGAACCCCGGCGCGACCGAGGTGAAGAGTCCGAGCAGGGCGAACGCGACGAATCCCGAGGCCAGCGCGCCCAGGAACGCCACGCGATCACCGTGCTGCGCGCTCACCCGCTGCGGACGGTAGCGCGGCTTCACGAGGCGCTCCTCGACCGTCTCGGGGGTGAGCAGCACCCCGATGACGCTGAGTACGAGCAGGACGGCGAAGACCACGTACGGCGTGGTCAACGGGGCGTCGACGTACTGTGCGAGCAGGCCCGCGATGAGCGGCCCCGAGCCGATGCCACCGAGGTTGGCGGCCGTCGAGACGATCTCGAAGCGGCGCTTGGACGCATCGGGCCGGTGCTTCGCGTGCAGGTCGTGCAGGTGCGCCGTCGCGGTGGCGGTCAGCATCCCGATCCCGAGTCCCGAGAGGAGGCGGGCGACGAGGATCGCCCACAAGTCCGGAACCGTGAGGAAGAGGACGGCAGCGGCCAACTCCAGCGCGAGGGCGGGAAGGAGGATCTTCTTCCGCCCGACCCAGTCGGAGACATGTCCGGCGAGCATCAGGCTGACGATGACCCCCACCCCGTACGCCGCGAAGATGATCGTGATCGTGAACGTGGAGAACCCGTCGCGCTCCTGGTACAGGGGATACAGCGGCGCAGGCAGGGCCGAGAACGCCATCGCCACGAAGAACGCGAACGCGATCATCCAGAACCCGGCGTGATGGCGCACATGCGTACGCGTCCGTCGGTGGAGGGCAGGGTGGATCGGGACGGGTGCGGTGGCAGCGGACACGCGGGGCTCCAGAAAAGTGGTGGGATCACCAGCCTGCGCTTCGGTTTCGATCAAGTCCAACGCCTAATCCCGGTGATGATGATCGCGATCGGCGATAATTGCCCGATGGAGTTACGCCACCTGGAGTATTTCGTCGCCGTCGCCGAGGAGCGGAGCTTCACCCGGGGGGCGGCGCGGGTGCACGTCGTGCAGTCGGCGGTCTCAGCGGCGATCAAGTCGCTGGAGAAAGAGCTGGGCGCGGTGCTGCTGGAGCGCAGCACCAAGCGCGTGGAGCTCACGGAGGCCGGGGCAGCACTCCTCGTGGAGGCGCGCAAGACCCTGCAGGCTGCCGCAGATGCGCGGGATGCGGTCGGCGCTGTGCAGGGCGGAATCCGCGGCACCGTCCGGATCGGGACGATGACGTCGGTCGGGATCGTCGATCTGGCCGCCATCCTCGGGCGGTTCCGTGTGCGGCACCCTCACGTCTCGGTGCAGGTGACGGCGGCACCGAGCGGGGGTTCGCAGGGGCTCGTCGAAGCCCTGGGGGAGAGGCGACTCGACCTGGCACTCGTGTCGATGCCCGGAGGTCGCCCGGCCTCCATCGAGCTGGTCGATGTCGCCCGGGTACCCATCGACCTCATCGTGCCGACCGGGCACGCGCTGGCGGCGCACGGCTCTGCGCGGCTCGGCGACCTCGCTGGTCTCGACTTCATCGACTCTCCCGTCGGCTACGGCAATCGCACGCTGGTCGATCGGGCCTTCAGCGACGCCGGAGTGTCCCGCCGGGTGACCATCGAGGTCGCGGACGTGGGGACCATCAGCGACTTCGTCGGGCATGGGCTCGGAATCGCCCTGCTCCCGCGGTTCGCCAACCGCGCCGACGCGGCGGTGAGCACTGTTCCCCTCCTCGACGCCGAGCTCCTGTGGCCGATGTCGCTCGCCAGTCCGGCAGATCGTCGTCCAAGCGCGGCAGCGGCGGCCCTGATCGAGCTCATCCGAGAAACGCTCGCCGACACCCGCTGAGGGCTGCATCCCTCTCCGACGCGCACGCGCTTCGCGGCGCCGCCGGGTCTGGCAGAGTCGTGGGGGTACACGCGTGCCCCCCAGACCCCGAACGGAACCCCCGATGCGCAAGCCGATGATCCCGACGCTCACTCTTCTCGCCGCCGCGGCTGTCTTCGCGTTGACCGGATGCGGCGGACCCGCCGAACCGAGCCCGACCCCGACCCCGACGCCGAGCACGTCGGCCAGCCAGGAGCCCACGACGGAGAGCTCGGCGCCCGCCGGCGGGGAGCAGACCGTCGAGGAGGCATGCCTCATCGCGAACGACACCATGGCGTCGGTCCAGGAGGACGTGAACGCCGCGCTCACCGATCCGTCGGACCAGGCCGCCGTGATGTCAGCGCTGGAAACCATCGAGACCGGCCTCGGCGACGCCGCGGGGCAGATCACGAATAACGAGGTGGGAACGGCCCTCAGCGCCTTCCAGGCTCAGTTCGCGTCCTTCGCCGATCAGCTGGTGGCCCTGCAGTCAGGCACACCGACCGAGGAGCAGGTCGCCGCAATGCAGACGGCCGCCGCCGACCTGCAGACATCCGCGGAGGGCATGCGCGACATCTGCGGCTGAGCGGCGATGCGGGTGCTCACTCCGCGTCGTCGGGCCGGTCGGTGGCGCCCCAGGGCTGCTCCCAGCGGTAGGTGACGTCCTCGTCCACCGCGTCGCTGCGCGAGGCGGGGTCGATGGAGAGGAACAGCGCCGTGCCACGCAACCGGTACGCCAGGGCGTTGACCCCCATCCGAGCGCCGCGCACAGGTCGCGTACGGCGCCGTGAACGTCCAGCCACAGCGTCACACCCGTCGCGTCCACGGCCCCCGCACACATCGCGCCGGTGCGGACGCGATCACCCGCGCCGCGGGTTCCGGACGGTGACGTCGCCGCCCAGTACCACGGCACCCGACCAGAGCGCCGAGGCGCCCTCTCAGCCCTTCACGGCCCCCGACGTGAGCCCCTGGACGATGTACTTGCTGGCGAAGGCGAACAGCACCATGGTCGGGATGATCGTCAGCACGGCGGCGGCGGTCATCGAACCCCAGTCGATGTTGTAACTGGTGATGAACCCGTTCAGCGCCGTCGGCACCGTCTTGTTCGCGTCCGATGTCAGCAGCGTGACGGACAGGAACAACTCGTTCCAGCAGCTGACGAAGTTGAAGATGAACGCGGCGACGATCCCCGGGGTCATGACGGGCACGATCACCCGGAACAGCGCCGTGATGCGGCTGCATCCGTCGATCATCGCCGCTTCTTCCAGGGCGTCGGGAACGTTCTCGAAGAACCCGCGCAGCAGGATCGTGGAGAACGGTATGCACATGGCGATGTACACCAGCACGAGTCCCGTCCGGTCGTTGACGAGGTTCAGGTCGACCATCAGCTGGTAGAGCGGACCGAGTGCGATGAAGCCGGGGATCATCTGGGTGACGAGGAACGCCATCAGCACCGTCGTCTTCGCGCGGAACTCGAAGCGGGCCAGGATGTACCCCGACAACAGCGAGATCAGAGTGACCAGTATCGCGGCCACGACGGACACGATGATGCTGTTGAGCAGGTACGTGCCGAAGTTCGACACCCGGAACAGGTTCTCGAAGTTCTCGAACGAGAACGTCTGCGGCCAGTACTCCACCGGGAAGGCGTAGATGTCGTTGCGGGGCTTCAGCGCCGTCACGACGATCCAGTAGAGGGGGAAGAGGGTGATGACCAACCAGATCCCCAGCGCCACGAAGCGCACGATCTTGCTGGTCCGGGACTGTGTGGTGATCACCGGGAGACCTCCTTCTTCTCCCGCGTCGCCAGCAGGTAGAACACCGCGAAGATCGCGAGGACGAGCATGACGATCAGGCCGAGGGCACTGGCGCGCCCGAACTCTCCCTGCTGGGTGGTGGCGATCATGTAGCTCGTGACGATGTGCGTGCGACCCCCGGGACCCCCGGCGGTCATCCCGAAGATGAGATCCGGGAAGTTGAAGATCCAGATCGTTCGCAACAGCACGGTCAGCGCCAAGGTGGTGCGGATGTAGGGGATGGTGACGTTCCAGAAGACGCGCAGCTTCCCCGCACCGTCCAGCGCCGCCGCCTCGTAGAGCTCATCGGGCACCGACTGCAACGCGGCGAGGATCATGATGGCGAAGAAGGTGACGCCGTACCAGACGTTGGCGATGATCACCGCGGGCATCGCCAGCGCCGGCGTCGCCAGCCAGGGCAGCGGACTGTCGACCAGGCCCGACCGCATCAGCAGGTCGTTGATGACGCCGAACTCGCTGTTGAACATCCAGCGGAAGAGGATGCCGATGAGAAAGCCCGAGATCGCCCACGGGAAGAACACCAGCGCCTGGTACACACCGCGGAAACGGAACTTGCGCCGCATCCACAGGGCGAGTGCGAAGCCGATCACGAACTGCGGCACGATCGACCCGACGACCCAGACGATCGTGTTGCCGACGGTGTTGTAGAACAGCGGGTCGGACAGGACGGCGCGGAAGTTCTCCAGGCCGGTCCAGGGCTGCTCGGTGACGTTGTAGATCGTCCAGGTGCGGAATGCCCCGAGGCTGCCGGAGACCATCGGGTAGTAGGTGAAGACGGCAACGAACAGGAATGCGGGCGCCAGGAACAGAGCGATCGTCCCCGCGCGGCGGCGCGTGAACGCCCGCCGCCGCGAACCGCGATCACCCGAGGGGCGCTCGGGAGCGGCGTCCGCGGGGGGACGCCGCTCCCGGAGTGTGTCGACCACGCGTGTCAGCTCTCGGACGCGTACTTCTCAGACCAGAAGACATCCCACCCGGCCAGCAGGTCCTCCGTGGTGAGGTCACCGAGCAGCACCGACTGCAGTTCCCGGTCGGCCTTCTCTTCCCACTCGGTCCACCACGCGACGCCACGGGGCTGGATGACGGTCATGTACGTCTCCGGCTGCTCGTTCATCGCGACGTACGTCGCCCACGGGCCCTCGCTGAAGAACGGGTCGTCCTGCGCCGAGGTCACGATCGGAATGAGCGAGTTGCCCTTCGCGAAGGTGAGGGGAGCCTCGCCGGAGGAGAGGAACTTCACCAGCTCGACGGCTTCTTCCTTGTGCTCGCTGCTCTCGGCGACACCCCATCCGGCCGAGGCGAGCGGCTGTGCCGCCTTGCCGGAGGGTCCGACGAGCAGCGGCGTGGTGCTCCACTGGTCTTCGGTGAGTGTCGAGTCGTCGCGGATCGTCGCGATGACTTCGGGATCCTGCAACAGGAACGCCGTCGAGCCGGACGCGAAGCCCTGCACCATCTCCGGGTAACCCCACGCGATCGACGAGGGCGGGGAACCGGTCTGGAAGAGCTGCACATAGTCGTCCATCGCCTGCTGCGCCTCGGGCGTCGAGAAGACCGTGGACCCGTCCTCGAGAAGGAACGCGCTCTCCGGGTCGATCAGGTCCGCCGCGTAGGCGGTGATGATGGCGGCGGCGTTGGAGGCACCGTTCGTACCGCCGCGGAACGCGTAGCCGTACGTGTTCGACGACGGGTCGTTGATGGCCGCGGCCATCTCGATCATGTCCTCCCAGCTGTGGGGCGGCTCGTCGAAGCCTGCCTCGGCGATGAGGTCGGTGCGGTAGAAGAGGCTCAGCCCGTAGAAGCCATAGGGGATCAGATAGGTCGGACCCCCCTCGTTGGCGAAGGAGGCGGCGTTCGGGGTGAGTTCGTCCCAGCCCTCCCAGTCCTCGAGGTCGGCGCTCATGTCGTAGATCCAGTCGTTGGCCGTGAACGGGCCCACGGTCGAGTCCTGCACCTCGAGCACGTCGACGCCGTCCCCCGCCTGCAGCATCTGCTGCACGGTGGTGAGGGCCTGCTCGTTCGGGGGCGAGACGAGCTCCACGGTGACTCCGGGGTTCTCCTCCTCGAACTGCGTGATGAGCTCTCCGAGAATTTCCTGCCGTACCGGGTTGGTCAGCGTCTCGACCATGCGCAGGTTGACCGTGTCGTCTCCGGACGACCCCGCGCATCCTGTCAGGGCCAGGGCACTGGCCGCGGTGACGGCTATCGCCGCACTCATCCGCTTATTCATCTGTTCCTCCGATTGTCGTTAGGGCTTCGTTGCACTCAAGGGTTGATCGCCGTCTCACCGGCGATCGGCGGGTTAAGAGGGGGAGAGATCGGCCACGGCCTGCTCGAGGCTGCCACCGGTGGCGGTTCTGGCCCGGTGGCCGGCGGCGATGACGGGCACGCCGCGCTCGATGAAGCGGGCGTAGTCGTCCGCGGTGTTGTATACGTGGGCGGACAGGCGCAGGAACCCGCGGCCTCCCCACGAGGTGATCGCCGTCTCGAAGCCGAGGCGGGCGAGGGCGGCCGACAGTACGTGCGCGTCGCTCGGGCTGGCCACGAGACCGGGCGGCAGGGCGACGAGGCGCATCATCGGCGCCGGGGCGGCGACGTCCACGGCAGCGGATTCATCCACGGCCTCTTCCAGGGCGGCGGCGACGCTCGCCTGCGCCTCGGTGGCGAGCCGCGTCGAGTAGTCGCGCACCTGGTCCCAGCCGAACTCCTCTTCGATGAGGCGAAGGGCGTGCGGCGCGGCGAGGTAGGAGGTGAGGTCGACGGTTCCCTGCGTGTCGAAGCGCATCGGGAAGGGATGCGGCGCGCCCCACGAGTCGATGATCGGGAAGAGCGCGTCCGAGATGCGCGGCGACGCGACGAGCGCCGCCGTGCCGCGGGGGGCGCAGGCCCACTTGTGCAGGTTTCCGATCCAGTAGTCGACGTCTTCGTCGTCCGCGGGCCTGTCCAGCATCCCGGGGGCGTGTGCGGCGTCCACCAGGAGCGGAACACCGTGCTCGCGCAATCGACGGGCGATGTCGCCCACGGGGAACACCCGGGCGGTGGCGGATGAGATCTGATCCACGATGACGAGCGCTGTGCGCTCGGAGAGGGCGTCCACGAGCGCGTCCGTGACGTCGTCGTCCGATGCCTCCAGGGGGATGGACACTTCGGTCACGACGCCGGAGGCCCGCCGGGCGGTGCGCTCGGCCGCCATCCGAACGGCCCCGTAGGCGTGATCCGTGACGAGGATCTCGGCTCCGCGCGGCAGGTCGAGGGATTGGAGCACGACGGACACCCCGGCGCTGGCATTGGGCACGAGCGCCGTCTGCTCGGGATTCGTACCCAGGAACTCCGCGATGCTCTGGCGCGCTTCCCCCACGCGAGTCGGCAGGCGGGTGAACCATCGGCCCGGCGCGGCGTTCATGAGCCGGATCAGCGCCAGCTGGTGGTCTGTGGTGGCCGTCGGGACGGCGCCGTACGACCCGTGATTCAGATGGACGGCTTCCCTGTCGAGCGCCCACAGGTCACGCGCCGGCACGCCGCTCGCCGACAGCGGCCTGTCAAGCGCCACCAGCGGGTCGGGCTTCATCACATGCACCGCACTTTCACAAGTCATAAGACCTCAGGGGTCTCCCGCAAACATTAGGGCGACGGAGCTGACCGTGTAAACCGCTGCTTGCCGCCATATCGAACTTCAGCGCCAATTTGACATAGGGCTAGTCATCTGATGACTATCGCCCGAGACTGGCTGTGAGCACCGCAGAGAGGTTGCCCATGACAGTGATGATGACGGCCCTCAACGGGCTTCGGCAGATGATCTCGTCCGGCTCGCTCGCGCCCGGGCAGCAGTTCCCGCCCGAGGCAGAGCTCTGCCGCGAACTCGACGTGTCCCGCAGCTCCCTGCGCGAGGCGGTCCGGGTCCTGGCCACCCTCGGCGTCATCGAGGTGCGGCACGGATCCGGAACCTATGTGTCGCGGCTGAACCCCGCCGACATCATCCGCGGGTTCTCGTTGACGGTCGACCTCCTCCCACTCGAGGGGCTGCTGCAGCTCTTCGAGATCCGGCGGGCGTTGGAGGGAAACGCCGCGGCGCAGGCTGCAGCCCGCGGCCCGGACGATCTCGTCGCGCGCCTGTCCCAGCTGTGCGACGAGATGGAGGTCAGCGCCGACGGTGATGTCATCGCGGAGCTGGACGACGCGTTCCACCAAGCCATCTGCATGGCGGCGGGCAACCCGACGGTGACCTCTCTCATCAGCGTCGTCCGCTCGCGTGGACGTCACTACCGGATCTTCGATTCCGGACCCGCCGCGCCCGCCAAGCGGGCCAGTGACGAGGGGCACCGCGCCATCGTCGAAGCCCTCGCGCGGCGCGATCCCGCGGCGGCCACGGCGGCGGCGGCCTCCCACGTCGCCCGAACGGAGTACTGGCTCTCGCGCCTGCAGCCCGCCCCGGAGACGTGACGCACCTCGGCGTCGATTCGCCCGGCGCACGGCGGTAGACTCGCGCCATGGAACCCCGGATGCTGCGTGCCCCTGGCGCTGCCGCATCCGCGCGTGCCGAAAAGCGAACGTCCGGCGCCTGAGCGGGCGGGGCGCACGTGCGCCCGAAGCTGAGACATTCCCCGGCGCGGGCACCCGATGAGTGGCCCGGTAGCCTTGATCCGAGCCACCCCAGGAGAGTCCCTTGACTGATGCCGCCTCTGCGCCGGATGTGTCCTATCCCGCCGACGGGTTCGCCCTGTTCCCCGACCGCTCCGTCGTCGCTCTGCGCGTCAACGGCGAGCTGAAAGACCTCGCCACGGTCGTGACGGCCTCGGATGAGGTCGAACCGGTGACCCTCGGCAGTCCTGACGGGCTCGCGATCCTCCGCCACTCCACGGCGCACGTGCTGGCTCAGGCGGTGCAGCGCATCGATCCCCAGGCGAACCTGGGGATCGGGCCGCCGATCACCGACGGGTTCTACTACGACTTCGCCGTCACCGAGCCGTTCGCGCCCGAGAGCCTCAAGGCCATCAAGAAGGAGATGGAGCGCATCGTCCGCGAAGGACAGCGCTTCATCCGCCGTGTGGTGACCGATGACGAAGCGCGCGCGGAACTCGCCGGCGAGCCGTTCAAGCTCGAACTCATCGGTCTGAAGGGCGGGTCATCCGCCGCCGAGGGCGCGGATGTGGAGGTCGGCGGCACCGAGCTGACCATCTACGACAACGTCAACCGCGACGGCGAGACCGTGTGGAAGGACCTCTGCCGCGGCCCTCACGTGCCGAGCACGCGCATGATCGGCAACGGGTGGGATCTGACCCGCGTCGCCGGAGCCTATTGGCGCGGCAGTGAGAAGAACCCGCAGCTGCAGCGCATCTACGGCACCGCGTGGCCGACAAAGGACGAGTTGCGCGCCTATCAGCACCGTCTCGAAGAGGCGGGCAAGCGCGATCACCGCAAGCTCGGCAAGGAGCTCGACCTCTTCTCCTTCCCCGACGAGATCGGCTCCGGCCTGTCGGTGTGGCATCCCAAGGGCGGGGTGGTCCGCGGCGAGATGGAGCAGCACGCACGACGCCGCCACATCCAGGGCGGTTACACCTACGTGTACACGCCGCACATCTCCAAGCAGGACCTCTTCCTGCAGTCGAACCACCTCGTCACGTACAAGGAGGGCATGTTCCCGCCCATCACCTTGGACGAGGAGCGCGACGCGGCGGGGGAGATCACGAAGCAGGGCGTCGACTACTACCTCAAGCCGATGAACTGCCCGATGCACATCCTCATCTACAAGGAACGCGCACGCAGCTACCGCGACCTGCCGATGCGCCTCGCCGAGAACGGGACGGTCTACCGTAACGAGCTCTCGGGTGCGCTGCACGGCCTCACCCGCGTCCGGGGGTTCACGCAGGACGATTCGCACCTGTTCGTCACCCCCGACCAGCTCGAGGCGGAGACCACCCGCGTGCTCGAGTTCGTCATCTCGATGCTGCGCGACTTCGGTCTGGACGACTTCGAACTCGAGCTGTCGATGCGCGACGACGAGAAGTCGAAGTGGATCGGCACCGACGAGTTCTGGGAGTACTCGACCGGCGCGCTGCGGAACGTGGCTCACTCGAGTGGCCTCAAGGTAACCGAGGTGCCGGGGGAGGCGGCCTTCTACGGGCCGAAGATCGACCTGAAGACCAAGGACGCCATCGGACGCACGTGGCAGCTGTCGACCGTTCAGGTCGACGTCAACCTGCCGGAGCGCTTCGACCTGGAGTACACCGGACCGGACGGCGAGAAGCACCGCCCGATCATGATCCACCGCGCCCTCTTCGGTTCGATCGAGCGGTTCTTCGCGATCCTGCTCGAGCACTACGCCGGCGCGTTCCCGGTGTGGCTGGCCCCCGTCCAGGCGGTGGGCATCCCGGTCGCCGACGAGTACGCCGACTATCTCGGGGACATCGTCGATCGCCTTCGCACCGATGGCGTGCGTGCCGAACTCGACCACAGCGACGACCGCATGCAGAAGAAGATCCGCACGCACACCACCCACAAGGTGCCGCTTCTGCTCATCGCCGGTGAGCAGGACCGCGCCGCCGGTACGGTGTCGTTCCGCTTCCGTGACGGAAGCCAGGAGAACGGTGTGCCGGTCGACGATGCGGTCCGCCGCATCCGTGAGGCCATCGACACGCACGCGCTCGTGAACACCGCGGAGGACCTCGCGTGAGCACAACGCCGGATGACGACGCGCGGCTGGTGGCTGCCGCCGAGTTGCCCGGCGTGCCCGACGAGTTCCAGCGGCTGTGGACACCGCACCGGATGGCGTACATCCAGGCGGGCCCGGAGCCGCTGCGCGAGGTCTGCCCCTTCGATGAGGCACCGCTCAAGAGCGACGAAGACGGCCTGATCGTCGCGCGCGGGAAGACCGCGTACGCGCTCTTGAACCTGTTTCCGTACAACTCGGGGCACCTTCTGATCTGCCCGTACCGCCACATCGCGACGTACGACGAGGCGACGACGGAGGAGGTGGCCGAGATCGGCGCGATGACGCAGACCGCGATGCGCGTGCTGCGGTCGGTGTCGCGGTGCGACGGGTTCAACATCGGTATGAACCAGGGTGCGGTCGCCGGCGCCGGCGTCGCCGCCCACCTGCATCAGCACGTCGTGCCGCGGTGGGCGACGGATGCGAACTTCTTCCCGATCATCGCCAAGACCAAGGCGCTGCCGCAGCTGCTCGGAGAGGTCCGCCAAGCCGTCGCCGACGCCTGGCCCACCCCTGACCCAGTCGCGTAGGGTCCCTTCGACAAGCTCAGGGACCGGTCTGCGCTGAGCCCCTCGGCGCACCCGGTCGCTGAGCCCCTGGACGCACCCGGTCGCTGAGCCTGTCGAAGCGCCCGGAGCCACGGACCGCGTGGGGTCCCTTCGATGAGCCGGGGGCGAGTCGGGGGTGGGGTTAGCGTGAGGGCATGAGCTCCCTCTCGCCCCGCCGCACGCGTGCCGCCGGCCTTCTCGCCCTCGCCGCGGCCGCGGCCCTCGGCGTCTCCGCGTGCACGGCCGTCCAGCCCGCTCCAGAGCCCTCGGACACGCGGGAGCCGGTGGCGGAGGAGACGGCCCCGGCGACGGCCACCTCGGCACCCGCCGCCGACGCCCTGGCCGAGCGCGACGAGTTCTTCGCCGCACAGGGACAGCCCAGCGATGGCTCGCTCCCCACCCCGCAGACGCCCGAGCAGCAGGAGTTTCTCGCGCAGCAGCGTGCCTACATCGAATCCCAGGGCGGCACGTGGGACGAGGTCTACGACGGGGTCGCCCTCGCCGTGACGCTCGACGCCTGCGAGACGTCGATCCTCAACGGCCACGAGGTCGACGCCGAGACCGCGCGCATGCACATCGACAGCTCCCCGCTGATCACGGAGATCGCCGGTGGAGACCCCGCCGCCACCCAGGGGCTGGCGAGCATCATGGTCTTCGGCACCGCGTTCATCTGCCCCACCGACGCGCCCCAGTGGGAGGCCGCGTTCGACACCCTGTACGGCTGAGGCTCAGCGCACCTGCCGCACGGTGAACTGCATCCGCGGGTGCGCGTAGGCCTCCTGCGACTCGACGAGCTGCAGCTCCCGCTCTCCGGAATCGAGCGTGCGCTGGAGCAGGTCGAAGACGCTGGATGCGGTGCGCGCGAGGGCGTCCGCGGCATCCCGGGTGCGCACGTAGTGTGCCGTGAAGAGCGCGGCGGTCACGTCGCCCGACCCGTTCGCCTTCATCGGCAGCAGCGGCGTCTGCACGATCCATGCGCCCGCGTCATCGGCTACGAGCATCTCGATGGTGTCGGACTCGCGGTCGGGGCGCTCCACGCTCGTGACGAGGATCGTCCGCGGTCCCATCGCGCGCGCCGCGTCCACCGAGGCGAGTGTGGACTCCAGCGTGTCGGGCTCGGTGCCGGTGAGAAAGCCCAATTCGAACTGGTTCGGCGTGATGATGTCGGCGACCGGCACCACGCGCTCGCGCAGCAGTTCCGGGATGGCCGGGGCCACGAAGCATCCCGACTTGGCGTTTCCCATCACCGGGTCGCACGCGTAGAGCGCCTCCGGGTTCGCGGCCTTCACGCGGCGCACGGCATCGACGATGACGTCTCCGATGCCCTCGCCGCCCTGGTACCCCGAGAGGACGGCGTCGATCTGCGGGAACACGCCCCGCTCCTCGACACCGGTGATCACCGCGGCGACATCGGACGGGTCGATCAGCGGGCCCCGCCAGGCGCCGTACCCGGTGTGGTTGGAGAAGTTCACGGTGTACACCGGCAGCACGTCGACGCCGATCCGCTGGAGCGGGAAAACAGCAGCCGAATTGCCGACGTGGCCGTACGCGACGGCGGACTGGATGGAGAGAATCTTCACGGGAACATCATCCTCTGGATGGGGACGCGGCGCGCGCGGCAGCGGCGAGGTCACTCGCCAGCGTCGCGGCCGAGCCGTCGTCGAGATCGTGCACGGTCAGTCGTAGGTGGGTGCTGACACGGCCGGGGGAGAGCGAGAACTCGTCGCCGGTGCGGGCGAGCCAGCCGCGGCGCATGAGTTGCTCGGAGACCGCCCGGGCCGGCGCCTGCACGTCGACCCACAGATTCAGCCCGTCTCCGGCCTCGCACGCGATGCCGTGCGCGCGCAGCCGCGCGGCGAACGCTCTGTTGCGCTCGGCGTAGTGCTCGGCCGCGCGCTCGATGGCCGCCGAGACGTCGGGGTCGGCCACCTGAGCGTGCGTCAGTCGCTGCAGGAGATGGCTGACCCACGTGGTCCCGGGTCGTAGCCGCAGCGCGAGCTGCTCCGCCGTCTCCGGGTCGGTCGCCGTCACGGCCAGGCACATGTCGGGACCCAGGAACTTCGACACCGATCGCACGAGCGCCCAGCGCCGGTGACCGGGACCGATCAGCGACGTGTAGGGCCGCCGCGAGAGCATCGCGTAGTGATCGTCCTCGATGACGAGGACGTAGGGATGCTCTGCCAGCACGCCGCGGAGTTCTTCCGCGCGCTGCGGTGACAGACTCGCCCCCGTCGGGTTCTGCGCGCGCGGCGTGCACAGAACGGCCCGCGCGCCGGCGTCCACGGCGGCACGGAGGCCCTCGACGGTCATCCCCTCCTCGTCCACGGGTACGGCCACGGGGCGGTAGCCACCGACGCGCACCGTGTGCATCGCCGAGAGGAAGCAGGGGTCTTCCAGCGCCACCGCGTCATCGCGGGTCAGCGCTTGCGACAGCAGGCGCTCCACCGCATCCACCGCGCCGTTCGTGACGGTCACCCGGAGGTCTTCCGGCAACAGGTCGGCCGCGAGCCATCCTGCGGCCCACTTCTCCAGGTCGGCGTCGACGACCGGCTCGCCGTACAGCACGGGGCGACCGACGATGCGGCTCAGCGCCGGCGTCGGGTCGGGGATGAGCGCGGGGTCGGGGTTTCCCGTACCCACGTCGCGCAGCACGGTGTCGGCGGCGAAACCCTCCTGCGCGATGGGGCCGGGGTCGGCGATGCGGGTCCCACCGCGCCCCCGCGTCACGGCGATGCCGGCGGAGACCAGCAGCCGGTAGGCGGCGACCGCCGTGTTGCGGTTGACACCGAGTTCGGCGGCGAGGGTGCGAACGGGAGGAAGCGCATCGCCGGCGCGGAGTGACCCGCGCTCGCGCAGGCCGCGGATGCTCTCGGCGATGTCGGCCGCCGACCTCCCGGCGATCTGCGTGTCCATACGTGTCCTCCGGTACTGATCCTAAGACGTGGAACATGCTATTTTCTGGCCTAGGTCAATCAGCGTCCCGCGGCACCCGGCCGCTCCAGGACAGGGCCCCTCGAAAGGATCTCGTCGTGAGCTCGATCGGAACCTCGCGCGTGAAGCGCGGACTGGCGGAGATGTTGAAGGGCGGCGTCATCATGGACGTCGTCACCGCCGACCAGGCGAAAATCGCCGAAGACGCCGGCGCGGTCGCCGTCATGGCGCTCGAGCGGGTACCCGCCGACATCCGCGCGCAGGGCGGCGTCGCACGGATGAGCGACCCCGACCTCATCGACCAGATCATCGCCTCGGTATCCATCCCGGTGATGGCGAAGGCGCGCATCGGACACTTCGTCGAGGCGCAGGTGCTGCAGGAGCTCGGCGTGGACTACATCGACGAGTCGGAGGTGCTCTCGCCCGCCGACTACGTCAACCACATCGACAAGTGGGGCTTCACGGTTCCGTTCGTCTGCGGCGCGACGAACCTCGGCGAGGCGCTCCGACGCATCACCGAAGGCGCGGCGATGATCCGCTCCAAGGGCGAGGCCGGCACCGGCGACGTCTCCGAGGCGACCAAGCACATCCGCACGATCACGGGCGAGATCAACAAACTGCGCTCGATGACCAAGGATGAGCTCTACGTCGCGGCGAAGGAACTGCAGGCGCCGTACGAGCTGGTGGCCGAGATCGCCGAGACCGGCGCGCTGCCGGTCGTCCTCTTCACCGCGGGAGGCGTGGCCACGCCCGCCGACGCGGCACTCATGATGCAGCTCGGCGCAGACGGCGTGTTCGTCGGATCCGGCATCTTCAAGGCGGGAAACCCCGCTCAGCGCGCGGCGGCCATCGTCCGCGCCACGACGTTCTTCGACGACCCGTCGGTCATCGCCGACGTGTCGAGGGGACTCGGCGAGGCCATGGTCGGCATCAACGTCGCCGACCTGGCCGCACCCCACCGCCTGGCCACGCGCGGCTGGTAACGGTGGCGCACCGGCCTCGCGTCGGCGTCCTCGCGCTGCAGGGCGACGTCCGCGAGCACACCCGCGTCCTGACCGGCCTGGGAGCAGATGTCGCACTCGTGCGCCGGCCCGAGGAACTCTCCGTCGTCGACGGCCTGGTCATCCCCGGCGGGGAATCGAGCGTCATCGACAAGCTGTCGCGCACCTTCGGGATGCAGCAGCCCATTCGCGACGCGATCGCCGGAGGCATGCCGGTATACGGCACCTGCGCCGGACTGATCCTCCTCGCCGACCGGATCACCGGCGGGATCGCCGGGCAGGAGACCTTCGGCGGACTGGACGTCGTGGTCGCGCGGAACGCCTTCGGGAGTCAGGTCGAGTCGTTCGAGACCGATCTGGACGTCCAAGGGTTCAACGGGCCCGTCCATGCCGCCTTCATCCGTGCGCCGATCGTCGAGCGGGTGGGGGAGCGGGCGCGTCCGATCGCCGCGCTTCCCGACGGCCGAGTGGTGGCCGTGGAGCAGGGTGTTCTCCTCGGGACGGCATTCCACCCGGAGGTGTCGGGGGAGACCCGGTTCCACGAGCGGTTCCTCGCGCACGTCCGCGCGCGCGGATGACGTCGGCGGCGCGTCCTAGGCTCGCGGCATGACCGAGTGGGTGGTGCTGCTGCGCGGCGTCAACGTGGGCGGGATCACGGTGCGCAGCGCCGACCTGCGCGAGACCCTCGAGGATCTCGGACTCTCCGGGATCCGCACGGTCCTCGCCAGCGGCAACGCGACGTTCACGAGCGGCGACCGACCGAGCGAGCGCGACGCGCTGAAGAGGCGGGTCGAACGGGCCCTCCGCGACCGGTTCGCGTACGAGGCCTGGGTGCTGCTGTTCACCCGCCCGGCGCTCGCCGCGGCCGCGACGGACTTCCCGTTCGACGCGACCGACGACGCCCGGCAGCCGTGGCTGCTCTTCTGCGCGGATGACGCGACTCGTGACGAGCTCGTCGCCGCCGCCGCATCCCTCGATTCCGCCATCGACCCCGTCGCCGGCGGCCCCGGCGTCGTCTACTGGAACCCCCCGAAAGGCTCCAGCACCGATACGGCGTTCGCGAAACTCATCGCCAAGCGCACCTATAAGGAGCGCACGACGAACCGGAACTTCCGAACAGTGCTCAAGATCCTCGCGTGAGCGCCACCAGACGCGTGAACGCCTCGAGAGTGCGTTCGATGTCGTCCTGCGTCGTCACCCACGACGACATCGAGCAGCGCAGCACCGCATGCCCCGCCCACACCGCTCCGGTCACAGCGGCGGTTCCCTCCGCGAGGATCGCCGCTCCGAGCGCCCGGGTGTCCGCGTCATCGTCGAGGCGGAACATCACCTGCGTGTAGGCAACGTCATTCATGATCGTCACGCCGGGGATGCGGCGAAGCCCGGCCTCCAGCGCACGCGCGTGGGTGTGCAGTCGCTCGACCAGGTCAGCCACCCCCGACCGGCCGAGGCTCCGCAGCGCGGCCCACACCGGAACGCCGCGGGCGCGCCGCGACAGCTCCGGGGTGACATCCCACGGGTCGAGACTCGAGTACATGAGGTAGTCACCGCCGGTGCGGAACACCGCGATCGAGTCGGCGGGATCCCGCACGATCGCCATGCCGCAGTCGTACGGCACGTTCAGGGTCTTATGCGCGTCGGTCGTCCATGAGTCCGCATCGGTCATGCCCGCAGTCAGGTGCGCCAGGGCGGGGGATGCTGCCGCCCACGCCCCGAACGCACCATCCACATGCACCCAGGCGTCGCGCGCTCGTGCCAGGGGGATGAGTTCCGCGAAGGGGTCGAACGCGCCGGAGTGCACCTCTCCGGCCTGCACGCAGACGATCACGGGGTCACCGCCGCACAGCGTGAGCGACTGCTCGAGCCCATCCGGCAGCATCCGACCCTGGTCGTCCCCGGCGGCCACGACGATGTCGTCCTCGCCGATGCCGAGGAACCGCGCGGCGCGATCGACCGAGCCGTGCCGGTCTGCGCCGACGACCAGTCGCACCCGCGGCGCACCATGCACACCCTGCCGGGCGATATCCCATCCGCGCCGCCGCAGCACGGCCGCGCGGGCGGCGGCCAGGCAGACGAAGTTCGACATCTGCGCGCCGGTGACGAACCCGACGGATGCGCCCGATGGGAGCCCCAAGAGGTCGAGGATCCACTCGCCGGCGACGCGCTCGAGGGCGACCGTCGCCGTCGTCATCGTGCTCGATCCGGAGTTCTGATCCCACGTCGACACGAGCCAGTCGGCCGCGAGAGCTGCCGGCAGCGTGCCGCCGATGACGAAGCCGAAGAACCGGCCGCCGGGGATGGCGACCAGCCCCGGATCGGCCCCCTCCGCCATGTCGGTGACGACGGCTTCGGGCGGCATCCCTTCGTCCGGGAGGGCGCCCCCGAATCGTGCGAGCATGTCGTCGAGGGTCGCCCGAGGCCACACCGCCCGCTCGGGCAGGCTCGCCAGGAAGGCGGAGGCCGCTGCGTGCGCGGCGTGCAACGCTTCATCGCGTTCGTCCACGCCGACAGTGTGGACCCGCCTCGCCCAACCAGCAAGACCCGTCCCCGCGGCCCCGTCCGCCGCATCCCCGCCGCATCCGCCGAGTGCACGACCTCCCGCCGAGCGCACGGCGTATCGGCGCAGAAATCCCGTGCGCTCGGCAGGAACCCGTGCAGTCAACGACTCGCCGGGACCCGCGACCCGGGCCGAGGACACCGCGTGTGTGCGAGGCGAGAGGGCCCACGCGTAGAATTGGCTCCATGTCCGGCCACTCCAAGTGGGCGACCACCAAGCACAAGAAAGCCGTCATCGACTCTCGCCGTGCCAAGTCGTTCGCCAAGCTCATCAAGAACATCGAGGTCGCCGCCAAGATGGGCGGCGCCGATCTCGCGGGAAACCCCACGCTGTACGACGCCGTACAGAAGGCGAAGAAGACCTCCGTCCCCAACGACAACATCGACCGCGCCATCAAGCGCGGTGCCGGAATCGGCGGCGAAGCGGTCGAGTACACCTCGATCATGTATGAGGGCTACGGCCCGAACGGCGTGGCGCTCATGATCGAGTGTCTGACCGACAACAAGAACCGCGCGGCCGCGGAGGTGCGCACGGCGCTGAGCCGCAACGGCGGGAACCTCGCCGATCCCGGGAGCGTCGCGTACAACTTCACCCGCAAGGGCGTGATCGTCGTCTCCGGCGAGGCCACCAGCGAGGACGACATCATGATGGCGGTGCTGGACGCCGGCGCGGAGGAAGTCGAGCCCCACGGCGACGGATTCGCCGTCGTCACGGAGGCCTCCGACCTGGTGACGGTGCGCACAGCTCTGCAGGACGCGGGAATCGACTACGAGTCGGCAGACGTCGAGTTCGTCCCGAACCTCAAGGTCGAGATCGACGCCGACACCGCCCGGAAGGTCTTCCGCCTCATCGACGCCCTCGAAGACAGCGACGACGTGCAGAACGTCTTCAGCAACTTCGACCTCACGTCCGACGTGCAGGCCGAGCTCGAAGAAGACGACTGAGCAGGCGCGCCTGCCACCCGCCGTCTTCCCCCGCGCTTAGCGTGGGGGAGTGACCTCCCGCCCGTCCCTCCGCGTGCTCGGCGTCGACCCGGGGCTGACCCGGTGCGGCGTGGGGATCGTGGACGTCGCACCCGACCGCTCGGCACGACTCGTGCATGTCGGCGTCATCCGATCCGCCCCCGACCTGCCGATCGAACTCCGGCTCGCGGCGATCGCCGCGGGCCTCCGCGAGGTGCTCGATGCGCATTCGCCCGATGTCGTGGCTGTCGAGCGGGTGTTCGCCCAGGACAACCTGCACACGGTCATGGGAACGGCGCAGGCCAGCGGCATCGCCCTCATGCTGGCAGGCGAACGCGGGCTCCGCGCGGCCACCCACACCCCGAGCGAGGTGAAGGCCGCGGTGACCGGCTACGGCTCCGCCGACAAACGACAGGTGCAGACGATGGTGGCGCGCGTGCTGCGCCTGGACGAGCTCCCGCAACCCGCGGATGCGGCGGACGCCCTCGCCCTGGCCCTCTGCCACGCCTGGCGATCCGGACCGGGAAGTGCGTCGACGACGACCGGTGCCCTTACCCCCGCCCAGAAGGCCTGGCGCGACGCGGAGCAGCGCACTGTGCGTGTCGGTCGAACAAAGATGCGAACCCGCCCGTAGGCTCACTGCATGATCTCCTCCGTCACGGGCACGGTCGCGCACGTCGACGACGACGCGATCGTCGTCGTCGTGGGTGGGGTCGGCTTCACGGTCGCCGTCGTCCCGCAGCTGGCTCGCGCATCGGCCATCGGCTCCGACATCCATCTGCACACCAACCTCATCGTGCGCGAAGACGCCCTGTCGCTCTTCGGATTCGAAACCCGCGAGGAGCTCCTCGTGTTCGGCCAGCTCCTGAGTGTGACCGGCGTGGGTCCGAAGTCGGCCCTCGGCGTGCTGTCGTCCCTCACCGTGCCGCAGATCGCCGAGGCCGTGACGGCAGACGACGACGCGCCGTTCCGGCGCGTGTCGGGGATCGGCCCGAAGACGGCGAAACTCATCGTCGTGCAGTTGGCGGGCAAGCTCCTCGCGCCGCGCACCGCCGCACCCGCCGCCGCACGCCCGAGCGGTACCGTCCCGGCGCAGGTCGCCCAGGCCCTGGTCGGGCTGGGCTGGTCGGAGCGAGTCGCGATCGAGGCGGTCGCGAGCGTGTCCGACGGAGCATCCGACACCGACCGCGCGTCGGTTCAGGCGCTCCTGCGCCTGACGCTCGGGATGCTGGGACCTGCGCGCAGGGAGCCCGCCGGTGGTTGACGTGCATGACGCCGGGACGCCGGAGGACGACAGCGAACTCGCGATCGAGGGAGCGCTGCGGCCCACGTCGCTCGCCGACTTCGTCGGCCAGCACAAGGTGCGCGGGCAGCTGCAGTTGCTGCTGGACGCCGCCCGCATCCAGCAGCGTTCCCCCGACCACATCCTGCTCTCCGGCCCTCCGGGGCTGGGCAAGACCACCCTGGCGATGATCGTCGCCCATGAGAGCAGCCGCCCGCTGCGACTGTCCAGCGGCCCCGCGATCCAGCACGCCGGCGACCTGGCCGCCCTGCTGTCGAGCCTCACACCGGGGGAAGTGCTCTTCATCGACGAGGTGCACCGGATGGCCCGTTCGGCCGAGGAGATGCTGTACCTGGCGATGGAGGATTTCCGCATCGACATCATGGTCGGCAAGGGCGCCGGCGCCACCAGCATCCCGCTCGATCTGGCGCCCTTCACCCTGGTGGGCGCAACCACCCGCTCGGGCCTCCTGCCCAATCCGCTGCGCGATCGCTTCGGGTTCACGGCACACCTGGAGTACTACGAGCCCGCCGAGCTGGAGCGGGTGGTGGAGCGTTCGTCGGCGATGCTCGGCGTCCCGCTCCCTCCGCGCGCCCGCGCCGAGATCGCCCAGCGCTCCCGGGGCACACCCCGCATCGCGAACCGGCTGCTCCGCCGCGTGCGCGACTACCTGGTCGTCCACGACGCCCTGGATGCCGACCTGGCAGCGGTGGGCGCCGCGCTCGACCTGTACGACGTGGACTCGATCGGTCTGGACCGCCTCGATCGCGCGGTGCTGGACGCTCTCGTGCGGAGGTTTCGCGGCGGCCCGGTGGGGCTGTCGACCCTGGCCGTGGCCGTCGGCGAGGAGGCGGAGACCATCGAATCGGTGGTGGAGCCCTACCTCGTCCGCATCGGTTTCATGGGCCGAACGCCCCGCGGTCGTGTCGCGACCCCGGCTGCTGCCGCGCATCTGGGAGTGCGCGCGGACGACGGTGCGCTTCGACTGCATGACCTATAATCGCTGAAGGCTATCGCCGCCCTCTTCCCTCCTCGAAGGCAGTGCCGCAGCGGCGCGCCGAAACCGAAAGGTGCCCCGACTCATGGAACTTGCGGAATTCTTCGCCAATTACGGGCTCATCATCCTGCTCGTACTCCTCCTGGTCTTCATGTTCTGGAGCTCCCGCCGCCGGATGCAGAAGCAGAAAGAGGAGCAGGAGGCCAAGGCACGCCAGACCGTTCCTGGCGCCGAGGTCCTCCTCCAGGGCGGCCTGTACGGCACGATCGTCGAGTACGACGCCGACGACCTGGACAAGCCCGCTCGCGTCGAGATCGCTCCGGGCGTCGAGATCAAGGTGCACAGCCAGGCCGTGCTGCGCATCGTGAACCCCACCGAGGGCTTCGTCACCGAGGACGACTTCATCGAGTCCGAGGAGAGCGAGGCCGAGTACATCGCCGGCGTTGCCGACCGTGACATCACCTCGATCAGTGACGACCAGAAGCGCTCGCACGACCTCGACGGGGAGTCCAAGGACAAGCCCCAGGCCTGATCCCCCGTTCGCCGTACAGAGAGCCGAATACGTGGCGCCTTCCACCCCCGTTCGCCATGCCTGGCGCGCCCTGACCGGACTCGTGGCCATCACGGCCATCCTGTTCGGGATCAACGCGCTGGGCGTGTACGTCTTCCAGCAGAGTTCGTGGACTCCCGAGCTCGCACTGGACCTTCAGGGCGGCACGCAGATCGTCCTGGAGGCCCAGGCGGCAGAGGGCGCCGAGCCGTCGGCTGAGCAGATGCAGCAGGCGGTGACGATCATCCGCCAGCGCGTGGATGCGACGGGCGTCGGCGAAGCGGACATCACCACCGAAGGTGGCCGCAACATCGTCGTGCAGATCCCCGGGGAAGCAGACGCCGAGACGCGCGAGCGCATCGAGGCGACCGCGCAGTTGCAGCTCCGAGCCGTGCTGCTCGCGGGCGCGCCGGCCACCACCTTCGTGGGGGAGGACGGCGAAGAGACCCCGTACCCCTCCGCCGACCCCGCCCTGCCGGCCACCCCGACCGTGGCGCCGACCAACGGCAGCGACCAGGCGTGGATCACCCCGGCGCTGCAGTCGCAGTTCCTCGCCTACGACTGCGCGGATCCGGCCAACGACCCGGCCAACGCGCCGGCGGACCAGCCGCTGATCACGTGCGACGCCGAGCAGACGGTCAAGTACATCCTCGGCCCCGTGGAACTGGACGGCACCTCGATCGACGACGCCACGAACGGCGTCGACCCCAACAACGGCCGCTGGGTGGTCAACCTCAACTTCAACGACGAGGGCACGCGCGTCTTCGGCGACATCAGCGAGCGCATGTTCGGCGCGACGCCGCCGCTGGATCAGTTCGCCTTCGTGCTGGACGGCTCGGTGCTCTCCGCGCCGCAGATGAACGGCGTCATCCTCGACGGCAACCCGTCGATCAGCGGGTCCTTCGACCAGGAAACCTCGCAGGTCCTGGCCGACCAGCTGAAGTACGGCGCCCTCCCGCTGAGCTTCGTCGTCGTCAGCTCCGACACCATCTCGGCGACCCTCGGGTCGCAGCAGCTGCAGATCGGTCTCATCGCCGGCCTCATCGGGCTCGCCCTCGTCGCGATCTACTCGCTCGTGGTCTACCGCGCCCTCGGCTCGGTCATCATCGCCTCGCTCGCGGTGATGGCGGTGCTGACCTACGTGACGCTGTGCATCCTGGCGTGGCGGATGGGCTTCCGCCTGTCCCTGGCGGGCGTGGCGGGCCTGATCGTCACCATCGGCTTCACCGCCGACTCGTTCATCGTCTACTTCGAGCGCATCCGCGACGAACTCCGCGACGGCAAGTCGATCACGAGCGCCGTCGAAGACGGGTGGGCGCGCGCCAAGCGCACGATCTACATCTCGAAGTCGATCAACATCCTCGCCGCCGTGGTGCTGTACATCCTCGCCGACGCCACGGTGAAGGGTTTCGCCTTCACCCTCGGGCTGACGACGGCCATCGACATCCTCATCTTCATCCTGTTCACCCACCCGGTGATGCAGCTGCTCGCCCGCACCCGGTTCTTCGGCTCGGGGCACCCGCTCTCCGGCATGGACCCGCAGGCGCTCGGTGCGGTGTACCGCGGCCGCGCGGAGTTCCGTGCGCCGGTCACCACCGACCGAGGACGCTCGGCGCGGTCGCGTGGTGAGGCGCAGCGGCGTCAGACGATCGCCGAGCGCAAGCAGGCCGAACGGGCCGCATCCCAGGGAGCGAGCGGCGATACGCTCACCGCCGTGAAGAAGGGCGACGACTGATGCGCACCATGGGTCAGCTCGGCAACGACCTCTACACCGGCAAGACGTCGTTCCCCTTCGTCGGGCGACGCCGGCTGTGGTTCATCATCGCCGCCATCCTCGTGATCGGCTCGGCGCTGGTGCCCCTCATCCGGCCCGTCCAGCTCTCGATCGAGTTCACGGGCGGTTCGCAGTTCACCGTGTCGGGTCTGACCGCACCCGACCAGACGCTGGCCTCCGAAGCCGTGCAGACCGTGGTCCCCGAGGCGATCTCGCGCGTCACCACGGTCGGTGACTCCGCCGTCCGCGTCCAGACCGATCAGATGAGCGCCGACGAGACCGACCAGGTCTCGGCCGCCCTCGCCGACGTCTACGGCGTGTCGACGTCGGAGGTCACCGCGTCCTTCATCGGTCCGAGCTGGGGCGCCGACGTCACGCGGCAGTCGCTGTGGGGCCTGGCGATCTTCCTCGCGCTGACCTTCCTCATCCTCGCGCTGTACTTCCGCACGTGGAAGATGTCGGTCGCCGCCATCGTCGGACTCGTGGACGTCCTCGTCATCACCGTCGGCGTGTATGCGCTGGCCGGGTTGGAGATCTCCCCGGCCGCGGTCATCGGGTTCCTCACGATCCTGTCGTATTCGCTGTACGACACCACCGTCGTCTTCGACAAGGTTCGCGAGAACACCAGGGACGACGGCGAGATCTCCGGGCGCACCTTCGGGGAGTCGGTCAACCTCGCGGTGAACCAGACGCTCATCCGCTCCATCAACACGACCGTCGTGGCGGTGCTCCCCGTGGGCGCGATCCTGTTCATCGGCGCGATCTGGTTCGACGCGCGCACGCTCAGCGACATCTCGCTGTCGATCTTCGTCGGGACCATCGTCGCGGCATACTCGACGCTGTTCGTCGCCGCCCCGCTGTTCTCCCTCCTCCGCGAGAACGAACCGGCGATCAAGCAGCGCGACGCGCGGGTGCTCCAGGCCCGCGAGCGCGCCGGCGCGCCGGTCTGAGCGCGTCGGCGCGGGCGTAGGATGATCGCGACCAAACGAACAGAGGAGGTGCCCGGATGACGGAAACAGCGCCTCCGGTCGCCCAGACCTCGTCGCTCCGCCGTCTCGTGCCGCGGATCTTCTCCCGCTCCGCCAAGCGCGACGGCGTCGATCAGCTCCTCCGCACGGTACGCACGCACCATCCCAAGGGCGACCTCGGGATCATCGAGCGGGCCTACGCCGTGGCCGACACCCAGCACGCCGGTCAGAAGCGCCAGAGCGGCGAGCCGTACATCACGCACCCGCTCGCGGTGGCGCAGATCCTCGCAGACCTCGGGCTCGGTCCTAAGGCGATCGCGGCGGCGCTCCTGCACGACACCGTCGAAGACACCGGGTACCCGCTCGACGAGCTCGCGGCGGAGTTCGGCGACGAGGTGGCGATGCTCGTTGACGGCGTCACCAAGCTCGACAAGGTCAAATACGGCGAGAGCGCACAGGCCGAGACCGTCCGCAAGATGATCGTCGCCATGTCGCGCGACATCCGTGTTCTCGTCATCAAGCTCGCCGACCGTCTCCACAACGCGCGCACCTGGGGTTTCGTGCCCCCGGAGAAGGCGGCGAAGAAGGCCACCGAGACGCTTGAGATCTACGCGCCGCTCGCGCATCGCCTCGGCATCCAGGCGATCAAGTCGGAGCTGGAGGAGCTCTCGTTCGCGGTGCTGCATCCCAAGCTGTACGCCGAGATCGAGAGCCTCGTCAAGCAGCGCACCCCCCAGCGCGAACAGTACGTGCAGAACGTGATCGCCTCCGTCGACGCCGACCTGCGGGAACTCCGGATCCGCGGCCGCGTGATGGGCCGCCCGAAGCAGCTGTACTCCGTGTACCAGAAGATGGTCGTGCGCGGTCGTGAGTTCGATGACATCTACGACCTCATCGGCATCCGCGTCCTCGTGAGCACGGTCCGCGACTGCTACGCCGTGCTCGGTGCCATCCACGCACGATGGACTCCGCTGCCGGGCCGCTTCAAGGACTACATCGCCACGCCCAAGTTCAACCTCTACCAGTCGCTGCACACCACCGTGATCGGCCCCGGCGGCCGCACCGTGGAGATCCAGATCCGCACGCACGAGATGAACCAGCAGGCCGAGTACGGCGTCGCCGCGCACTGGAAGTACAAGGAACGGATGAACGGCGGCAAGGCCGATGGCAAGTCGGCTGACACCGACATGGCCTGGCTCGCGCATATCTCCGACTGGCAGGCCGAGACGGCGGACCCCGGCGAGTTCCTGGACGCGCTGCGTTTCGAGATCGGCGCCAAAGAGGTCTACGTTTTCACGCCGAAGGGGCGCGTCATCGGACTTCCCGCCGGTGCGACCCCGGTCGACTTCGCCTACGCGGTGCACACCGAGATCGGCCACCGCACCATGGGTGCAAAGGTCAACGGGCGCCTGGTGCCGCTGGAGTCGACCTTGACCAGCGGCGACGTCGTGGAGGTCTTCACCTCGAAGAATCCCGACGCCGGTCCCAGTCAGGACTGGCTGGGTTTCGTCCAGAGCACGCGCGCCCGCAACAAGATCCGCGGGTGGTTCACGAAGGAGCGCCGAGAAGAGGCGATCGAGCAGGGCAAGGAGTCCATCGCGCGGGCGATGCGCCGGCAGAACCTGCCGCTGCAGAAGCTGATGAGCCAGGACTCCTTCACCGAGGTCGCCCATCAGCTGCGCTACGAGGACGTCTCGGCGCTGTACGCGGCCGTCGGCGAGGGGCACGTCTCCACGCAATCGGTGATCGAGAAGGTCACCGCGCTCGTCAGCGCCGCCGAGGACACCTCCACCGGCCCGATCGACCTGCCCCAGGTGGGCCGGAGCCGCGCGCCGCGCGGCGGCGACTCCGGCGTGCTCGTGCGGGGCGCGCCCGACATCCTCGTCAAGCTCGCCAAGTGCTGCACGCCCGTTCCCGGCGACGCCATCATCGGGTTCGTCACACGAGGCAGCGGTGTCTCCGTCCACCGCGCGGACTGCACCAACGTCAAGTCGCTCGAGGCCGACCCCGAGCGGATGATCGAGGTCGAGTGGGCCCCGACGTCCAAGAGCGTCTTCCTCGTGCAGATCCAGGTCGAGGCCCTCGACCGTTCAGGACTGCTCAGCGACGTGACCCGCGTGCTCAGCGAGCACCACGTGAACATCCTCTCCGCGACCGTGCAGACCAACAACGACCGCCTCGCCCTCAGCCGCTTCGTCTTCGAGATGGGCGACACGGTGCACCTGGACCGGGTGCTCAACGCGGTGCGGCGGATCGACGCGGTCTACGACGTCTACCGCGTCACCTCGTCCTGAATCGCCGCGAGCAGCGCCTCCGCACGCCGCCGATGGGGGATGCGGTCGCGCCGGGCGAACCACGACGCCGCCTCGTCGGCGATGCCCGGGTCGCGGTGCACCCATGACCGCAGCGCGGTCTCGTGAGGCGCGCCGGGCGTGCGGGCGAGATCGGCGGCGGTGCGGGCGCGCGTGGTCACCCAGACGCTTCCGGCCTGCAGCAGATCCTCGGGGGCGACGCACGGATCGTGGTAGATCAGGCGCCGGTCGATGATGTGGTGCAGCCGTCGCGGCACGGCCCGCTGCGCACTGTGCCGGAGCGGCGGCTGGTCGATGCCGCCGAGGACCCACGCCGCACTCACGTGCGACGCCGCGAGACAGTCGCCGAGCATCCGCGCCAGGCTCGCGGCGCGCAGCGCGACCGACTCGACGATGTCGGCGGGCACGAAACCCTCGCCGAGGGCGATGAGGTCACCGTCCAGGCACGCCGCCGTGAGCTCGGCCTGAGAGAGCCGGCCGCCGGCGAAGTACACGAAGGGCGAGGTCATCCCCGCAGTCTCACCCACGCGCGTCGGCGCGCACGCCGGGCCCGACGGACTGTGGACAACCGGTTTTGCTTCCGAGCGGGGGAGGGCGGGTCAGCCCCCGACGGCCCGGAGCCACGTGCGCCGCGCCTCGAGGGCGTCGGCGGCCTCCTTGACGGCACGCGCGTCGCCGCGCGACTGCGCATCGGCGAGTTCGGCTTCGAGCTTCTCGATCGCCTCCGTCAGCTGGCGCGTCATGTCGTTGGCGCGGGCCTTGGTCTCGGGGTTGTTGCGCTTCCACTCGGTTTCTTCACGGGTGCGAACGCTCTGCTCGATCTTGCGCAGGTCGTCATCCAGCCCGCGTTCGACGTCACGGGGATGCACACGGCCGATGTCGTCCCAGCGACGCTGCACGTTCGTCAGCAGCGACCGGGCGCGGGTGAGATCACGCTCGTCCACGATCGGCGCCGCTTCGACCAGCAGGGCGCGCTTGGCCTCGATCTTCTCTTTGGAGGCCTCGGTGTCGGCGGCTTCCCGTTCGGCTCGCGCGCCGTACAGGGCGTCGCCGGCGGCCTTGAAGCGGGCCCAGAGGGCATCGTCGAGCTTCTTGCCGGCCCGGCCGGACGCCTTCCACTCGTCGAGCAGGTCGCGGTAGGCGCCGATGCCGTCCTCGCCGCGGGGGGCGAGGGCTTCCGCGCGCTCGACCAGACGGGTCTTGGTGTCGCGCGCGGCCTTGTGCGTCTGGTCGAGGCTCGCGTAGAACTCCCGGCGGTGCCGATCAACCGTCGACCGCGCGTCGCGGAAGCGGCGCCACAGCTGCTGGCCCACCGAGCGCGGCAGGCGAGGGCCGTTCTGCTGGTGGGACTGCCAGCGGTCGAACAGCGCGGTCAACTCGGTGGAGGCCTGCTTCCACTGGACGGTCTCGGGGTCGCGGGCGGCCAGAGCCTCGGCCGCTTCGACGATCGCCGTGCGCTCACGGACGGCCTCCTCGACCGCCTCCTTGGCCGCGGCCGATTCGGCCTCGGTCGCCTCGGCCAGCTTCTCGGTGAGGGCGTCGATGCGGGTTCGAAGGTTCTCGAGGTCGCCGACGGCGGCGGCATCCACGGTGCGCGCGCGCAGGGTCTTGGCGGTCGAGCGGAGGTCGGCTGCCGGAGCACCACCCCGTCGCACGCGTGCCTCGAGGAGCGTCACTTCGCTGGCGAGGTCGGTGAACTTGCGCTGGAAGTAGGCAAGCGCCTCTTCCGGGGTGCCGTCGGGGTATTGCCCCACGACACGCCAGGTCTCGCCCTCGCGGACCGACACCGTGCCGTCGTCATCGACTCGGCCCCACGCCGTCTGCAGATCGCGGCTCGTCTCGGCGGTCTCGGCGTCGGGAGTCCCGGCGGTCTCGCTGTCGGAAGTCTCGGCGGTCTCGGCGTCGGGAGTCCCGGCGGTCTCGCTGTCGGAAGTCTCGGCGCTCTCGATCTCGGCGGTCTCGCTGTCGGAAGCCTCGACGATCTCGGCGGTCTCGATCTCGGCGGTCTCGATCTCGGCGGTCGCGGCGTCGGAAGTCTCGGCGTCAGAAGTATCGGCGTCGGCAGTCACGGAATGCACCTCATCGCGGCTCGGGCCGCCTCGGTTGGGGACGGGGACGAGCCTAGTACCTGACCCGGTCACGGCGCAGGGCACCGACCGAGTCGTTATGGAGCGGGCGGGGGAGTGTCGGTAGGCGCCGGAGTCTCGGCCGGCGCCGGCGGAGTCGCTGGCGCAGGAGACGTCGTCGGGCTGGGACTGGAAGCCGGCGAGGGCTCGGGGGCGCCGGGGCCGGCGGTGAAGTACGCGACCTGTCCTCCGATGGCGGCGAGGATGACGAGCCCGCCGACCACGCCCGCGAGCACATTGTCGCGTCGTCTGCGGCGCGACTGCCCCTCGTGCAGCTCTCGGCGCGCCTGATAGACCCGCGCGCGTTCCCGTGCTTCGCGCGTGTCGCGTCCCTTGCCGCCAGCGGCCACCGCATCCTCCTCGGCCCGGTGATCCCGGGCGCGAAGCATCCTACGCAGCCGCGATGCCAACGGCCAAAAGCGCGACCGCGATGTCGGCGTGCACGGATAGCCTGGGGGAGTGACCTCTCCCGCCGCACTCTTCCGGGGGCAGACCCCCCTCGCGGTGCGGATGCGACCGACCTCTCTGGACGAAGTGGCCGGTCAAGGCCATCTGCTCCGCCCCGGTTCGCCCTTGGTCGCGCTGGCGTCCTCCGACGGGAGCGCGTCCGCGTCGTCGGTGTCGGTCATCCTGTGGGGGCCGCCCGGCACCGGCAAGACGACCCTCGCGCAGGCGATCGCCCGCTCTTCGGGAAGGCGATTCGTCGAGCTGTCCGCCGTGACGGCGGGCGTGAAGGATGTCCGCGAGGTGATGCAGGAAGCCCTGAACCAGCGCGACCTGTACGGACAGTCCACCATCCTGTTCCTCGACGAGATCCACCGCTTCACCAAGGCCCAGCAGGACGCGCTTCTGCCCGGGGTGGAGAACGGATGGATCGTGCTCATCGCCGCGACGACGGAGAACCCCTCGTTCTCCGTGATCTCTCCGCTGCTGTCACGTTCGCTCCTGCTGACCCTCCGGCCGCTCGGCGACGACGACCTCGGACTCCTCATCGACCGGGCCGTCGCCGACCCCCGCGGGCTGGACGGGGCGGTGACGCTCGAGCCCGAGGCCCGCGCCGCGCTCGTGCGGCTGGCCTCCGGCGACGCCCGCCGAGCACTGACGGCCCTCGAGGCGGCCGCATCCGTCGCCGCCGACGATGCCGAGGACGCCGCGCCGCCGGTCGTGAGCGCCGACCACATCGCGCAGGCCGTCGACCGCGCGCTGCTGCGCTATGACCGGCAGGGCGACGAGCACTACGACGTCATCAGCGCATTCATCAAGTCCATCCGCGGTTCCGACGTGGATGCTGCGATCCACTACCTCGCGCGCATGATCGAGGCGGGCGAGGACCCGCGCTTCATCGCCCGGCGGCTGGTCATCTCGGCCGCCGAAGACATCGGGCTCGCCGACCCGCAGGCCCTGCAGATCGCGGTGGCCGCCGCCGACGCCGTCGCCTTCATCGGGATGCCGGAGGGCCGGATCCCGCTGGCCGAGGCGACGGCGTACCTGGCGACGACGGCCAAGTCGAACGCGGCCTACAACGCGATCAACGCGGCGATCGCCGATATCAAATCGGGCGGCTTCGGACGGGTGCCGGTGCACCTGCGCGACGCGCACTACCCCGGCGCGAAGCGACTCGGCCACGGCAAGGGGTATCAGTACCCGCATGACAGCGACATCGGGATCGCGACGCAGCAGTACCTGCCCGACGAGTTGCGGGGGCGGCGCTACTACGAACCGACGAACCACGGACAGGAACGCGATGTGGCGGCGCGCCTGGAGAAGATCCGCCGCATCCTCGACGGGCAGTGACGCCTGCCTGCCCGGAAACGGGCCGCGGGGGGCCTCTGTTAGACTGGATCGGCTCGAAACAGAGTTTTCGGGCATCCCCCTCTTCCTGAACCACCGTGCGGTGCGCCCCGGCGTGCGAACCGGACGGGCGGAAGGGGTTGATACGTCCGTGAGCCGCGAAGTGCGCGGCCACGTATTCGGAAGGAACTCTTCGTGGCAACGAAGTCCCAGGACCGCCGTAAGGTCCGCCTGTCGCGGGCGCTCGGCATCGCGCTGACCCCCAAGGCAGCCAAGTACCTCGAAAAGCGCCCGTACGCTCCGGGTGAGCACGGTCGCACCAAGCGCAAGCAGGACAGCGACTACGCCGTCCGTCTGCGCGAGAAGCAGCGTCTGCGCGAGCAGTACGGCATCCGCGAGAAGCAGCTGCGCATCGCCTTCAACGAGGCCCGCCGCGTCGACGGCCTGACCGGTGAGAACCTGGTCGAGCTGCTGGAGATGCGACTGGATGCCATCGTGGTCCGCTCGGGTCTCGCCCGCACGACCGCTCAGGCGCGCCAGCTCGTGGTGCACCGCCACATCCTCGTCGACGGCCAGCTCGTGGACCGCCCGTCCTTCCGCGTGAAGCCGGGCCAGGTCGTGCACGTCAAGCCCAAGAGCGAGGGCCTCGAGCCCTTCCAGGTCGCCGCCGCCGGTGGGCACGCCGACGTGCTGCCCCCCGTTCCCGGCTACCTCGAAGTCGAGCTCGACAAGCTGCAGGCCCGCCTCGTGCGTCGCCCGAAGCGTGCCGAGGTGCCCGTCACGTGTGACGTGCAGCTCGTCGTCGAGTACTACGCGGCGCGCTAAGCGACGCGGTACAGCACGCACGAAGGGCGTCGGGCTATCCCGGCGCCCTTCGTCGTATGCCGTCTACGATGAAGGGATGCCGCACGCGCGGCCCCGATCCGAGGAAGTGACGATCGTGAAGAACCTGCTCTGGTTTCTGCTCGGCATCACCGGCGGCGTCGTCGCCGCCCACTTCGTGAACCGTGACCCCCGCGGGCACCAGGTGCTCGCGCAGGTCGACGCCCGCATCAGCGAGTTCACCGACCGGATGGGCTCGGCCTACCGCGAGCAGGAGGCCCGCTTCGCCGGTCCGCTGTCCGAGGTCAAGGAAGCGGCCGCAACCGCCGTGAGCACCGCGAGGGATGCCGCCGCCTCTGTGGTCGAGGCCGCCAAGGACGTGGCCACCTCGACCGCGGCCGCGGCCACCGACACCGTCGATGCCGCGACGCAGGACGCGACCGACACCTCGGATGCCCCCGCGGACGACGCATCCGCTCGCCCGACCGCCGCACCGGCCTCCGACATCCCGACGCCCGCCGAGGTCGCCGCAGCTCACCCGGCGCCCGAGGGCGCCCCCACGGCCACACCCCGAACCTCCGACTGACCCCCACCTCCGCCACCCGCCCGGCTCGACCGGGCCGGATGACCGCGCCTCTCGAAAGACCCGATACATGAAGACCGCTGAGATCGCCCAGCGCTACCTCGATTACTTCGAGAAGAACGACCACACCATCGTCCCGTCGGCATCGCTCGTCACCGACGATCCGTCGCTGCTGTTCACCGTCGCCGGGATGGTCCCCTTCATCCCTTACCTGACCGGGGTGGTTCCTGCTCCCTTCCAGCGGGCGGCGGACGTGCAGAAGTGCATCCGTACGAACGACATCGAGGAGGTGGGCCACACGGCCCGCCACGGCACGTTCTTCCAGATGCTCGGCAACTGGTCGTTCGGCGACTACTTCAAGGAAGGCGCCATCTCCTACGCGTGGGAGCTGCTGACCTCGTCGGAGGCCGACGGCGGCCTCGGTTTCGCCGAGCGCGACCTGTGGGTCACGGTCTATCAGGACGACGACGAGGCCGCGGAGCTGTGGCAGAAGGTCGCCGGGCTCCCGGTGGAGCGCATCCAGCGCCTCGGCCGCGAGGACAACTACTGGTCGACCGGTCAGCCCGGCCCCGCAGGCCCATGCTCGGAGATCTACTTCGACCGCGGCCCGGCGTACGGCCGCGACGGTGGACCGGCGGTGGATGACAACCGCTTCACCGAGATCTGGAACCTCGTGTTCATGCAGTACGCGATCAACAACGTGCGCTCCAAGATCGACTTCGACATCATCGGCGATCTGCCGGCGAAGAACATCGACACCGGGATGGGCCTCGAGCGCGTCGCCTTCATCAAGCAGGGCGTCGACAACATGTACGAGACCGACCAGGTGCGACCGGTCCTGGACCGTGCCGTGGAGCTCTCCGGCCGGCGGTACGGTGCCGACCCCGAAGACGACGTGCGCTTCCGCGTCATCGCCGACCACGTCCGCTCCTCGCTCATGCTGCTGTCGGACGGCGTCACCCCCGCCAACGACGGCCGCGGCTACATCCTGCGCCGGCTGATGCGCCGAAGCGTGCGCGCGATGCGTCTGCTGGGCGTGGATGCTCCGAGCTTCCCCGAGCTGTTCGCCGCATCCCGCGACGCGATGAAGGACGCCTATCCGGTGGTGGAGACCGACTGGCAGCGGATCTCGCAGTACGCCGTCGCGGAGGAGGAGACGTTCCTGCGCACCCTCGCGTCGGGGTCCACGATTCTGGACCTCGCCGTCGAAGACACCAAGAAGACCGGCGGGACGACGCTCTCGGGTCCCGAGGCGTTCCTGCTGCACGACACCTACGGGTTCCCGATCGACCTGACACTCGAGATCGCCGAGGAGGCCGGCCTCTCCGTCGACCGCACCGCCTTCGACAACCTCATGCTCGAGCAGCGCAACCGGGCCAAGGCCGACGCGAAGTCGCGCAAGCGCACGATCGCCGACCAGAGCGTCTACAGCGCCTTCCGCGCTCACGGCGAGACCGTCTTCACCGGGTACACCGACCTGGAGACGGAATCCCGCGTGCTCGGGGTGCTCGTGGACGGCGTATCGGTCGACCGCGCCCGCGCGGGGCAGGTCGCCGAGGTCATCCTCGCCGAGACGGCGCTGTACGCCGAGTCCGGCGGCCAGGTGGCCGACAAGGGCGTCATCGTCGGCCCGGGGTACGAGCTGGACGTCCTCGACGTGCAGAAGCCCGTGCCGGGGCTGGTCAGCCACACCGTGCAGGTCGCCACCGGCGAGGTCGCGGTGGGGGAGACGGCCACGACCGTGGTGGATGCCGCGAACCGGCGCGCCGCGCGACAGGCGCACTCGGCCACGCACCTCGTGCACGCGGCCCTCCGCGACACGCTGGGCAAGACCGCCACCCAGGCCGGCTCCCTCAACCGGGCGGGCTACCTCCGCTTCGACTTCTCGTGGGGTCAGTCGCTGTCGCCCGAGACCCGGTCGGAGATCGAGGAGATCGCCAACAACGCCGTGCGCGACAACCTCGAGGTGACCACCCGCGTGCTTCCGCTGGATCAGGCCCGGGAGCTCGGCGCCATGGCGCTGTTCGGCGAGAAGTACGGCAACACCGTGCGGATGGTCGATATCGGCGGCCCGTGGTCGCGCGAGCTGTGCGCCGGAACCCACGTCTCCTCGAGCGCCGAGATCGGGCTCATCAACCTCGTGGGCGAGTCGTCGGTCGGAGCATCCAACCGCCGCGTCGAAGCACTCGTGGGCCTGGATGCGTTCCGCGACCTCGCCGCGGAGCGCGCGATCGTGTCTCAGCTGACCTCCTCGCTGAAGACGCCCCGCGACCAGTTGCCCGCTCGGATCGCGGAACTCACGGCCAACCTCAAGGCCGCCGAGAAGCGCATCGCCCAGTACGAGGCGCGCGCGCTGGCCGACCGCGTCCCGCAGCTGACCGGCACGGCCGCGAGCGCCGGCCGCGTACGCGTGGTGGCGCAGTCGCTCGGCGCGGTCGCGTCCGCCGACGACGTCCGTTCGCTCGCTCTGCAGGTGCGCGACCGAATGGGTGACGGCCCCGCCGTCGTCGCCCTCGGTGCGACGCTCGGCGACCGGGTGACCGTGGTCGTGGCCACCAACGACGCCGCCCGTGCGGTGGGGGCGAAGGCGGGCACGCTCGCCCGGGCGGCCGCGGCCCGCCTCGGCGGCGGCGGCGGCGGTCGCGACGACGTGGCCCAGGGCGGCGGCACGGATGCGGCGGCCCTTCCGGGCGCGCTGGACGCCGTGGTCGCGGAACTGGCATCGACGGGGGAGTGACCGCCATCCGCCGCGGCATCCGGCTCGGAATCGACGTGGGCAAGGCCCGGGTCGGTGTCGCCCGCAGCGATCCGGACGGACTGCTCGCGGTGCCGGTGGAGACGGTTGCGCGATCGGAGAAGACGATCGCGCGGTTGTTGGAGCTCGCCGCCGAGTACGAGGCGGTGGAGTTCGCGGTGGGATTGCCGACGAGTCTGAGCGGTGCCGATACCCTCTCCACCGCCGACGCGCGGGGCTTCGCGGCGGAGCTTGCCGCCGCATCCGCGACGCCCGTGCGCCTCGTGGATGAGCGGCTGAGCACGGTGACCGCGCACGACGTGCTGCGATCTGCCGGGCGTTCCCAGCGTCGGTCTCGTAGCATTGTGGACCAAGTCGCCGCTGTGGTGCTGCTGCAGCAGGCGCTCGACGTCGAGAGGCGCTCCGGCAACCCGGCCGGGGCAGCCGTACCTTCGGGACAGGAGCCCGCCTGATATGCCCGACAACACGTCCGGATTCGACGACCCGTTCGCCGATCTCTACTCGAAGCTTCCCGACCCGCGCCGCCGCGAGTCCGACGCGGGATCGTCCACGCCGACACCCGCGTCCACGCCGACGCCCGCGTCCACGCCGACGTCCCGGCGCGCCGCACGCTCTGTCCGTAGCAGCGATACGCCCGACGGCGCGCCTGCGGCGGTGCACCCGTCCGACCCCGTCGGTGAGCTCCAGCCCGTCGGCGCTCGCGAGCCGGCGCCCGTGGGCGCGTCGGCGCACGCCTCGCGCGCGGCGGAGCCTGCCCGTCGCGCCTCTTCCGGCACGCTGGAAGACCTCTTCACCGGCGCCCGCACCGCCGACGACCTCGGCGCCCCGCCGCCGCGCCCGAACAAGCGCCGCCGCACGGGCGGATGGATCGCCCTCATCGTCGTGCTCGCGCTCATCGGGGGCGTCGTGGGCGGCGGCGTGTGGGCCTGGAACACCTTCGGTGAGCGGATCGAGGGCTTCTTCGCCGGCAGCAGCGCCGACGACTTCGAGGCCGGTCAGGCCCACGGGGAGGCGCAGCTCACGGTCGCGGCCCGAGACACGGGTGTGCCGATCTCACAGAAGCTGTACGACGCCGGCGTCACCAAGACCCCGACGTCCCTCTACGACTACATGGTGGAGAACTCCGTGGCCTTCACGTTCCAGCCGGGCGTGTACCGCCTGCAGCTGGAGATGACGTCCCCGGCCGTGCTCGAAGCGCTCCGTGACCCCGCGAACAAGCTCGAGAACACCGCGCAGCTGCGGGAGGGTCTCACCGTGCAGCAGTCGATCGAGGCGATCTCCGAGCAGATGGGGATGCCGCTGGAAGACCTGGAGGCCGCGGTGGCCGATCCGTCGGCGTACAGCGTCGCCGCCGACTCGCTCGAGGGCTGGCTGTTCCCGGCCACCTACACGTTCGACCCGGGGATGACCGCCACCGACGTCGTCGCACGGATGGTGGATCGCGCGGTCGAGTCGCTGGACGCCGCCGGCGTGCCCGCCGAGGAGCGGCAGCGCGTCCTCACGGTCGCCTCGATCATCCAGCGTGAGGCGAGATCCGAGGAGGACTTCTTCCGGGTCTCCCGCGTCATCCAGAACCGGCTCGACCAGGGCATGCAGCTGCAGATGGATTCCACCGCGCAATACGGCTACGGAGAGCTGCATGAGGGCTCGGCGAGCACATCGGGCGAAGCGCAGTTCGACGACAACCCGTGGAACACCTACGTGGTCGACGGACTCCCGGCGGGGCCGATCGCCAACCCGGGCGACCAGGCCATCGACGCCGCCATGCACCCGGCGGAGGGCCCGTGGCTCTTCTTCGTCACCGTGAACCTGGACACCGGTGAGACGGTCTTCACGACCACTGCCGATGAGCATCAGCAGGCCGTGGACCAGTGGATCGAGTGGTGTCAGGACCACCCCGACTCGGGATGCTGACGGGTACGCGCCTGGCGGTCTGGGGCGACCCGATCCAGCACAGCCGGTCGCCGCGCTTGCACGCGGCGGCGTACCGCGCCCTCGGTCTCGAGTGGGAGTACGGTCGCCGGCGCGTCGGCGAGGACGACTTCGACACCGCCCTCGCGGCGCTCGACAGCACATGGCGGGGGCTGTCGCTCACGATGCCGCTGAAGGCGGCCGCCGCGCGCGCAGCCGCGTCGATGGATCGCCCCGCAGCCCTCACCGGCGCGGTGAACACCCTGCTCCTCGGCGAAGAGACGCGAGGCTTCAACACCGACGTCGGCGGCCTCGTGGGTGCCCTCACCGAGCAGGGCGTGGCGGAGGTGGTCACCGGTCGAGTGCTCGGCGCCGGTGCGACGGCCACGTCGGCGCTCGTCGCCCTGTCGGAGCTGGGCGCGCGTCGGGTGGAGATCGTGGCGCGCCGCCCCGGCGCCGTCGCGCGACTGACCAGCATCGGCGATGACCTCGGCGTGGTCGTGACATCAACCGGCTTCGACGACGGCCGGCTCGCCGACGTCGATGTCACGGTGGCGACCCTTCCGGGTGGGACCGACATCGGGGCGGCGGCCGAGCGGTTCGCCGCCACCGGCGGGATACTCGTCGACGTCGTGTACGGCGACTGGCCCACGCCTCTCGCGAGCGCGTGGGAGGCGGCGGGGCGAACGGCGTGCTCCGGGCTCGGGATGCTGCTCCACCAGGCCCTGCTGCAGGTACGCATCTTCGTCTCCGGCGACCCCCGCACGACCCTCCCGGACGAGCCCGCCGTGCTGGCCGCCATGCGCCAGGCCGTCATGGGAGACTAGGGCAATGCTCCGCGTGCTCACGGCCGGCGAATCGCACGGCCCCGAACTCGTCGCCATCATGGAGGGTCTTCCCGCCGGTGTGCCGATCTCGTCTTCCGCGATCCGCGCCGACCTGGCGCGTCGCAAGCTCGGCTACGGCCGTGGCTCGCGGATGAAGTTCGAGGAGGACGAGCTCACGATCTCCTCGGGCGTGCGGCACGGCCTGAGTCTGGGCAGCCCGATCGCCCTGCGCATCGGCAACACCGAATGGCCCAAGTGGGTCGAGGTCATGAGCGCGGAGCCGGTCGAGCTCACCGAGAAGTCCCGCGGACGTGGTGCGCCGTTGACCCGCCCCCGCCCCGGGCACGCCGATCTCGTCGGCATGCAGAAGTACGACTTCGACGAAGCCCGCCCCGTCCTGGAACGAGCCAGCGCCCGCGAGACCGCAGCCCGGGTGGCGCTCGGCGCCCTGGCACGCGCGTTCCTCTCCGAACTCGGCATCCGCCTGGTCAGCCACACCCTCTCGATCGGTCCGATCCGCGTGCCCGAGGGCGCTCCGCTCCCCGCGCCCGACGACGTGGACGCGCTCGACGCCGATCCGCTCCGCTGCTTCGACGCTCCGACGAGTGCGCGGATGGTCGCCGAGGTCGACGACGCCCGCAAGGACGGCGACACCCTCGGCGGTGTCGTCGAAGTGCTCGCGTACGGCCTGCCCCCGGGTCTCGGGTCGCACGTCCACTGGGACCGCCGACTGGACGGCAAGCTCGCCCAGGCGCTGATGAGCATCCAGGCGATCAAGGGCGTCGAGGTCGGAGACGGCTTCCTCACCACCACGCGACGCGGCTCCCAGGCGCACGATGAGCTCTTCGCCACCCCCGGGGGCATCGCCCGCGCCACCGATCGCGCCGGCGGCACCGAGGGCGGGATGTCCACCGGCACCGTCCTGCGTGTCCGAGCGGGCATGAAGCCGATCGCCACCGTCCCGCATGCACTGCGCACGATCGACGTGGAGACGGGTGAGGCCGCGGCAGCCCACCATCAGCGGTCCGACGTCTGCGCGGTGCCCGCCGCGGGAGTCGTGGCCGAGGCCATGACGGCGGTCGTGCTGGCCGAGGCGGTCCTGGAGAAGTTCGGCGGTGACAGCGTCGGCGAGACGCGTCGCAACCTGCTGTCCTACCTCGATGCCGTCTCCGCGTCGCTGCCGACGACACCCGCCAGCGACGCCACGCTGGCCGCCTCCGATGGCGCACTCTGACACCATCGCCCTCATCGGCCCGATGGGGGCGGGCAAATCCAGCATCGGCCGTCGCGTGGCCGCGCAGCTCGATCTCGGCTTCACCGACACCGACTCGGTCCTCGCGCGTACCCACGCCCCCGTCCCGGCCCTGTTCGCCGAGCACGGGGAGGACGGCTTCCGCGTCCTGGAGCGCGAGGTCGTCCGCGAAAGCCTCGGCTCCGGCGGGGTCGTGTCGCTCGGCGGGGGAGCGGTGCTCCATCCCGACACCCGCGCCGACCTCGCCGCCTGTCGCGTGGTCTACCTCACCGTCGAGCCGGACGTCGTGATCCGCCGCATCCGCGACGGGTCACGCCCGCTGCTCAGCGGCGATGATGCGCTCGGCCGATGGACCGAGATCTTCCAGAGCCGCCGCCCCCTGTACGAGGCGCTGGCCGATGTGACCTTCGACACGTCGCGCGGCCCGCTGCAGGATGTCGTCGACGATGTCGCCCGCTGGGCGCGCGCCTCCACCCCGACCGGATCGAGCCCCGCATGAGCACCACGACCATCCCCGTCACCGGCGCCACGGCGTACGACGTGACCGTCGGCCACGGCCTCGTCGCCTCGCTGGGCGAGGTCCTGCCCGCCGCCGCGCGCAAGGTGCTCATCGTCCACCCGCCGACGCTCGCCGAGCGTGCCGAGCAGCTGCGACAGGTGCTCCTGGCCGATCGCGAGGTGCTCCTGGCGGAGATTCCGGACGCCGAGCAGGGCAAACGCGTGGAGGTGGCGGCATTCTGCTGGCAGATTCTCGGGCAGGCCGATTTCACCCGGACCGACGTGATCGTGGGATTCGGCGGGGGAGCGGTCACCGACCTCGCCGGCTTCGTCGCCGCCACGTGGCTGCGCGGGGTTGCCCTCGTGCAGGTGCCCACGACCGTCCTCGGGATGGTGGATGCCGCCGTCGGCGGGAAGACCGGCATCAACACGGCCGAGGGGAAGAACCTCGTCGGTGCGTTCTGGCCCCCGACGGCCGTGGTGTGCGACCTCGATCTGCTCGACTCCCTGTCACCCAACGAACGGGTCGCCGGATACGCGGAGGTCGTCAAGGCCGGGTTCATCTGGCACCCCGAGATCCTGGATCTCATCGAGGCCGACCCCGTCGCCGTCGTCGACCCGCGCAGCGAGGCCTTCCGGCGCACCCTGGAGCTCGCCATCGATATGAAGGCCCGCGTGGTCGGCGAGGACCTCCGTGAGGCGGGTCTTCGCGAAGTGCTCAACTACGGTCACACGCTGGGACACGCCATCGAGCACGCCGAGCGGTACCGGTGGCGCCACGGCGCCGCGATCTCGGTCGGCATGGTCTTCGCCGCAGAGCTCTCCCGCCTCGCCGGGCGGCTTCCCGATGCGATCGTTCAGCGGCACCGCGACATCCTCGGCGCCCTCGGCTTGCCGATGACCTACCGCGGCGGAGCGTGGCCGCAGCTGCTGGCCACCATGCAGCGCGACAAGAAGAGCCGCGGCGGGATGCTGCGCTTCATCGTCCTGGACGACCTCGCCCGCCCCACGGTGCTGCAGGCACCTGACGAGTCGCTGCTGTTCGCGGCCTATCAGGAGGTCGCCGCCTAGCGCAGCGTCCCAGCGCCGAGAAACGACGATGCGGACGAGAAATGCCGCGCCGCGTCCCGTCTCGTCCGCATCGTCGTTTCTCGGGCCGCTGGTAGTGTGCAGCGGTGACGACCGCCCGCCGCCTGCTCCTGGTCAACGGCCCCAACCTGAACCTGCTCGGCACGCGGGAACCGGAGATCTACGGCACCGCGACCCTCGCCGACGTGGAACAGGTCACCGCCGCCGCCGCCGCCGAGCGTGGCTTCGACGTGCGTGCGGTCCAGAGCAACCACGAGGGCGTTCTCATCGACGCCATCCATGACGCGCGCGAGGACTGCGCCGGGATCGTCATCAACGCCGGCGGCTACACCCACACCTCCGTGGCGCTTCGCGATGCGCTGTCGGGCGTGGCCCTGCCGGTGGCCGAAGTGCACATCTCCGACCTGTCGGCCCGCGAGCCGTTCCGCCAGCACTCCTACATCGCCGATGTCGCCGTCGTCCACGTGAGCGGCGAAGGGGTTCCCGGCTACGCGCGAGCCGTCGCGCTCCTGTGCGACATCATCGCCGGTCAGGCCGAGGGCTGACGCCCCGGCGAGGCACACGCCATCCCGTAGAATGCTGTCGGGCCGTCTTCGGCCCGGCTCCCCGACGAATGGACCTTCTTTTCCCATGGCCTCCACCGCAGACATCAGGAACGGCGTCGTCCTCAGCATCGACGGACAGCTGTGGAACGTCATCGAGTTCCAGCACGTCAAGCCCGGCAAGGGCGGCGCCTTCGTGCGCACCAAGCTCAAGAACGTCGTCACCGGCAAGACGGTGGACCGCACCTACAACGCCGGCGCCAAGATCGAGATCGAAAACGTCGACCGCCGCGACTTCACGTACCTGTACAACGACGGCGAAGCCTTCGTGTTCATGGACGTCGAGGACTACGACCAGCTGACCGTCCCCGCCAGCGTCGTGGGCAACGCCTCCAACTTCCTGCTGGAGAACCAGCAGGTGCAGATCGCGCTCAACAACGGCAACCCGCTCTACGTCGAGCTGCCCGCATCCGTCGTGCTGGAGATCACCTACACCGAGCCCGGCCTCCAGGGAGACCGCTCGTCGGCGGGTACGAAGCCCGCCACCGTCGAAACGGGCTACGAGATCCAGGTGCCGCTGTTCCTGGAGACGGGCACGAAGGTCAAGGTCGACACGCGCACGGGCGACTACCTCGGCCGCGTCAACTGACGTGGCGTCGATTCGATGAGTGCGCGCACGAAGGCGCGCAAGCGCGCCCTGGACATCCTGTTCTCCGCCGATGTGCGCGGCGAAGACCTCCCCACCGTCCTCGCCGCTGAGGCCAAGCGAGCGGCCAACGAGCCGGCGCGCGAGGCCTCATGGCTCTACGCGCGGGAGATCGTCGACGGCGTGATCGACAACTACGACGAGATCGACGAGCAGATCACGACGTTCGCGAAGGACTGGTCCCTCGCACGGATGCCTGCGGTCGACCGCGCACTGCTGCGGATCGGTGCGTGGGAGATCCTCTACAACGACGCCGTCCCCGCGGCCGTAGCCATCGACGAGGCGGTCGAACTGGCCAAGGAGTTCTCCACCGACGACTCCGGCCCGTTCGTGCACGGCTTGCTCGGCCGGATCGCCCGCGCCGGCTGAGGGCGGCGACCGACGTCGGAAGCCTCGGAGAGGATGAGGCGATGTCGTCCTGGCGGAATCTGATCCCGGACCCCGGCGACGCGGAGCGCCCGCCGCTGGCGCTCGGCGTCGAGCTGCGCCAGCGCGACGCGTACGATCCGGCGCGATGGGACCCCCGCGGGATCTCGGCCGTCACCCCGCGCTCCCTCGCCCAGCGGCAGGACGACCTCTCCCTCGCCGTCCGCCCGCTGACGGCCGGCACGCGCGGCGCATGGATCAAGGGCGACGTCTCGTGGGACGTCGTCCGCCGGTTCCCCGACCGCTTCCGCCCCGCACAGGCACGCTGGTTCACGGAACTCCAGGCCCTCGCCTCCTCGCCACGCCTGACGGGCGGCTTCTCGACCGCTCCCGACTGGATCCCGCTCGACCCGGTGACCTCCCCGCACCTGTGGCCGCATCTGAGGATGGCGGCAACGCACGGCATCGCACTGGTCGCGACGCACCCGCAGCAGCAGGTGACCCTCGCCGACGACGCGCAGGTCTCCGTGCTCCTCGCTGCCGCCCCGGACGGGGGCCTGCACCTCCGCGCCCGTGTGAGCCTTCCGGGGGGCGACGTGGATGCGGCCACGGTGCGTCCGCTCGGATCCTCCGGCATCTACTCCTTCACCCTCGACCGCGACCCGATCCCCGTGGTCCTCGCGCCGGGACGCCTTCCCGACCCACTGCCGGCGCTGCTGGGGTCGGCCGGGATCGTGGTGCCGGCAGAGGAGACCGCGGAGTTCCTCCGCGATCTGTACCCGGTACTGGCCCAGCGCACCCCGGTGGCAGCCGAGCCCGGCCTCGTCCTTCCGTCGCTGGAGCGGCCCACGCTCCGGGTCGCCGTCGCGTATCGGCCGGGGCACACGGTCGCCTACGACATGTGGTGGGTCCGTCCCGGGCTGCATCCGGTCCGTTTCCTCCCCGCCGACGACGGTGGCGAGCACGACGACGCCCACGGTGACGTCCACGGTGACGGTGGCGAGCGCGACGCACGCCGGATCGCCGAACTGGTGCGTGCGGAATGGGCGCGCACGACGTCCCTCCCGTTCTCCTCCGCCGCCACGCTGAAAGGCGCCGACGCGGCGGAGTTCTCGGCGCGCGTCCTGCCCGTCCTGGAAGCGGTGGAGGGCGTCCGCGTGGAGGCCACCGGGAACCGCCCGGGGTACCGCGAGCTGGCCGGTGACCCCGCCATCACCGTCACGACGGTGGAGAGCCCCGACCCCGACTGGTTCGACCTGGGGATCATCGTGACCATCGACGGGCGCTCGATCCCGTTCCGCCCGCTGTTCGCGGCGCTGGCCCGGGGGCGCGGCCGGATGATGCTCTCGGACGGCGCCTACTTCTCGCTGCGGCATCCGGCGCTGGACCGGCTCAAGGATCTGCTGGAGGAGGCGGCGGCCCTCGCCGAATGGGAGACCGGTCCTCGCATCGCGCGCACGCAGATCAGCCTGTGGGACGACTTCGAAGACCTCGCCGACCAGGCCGAGCCGGTCCTCGCGTGGCGCCGGCTGGTAGAAGGGCTCCGCGACGCCGGCGCGGTGGATCTCCTCCCGCCGCCCGCCGGCCTCCGCGCGCAGCTCCGGCCCTATCAGCAGGCGGGCTTCAGCTGGCTCGCCTTCCTGTGGCGCCACCGCCTCGGTGGGATCCTCGCCGACGACATGGGACTCGGAAAGACGCTTCAGGCGCTCGCGCTCGTCGCGCACGCCCGCGCCGAGGGCGAACGACGGCCGTTCCTCGTCGTCGCTCCCACCTCCGTGCTCCCGACCTGGGCCGAGGAGGCCGCGCGGTTCATCCCGCACCTGACGGTGCGCACGGTCGGCGCGACACGCGGTCGCACAGGGGCTCGCGTCGCCGACATCGCCGCGGACGCCGACCTCCTCGTCACGTCCTACGCCGTCCTGCGCCTGGATGCGGAGGACTTCGCCGCCCAGGAGTGGGCGGGGGTGCTGCTGGATGAGGCGCAGTTCGTGAAGAACCCGCGGACCAAACTCCATCAGGCCGTCGCCGCGCTGCGCTCGGACGTGCGGGTGGCGATCACCGGCACGCCGTTGGAGAACAGCCTGACCGACCTGTGGGCGCTCCTCTCGCTGACCGCGCCCGGGCTCCTCCCGTCGGCGCGACGGTTCCGCGAGCAGTACGTCCGTCCCATCGAACGCGCACCCGAGGCGGCGAACACCGATCTGGCGGTCGCTTCCGCGACCCGTCACCGCGCCGAGCGTCTCGAACGGCTCCGCCGCCGCATCCGCCCTTTCCTGCTGCGCAGAACCAAGGAGCTCGTCGCCCCCGACCTCCCGCCCCGCCAGGAGCAGGACGTTCACGTCGAGCTCACGCCGGCGCACCGGGCGCTGTACGACGCGGTGCTCCAGCGCGAGCGGCAGAAGGTACTGGGCCTCCTGGACGACCTCGACCGCCACCGCATGGTGGTCTTCCGCTCGCTCACACTCCTCCGCCTGCTCAGCCTCGCCCCGGGCCTCGTATCCGCCGGCGACGCGCACATCGGTTCCGCGAAGCTCGATGCGCTGCTGGACCGGCTCGCCGAGGTCGTCGCCGAGGGTCACCGTGCCCTCGTGTTCAGCCAGTTCACCTCGTTCCTCGCTCTCGCGGCGGCGCGCCTGGATGCTGCGGGCATCGCCTACGCGTCTCTGGACGGGTCGACCACCCGCAGGGGAGAGGTGGTGGACGCCTTCCGCACGGGGGACGCACCGGTGTTCCTCATCAGCCTCAAGGCGGGCGGCTTCGGACTCACCCTCACCGAGGCCGACTACGTCTTCGTGCTGGATCCTTGGTGGAACCCGGCGGCGGAGGCCCAGGCGGTGGATCGCACGCACCGGATCGGCCAGACCCGGAGCGTCTTCGTCTACCGGCTCCTCTCGGCGGGGACGATCGAGGAGAAGGTCGGCGCGCTGCAGCGGCGGAAGTCGGAGCTGTTCCGCTCGGTGCTGGACGAGTCCGACGCGCTCGCTCAGCCCCTCGACGCCGACGACATCCGCGGCCTCCTCGAACCCTGATCGGTTTCCCCGGCCCGCCCACCGGACGTCCAGGCACGCCCCGCGTAGACTCGATGGGTTCGAGAGGAGATGGGAGCGACATGCGGATCACGGGCCTGGGCCACGCGGGGATGTTCATCGAGACGGCCGGCGGCAGCATCCTCTGCGACCCCGTTCTCGGGCCGAGCTTCTTCGGCTCCTGGTTCCCCTTCCCGGACAATCGCGGGCTCGACTGGGAACGCTTCGGAAAAGCCGACTTCCTCTACATCTCGCACCGTCATCGCGACCACTTCGACCCGGCGCTGCTGGAGAGGTACGTCTCGAAGGACATCCGCGTGCTGCTGCCGGACTATCCGACGGACGACCTCGAGCGAGACCTCCGCGCGCTCGGCTACGACAACATCATCTACACGCACACCGGCGAGGTGTTGCAGTACGGTGAACTGAAGCTCATGGTCACCCCGCTGCGTGCCCCCAGCGACGGCCCCATCGGCGACTCCTCGCTCAGCGTCGACGACGGCACCGCCAGCATCCTGAACCAGAACGACTCGCACCCGCTCGATCTGGAGAAGCTGCTGAGCTTCAGCAAACCGGACGCGTACTTCACGCAGGTATCCGGTGCGATCTGGTGGCCGATGGTCTACGACCTGCCGCTGGAGGCGAAGCAGAACTTCGCGCAGCTCAAGCGCGACGCGCAGAACAAGCGGGCCATGTACTACATCGAGAAGGTCGACGCCGAGCACGTCTTCCCCATGGCCGGGCCGCCGATGTTCCTGCGCGAGGAGCTCTTCCGCTACAACGGGGTCGGCCAGGAGAACGATTCGATCTTCACCGACCAGCGCCAGTTCCTCGAGCACATGGCCCAGCAGCGCCCCGGGCAGAAGGGCTACCTGTTCCTTCCCGGCACGCAGGTCGACGTTCAGGGCAGCGCCGTCGAGGTGACGCAGACGCTCTTCAGCGACGCGGAGATCGACCGGATCTTCGGCGACAAGTGGGCCTACCTCGCCGAGCAGAGCGACACGCGCCAGGACGAGATCCGCGCCGAGGAGGCCTCCCGCGCCGAGGTGCTGCCGCCGGCGCAGATGCTCGCGGCCATCAAGGAGTGGTGGGAGCCGCTCCTGCGCCGCGCCCGCACCATCCGCAACGGTGTGGGGGGAGCGGTGCGCTTCCGCATCGGCGACCTCGACATGGTCGTCGACTTCCCCAAGGCCAAGGTGCGGGAGTACGCGGGGGAGGAGTGCATCTACTGGTACACGATCCCCGCCGACCTCGTCTCGACCAACATCCGCGACCACGAGATCGACTGGTCGAACTCGATCTTCCTGTCCATGCAGTTCGAAGTGGGCCGCAGCGGCAAGTTCAACGAGTTCCTCACCACGTTCCTGAAGTGCCTGTCGCGCGACCGCATCGAGTACGTGGAGAACTGGTACTCCGAGCAGTCCGACCAGACCGAAGACATCCAGCTCGACGAGTGGGTCGTGCAGCGCCGCTGCCCGCACCTGCGCGCCGACCTTTCCAAGACCGGCAAGATCGAGGACGGCGTGCTCACGTGCAGCCTCCACGACTGGAAGTGGGACCTGACCTCGGGCAAGTGCCTGACGACCCAGGGCCACCCCATCCGCTCGTCCCAGGCCGAGCCGGCCGCCGCGGCCCCCGCCGCCTGACCCGCCCGCCCCCCGCGTCCGCGTCCCCCCGCGTCCGCGTCCGGGTCCCCGCGGATCCGCGTCCCCCCGCGTCCGGGTCCCCGCGGATCCGCGCCCCCCGCGTCCGCGCCCGGGTCCCCGCGGATCCGCGTCCCCCCGCGTCCGCATCCGCGAGACTGCACGCAGCCGACGAGACCGCGACATAAAGCCGCGGTCTCGTCGCGGGGCTGCAGTCTCGCGGGGGTGGGGCGGCCGCCGCAGCCCCCGCCGCGCCCGCCGGGCCCGTGTCCCCATCCGCGAGAATGCAACGCCGCGGCGAGGATCCCGCACTACGCCGGATTCTCGCCGCGCGCATGGATTCTCGCGGTCCGGGCCGCCGCGGCCCCGCCCGGTCCCCGCGGATCCGCGTCCCCCCGTCCGCATCCGCGTCCGCGAGACTGCACGCAGCCGACGAGACCGCGACATAAAGCCGCGGTCTCGTCGCGGGGCTGCAGTCTCGCGGCGGTGGGGCGGCGGGCGCGGGCTGGGCGCGGGTCGGGCGCGCGGGCGCGGTAGGGTGGGGGAGAAGAGCAACCTTTAACACCGTCCTGTGAGGCGGAGAAGGGAGCGGCATGAGCATGCGCACCGTGCTGCACGAGGCAGACATCGCCCGAGCATTGACTCGGATCTCCCACGAGATCCTCGAGTCCAACCGCGGGCCGGAGGGCCTCGTGATCCTGGGGATCCCGACGCGCGGCGTTCCGCTGGCCCAGCGCATCGCGTCCCTGGTCAGCGACTTCAGCGGCGTGCAGGTGCCGGTCGGGGCCCTGGACGTCACGATGTACCGCGACGACCTGCACCGCAACCCCACCCGCGCCCCGCACCCCACGCAGATCCCGCCCGGCGGCATCGACGGCAAGACCGTCGTGCTCGTGGACGACGTGCTGTTCTCCGGTCGCAGCATCCGCGCCGCCCTCGACGCCCTGCAAGACATCGGCCGCCCCGCCGCCGTGCGCCTGGCCGCGCTCGTTGACCGCGGCCACCGCGAGCTTCCGATCCGGCCCGACTTCGTGGGCAAGAACCTGCCGAGCTCCCGCGAGGAGCGCGTCTTCGTGCGCCTGGCCGAGACCGACGGCGCCGAGTCCGTCACCATCGAAGGGAACTGAGCGGATGCAGCATCTGCTCGACACGCAGACCCTCGGGTACGACGACGCGCTCCGCATCCTCGACGTGGCCGAGGACATGTCCGACACCCAGCGCCGCGAGGTGCGGAAGCTCCCGACCCTCCGCGGCAAGACGGTCGTGAACCTCTTCTTCGAAGACTCCACGCGCACGCGGATCTCGTTCGAGGCCGCGGCCAAGCGGCTCTCGGCCGACGTCATCAACTTCTCCGCCAAGGGCTCCAGCGTCTCCAAGGGCGAGTCGCTCCAGGACACCGCCCAGACGCTGCAGGCGATGGGCGCGGATGCGGTGGTCATCCGACACGGCGCCTCCGGGGCTCCCCGCACCCTGGCCACGAGCGGCTGGATCAGCGCGGGTGTGATCAACGCCGGCGACGGCACCCACGAGCACCCGACCCAGGCGCTGCTGGACGCCTTCACGATCCGCAAGCGCACGCACGGCGACGCCAGCCGCGGCCGCGACCTCGCAGGGCTCCGCGTCACGATCGTCGGCGATGTCCTGCACTCCCGCGTGGCCCGGTCCAACGTGTGGCTGCTGACCACGCTCGGTGCGGAGGTGACCCTCGTCGCCCCGCCCACCCTCGTGCCGCAGGACATGTCGCGCTGGCCCGTGCGCGTGCTGTTCGATCTGGACGAGGCGATCGCGCAGGCTCCCGACGCGCTGATGATGCTGCGCATCCAGCTGGAGCGGATGAATGCCGCGTATTTCCCCACTGAGCGGGAGTATTCCCGCCGGTGGGGACTGGATGCGCGGCGGCTGGCGTCGCTGCCGCCCGGTAGCATTGTCATGCACCCCGGACCCATGAACCGGGGTCTGGAGATCTCCGCCGAAGCCGCCGATTCCGATCGCTCGACGGTGCTCGAGCAGGTCGCGAACGGCGTGTCCGTGCGGATGGCCGTGCTGTACCTGCTGCTGGCAGGCGAGCGCGCCGCAAGCGAACGAGAGGACGACCGATGACAGACACCTTCGTCCTCACCGGCGCCGCCATCGACGGGGGCGCGACCGCCGACCTCGTCATCGCCGACGGCGTGATCACCGAGGTCGGCACCGGCCTGACCCGCGCCGGCGCGACGGTGATCGACGCGGACGGGCTCATCGCCCTCCCCGGGCTCGTCGATCTGCACAGCCATCTGCGCGAACCCGGGTACGAGGCATCCGAGACGATCCTCACCGGGTCGCGCGCCGCCGCGGCGGGCGGTTTCACGACGGTCTTCGCGATGCCGAACACCTCGCCCGTGGCCGACACGGCCGGAGTCGTGGAGCAGGAACTGGCGCTCGGTGAGGCCGCCGGCTACGTGTCGGTGCAGCCGATCGGCGCGGTCACCGTCGGGCAGAAGGGCGAACGCCTGGCCGAACTGGGCGCCATGGCCGATTCCCGCGCCCGCGTGCGCGTCTTCAGCGACGACGGATTCTGCGTGTGGGACCCGCTGATCATGCGCCGAGCACTGGAGTACGTGAAGGCCTTCGACGGCGTCGTCGCCCAGCACGCGCAGGATCCGCGCCTGACCGAGGGCGCGCAGATGAACGAGGGCGCCGTCTCCGCGGAATTGGGCCTGGCCGGGTGGCCGGCCGTCGCCGAGGAGTCGATCATCGCCCGCGACGTCCTCCTCGCCGAGCACGTCGGGTCGCGCCTGCACGTGTGCCACCTCTCCACCGCCGGATCGGTCGACATCATCCGCTGGGCCAAGAAGCGCGGCGTCGACGTGACCGCCGAGGTCACCCCGCACCACCTCCTCCTCACGGACGAGCTCGTGCGCGGTTACGACCCGCGCTTCAAGGTCAACCCGCCACTGCGGCGCGAGGAGGACGTGATGGCCGTCCGCGCGGGCCTGGCCGACGGCACGATCGACATCGTCGCCACCGACCACGCCCCGCATCCGGCCGAGGCCAAGGCGTGCGAATGGCCGGCCGCGGCCAACGGCATGGTGGGCCTGGAGAGCGCCCTGCGCGTCGTGCAACTCGCGATGGTCGACACCGGCCTGCTCACGTGGGCGGATGTCGCGCGGGTGATGTCGCGCGTGCCGGCCCGCATCGGACGACGTGCCGATGCCGGAACGCCGCTGGCGGCGGGGCAGCCGGCCTCTCTGACGCTGTACGACCCGCGCCCGCACCGCACCTTCGGCCGCGACGACCTGCATGGGCGCAGTACCAACTCGCCGTACCTGGGACGCGAACTCCCCGGGGAGGTGCGCTGGACGTTCTTCGCCGGCACTCCCACGGTCGGCGACGGCCGCGTTCTGGATACGCCGGGGGTGCACTCGTGAGCCGTGAAGGCGCGCTGACGATCATGATCGGCGTGGCCGTCCTCGCCCTCGCGCTGCTGGTGTGGGCGTGGATGCGGCGTACGCGCCGTGACGCCGGGTTGGCGGCGCCGATCGGCGAGGCGCCCGGCGGCGCGGCGGTGCTCGGGACCTTCCCCGGACTGTACGTCGCCACCACGCGCGCCGGCCAGCCGCTGGAGCGCCTCGCGATCCGCGGGCTCGGCTTCCGGTCGCGCGCCGACATCACGGTGACCGACGCGGGCGTCATCCTCGATCTCCCAGGCCAGCCCCGGATGTTCCTTCCCACCGACCGCATCGTCGACGCCGCGCAGGCCACCGTCGCCATCGACCGCGTCGTCGAGCGCGACGGGCTGGCGCGCGTGTCGTGGCAGATCGACGACGACACCATCGTGGACACCTATCTCCGGCCTCAGGATGCGTCCGCACGCACCCTCACCGACACCATCCGCTCCCTTCTGCCGACAGGAAACGCATGACCTCCCGTCTTTCTCTCGACCCCGCCGTCCTAGTCCTCGAGGACGGCACCCGCTACCCCGGGCGCGCGTACGGCGCCCGCGGCACGACGCTCGGCGAAGTCGTCTTCGCCACCGGCATGACCGGCTACCAGGAGACCCTCACCGACCCCTCCTACGCCGGGCAGATCGTGCTGCAGACCGCCCCACACATCGGCAACACCGGCATGAATGCCGAAGACACCGAGTCGCGCCGCATCTGGGTCTCGGGGTACATCGTGCGCGACCCTTCCCGCGTCGTGTCGAACTGGCGCGCGGAGGAGTCCCTCGATGACGCGCTCGTCTCCGACGGGGTCGTGGGGATCAGCGACATCGACACCCGCGCGGTGACCCGTCGCATCCGATCGACCGGCAGTATGCGCGGCGGCATCTTCTCCGGAGACGCGGCAGCCATCGACCCGGCCGAGCAGGTGCGCATCGTGCAGGACGCGCCCGAGATGTCCGGCCGCAACCTCTCCAGCGAGGTGTCGGTCCCTGCAGCACAGGTGACGCCGGCGGTGGGGGAGCGGATCGGCAACCTCGCCGTGCTCGACCTGGGTGTCAAGCAGTCCACGATCGATAACCTCGCCGCGCGCGGGTTCGATGTGCACGTGCTCCCGCAGGACGTCACGATCGCGGAGGTGCGCGCGCTAGAACCGGTCGCGGTGTTCTACTCCAACGGACCGGGCGACCCGGCCGCCTCCGACGACCACGTCGAGCTGCTGCGAGCGGTGCTGGATGACCGGGTGCCCTTCTTCGGCATCTGCTTCGGCAACCAGCTCCTCGGGCGCGCCCTCGGGTTCGGCACCTACAAGCTGCCCTTCGGCCACCGCGGCATCAACCAGCCGGTGCTGGACAAGAGCACCGGGCGCGTGGAGATCACCGCGCACAACCACGGCTTCGCCGTCGATGCGCCGCTGGACGGCCCCACCGACAGCCCGAGCGGCTACGGGCGGGTCGAGGTGAGCCACGTCGGCCTCAACGACCAGGTCGTCGAGGGGCTGCGAGCACTGGACATCCCGGCGTTCTCCGTGCAGTACCACCCCGAAGCGGCCGCCGGCCCCCACGACGCCAACTACCTCTTCGACCGCTTCGCCGAGATGGTCCGCGACGACCTGAGCAAGAAAGCAACCAATGCCTAAGCGCGACGACATCCGCTCCGTCCTGGTCATCGGCTCCGGCCCGATCGTCATCGGTCAGGCCGCCGAATTCGACTACTCCGGCACCCAGGCGTGCCGGGTCCTCCGCGAAGAGGGCGTGCGAGTCATCCTGGTCAACCCGAACCCGGCGACGATCATGACCGACCCCGACTTCGCCGACGCGACCTACATCGAGCCCATCACGTGGGAGGTCATCGAGACGATCGTGGCCAAGGAGCGCCCCGACGCGATCCTGCCGACCCTGGGCGGGCAGACGGCGCTCAATGCCGCCATCCAGCTCCACAACCACGGCATCCTCGAGAAGTACGACGTCGAGCTGATCGGGGCGAATTTCGAGGCGATCAACAAGGGCGAGGATCGTCAGATCTTCAAGCAGCTCGTCATCGACGCCGGGGCGGATGTCGCGGCCTCCCGGATCGCGCACACGATGGACGAGGTGCTCGCTGCCGCCGACGAACTGGGCTACCCGCTCGTCGTGCGCCCCTCCTTCACGATGGGCGGACTCGGCTCCGGCTTCGCCTATGACGAGAAGGACCTCCGCCGCATCGCCGGCGCGGGCCTTCATGACTCGCCCACGCACGAGGTGCTCCTCGAGGAGTCGATCCTCGGGTGGAAGGAGTACGAGCTCGAGCTCATGCGCGACACGGCCGACAACACCGTCGTGGTGTGCTCGATCGAGAACGTCGACCCGGTCGGCGTCCACACGGGCGACTCGATCACCGTCGCCCCCGCCCTGACCCTCACCGACCGCGAGTACCAGAAGCTCCGCGACATCGGCATCGACATCATCCGCGCGGTGGGCGTGGACACCGGCGGGTGCAACATCCAGTTCGCCGTCGACCCCGCCAGCGGCCGCATCATCGTCATCGAGATGAACCCGCGGGTCTCGCGCTCCTCGGCGCTGGCCTCCAAGGCCACGGGCTTCCCGATCGCGAAGATCGCCGCGAAGCTCGCGATCGGCTACCGGCTGGATGAGATCCCCAACGACATCACGAAGGTGACGCCGGCAAGCTTCGAGCCGACGCTGGACTACGTCGTCGTGAAGGTGCCGAGGTTCAACTTCGAGAAGTTCCCCGCCGCCGACACGACCCTCACGACGACCATGAAGTCCGTCGGCGAGGCCATGGCGATCGGACGCAACTACACCACCGCGCTGCAGAAGGCGCTGCGCTCCCTCGAGAAGCGCGGATCGAGCTTCCACTGGGGCGACGAGGAGCGCTCGATGGAGGAGCTCCTCGAGGTCGCGAAGACCCCCACCGACGGCCGCATCGTCGTGCTGCAGCAGGCCCTGCGCAAGGGCGCGACGATCGAGCAGGCCTTCGAGGCCACCGCGATCGACCCCTGGTTCCTCGATCAGATCGTGCTGATCAACGAGGTCGCCGAGACGGTGCGCACGGCGGACGAACTGGATGCCGACACCCTGCGCCTGGCGAAGGAGCACGGCTTCAGCGACGTGCAGATCGCGCAGCTGCGCGGCGACACCGAGACCGAGGTCCGGGGCGTCCGCACGGCGCTGGGCGTCCGCCCGGTCTACAAGACCGTCGACACGTGCGCCGGCGAATTCCCCGCCCTCACGCCCTACCACTACTCCAGCTACGACGTGGAGACGGAGGTCGCCCCGTCGGAGCGCACCAAGGTCGTCATCATCGGCTCCGGCCCGAACCGCATCGGTCAGGGCGTCGAGTTCGACTACTCGTGCGTGCACGCGTCGTTCGCGCTGTCGGACGCCGGGTACGAGACCATCATGGTCAACTGCAACCCGGAGACCGTCTCCACCGACTACGACACGTCCGATCGCCTGTACTTCGAGCCGCTCACCCTGGAGGACGTGCTCGAGGTACTCCACGCCGAATCCGCCTCGGGCGAGATCCTCGGCGTCATCTGCCAGCTCGGCGGACAGACGCCGCTGGGCCTGGCCCGCGGGATCGAGGCCGCCGGCTACCGCATCCTCGGCACGAGCCCGGCCGCGATCGACCTCGCCGAGGAACGCGAGCAGTTCTCGCGCGTCCTGGACGAGGCGGGCCTCGTCGCCCCCCGCAGCGGCACGGCCGTGGACGTGGACGGCGCCGTCATCATCGCCGAAGAGGTCGGCTATCCCGTGCTGGTGCGCCCGAGCTTCGTGCTCGGCGGGCGCGGCATGGAGATCGTGTACGACTCGGCGAGCCTCCGCGACTACTTCGTCCGGATCGCCGACCAGGCCATCATCGGCCCCGGCATGCCGCTGCTGGTCGACCGCTTCCTCGACGACGCCATCGAGCTGGACGTGGACGCGCTGTACGACGGGTCGGAGCTGTACATCGGCGGCGTCATGGAGCACCTCGAGGAGGCCGGCATCCACTCCGGCGACTCCAGCTGCACCCTCCCGCCGATCTCCCTCGGCCGCGCCGACATCGACCGGGTGCGCGTCGCGACGCTCGCGATCGCCGAGGGCGTGGGGGTGCGCGGCCTCCTGAACGTGCAGTTCGCGATCTCGGCCGGGGTGCTCTACGTCATCGAGGCCAACCCGCGCGCGAGCCGCACCGTGCCGTTCGTGTCGAAGGCCCTCGGCATCCCGCTCGCGAAGGCGGCGAGCCGCATCATGGCCGGGTCCACGATCGCCGAGCTCAAGGCCGAGGGGATGCTGCCGCCCCGTGACGGCTCGCGGGTGCCGCTGGACGCCCCGGTCGCCGTGAAGGAGGCGGTGCTGCCGTTCAAGCGGTTCCGCACGAAGGACGGGCAGATCGTCGACTCCGTGCTCGGCCCCGAGATGCGCTCCACGGGAGAGGTCATGGGTATCGACCGCGACTTCCCGACCGCCTTCGCCAAGAGCCAGGAGGCCGCGTACGGCGGCATGCCGCTGGAGGGCACGGTGTTCATCTCCGTCGCCGACGCCGACAAGCGCGCGGTCATCCTGCCCGCCCACCGCCTGCAGGAACTCGGTTTCTCGCTGGTGGCCACCGAGGGCACAGCCGAGATCCTCGCCCGCAACGGCATCACCGTCACCGTCGTCAACAAGTACTCCGCGACGCAGGCCTCGGGTGAGACGAACATCGTCGACCTCATCAACGCCGGCGAGATCGACATGATCGTGAACACCCCGAGCGGGGGCCTCGCCCGCGCCGACGGATACGAGATCCGCGCCGCGGCCGTCGCCGCCGACAAGGCGTTGTTCACGACGATGGCCGTGCTGGGAGCCGCCGTCAGCGCCCTCGGGGTTCTGCGCGAAGGCTTCCGCGTGCGGAGCCTCCAGGAGTACGCCGCGGATCGGGCAGAACGCTCGTGAGCGCGAGCTTCGGTTCGCGCCTGCGCGCGGCGCGCGACACCTATGGCCCGCTGTGCGTGGGGATCGACCCGCACGAGCACCTGCTGGACGGGTGGGGGATGGATGCCACGGCGGCCGCGGCACGCGAGTTCGGGCTGCGCGTCGTGGACGCGGCGGCGGGACGGGTCGGCATCGTCAAGCCGCAGGTGGCCTTCTTCGAGCGCTACGGCTCGGCGGGGTTCGCGGCCCTGGAGGACGTCCTCCGGGCGGCCCGTGACGCCGGGCTCATCGTCATCGCCGACGCCAAACGCGGCGACATCGGCTCCACCATGGACGGCTACGCCGCCGCGTGGCTCACGGCGGGAGCGCCGCTGGAGGCCGATGCGCTGACCGTCAGCCCCTACGTCGGCGTCGAGGCCCTCACCGGCACGCTCCGCCAGGCCGTCGCTGCGGGCAAGGGCGTCTTCGTCCTGGCCGCCACCAGCAACCCCGAAGCGCGCGAACTGCAGCGGGCTGACGTCGACGACGACACCGTCTCGGCGCTCGTGGTCGACCAGGTGACCGCGTTCAACGCCGCGACGACGCCCGAGGGGGAGTGGGGAAGCATCGGCGTCGTCATCGGCGCGACCGTCGACCTCGTCGCCGCGGGCCTGGGCCTGGGGACCGAACATCCCGTCGCGCCGATCCTGGCGCCCGGGTTCGGCGCGCAGGGTGCTCGTCCGCAAGACCTCCCGAGCCTGTTCGGACCGCGTTCTGCGGCGGTGCTGGCCAGCGAGAGCCGCAGCATCCTCTCGGCGGGCCCCGCCGGCCTCGCGGAGCGCATCGACGAACGGTCGGCGCTCTACCGGGAGGCGATCGATGTCTGACGCCCGCCGTCCACCCGAGGTCGACCGCGCCGCAGCCTCCCGGCGCGCGGTGGCGGCGCGGCGCGAGCGCGCGGCGCTGAAAAGGGATGTCACCACCCGGGTGATCACGCCGCAGGAGCTGCTGCGCCGGGCCCTCGCCGAACCGGACTCCGCTGCCGGTGCGATGCGCGTACCGGAGTTCCTCACCGCCATCCCGGCGATCGGGGAGGGGAAGCGCGACCGCATCCTCACCGACCTGGCGATCTCGCCGGTCAAGCGCCTGGGCGGGCTCGGGGCCCGTCAGCGGCGCGCGCTGCAGGAGTTCCTGGACACCCGGTGGCCCGAGCCGAAGCCCCGCCCGGGCCGGAGCCGCCTCATCGTGCTGGCCGGTCCCACCGCCGTGGGCAAGGGCACGGTCGCCGCGCACATCAAGGAGCACCACCCCGACATCCATCTGTCGGTGTCGGCGACGACGCGCCCGCCGCGACCGGGCGAGGTCGACGGTGAGCACTACTACTTCGTCGACGACGCCGAGTTCGACCGGCTGGTGGAGACCGGCGCGCTGCTGGAGCACGCGACGGTGCACAACCGGTACCGCTACGGAACGCCGCGCGAGCCGATCGAGAAGGTGCTCGCCGACGGCGGCACGGCACTCCTGGAGATCGATCTGCAGGGGGCGCGGCAGGTGCGCGCCGCCGACCCGTCGGCGCTGCTGGTGTTCCTCCTGCCTCCGAGCTGGGACGAGCTGGTGAACCGCCTGGTCGGACGCGGCACGGAGGACGCCGAGGAACGTGCGCGGCGTCTGCGGACGGCCCGCACCGAGCTCGCTGCCCAGAACGAGTTCGACTACCACGTGGTCAACGACGACGTCGCCTCCGCGGCGGAGCAGGTCGTCGCCGTCGCGCGCTGAGCCCCCGCGCGGCCGAGGCGTCGCCACCTTGGCCGCGCCGTGATGATCACCTCGGCGAAGGTCGCAGCCACCTGCCGCGGCTCAGCCACTCCAGCGGGCCGATCGGGCTCCTGCTCTGCAGCAGGGCTGCCACGGTGAACATCACCGCGAGGATCGCAGCCGAGACGACGATCGCGCCGTGCACGTCGAGATCTCCGAACGGGCGGATCAACACCAGCAGGAGCACGTGCAGGACGTACATCGTCAGCGACATCCGCCCGAGCATACTGAGCGGCGCCAGCAGCCTCTGCCCGCGCTCACGGACCAGGAGCAGAGCACCGGTCAGCAGGATCGCGCTGCCGACGGCGCTGATGATCCACAGGGGCATCTGGCCGTGGGCGGCTGCGGTCAGAAGGAGCCCCCAGCCTTCGTGGCAGTCGCCCGCCAGCGCATCGACGGCCAGCGGAAGGATCGTGGCCACCGCGCCTGCGGTGACCATGCGCTCAGGCACGCGGTGGTCCGACAGGTTCAACCGCCCCACGATCATTCCGACCACGAACGGCACCAGCCAGATCACGAGCGGGTAGGGGCCGCTCAAGAGGACGGCGTGCAACGGATTGTCCTTCGCGACGAATTGACGCAACGTAGCCGCTCCTGAGATGCGCTCGCTGAGGAGCAGCGTCGGGCCGCTGATTGCGAGCACCGATGCGAACACGATGAGCACTCGGGTGGAGAGCCCGCGCAGGAGGAGGGCGACCACGAACGCGGCAGCGTAGACGGGCAGGATGATGTTGATGTCGTGAGGCAGGGGCAGCAGCGCGGCACCCAGGACCAGCAGGACCGCCACGCGCCACAGCACGATCCGCGTCTGGATCCCGCGCTGCAGCGCCAGGGTCATGCCGATTCCCGCCACCACGACGAACAGCACGGAAGCACGGCCCGCCGGCAGCATGTACAGCTCGTACAGCAGAACGTCGCTGGGGGTCGGATGGACATTCACCAGAAGCATCCCGATCACCGCGAGCCCTCGGACCGCGTCGATCGCCGACATCCTCGTTCGATGCCCCTGCCGGTGCCACCGCTCTTGGACGTCCATTTCGAGATGCACGGCCACAGTGAAAGCGGCGACCCTGCGTGTCGACCTTGCGCGATCTGTGAAACGGGTGCGTCTCGCGCTTCTACCGGGGAATTCGCAGGCGGGCCCGTCTCAGGGCGGTTATCTTCCGTCGATGGCCTCCTCACGCGCACCGGTTCTCGCGGTGCTTTCGATCCTCGCCCTGGCGCTGTCGGGCTGCACCGCCGCCGCGCCGCAGTCCACCCCGACGCCGATGACCACCGCGCCACCAGAACCCACGCCGACGACGCCCTCGGCGGCGCCCGCGCTGGGCGCGGGCGGCGTGAGCGCCGGGCATCCCCTGTCGGCTGAGGCCGGACGCGACGTCCTCGCGGCGGGTGGGACGGCGCTGGACGCGGCCGTTGCGGCCGCTTTCGCCGACGCGGTCGTCCAGCCCTTCGCGTCGGGCATCGGCGGCGGCGGCAACGCGGTCGTCGTCGATGGGGATCAGGTGGTCAACGTCGACTTCCGCGAGACTCTGCGCATGTCGGGGCGGATGCCCTCGAGCCTCACGGGGATCCCCGGATTCGTCGCAGGCATGGCAGACCTGCACGCGAACGGGGGCGTGCTGCCGTGGGCGGACGTCCTCGAACCCGCCGTTCGGCTCGCCGAGGAGGGCGCCGTGGTGACCGCGTACGTGGCGTCCTACCTCGCGAAGGCGCCGACCGCCGACCTTCGCGTGCGCGAGGGAGACGTGCTGGTCCAGCCGGAGCTCGCCGCGACGCTGCGCACGCTGCAGTCCGAAGGCCCCGCCGCCTTCTACACGGGTTCGCTCGTCCCGGCTCTCACCGGGGTCGACGGGATCGACGCCGAATCCCTCGCCGCGTATCGCGTTCAGCGCACCGACCCTCCGCGCGGCCCGTTCGCCGGGTACGAGGTCGTCTCCGCGTCGCCCGCGCTGGCGGGCGCCGCGCTCATCCAGCAGCTGCAGATCGCCGAAGCGCGGGGGATCGGCGACGTCCCGGCCGGATCCGCGGCGTTCGCCGATGCGCAGACGCGGGCCTGGCGGGTCGCGGAACAGTCCGTGCGCGCCTTCAGCGACCCGGCGTTCGGTCCGGTTCCCACCGACCACCTGACCGATCCCGCGGCGAACGCCGCTCTGGCCGCCGCACCCGCCGCCGCGTCGGCCATCGCGTCGGGTCCGGATACGACGGGCAACACCACGCACATCTCCGTGGTCGACCCCGATGGCCGCGCGGTCTCCATGACCAACACGATCATGGACTTCTGGGGCTCGGGCACCCGGGTCGGCGGATTCTTCCTCAACAATCAGCTGATCCGATTCGGGCAGACGCCCGATCCGGCTCGCGCGGGCGCACGCCCGGTGAGCTGGTCGACTCCGACGATCCTGTTGGACGGCGAAGGGCGCGTGGCCCTCGTCGTCGGCTCGCCCGGGGGACGGCAGATCCTCAACGCGGTCGCCCAGGTCACGACGCTGTGGGCGCTGCACAGGCTCCCCCTCGACCAGGCGGTGCAGAGCGCGCGATTCCACGGCGAACCGGACGGCTCCATCACGACGGAGGACGCCGCGCTCGCCGCGGACCTGCGGGCGCTGGGTTACTCAGCGACCTCGGTCGGGCGACACGCGCGGTTCGGGTCGGTTCAGGCGCTCGCCGTCGACTGGAACACCCGTACCGTGCATGGTCACGCCGACGACCGTCGCACCGCGGGATTCGCCCTCCTCGAACAGGGCGGATGACACGCCGGCTCCCAACCGGGCACGGTACACTGGGGGGACGCTTCGGCGCCGATCGCGCCGCTTCACTGCGCGACGACCGTCGCTTAATCAGGAGGTTTCGCCATGGCCGGAACGAACCAGGGCATCATCGATCCCCCCATCGACAGCCTGCTCGAGAAGGTGGACTCCAAGTACCAGCTCGTCATCTACGCATCCAAGCGGGCGCGTCAGATCAACGACTACTACTCGGACCTGCACGAGGGCAACCTGTTCGACAACGTCGGCCCCCTCGTGGACTCGACCGTCGAGGACAAGCCCCTCACCATCGCGCTGCACGAGATCCACGAAGACAAGCTGCGCCTGCGTCACGTCGAGTGACCTCGCGCGGGGCATGAGTCGCCCCGGACGGGCGTTTCGCCACGCTGACGTTCGCTCAGCCGGTGTCCGCCCTCCGGGGCATACTCGTGTCCGTTCCACTCACCCGAATCAGCTTCTGCCCCCGAGGGAGCATGCATGACCGAGCTTCGGCTGTTCACGTCCGAGTCCGTCACCGAGGGGCACCCCGACAAGATCTGCGACCAGATCTCCGACAGCATCCTCGACGCCATCCTCACCGAAGACCCGACGGGCCGCGTCGCGGTGGAGACGCTCGTGACCACGGGTCTCGTGCACGTGGCGGGGGAGGTCTCCACCCGGGCGTACGTCGAGATCCCCGCGATCGTGCGGGACGTCGTCAACCGCATCGGCTACACCTCGAGCGACACCGGCTTCGACGGGGAGTCGTGCGGGGTCAGCGTATCGATCGGCGCGCAGTCCTCCGACATCGCCGCGGGCGTCAATCGCGCCTTCGAGCAGCGCGAGCGCGGGTCGATCGACCCGCGGGACGAGCAGGGCGCGGGCGACCAGGGCATCATGTTCGGCTTCGCCACCACCGAGACCCCTGAGCTCATGCCGATGGCCAGCTGGACGGCGCACCGCATGGCCGAGCGCCTGGCGGCAGTCCGGCGCGACGGGCGGCTGCCGTTCCTCCGCCCCGACGGGAAGACGCAGATCACCCTCGGCTACGACGGTCAGACGCCGCGCACCGTGGAGTCGGTCGTGCTCTCCACCCAGCACCACCCCGACATCTCCCAGGAAGACCTGCGCGAGCGCGTGCGGGCGGAGGTCATCGACCCCGTGCTGGCCGACACGGGCTTGGACCTGCCGGATGTGAAGTACTACATCAACCCGGCCGGCCCCTTCGTCGTGGGCGGGCCGAAGGGCGACGCCGGGCTCACCGGCCGCAAGATCATCATCGACACGTACGGGGGAGCGGCCCGCCACGGCGGGGGAGCGTTCAGCGGCAAGGATCCCTCCAAGGTCGACCGCTCCGCCGCGTACGCGATGCGCTGGGTCGCCAAGAACGCCGTCGCGGCGGGCCTGGCCGACCGTCTCGAGGTGCAGGTGGCCTACGCCATCGGCAAGGCGAGCCCGGTGGGGTTGTACGTCGAGAGCTTCGGCACGGGCCGCATCGACGACGAGGCGATCACACGAGCGATCCTGGATGTCTTCGATCTCCGCCCCAAGGCGATCATCGACTCCCTCGACCTGCTCCGCCCCATCTACGCGCAGACGGCCGCGTACGGGCACTTCGGCCGCGAGCTCCCCGACTTCACGTGGGAGCGCACCGACCGCGTCGACGAGCTGCGTGCCGCCGCCGGGATGTGACGTGACCGCGCTCGGCGGGCCGGCCGGATGACCACCCGGCGCGTGGCGCGCGTGCTGCTGGATTCGCCGCTGCCGCAGCTGGACCGCCTGTTCGACTACGCGATCCCCGGCGACGCGGACGTTGCCCCCGGCGTCCGCGTCCGCGTGCCGCTGCGCTCGGCCGGGCGGATCATCGACGGCTACGTCGTGGAGATCGACGACGAGGACGACGGCGACCGGCCGCTGTCGGAGATCGACGCGGTGGTCTCCCCGGTCCGCGTACTGCCCGCCCCGCTCTACGCTCTCGCGCGACGCGTGGCCGACCGCGCGGCGGGGTCCGCCGCCGACATCCTCCGCCTCACGATCCCCAAACGCATGGTGCGGGCGGAGAAGGCGTGGCTGGCCGCCGACGCCCCGGTCGCCGCCGCACCGGACGCGGACGCCCTCGCCCGCGCCGACCTCGCCCTCGGCGAGTATCCCGGCCTGGTCGCCGGCATCGCCGCGGGCGAACGCATGGCCGTGGATGCACCGCCACGACCTTCTCGCACCATCGCGGCCGGTGCGTGGGCGGTGCTCCTGGCCGCCGCCGCCGCCCGCACCCTGTCGGAGGGCCGGAGCGCCATCCTCGTCGTGCCCGACTACCGCGACCAGGCCGAGCTCGAACGGGCACTGGCGGCCTTCGTCTCCGCCGAGGCGGTCGTCCGCGACGATGCCGACCAGTCGGGCCCGGCGCGGTACGCGCAGTTCCTGCGCATGCTCGACGATGCACCGTGCATCGTGATCGGGCGCCGCTCGGCGGTGTACGCGCCGGTTCGCGCAGGACTCGTCGCCGTGTGGGACGACGGCGACCCGCTGCTGTCGGAACCGCTCAGCCCCGGTGTGCACGCCCGCGACGCGGCCCTCGTGCGGCAGGAGCTGGAAGGCTCCGCCCTGCTGCTGGCCGGGCACACGCGCACCACCGACGTGCAGCGTCTGGTGGAGGTGCGCTGGGTGCGGGAGATCACCGCGAGCCGGCGCGCGTCGCCCCGCGTCGTCCTCAGCGCGATGCGCGAGGGCGAACGAGGATCCCGCGTTCCCTCTGCGGCGTTCCAGGCGGCCCGGGATGCGGTCGCGCACGGGCCGGTGCTCATCCAGGTCTCCCGCCCCGGGTACGCCCCGTCGCTGGTGTGCGGGGAGTGCCGCCGCCCCGCCCGCTGTGCGTTCTGCGCCGGGCCGCTGCGCGCTGCGCGCCCCGGGGCCACGCCCACCTGCGCGTGGTGCGGACGCAGTGCCCACGGGTGGGTGTGCCCGCACTGCGAGGCGAAGACCGTACGGATGGCCTCCTCGGGCAGCGAGCGCACGGCCGACGAGCTGGGCCGAGCCTTCCCGGGGGTGCGGGTGATCATCTCCGACGGTGCGCATCCCGTCGCCGAGGTCGACGGGATGCCCGCGCTGGTCGTGGCCACGCGGGGTGCCGAGCCCTTCGCCCCGGGCGGATACGCCGCGGTGGTCCTGCTGGACGGCGAGCGGATGCTGATGTCCGAGGCTCTGCACATCGGCGAGGACTGCCTGCGGTGGTGGTCCAACGCGGCCGCCCAGGCCTCCCCGGGGGCGCCCGTGCACCTGGTGGGGGTGACCGGCCCGGTCGCCCGGGCACTGGCGACGTGGACTCAGCCCTCCTACGCGCGGGGGGAGCTGGCAGAGCGGGCGCCGCTGCACATGCCTCCCGCGTCCCGGCTGGCCTCGGTGGAGGGTCCGCCGAAGGCCGTCGACACCGCGCTCGACCGGCTCCGCGCCGACGTCCCCGATCTCGTTGCCGACGCGATCCTCGGCCCCGTCATCCGCACCGCCGACGCCGACGCGCCCGCCGCCCGCGCTCTCGTGCGGTTCGACTACGCGGCGGGGCGCGCCGTGGCCGAGAGCCTGCGGGCGAGCGTCATCGCCGATGCCGTCCAGGCGCGTGCCCGTGCGCGCGGCAAGGGCACACGTGCCCGCAATACACTCAGAGTCCGGTTCGACATCCCCGAACCGGACCTGTGAGGAGAACCATGCGCCTCGTCTTCGCCGGCACGCCTGCGGCGGCCGTCCCTTCCCTGCGCGCCCTCGCGGCCGGGCCGCACGACATCGTGGCGGTGCTCACGCGGACGGACGCACCGCTCGGCCGTAAACGTGTCCTCACGCCATCGCCGGTGGCTCAGACCGCCGTCGAGCTGAGCCTCCCCGTCGTGAAGGCCGACCGTCTCGACGACGAGGTCACCCGCACGGTGACCGAGCTCGCCCCTGATCTCGGCGTGATCGTGGCGTACGGCGCGCTCGTGCGCGAACCGCTGCTCTCCGCGCCCGCGCACGGCTGGATCAACCTGCATTTCTCCCTCCTGCCGCGCTGGCGAGGTGCCGCTCCCGTGCAGCGTGCGCTGCTCGCCGGTGACGACACACTGGGTGCCAGCGTGTTCCAACTCGTCCCGGAGCTGGACGCGGGTCCCGTGTTCGCGGAGGAGCCCTTCCCCGCGGCGGAGGCGACCGCCGGCGAGGCGCTCGATGCCCTCGCCTCCTCCGGCGCGAACCTCCTCGCCCGCGTCGTGGACGACATCGCCGCGGGACGCGCGACCGCCGTGCCGCAGGCGGGGGAGCCGACCTTCGCCCCCAAGCTCACCCTCGCCGACGGCGTCATCGATTGGACCGCGGACGCGGCCGCGGTGCTCGCCCGCATCCGTGGAGCCACCCCTGAGCCGGGTGCGCACACGACCGTGGACGGTGCGCGGGTGAAGGTCGCGCGGGCATCCTCACCGCCCGCCGACGTGCCGCCCCTCCCGGCCGGTGACATCGCGCTGGTGGACCGGCGGGTGCTGGTGGGAACCGGCACCGACCCGGTCGAACTGATCACCGTCCAGCCCGCCGGACGCGGCGCCATGGCCGCTCCCGACTGGTGGCGCGGGCTGCGCGCAGACCGGCCGAGGGCGGGAGCGTGAGCGTGCAGAAAGCGCGGCAGGTCGCCTACGACGTGCTGCGCGCCGTCGATGAGGCTGACGCGTACGCCAACCTGCTCCTGCCGCACGCGATCCAGCGCGCCGGATTGGACACGAAGGATGCGGCGCTGGCGACCGAGCTGACCTACGGCACGCTCCGGCGCCGCGGGACCTACGACGCCGTCATCGCCCTGGCCGCCGACCGCCCCGCCGACGACATCGATCCTCCGGTGCGCGACGCGCTGCGGCTGGGGGTCCACCAGCTCCTCTCCACGCGAGTGGCCTCCCACGCCGCCGTCAACGAATCCGTGGAGCTCATCCGCCGCGTCGCCGGGCGCGGCCCCGCCGGATTCGGCAACGCGGTCCTCCGCCGCGTGGCCCGCGACACCCCGGGGACCTGGCTCGCGCGGGTGAGCGAGGCCGCGCGCTCCAACGACGAGCGGATCTCGCTGGCCTCGTCGCATCCGGTGTGGATCGTGCGGGCGCTCCGGCGTGCCCTCGCCGCCGAGGGCCGCGCCGACGAGCTCGGCGACCTTCTCCTGGCCGACAACGACGCTCCGCGGGTGACGCTGGCGGCGCTCCCGGGCCTGGCGGACATGCCCCGCGACGCACCGGTCGGCCGCTACTCGCCCTACGCCTATCCGTTGGCCGGAGGCGACCCGGAGGCGACCGTCAGCGCGAGTGGCGGCGCCATCCGCGTCCAGGATGAGGGGTCGCAGCTGGCTGCCCTCGCTCTCAGCCGTGCCACCCCGGTGCAGGCGGGGGAGCGGTGGCTCGATCTGTGCGCGGGGCCGGGGGGTAAGACCGCGCTGCTGGCGGCCGAAGCGCTCGCCACCGGCGCGTCCCTGGAGGCCAACGAGGTCGCACCGGCCCGGGCAGAGCTCGTGCGCCGCGCCGTCGCCGGCATCCCACTGGACGTGCCCGTGTCGGAGGAGGACGGGCGTGTCCGCGCCGCATCCGCGCCCGGCTCCTACGACCGGATCCTCGTGGACGCGCCGTGCACGGGCATCGGCGCCCTCCGGCGTCGTCCGGAGGCGCGGTGGCGGAAGAGCCCCGCCGATGTGCCCGGGCTCGCCGCCCTTCAGCGTGAGCTGGTCCTCGCCGCCGTCACGGGCCTCAAGCCCGGCGGCATCGTCGCGTACGTCACGTGCTCACCGCACCTCGCCGAGACGGCCGGAGTTCTCGCCGACGTCCGCCGCGAGCTCGGCGACACCGTCGAGGAACTCGACGCGCGAGAGGTGCTCCGGGCGATCTCCCGCTCGCCGATCGAGCTGCCGGAGCAGACCGACGGATCGGGTCGCGCGCAGCTATGGCCGCACCGCCACGGCACCGACGCGATGTCGATCGCGCTCCTGCGCAAGACGGCCGGATGAGCGCTGGTCATAATGGAGCCGTGGCCCCTCCCCGCGACTCCGGCGATATCGTCCGGATCAACCCCAGCATCCTCGCCGCCGACTTCGTGAACATGCAGTCGGAGCTGGCGCGCATCTCCGGGGCCGACTTCGTGCACGTGGACGTCATGGACAACCACTTCGTCCCGAACCTCACGTTCGGCCCGCAGATGGTGGGCCGCATCCAGGACACCAGCCCCGTGCCGCTGGACGTGCACCTCATGATCGACGAGCCCGAGCGTTGGGCACCGGCGTACGCGGAGCTCGGGGCAGCGTCCGTGACGTTCCATCTCGAAGCATCCGCCGAGCCGGTCACCCTCGCCCGGCGTCTGCGTGACATCGGGGCGCGCGCCGGCGTCGCGATCAAACCCGACACCCCCGGCGAGGGTCTGCTGGAAGTCCTCGACGAGTTCGACCAGGTCCTCGTCATGACCGTCGAGCCCGGGTTCGGTGGACAGTCCTTCCGCCCGGAGACGATGCCGAAACTCCGCGCGCTCGTCGACGAGGCGCGCCGTCGCGGGTCGTCGGTGTGGTTCCAGGTCGACGGCGGCATCTCCGAATCCACGATCGCCGAGGCCGCCGAGGCCGGAGCGGACACGTTCGTCGCGGGTTCCGCGGTGTTCGGCTCGGGCGACCCGGATGCGGCGATCGCGCACCTGCGCTCCCTCGCACGCCGCCACTATTCGGTGGCCTGACCCGGCGGCCGCCCGAGGTTCGATACCCTGGCTGAGTGAAGACGTTCGACGCCCTGTTCGCCGAGCTGAGTGCGAAGGCGATCGAGCGCCCTGCCGGCTCAGGCACTGTCGCGCAGTTGGACGCCGGAATCCACACCATCGGCAAGAAGGTCGTGGAAGAGGCCGCCGAGGTGTGGATGGCTGCGGAGTACGAGTCCGACGCCGCGACCGCCGAGGAGATCTCCCAGCTGCTGTACCACCTGCAGGTGCTCATGCTCGCGAAGGGGCTCAGCCTCGAGGACGTCTACCGACATCTCTGAGCGACCCACCCGCCCGTTCGCCGCCCCACACGAAAGCCCCGCCATGCTGCGCATCGCCGTGCCGAACAAGGGCTCGCTCGCCGAGACCGCCTCCGAGATGCTCTCCGAGGCCGGATACACCGGCCGGCGAGACCCCAAGGACCTCCACGTGATCGACCCCGCCAACGAGGTCGAGTTCTTCTACCTGCGCCCCCGCGACATCGCCACCTACGTCGGCTCGGGCGCGCTGGATGTCGGCATCACCGGCCGCGACCTGCTGCTGGATGCCCGCATGCCCGGCGCCCGTGAGATCGAGGCACTGGGTTTCGCCGACTCGACGTTCCGCTTCGCCGCGCCGGCCGGGCGCTTCACCGAACTCACCGACCTCGAAGGCGTCCGCGTGGCCACGGCCTACCCGGGCCTCGTCGACGCCTTCCTCGATGAGCGCGGGATCGCCGTGGATCTGGTGCCGCTGGACGGTGCCGTCGAATCCGCCGTGCAGCTGGGCGTGGCCGATGCCGTCGCCGACGTGGTCTCGACGGGCACGACGCTGCGCCAAGCGGGCCTGGAGGTCTTCGGGCCGGCGCTGCTGCAGTCCGAGGCGGTGCTCATCGCCGGGCCGCACGATGTGGACGGCACCGATACCCTTCTCCGGCGCCTGCGCGGTGTGCTCGTGGCCCGCCGCTACGTGCTCATCGACTACGACCTGCCTGCGCGTCTGGTCGATGACGCGGTGGCGGTGGCGCCGGGCATCGAGTCGCCCACGATCTCGCCGCTGCGCGACCCCGAGTGGGTGGCGGTGCGAGTCATGAGCCCGCGCCGCGGCGTCAACCAGGTGATGGACGCGCTGTACGCGATCGGTGCGCGCGCCATCCTGGTGACCGAGATCCACGCGGCACGCCTGTGACGAAGGGGTGGTGACGATGTCTCTCGCACGCCGTGTCATCCCGTGCCTCGACGTCGCCGGCGGGCGCGTGGTCAAGGGAGTGAACTTCGAGAACCTCCGCGACATGGGCGACCCGGTCGAGCTCGCGCGGCTGTACTTCGACCAGGGCGCCGACGAGATCACCTTCCTCGACGTGACCGCCACGGTCGACCAGCGGGCCACCACCTACGACGTCGTGCGGCGCACGGCCGAAGAGGTGTTCATTCCGCTCACCGTCGGCGGGGGCGTGCGCACGGTCGACGACGTCGCGCGGCTGCTCGCGGTGGGAGCCGACAAGATCGGGGTGAACTCCGCCGCGATCGCGCGTCCGGCCCTCCTGAACGAGATCGCCGACCGGTTCGGCGCCCAGGTGCTCGTGCTGTCGCTGGACGTCAAGCGCTCCCCGGCGACGGAATCCGGATTCGTCGTGACCACCCACGGCGGCCGGACCGAGACGACGCTGGATGCTCTGGCCTGGGCCGCGGAAGCGATCGAACGGGGAGCGGGGGAGCTGCTGGTGAACTCCATCGACGCCGACGGGACGAAAGAGGGGTTCGACCTGGAGCTGGTCTCCCTCATGCGCGAGGTCGCCCGCGTCCCCGTCATCGCCTCTGGCGGTGCCGGTGCCGTCGAGCACTTCGCCCCCGCGATCCGCGCGGGAGCCGACGCCGTCCTGGCGGCCTCGGTGTTCCACTCCGGCATGCTCTCCGTCGGCGACGTCAAGGCGGCCCTCCGGGCCGACGGGATCGAGGTGCGCGCATGAGCGAGAGCGTCGAGGAGCGGATCGCGCGGGTGGCGTTCACCCCCGAGGGGCTCGCGCCCGCGATCATCCAGGAGCACGACACCGGTGAGGTGCTGATGCTCGGCTGGATGGATGCCGAAGCCCTGCGCCGCACCCTCACCAGCGGTCGGGTCACCTTCTGGTCGCGCTCGCGACAGGAGTACTGGCGCAAGGGCGACACCTCCGGCAACATCCAGCTCGTTCGCGGAGCCCGCCTGGACTGCGACGGCGACGCCCTGCTCATCCGGGTCGAGCAGGTAGGCCCGGCCTGTCACACGGGAACGCGCACCTGCTTCGACGCGGACGACCTCGACCCCGTGACCGACGCCACGCGATGATCCGCCGCGCACGCCTGCTCGCTGTCGTCACGACCCTGGCCGCCGGCGCGATCGGCGTGATCTCGGGCACCCAGACCTGGTTCGCCGTGGTGCTCTCGGACGGCGCGAGCGCACCTCTCCTGGTGCCGGGGACGGCCGCCCTGCCCGTGCTGACTCCGCTCAGCCTCGCGGTGCTCGCCCTCGGCGCGGCCCTGTCGATCGTGGGCACGGTGGTGCGCGTGATCTTCGGCGCCCTGGGCCTGTGCCTCGCCGTCGTCCTGGCGTGGTTCACCGCCCCCCTCGCGTTCGCTCCTCCGGTATCGGCGGTGGCCTCCACCGTCACGGCGGCCACCGGGATCGCCGGGGTGGACGCCGTCTCGGGGCTGGTCGACAACATCGGGTCGACCCCGTGGCCGTGGGTCACGCTCGTCGCCGAGGTGTTGCTTGCCCTCGTCAGTGCCTTCGTCCTCGTCACCGCCCGTCGATGGCGCGGGGGAGCGGACCGCCGGTACCGGACGGCACCGGATGCGGCGGGATCGCGCCCGGCCGACGCGGTCGACTCCTGGGACGACCTCTCGCGAGGCGACGACCCGACACGCTGACGGGGCCGGGGCGCTGACGACCCGACCCGGTGACGGGGCCGCGGCGGTGAGTCGGAGCCGACGGGGTCACCGATAGACTGGACACCGCACACGACACGTCGTGCCCGCCCCGAAGGAGACCCATGAGCAGCAACATCGGCGACCCCGGCCACGGACACTCGCCAGCCGCGTGGACGGCCGTGACGATCATGCTCGTCGCCGTCACGATCGGAACCACCGCGTTCTTCTTCGACGCCCAGTGGCTGGTGTGGGCCTCCGCCGGTCTGCTGGTGGTCGGTCTGCTCGTGGGCTGGGGCATGTCCCGCGCCGGATATGGCGTGGGCGGCGCGAAAACCGTCGCGAAAGAACATTGAGCACGGGTTCCGAGCGAGCGCCGAGCCGGAACCTGCTGGCCGACCTCACGGCCGGCGCGGTGGAAGACGCCGCGGAACGCGCGCTGAGCCAGCCGCTGGCGCAGGTCGAACGGGCCGCCCTCAGCCAGGTGCCCGCGCGCGACGCGCTCACCGCCCTGGCCCCGGCCGACCGGGTCAAGATCATCGCCGAAGTGAAGCGGGCGAGCCCCTCGCGCGGTGACCTCGCCGAGATCCCCGATCCTGCCCGCCAGGCCTCGCTCTACGAGGAAGGCGGCGCGTCAGTGATCTCCGTGCTGACCGAGGGGCGTCGCTTCAAGGGAAGCCTCGCCGACCTCGAGGCGGTCAAGGATGCCGTCTCCCTCCCGGTACTGCGCAAGGACTTCATCGCCACCCCGTACCAGGTGCTCGAGGCGCGGGCCGCCGGCGCCGACCTCGTCCTGCTCATCGTCGCCGCTCTCGAGCAGCGCGTACTGGCAGAGCTCCACGCCCTCGTCCTCGACCTGGGCATGACTCCGCTCGTGGAAACGCACTCCGCCGACGAGGTCGCCCGGGCCTCCGACCTCGGCGCGCGCCTCGTCGGCGTCAACGCCCGTGACCTGTCGACCTTCGAGCTGGACCGCGACCTGTTCGGGCGGCTCGCGGACTCCCTCCCCGCCGACGCGGTCAAGGTCGCCGAGTCCGCCGTGCTGAGCCCCGCGGACGTCGCACACTACCGCGCGGCCGGCGCCGACGCGGTGCTCGTGGGGGAGGCGCTGGTCACCGGCGACCCCGTGGCGACGCTCCGCGGATTCCTCGCCGCCGCCTCGAACCACCCGTCCGCCGGCCCCAGGGGGACGATGTGAGCCTTCGTGCAGAATCCGGTCCGTTCTTCGGCGATTTCGGCGGGCGTTTCATGCCGGAATCCCTCATCGCGGCGATCGACGAACTCACGGCGGAGTACGAGTCGGCCATGGCCGACCCCGCCTTCCACGACGAGCTCGATCACCTGCTGCGCAGCTACGCCGGCCGCCCGTCTCCCATCACCGAGGTGCCGCGCTTCGCCGCGCACGCCGGCGGCGCACGCGTCTTCCTCAAGCGGGAGGACCTCAACCACACCGGCTCGCACAAGATCAACAACGTGCTCGGCCAGGCTCTGCTGACCCGGCGGCTCGGGAAGACGCGCGTGATCGCCGAAACCGGCGCGGGGCAGCACGGGGTCGCCACGGCGACGGCCGCGGCGCTGTTCGGCTTCGCGTGCACGATCTACATGGGCGAGGTCGACACCGAGCGCCAGGCGCTGAATGTCGCGCGCATGCGCCTCCTCGGTGCCGAGGTCATCCCCGTCCGCACGGGCTCACGCACCCTCAAGGACGCCATCAACGACGCCTACCGCGACTGGGTCGCGAGCGTCGAGACCACCAACTACATCTTCGGCACCGCCGCCGGCCCCCACCCGTTCCCCGCCATGGTGCGCGATTTCCAGAAGGTCATCGGCGAGGAAGCGCGCGCGCAGCTCCTGGACGAGGCCGGGCGGCTCCCCGACGCCGTCTTCGCGTGCGTGGGGGGCGGATCCAACGCGATCGGCATGTTCGATGCTTTCCTCGACGACGCCGACGTGCGCCTCTACGGCGTGGAGGCCGCCGGGGACGGGGTGGACACCCCCCGCCACGCGGCATCCATCGAACGGGGCCGCCCGGGCGTTCTGCACGGCGCCCGCACGTTCGTGCTGCAGGACGAGGACGGCCAGACGACGGAGTCGCACTCGATCTCGGCGGGACTCGATTACCCCGGCGTGGGACCGGAGCACGCGTGGCTGTCATCGATCGGCCGCGCCGAGTACATCCCGGCCACGGACGATGAGGCCATGCAGGCGCTGAGGCTGCTGTCGGAGACCGAGGGCATCATCCCCGCGATCGAGTCCGCACACGCCCTCGCCGGGGCGTTGCGGATCGGCCGGGAGCTGGGCCCCGACGCCGTGATCGCCGTCTGCCTCTCCGGACGCGGCGACAAGGACATGGACACCGCCGCGCGCTATTTCGAGCTGTACGACGCGCAGCAGGCCGAGATCGTGAACGTACCGCCGGCCGACGACGCCGCCAGCGGAGAGGGCGTGGAGCTGTGACCTCGCGCGTGGCTGCGGCCATCGATGCCGCCCACGCCGAGGGGCGCGGGGCCTTCGTGGGGTATCTTCCCGCCGGGTTCCCCGACCTGCGCACCGGCATCGAAGCGGCGGTGACCCTGGCGGAGAACGGCGCGGACGTGCTGGAGATCGGCCCGCCCTACAGCGACCCCGTCATGGACGGTGCGATCATCCAGGAGGCCACGCAGGCGGCGCTGGCCGGTGGTTTCCGCCTGCCCGATCTCTTCCCCGCGATCGCGGAGATCACGAGCCGCGTGGATGTGCCCGTGCTGGTGATGACGTACTGGAACCCCGTGCTGCAGTACGGCGTGGACCGGTACGCCGACGACCTCCTCGCCGCCGGCGGCGCGGGGCTCATCACGCCCGACATCACCCCCGAATCGGCGGAGGACTGGATCGCCGCGAGCAGGCGAACGGGCCTGGACCGCGTGTTCCTGGCTGCGCCCACCTCGAGCGACGAGCGCCTGGAGATGATCGCCGCCGCATCCACCGGCTTCGTCTACACCGTCTCGACCATGGGCATCACCGGCGAGCGTGCACAGCTGGATGCTGCCGCCCGTACGCTCGTCGGACGGTTGCGCGCGCACGGCGCCGAGCGCGCGTGCGTGGGCATCGGCATCTCCACTCCCGACCAGGTGAGCGCCGTCCTCGACTACGCCGACGGGGCCATCGTCGGCACGGCCCTGGTCCGCGCCCTGCGCGACAACGGCCTGGACGGCCTGGCCGAGACGGCCCGCGCCCTCTCGGCCGGCACCGCCCGCTGACGCGGACCTTCCCGCGGCACGCTTAGACTCGGTCGCATGACGTTCGCCTCCTCGAGCGCCCTCAGTGGCGTGCTCGGCAGCATCCCGAGCCCCGAGATCAGCTTCATCGATCTGGGCCCGGTGCGCATCCACTTCTACGCCCTGTGCATCATCGCCGGAATCATCGCGGCGACCCTGCTCACCAACGCGCGCCTGACCCGCCGCGGGGCCGAGCCGTGGATCGTCATCGACATCGCGCTGCTGGCCGTGCCGCTCGCGATCATCGGCGCGCGGATCTACCACGTGCTCACCCACCCCGGGTTCTACTTCGGGGAGGGCGCCGACATCTGGGCCGTCTTCCGCATCTGGGAGGGCGGCATCGCGATCTACGGTGCGCTCATCGGCGGCGCCGTCGGCGCGTGGCTCGGATGCCGCTGGACGGGGATCCGATTCTGGACCCTCGCCGACGCGATCGCACCGGGACTGCTCCTCGCGCAGGCCCTGGGTCGGTTCGGCAACTGGTTCAACCAGGAACTGTTCGGCGTTCCCACCGACCTGCCGTGGGGGCTGGAGATCGACAGCGACAACGCCGCGTTCCCCGCCGGGCTCGAGCCCGGCACCCTGTTCCACCCCACCTTCCTGTACGAGGTGATCTGGAACCTTCTGGGAGTCGCCGTGCTCCTGTGGGCAGGGCGACGGTTCCGCCTGCAGTGGGGACGCCTGTTCGCGGTCTACCTCATCTGGTACAGCGCGGGGCGCATCGTGTGGGAGTCGATCCGGATCGACCCCAGCGAGATCTACTTCGGCCTCCGCACCAACGTGTGGGCAGCGATCGCCGGCGTGATCCTGGGGCTGGTGATCTTCTTCGTCCAGCGGCGCCGCCATCCCGGCCTCGAACCGTCGCCGTACGTGCCCGGTCGGCAAGCTCAGGGCAAAGCGGCTGTACAATCGACCGACCCCAACGACTTCGTCGACGTGAGCGAGCCGCCCGCGACGGAGACCCGCGTCGGCACTGCCACAAGCACCACCGCCACGAGTTAGGAAACACCTGGGCCGACGTCGTCCCATCTTGAGCATCAACGTGAGGACGGTTGGTATGGCTTCGAGCCCCCGTTCCGGCACCGTCGGAGGAGCTCTGCCTCCCCGGCAGGGCATGTACAACCCGGCGTTCGAGAAGGACGCCTGCGGCCTGGCGATGGTCGCGACCCTGCGCGGTGAGCCGGGTCACGACATCATCGACCTCGCTCTGACGGCGCTGCGCAACCTCGAGCACCGCGGCGCGATCGGCTCCGACGCGGGAACCGGCGACGGCGCCGGCATCCTGACGCAGATGCCCGACGCCTTCCTGCGCGAGGTCGTCGACTTCGACCTGCCGCCGGTGGGGGAGTATGCCGCCGGCATGGCCTTCCTGCCGCTGGATGCGCAAGAGCGCGCCGCGCAGAAGGCCGGGATCGAGCAGCTCGCCCAGAGCGAGAACCTCGTCATCCTCGGCTGGCGCGAGGTCCCCGTCGACGCCGATCACCTCGGCAAGCTCGCCTTCCAGGCGCGGCCCGCGTTCGAGCAGCTGTTCGTCTCCCGCCCCGCCGTCGGCGACGCCCCGGCGCTGTCGGGGATCGCCCTGGATCGCCGGGTGTTCCGTCTCCGCAAGCGCGCGGGACATGAGCTGAACGCGTACTTCGTGTCGCTGTCCAGCCGCACGCTCGGCTACAAGGGCATGGTCACCACGCTCCAGCTCGAGCCGTTCTACCCCGATCTGCAGGACGAGCGGTTCGCGTCGGAGCTCGCCGTGGTGCACTCGCGGTACTCCACGAACACGTTCCCGTCGTGGCCGCTCGCGCAGCCTCTGCGCATGCTCGCGCACAACGGCGAGATCAACACCGTCAACGGAAACCGCAACTGGATGCGCGCCCGCCAGTCGCAGCTCGAGTCCGAGCTGCTGGGCGACATCTCGCCGCTGCTGCCGATCTGCACGACAGGGGCCAGTGACTCTGCCTCCTTCGACGAGGTCCTCGAGCTCCTCACCCTCACCGGGCGGAGTCTCCCGCACGCGATGATGATGATGGTCCCGGAGGCGTACGAGAAGCAGCCCGACATGGACGGGCAGCTGCGGGCGTTCTACGAGTACCACTCGATGCAGATGGAGCCGTGGGACGGCCCCGCCGCCCTCATCTTCACCGACGGCACGCTCGTCGGCGCCACGCTCGACCGCAACGGCCTGCGCCCGGGCCGCTGGACCGAGACGACCGACGGTCTCATCGTGATCGGCAGCGAGACGGGGGTGCTCGATTTCGAGCCGGCCCGCATCAAGCGGCGGGGGCGCCTGCGCCCCGGACGGATGTTCCTCGTCGACACCGCGCAGCAGCGGATCATCGAAGACGAAGAGATCAAGGCCGACCTCGCCGGGATGCAGCCGTGGCAGGAGTGGCTGGATGCGGGGCGCGTGCAGCTGAGCGAGCTGCCCGAGCGCGAGCACATCGTGCACCCGATCGCCTCGATCACGCGCCGCCAGCGCACGTTCGGCTACACCGAGGAGGAGGTGCGGATCCTTCTCACCCCCATGGGCCAGACCGGCGCCGAACCTCTGGGCGCCATGGGAAGCGACACGCCTGTCGCCGTCCTGAGCGAGCGACCCCGCCTGCTGTTCGACTACTTCGTGCAGCAATTCGCGCAGGTGACGAACCCGCCGCTGGACTCGATCCGTGAAGAGGTCGTGACCTCGCTCAGCCTCGGTCTCGGCCCTGAGCGCAACCTGCTGGACTGGGGGCCCGATCACACGCGCGTCGTCACCCTGGACTTCCCGGTCATCGACAACGACGAGCTCGCGAAGCTCCAGAACATCGACAAGGCGCTTCCCGGGCGGCGCTCCGTCACGATCAGGGGTCTTTATCACTTCGATCAGGGACGCCGCGCGCTCGAAAAGCGTCTCGACGCCATCTGCGCCGAGGCCGACGAGGCGATCGCGGACGGCGCGGAGTTCATCATCCTGAGCGACCGCGACTCGAACAAGGACCAGGTCCCGATTCCGTCGCTTCTGCTCCTCTCCGCGGTGCACCACCACCTCATCCGGCGGCAGAACCGCTTGAAGGTGGGCATCGTGGTCGAGGCCGGTGATGTGCGCGAAGTCCACCACGTCGCGACGCTGCTGGGGTACGGCGCATCCGCGGTGAACCCCTACCTCGCCATGGAGACCGTGGAGTACCTCGTGCGCGCGGGCTTCATCACCGGGATCACCCCCGAGAAGGCCGTCAAGAACCTCATCTACGCCCTGGGCAAGGGCGTGCTGAAGATCATGTCGAAGATGGGAATCTCGACGGTGTCGTCCTACGCCGGAGCGCAGGTCTTCGAGGCCGTCGGGCTGTCGGAGGAGTTCGTCGAGAAGTACTTCACCGGCACCGAGACCAAGCTCGGCGGCATCGGCATCCAGCAGGTCGCCGCGGAGAACCAGGCCCGCCACGACTTCGCCTATCCCGAGGATGAGGCGGTGCGCGCGCACGAGCGGCTCTGGACCGGCGGCGAGTACCAGTGGCGCCGCGACGGCTCCCCGCACCTGTTCAACCCCGACACGGTCTTCCGGCTGCAGCACGCGACGCGGGAACGCCGGTACGACATCTTCCGCGAGTACACGCGGCTGGTCGATGACCAGGCGCACGAGTTGAAGACCCTCCGCGGGCTGTTCCACCTCCGCACCGACGCGCGCCCCGCCGTGCCGATCGACGAGGTCGAGCCGATCTCGTCGATCGTGAAGCGCTTCTCCACCGGGGCGATGAGCTACGGCTCGATCTCGAAGGAGGCGCACGAGACGCTCGCCATCGCGATGAACCGGATCGGCGGGAAGTCCAACACGGGCGAGGGCGGCGAGGACGTTGACCGGCTCCTGGACCCGGAGCGCCGCAGCGCGATCAAGCAGGTCGCCTCGGGCCGGTTCGGGGTCACGAGCCTGTACCTCACGCAGGCCGACGACATCCAGATCAAGCTGGCCCAGGGCGCCAAGCCCGGCGAAGGCGGCCAGCTGCCGCCGGCGAAGGTGTACCCCTGGGTCGCCCGCACACGCCACGCGACGGCCGGCGTCGGTCTCATCTCGCCCCCGCCGCACCACGACATCTACTCGATCGAAGACCTCAAGCAGCTGATCTTCGACCTCAAACGCGCCAACCCCAGCGCTCGCATCCACACCAAGCTCGTGAGCCAGTCGGGCATCGGCGCCGTCGCCGCCGGCGTCGCCAAGGCGCTGTCGGACGTCATCCTCGTCTCCGGTCACGACGGCGGAACCGGTGCCAGCCCGCTCAACTCGCTCAAGCACGCCGGCACCCCGTGGGAACTGGGCCTGGCCGAGACGCAGCAGACGCTCATGCTCAACGGCATGCGCGATCGTGTCGTCGTGCAGGTCGACGGACAGCTCAAGACCGGCCGCGACGTCATCATCGGCGCGCTTCTGGGCGCGGAGGAGTTCGGCTTCGCGACCGCACCGCTGGTGGTCTCCGGCTGCGTCATGATGCGCGTGTGCCACCTCGACACCTGCCCGGTGGGAGTGGCGACGCAGAACCCCGTCCTGCGCGCCCGGTTCACCGGCAAGCCGGAGTTCGTCGTGAACTTCATGGAGTTCATCGCCACGGAGGTGCGCGAGTACCTCGCCGCCCTCGGGTTCCGCTCGCTGGAGGAGGCGATCGGCCACGCCGAACTCCTCGACATCGACGGGGCGATCGAGCACTGGAAGGCCGGCGGGCTGGATCTCAGCCCGATCCTGGAGGGTCCTCGGTTCGCCGACGACGAGCCGCGACGCTCGCTGCGCCCCCAGAAGCACGAACTGGACGAGCACTTCGACGTCGCCCTCATCGAGCGCGCGCAGGACGTCATCGCGCACGGGGGGACGGTGTCGATCGAGATGCCCATCCGCAACACCGCGCGCGCCGTGGGCACGATGCTCGGGCACCGCGTCACCCGTGCGCACGGCGAGAACGGGCTGACCGCCGGGTCGATCGACGTGTCGCTGACCGGTTCGGCCGGGCAGTCCTTCGGGGCGTTCATGCCCGCCGGCATCACGCTGCGTCTGGAGGGCGACTCCAACGACTATGTCGGTAAGGGGCTCTCCGGCGGCAAGATCGTCATCCGGCCCCCGCGGGCGTCGACCTTCGCCGCATCCGAGAACGTGATCGCCGGGAACGTGATCGGCTACGGCGCCACTCAGGGCTCGATGTTCCTCAGCGGCGCCGTGGGGGAGCGGTTCTTCGTCCGCAACTCCGGGGCGACCGCCGTCGTCGAAGGTGTCGGCGACCACGCTCTGGAGTACATGACCGGTGGTCTCGCGGTGATCCTGGGTGCGACCGGACGCAACTTCGGCGCCGGGATGTCCGGCGGAACCGCCTACGTGTACAAGCTCGACCGCGCGCTGGTCAACCGCGAGGCGCTCGCCTCCGGCGAACTGGTCCTCGGACCCCTCGGATCGGGGGATGCGGAGATCCTCCGCGACCTGCTCTCCGAGCACGTCGCCGAAACCGGATCCGCTCTCGCGCAGCGGCTGCTGGAGGAATTCGACGTCGAGTCGGAGAACTTCGTCCGCGTCGTGCCGCGGGATTACGCCGCGGTGCTGGAAACGCGTCGGGCAGCGCTGGACGAGGGACTCGACCCGGACGGCGACGTCGTCTGGAACCGCATCATGGAGGTGACCGGTGGCTGACCCGAAGGGTTTTCTCAAGACCACGCAGCGCGAACTGCCACCACGGCGACCCGTGCCCGTGCGCATCATGGACTACAAAGAGGTCTACGAGGCCGCGGACCCCGCGATGGTCCGGCGTCAGGCGGGGCGCTGTATGGACTGCGGCATCCCGTTCTGTCACAAGGGCTGCCCCCTCGGGAACCTCATCCCCGAGTGGAACGACCTCATGTGGCGCGGCGAGGGTCGCGCAGCCATCGAGCGCCTGCATGCCACGAACAACTTCCCCGAGTTCACCGGGCGCCTGTGCCCCGCCCCGTGCGAGAGCTCGTGTGTGCTGGGCATCAACCAGCCCGCGGTCACGATCAAGCAGGTCGAGGTCTCGATCATCGACGAGGCCTTCTCCCACGGCTGGGTCGAGCCCGAGCCTCCCCAGCGCCTGACGGGCAAGACCGTCGCGGTGGTCGGATCAGGACCGGCGGGCCTCGCCGCCGCCCAGCAGCTGACGCGCGCCGGGCACACCGTGGCGGTGTACGAGCGCGAGGACCGCATCGGCGGACTTCTGCGCTACGGCATCCCCGATTTCAAGATGGAGAAGCGCCACCTCGAGGCGCGACTGCGGCAGATGCGCGACGAGGGCACGCGATTCCGCGCCGGCGTCGAGATCGGCGTGGACATCTCCTGGGCAGACCTCCGCAACCGCTACGACGCGGTCGTCGTCGCCATCGGCGCCACCGTGCCGCGCGACCTGCCCATCCCGGGACGGGACTTCGCGGGAGTGCACTTCGCGATGGAGTACCTCGTGGAGTCGAACAAGGCCGTCGCCGGCGACCAGGTGCCCTCCCAGATCAGCGCGCACGGCAAGCACGTCATCGTCCTCGGCGGCGGTGACACCGGCGCCGACTGCATCGGCACCGCACACCGGCAGGGCGCGCTCAGCGTCACCAACCTCGCGATCGGCCAGCAGCCGCCCGAGGTGCGTCCCACGCACCAGCCGTGGCCGATGACCCCCACCCTGTTCGAGATGTCCACGGCGCACGAGGAGGGTGGCGAGCGCACCTACCTCGCCTCGACGGTGGAGTTCCTCAGCGACGGCGCCGGCGAAGTGCGGGCGCTGCGGGTCGCCGAGACCGAGTTCCTCGACGGACGACGCGTGCCCAAGAGCGGAACCGAGCGCGAGATCCCGGCGGACCTCGTGCTCATCGCCCTGGGCTTCACCGGCCCCGAGCGCACGCTGCTGGAAGAGCAGCTGGGCGCGCAGTTCACCGGGCGAGGCATCGTCGAGCGCGACGACACCTATGCGACGACCGCTCCGGGCGTGTTCGTGGCGGGCGACGCGGGCCGTGGCCAGTCGCTCATCGTGTGGGCGATCGCCGAGGGTCGCGCCGCTGCCGCGGAGGTCGATCGCTTCCTGATGGGCACCACCGCGCTGCCGTCTCCGGTGCGCCCGGTCGATGTCGCGATCGGCTTGCAGCCCGCGTAGGCTTGCCGAGGCCGCCCGGCCACCCTCCCCTTCTTCCTCCTGGAGATCACACACAGTGAGACGCGCCAAGATCGTCGCCACCTTGGGCCCCGCGACCTCGTCGTACGAGATGGTTCGCGCCATCATCGACGCCGGGGTGGACGTGGCCCGCCTGAACCTCAGCCACGGCGACTACTCCGTCCACGAGGCGAACTTCGCCAACGTGCGGAAGGCGGCGGATGACGCGGGCAAGCCCGTCGCCGTCCTGGTGGACCTGCAGGGGCCGAAGATCCGGCTGGGTCGCTTCGAGAACGGCCCGTACGATCTGGCGCCGGGCGACATCTTCCGGATCACGGTCGACGACGTGATCGGCACGAAGGATCTCGTCTCCACGACGTTCAAGGGCCTGCCCCAGGACGTGAAGGCCGGTGACTTCCTCCTCATCGACGACGGCAAGGTGCGGGTGCGCGTCATCGCCGCGGACGACACCACGGTCACGACCGAGGTGGTCGTGGGTGGCCCCGTGTCCAACAACAAGGGCATCAACCTTCCCGGCGTCGCCGTGAACGTTCCCGCGCTCAGCGCGAAGGACGAGGCGGACCTCCGCTGGGGTCTGCGGATCGGGGCCGACCTCATCGCGCTGTCCTTCGTCCGCTCCGCCGCGGACGCCGACCGGGCGCGCGACATCATGGGGGAGGAGGGACGCCACGTCCCGATCATCGCCAAGATCGAGAAGCCGCAGGCCGTCGACAACCTCGAGAGCATCATCGACGCCTTCGACGGGATCATGGTCGCCCGCGGCGACCTCGGCGTCGAGCTCCCCCTGGAGGCGGTTCCCATCGTGCAGAAGCGCGCCGTGGAGCTGGCGCGCCGGATGGCCAAGCCCGTCATCGTCGCGACGCAGATGCTCGAGTCGATGATCTCCAGCCCCGTCCCCACGCGTGCCGAGACCAGTGACGTCGCCAACGCCGTGCTGGACGGCGCGGACGCGGTCATGCTGTCCGGCGAGACGAGTGTCGGCGAATACCCGGTGACCGTCGTGGAGACCATGGCGCGGATCGTCGCCTCCACCGAGGAGCACGGGCTCGAGCGCATCCTGCCGTTGACGAACAAGCCGCGCACGCAGGGCGGGGCGATCACCCTGGCCGCGGTCGAGGTCGCCGACTTCGTCGGAGCGAAGTTCCTGTGCGTGTTCACCGAGTCGGGCGATTCGGCACGGCGCCTGGCGCGCCTGCGCTCGATGATCCCGATGCTCGCCTTCACCCCCGAGCCCGGCATCCGCCGGCGTCTCGCTCTCACGTGGGGCGTACGCGCGACCCTCGTGGAGCACGTGTCGCACACCGACCGCATGTTCATCCAGGTCGACGACTACCTCCTCGGACGCGACCTGGCCAAGGTCGGCGACAAGGTGGTCGTGATCTCCGGATCCCCTCCCGGGATCGCCGGCTCGACCAACGACCTGCGCGTGCACCTCGTGGGCGACGCCGTGCACGGCGCCGCTCCCATCTACCAGGCCGACCTCTGACGTCCCGCGCGCGAGCGCGTCGCGGTTGAGGAGGCGTTCGGGCGCGTGCGCTAGGGTCGATCGGACGTGCAGGCCGGTGTGGCGGAATGGCAGACGCGGGGCACTCAAAATGCTCTGTCCGCAAGGGCGTGTGGGTTCGAATCCCACCACCGGCACGAACTCTTTCCCCCGAGTCGGCGGGAACCTGACCCCCCAGTTCTAGGATGGACACGTGACCGAGCAAGAACCCCCCGCCGCATCCGCCCCTCGCCGCGTCGTCGTGGCCGAGGACGAGTCGCTGATCCGCCTCGATATCGTGGAGATCCTCCGCGATAACGGGTACGACGTGGTCGGCGAGGCAGGTGACGGCGAGACCGCCGTGCAGCTGGCGACCGAGCTGCGCCCGGACCTCGTGATCATGGACGTGAAGATGCCGCAGCTGGACGGAATCAGCGCCGCCGAGCGACTGAGCAAGAACCACATCGCACCCGTCGTGCTCCTCACCGCGTTCAGCCAGAAGGAGCTCGTCGAGCGAGCGAGCGAGGCCGGGGCGCTGGCGTATGTCGTCAAGCCCTTCACGCCCAACGACCTGCTTCCCGCGATCGAGATCGCGCTGGCCCGTCACGAGCAGATCATCACGCTCGAAGCCGAGGTCGCCGACATGGTCGAGCGCTTCGAGACGCGTAAGCTCGTCGACCGCGCGAAGGGCCTCCTCAACGAGAAGATGGGTCTCACCGAGCCGGAGGCGTTCCGCTGGATCCAGAAGGCGTCGATGGACCGCCGCCTGACCATGCAGGACGTCGCCAAGGCCATCATCGAGCAGCTGGCCCCGAAGAAGTCCTGACCGGCGCCCGCGGCGACCGGCTGCGGGGCGTCACGCGCCCGGCGCATCCTTGAGGTGGTTGGTGATGCGCACGGTCGAGCATCGCCGGCCCTGCTCGTCGGTGACGACGATCTCGTGCACGGTGAGCGACCGTCCGAGGTGGATCGGCGTGCACACTCCCGTCACCACCCCGGAGGTGGCCGACCGCGTATGCGTGGCGTTGATGTCCACGCCCACGGCGAGGCGGCCCGGTCCCGCGTAGAGGTTCGCCGCCATCGACCCGAGCGACTCACCCAGCACCACGTAGGCGCCGCCGTGGAGGAGCCCCACCGGCTGCGTGTTGCCCTCGACGGGCATCGTCGCCACGGCGCGGTCGACGGAGAACTCGACCCACACGATGCCCATTTTCTCCGCCAGCGCGCCCATGCCCCGCTGGATCGCCCAGTCGACTCCGGATGCGGCGTGGGGGGGAGTGGTCGTCATCGTCGCCTTCGTCTCGAGCGGGAAATGATGTCCGCTCCCGTCGTTAGGCTGAACAGGTGACGGACTCCGCAAAGCCTACCCTTCTCGTCGTCGACGGCCATTCGCTCGCCTACCGGGCGTTCTTCGCGCTGCCCGTCGACAACTTCTCGACGAAGGACGGGCAGCACACCAACGGCATCTACGGCTTCCTGTCAATGCTGGTGAACCTGATCAAGGCCGAGAAGCCCACGCACATCGCCGTCGCGTTCGACATGGCCCGGCACTCGTTCCGCACCGATCAGTACCCCGAGTACAAGGCGAACCGGTCCGAGACGCCGAGCGAGTTCAAGGGGCAGATCCCCATCCTTCAGGACTGCCTGGCCGCCATGAGCATCCCGGTGCTGCAGAAGGAAGGCATCGAAGCCGATGATATCCTCGCCACCCTCGCCACCCAGGGCGCAGCCGAGGGCTTCCACGTGCTGGTGTGCTCGGGCGACCGCGACACCATCCAGCTGGTCACCGACGACGTGACGCTCCTGTACCCCAACGTGCAGGGGGTGTCTCAGCTGAAGCGCTACGACCCGGCCGCCGTCGTGGAGAAGTACGGGCTGCCGCCGGCGCAGTACCCCGAGATCGCCGCCCTCGTGGGGGAGACGAGCGACAACCTCCCCGGTGTGCCCAAGGTCGGCGAGAAGACCGCGGTGAAGTGGCTGACCCAGTACGGGTCGCTCGAGGCCCTCCTCGACAACGCCGACAAGGTCACCGGGGTCGTCGGCAACAACCTGCGGGAGCACCTGGACGACGTGCGCCGCAACCGCACGCTGAACCGGCTGCTGCGAGACGTCGAGCTGCCGGTCACGCCCGCCGACCTGGTCGTACGTCCCATCGACGCTCAGGCGGTCCGCGACATCTTCGCCCGCCTGGAATTCCGGACGCTCCTCCCGCGCGTGTTCGAAGCCGCGGGCGCCGACGCGACCGGTTCGGACGCCAGCATCCCCGTCGCCGAGGCGCCGGCCGCCGCCGAATCCGATCCTGCCGCGCTGGCCGCGTTCGCAGAATCCGCCGACGGCGAGGTGGGCGTCACGCTCGTCCTCGCCGGCGGGGTCCCGACGCGCGTCGGGCTGGCCACCGCATCCGGCGCGGTCGAAGCGGACTGGACGCCGGGGGTTCGCGACGCCCTCGCGAACTGGTTCGCATCGGACCGGCCGAAGACCTTCGCCGACGCCAAGCCGCAGGTGAAGGCGCTGCTGCGCGACGGGATCGAGGTCGGCGGCCTCGCGCTGGACGTCATCCTCGCCGGCTGGCTCCTTCGCCCCAGCTTCCCCGACAAGACGCTCGCCGACCTCGTCGCGCGCTACCTCGGTGAGAAGCTGCCCGAGGCCGACCCCACCCAGCTCGTCCCCGAGACCGAAGGGGCCACCCCCGGACAGATCTCCTGGTTCCTGCTGCGGGTCGCCGACGCGCTCCGGGCCGAGCTGCCCGCACCGGTCGCCACCGTGCTCACCGACATCGAGCTGCCCACCCTGACGGCGCTCGCGGCGATGGAGCTGGCCGGCGTGGCGGTCTCGCATGACAAGCTCTCGACGTTCTCCGGCGAACTGGCCGCCCGGGCCGAAGGCCTCGCGCAGGAGGCGTACGCCGCGATCGGCCGCGAGGTGAACCTCGGCTCACCCAAGCAGCTCCAGGAGGTCCTCTTCGACGAGCTGGAGCTTCCGAAGACCCGCAAGACCAAGTCGGGGTACTCCACGGATGCGGCAGCCCTCGCCGATCTGCAGGAGACCCACCCGCATCCGTTCCTCGCGCTTCTCCTCCAGCACCGAGAGGCCACCAAGCTCCGGCAGATCATCGAGTCGCTGGACGTCGCGATCGACGACACCGGCCGCATCCACACCACCTACCTGCAGACCGGCAGCCAGACCGGGCGGCTCTCCAGCACCGACCCGAACCTGCAGAACATCCCGATCCGCAACGAGGAGAGCACCCGCATCCGTGCCGCCTTCGAAGTCGGTGAGGGGTACGAGACGCTCCTGACGGCGGACTACTCGCAGATCGAGATGCGCATCATGGCGCACCTGTCCGGTGACCCCGGCCTCATCGAGGCCTTCAACTCCGGGGAAGACCTGCACCGCTTCGTGGGTGCCCGCGTGTTCGGCGTCGCCCCGGAAGAGGTCACCCCCGCGATGCGGACGAAGGTGAAGGCGATGTCGTACGGCCTCGTCTACGGGCTCTCGGCATTCGGCCTGTCCAAGCAGCTGCGCATCGAGCAGACCGAGGCCCGCGAACTCATGATGGAGTACTTCGCCCGGTTCGGGGCGGTGCGCGACTATCTGCGCACATCGGTGGAGAAGGCGCGCGTCGACGGGTACACCGAGACGATCTTCGGACGGCGGCGCCCGTTCCCCGACCTCGTCAGCCCCAACCGCGTGCTGCGCGAGAATGCCGAGCGCGCGGCCCTGAACGCCCCCATCCAGGGAAGCGCGGCCGACATCATGAAGATCGCGCTCTTCCACATCCACCACGACCTGGCCGCCGCCGACCTGCGTTCGCGCGTGCTGCTGCAGATCCACGACGAGCTCGTGCTCGAGGTCGCACCGGGGGAGTGGGATGCTGCGGAGCGGATCGTCCGCACCCGGATGGGCGACGCCGCCGAGCTGACGGTGCCGCTGGACGTGCAGATCGGCCGCGGTCCCGACTGGTCCGTCGCGGGCCACTGACGCCGCCTGCGCCGCGGGCTTGGTCGCGCGGCGGGGGCGTCCGTAGGCTCGACGTATGACGAACGTATCCCGCACTCCTACGTCGATCGACCAGATCGCCGATGCGTGGGTGGACACCCTCGCCGAACTCGAGCCGACCGCCGCCACCTACATCGGCCGCTCCGAGTACAACGACCGGTTCGGGGACTATTCGCCGGCCGGGCACGATCGGATGGCCTCGGCCGTGCGCGACACGCTCAATGCCCTCGAGGCGGCCGAACCGGCCGACGAGATCGACGAGGTGACCAAGGCCGACCTCGCGCGGGAACTGCGCCTCAGCCTGGACCTGTACGACGCGCGCTGGCACCTGCGCGACCTCAACGTCATCGCCTCGCCCGCCCAGGACATCCGCATGGTGTTCGACCTGATGCCCACCGCGACGGCGGACGACTGGGCGGTCATCTCCACGCGCCTGAAGGCTCTGCCCGCCGCCCTCGAGGGATACACCGCGACCCTCCGGGAGGGGATCGCCCAGGGCATCGTCCCCGCCCGCCGGCAGGTGCGCGAAGTGGCGACGCAGATCGGCCGCTACACCGCCGACAGCGGGTTCTTCGCCCAGTTCGCCGCCGACGCCGCCCCGGCGCAGGGCCAGCTTCCCGCATCCCTCGCGCGCGAGCTCGCCGACCACGCCAACGCCGCACGGGTCGCGTACGGCCAGCTGGGATCCTTCCTCACGAGCGAGCTCGGCCCGGCAGCCGGCGACAGGGACGCCGTCGGGCGCGAGCTGTACGCACTGCACTCCCGCCGCTTCCTCGGCGCGACGATCGACCTGGATGAGACGTACGAGTGGGGCGTCGAGGAGCTCGCGCGCATGGTCGCCGAGCAGGAGTCCATCGCGAACGAGATCCTCCCCGGTGCGAGCGTGGAAGAGGCCGTCGCGCACCTCGAGGCCGACCCCGCGCGCCGTCTCCACGGCACCGATGCACTGCAGGAGTGGATGCAGACCACCAGCGACCGCGCGATCGAGCAGCTGGGAGCGACGCACTTCGACATCCCCGACCCCATCCGCCGGCTGGAGTGCATGATCGCGCCCACGCGGGAAGGCGGGATCTACTACACCGGCCCCACCGACGACTTCTCGCGCCCCGGGCGCATGTGGTGGTCGGTGCCGGAGGGCGTCGACGACTTCGACACCTGGCGCGAGCTGACCACCGTGTACCACGAGGGCGTCCCCGGGCACCACCTCCAGGTCGCCCAGGCGGTCTACAACCGCGCGCAGCTGAACTCGTGGCGGCGCCTTCTGGCGGGGACGTCGGGGCACGCCGAGGGCTGGGCGCTGTACGCCGAGCGCCTGATGCAGTCGATCGGGTTCCTCGATGACCCGGCCGACCGGCTCGGCATGCTGGACGGCCAGCGGATGCGTGCCGCCCGGGTGGTGCTCGACATCGGCGTGCACCTGGAGAAGCCGCGCCTGGACGGCGAGGGCACGTGGGATCACGCGTACGCGTTGGAGTTCATGCTGCGCAACGTCAACATGCCCGAGGAGTTCGTCCGCTTCGAGGTCAACCGCTACCTCGGGTGGCCGGGCCAGGCGCCCGCGTACAAGGTCGGTCAGCGCATCTGGGAGCAGATCCGCGACGGGTACGCCGAGGCACAGGGCGACGCCTTCGACATCAAGGTGTTCCACAAGCAGGCGCTGGACCTCGGGGGAGTGGGCCTGGATACGCTGCGGGAAGCGCTCCTGCCCTGACGCGGCCTCAGGCGGGGAGGTCGGGCGCCAGCAGGCGCGCGACCTCCCCGTCGGTCGTCTGCGGGAAGCGCGCGTAGAACTGCCCCACCGCGCGGAAGTCGCGCGGTCGGTGCGGACACACGAAGGCGTCGGCGACGCCTTCCTCCGGCGCCCAGTCATAGGGCGCGACCGGGACGGCCAGGACGACCTCGCCGGCACCCCGGCGGCGTACCGCGCGGCACGCGGCCCGCGCCGTCGACCCGGTCGCAATCCCGTCGTCGACCACGATCGCAACGCGACCGGTCAGGTCGATCCCCGGCGACGGGTACGCCGCCGTCCGCCGCGCAAGCTCTGCGCGCTCGGCCTCCTCCACCCGCTCCAATTCGGCGGGCGTCGTACCGCTGAGCCGCAGCGCCCGCTCCGAGACGACCCGCACGTTCTCGGCGATCGCCCCCACGGCGAGCTCGGCGTTGCCGTGCGCCCCGAGCTTGCGCACCGGGACCCGGTCGAGCGGCCAGCCGTGCGCCGACGCGACGACGGCCGCGACGACGACACCGCCTCGCGGGATGCCGAGCACGACCGCATCCCGCCCCCGCCACGGGCGGAGGGATGCCGCGAGCTGCGTGCCTGCGTCGACCCGGTCGGCGAACAACGCCATGCCGCGAGGATACTCTGGCCGCTCCGGCCGCCCTCGTCCGCACGCGTTCACCGGGGCGGAATATCAACGGACACGGGGCCGTTGCATGCGACTGAATAAAAAGACGGGAGGCGCTCATGAGCGCACAGCAGGTGGAACTCGGCCTCGACACGTTCGGAGACGTCGCGATCGCCACCGGCGGGTCACGATCCAGCGACGCCGAAACCATCCGGGACGTCGTGGAGCAGGCCGTTCGCGCCGACGAGGTGGGTCTGTCGTTCTTCGGGGTGGGGGAGCACCACCGTCCGGAATTCGCGGTGTCGAGCCCGGAGATCGTCCTGGCCGCCGCGGCGGCCCGCACCGAACGCATCCATCTCGGCACCGCCGTGACGGTGCTGTCCTCGGATGATCCCGTGCGAGTGTACGAGCGATTCGCGACGCTGGATGCGGTGTCCCGCGGGCGGGCGGAGGTCATCCTCGGGCGGGGGTCGTTCATCGAGTCGTTCCCGCTGTTCGGCTACGACCTCGCCGACTACGAGGTGCTGTTCGACGAGAAGCTCGCGCTGTTCCGGCAGCTTCTGGATGAGAGGCCGGTGACCTGGTCGGGAACGACCCGCGCCGCGCTCGACGGCGCCGACGTGTATCCCAAGACGGAATCGGGGCTCACCGCGTGGGTGGGCGTGGGGGGGAGCCCCGAATCCGTCGTCCGCGCCGCGCGACACGGGTTCGCTCTGATGCTCGCGATCATCGGCGGACCGGCCCACCGGTTCCGCCCGTTGGTGGATCTGTACCACCGCGCGCTGGACTCGTTCGAGCGCGGTCGGCTCCCCGTCGGCGTCCATTCGCCCGGGCACGTCGCCGACACCGACGCCGAGGCGTGGGAGCAGGCCTACCCGGGCGTAGAGCACAACTACACCGTCATCGGACGTGAGCGGGGGTGGCCGGCCTACAACCGTCTCCGGTTCCAGCACGACGTCGGTCCGGACGGATCGATGTACGTGGGGTCTCCCGAGACGGTGGCGCGCAAGATCGCCGACACCGTCCGCACGCTCGGCGCCGACCGGTTCGACATGAAGATCGGCACCGGCGGACTGCCCCAGGAACAGGTGCTCCACAGCATCGAGTTGTACGGCACGCGCGTTCTGCCCCTGGTCCACGACATGCTTGCGGAAACCGCCTGACCGGCGCCGCGCGTACGAGAACGCGCGTGCGACCCGACACCCCTCCCGCGCTCTCTAACATGGCGTCATGACCGACGCGGCCACGACCTCGCCCACCACTGTGTCGGAGCGCCTCGACCGGCTGCCCCTCGGCCGCGGCCACATGCGTGTGCTGACCGGATCGGGGATCGGCTGGGCCCTGGACGCCATGGACGTCGGGCTCATCTCCTTCGTGATCGCCGTGCTCGCGCAGCAGTGGTCGCTGCAACCGGGGCAGACGGCATGGATCGCATCGGCGGGATTCGTCGGCATGGCTGTCGGCGCCACCATCGGCGGACTCCTCGCGGACCGTTTCGGGAGGCGCCAGGTGTTCGCGGTGACCCTCCTGATCTACGGGGTCGCTACCGGCGCGAGCGCCCTGGCCGGCGGGCTCGCCGTGCTCATCGTGCTGCGCTTCGTGGTCGGCCTCGGGCTCGGCGCTGAGCTTCCGGTGGCCTCCACCTACGTGAGCGAGTTCGCGCCCGCGCGGATCCGCGGCAGGCTCATCGTGATCCTGGAGGCGTTCTGGGCGGTGGGATGGACCGCGTCGGCGCTGATCGGCTACTTCGTCATCCCGGCGTCGGCCGACGGATGGCGATGGGCGTTCGCGCTGGGCGCGGTCCCGGCCGTCTACGCGCTCGTCGTGCGCTGGGGCCTTCCCGAGTCCCCCCGCTGGCTCGCACGCCAGGGCCGTTCCGCGGAGGCGGAGCGCATCCTGACGGCCTTCGAAGGCGGCGCCGGCAGGGGAGAGGCAGCGGCTTCGCCGGCACCTCCCACGCCGGCATCGGCCGCGCCGCCATCGGCCGCTCGAGCGGGGGAGCGCCTGGCCACCCTGTGGTCGCGCGAATTCCGGCTCCGCACCGCGAGCCTGTGGATCGTGTGGTTCTGCGTCAACTTCTCGTACTACGGAGCGTTCATCTGGATTCCCACGATCCTCGTCGCGTCCGGGTACGACCTCGTCCGCTCGTTCGGCTTCACGCTGATCATCACCCTCGCACAGCTCCCCGGATACGCGGTCGCTGCCTGGCTCATCGAGGTGTGGGGACGCCGCGCAACGCTGGCGGCGTTCCTCGCCGGCTCCGCCGTGTCGGCCGTCCTGTTCGGTACCGCGACGAGTGAGGGAATGGTCATCCTCACCGGCATGGCCCTGTCCTTCTTCAACCTGGGCGCCTGGGGAGCTCTCTACGCCGTATCGCCGGAGACCTATCCCACGTCCGTGCGCGCAACCGGAAGCGGATGGGCAGCCGGAGTGGGACGCATCGCGTCGATCATCGCGCCGCTCGCGGTGCCGCCCCTGCTCGCCGCCGGCGGCGCGCCGGTCCTGTTCATCGTCTTCGCCGGCTTCTTCGCGGTGGCCGTTGTCGCGACGTGGGGTCTCGCCGACCGGCGGGGGCGCGCGCTGGACGAGCGGTGAGGTCCTCGCCCCCGCGACCCGTAGGGTAGCGGGGTGGCATCCGTACGCTTGGTCTCCATCGGCGACTCCTTCACCGAGGGGGTGGGCGATGAGCTGCCGGACGGGACCGTCCGCGGATGGGCCGACCTCGTTGCCCAGCAGTGGGCGACGGCGATCGACGAGCCGATCGAGTACGCCAATCTCGCCATCAGGGGCAAGCTCGTGTGGCCGATCATCCGCGAGCAGCTCGAGCCCGCCCTCGCACTGAAGCCCACGCACCTGTCGTTCAACGGCGGCGGCAATGACATGATCCGCCCACGCCCGGACATCCCGCGCATCGCCGACGCCTTCACGACCGTGCTGCGCCGCTGCGACGAAGAAGGCGTCCGCCTCATCCTGCTCTCGGGGGCGAATCCATCCGCGCAACTGCCGCTCGGCCGCATGGTGCAGCGGCGTGGCGACGCACTCTCAGCCGCCGTCGACGGCCGCCTCGAGGAGTGGCCGGACGTCGCGCGCGCGCTGAACTGGCCTGACCGCGAGCTGTCGTCCCCCACGTATTGGGCGGTGGATCGGCTGCACATGAACACGCGCGGTCACCATCGCGTCGCAGCCCGCGTCCTCGAAGCTCTCGGTCTGGACGTACCCGCCGGGTGGTGGTCGCTTCCCGACACGATGCAGGAACGCCTTGCCGGCGCCGCGTACTACCGCACGCACGTGGGGCCGTGGGTGCGTCGCCGCCTCACCGGCACCTCCTCCGGAGACGGCCGCACGGCGAAATTCCCCACCCCGGTGACCGTCACGCCGGCCTCCGCGTGACACGGTAGACCAGCTCGGCGAACTGCCCGGCCTGCCGCACGGACTCCAGATGAAGACGTTCAGGGCCGATCCGGCGGGGGAGGAGCGGCTTTCCCGCCGGCAGAAGAGCCGGCGCCACCAACAGACGGACCTCATCCAGGTGGCCCGCATCGTCGAACTGACCGACGAGGTCGCCGCCGCCGACGAGCCAGATGACACCGTCGCCGGCGGCGTCGGCGACCTCCGGCCAGAAGGAGGCGACATCGCCCTGCACGAACCGGATGTCGGCTCCGGCAGGCACGGCCAGGTCGCGGTGCGTGACGACGAAGCAGGGGAGTGCTCCGTAGGACTCCGCCCACATGCCGGGCCGTTCGTGCTCCTCCATGTTCAGGACCCACTCGTACGTGGCCGCGCCCATCACGAACGCCCCCACCGTCGCCAGGAACGACGCCATGTCGTTCTCGGCGTCATCGGCGCCGGGCACGGCGAACAGCCACGCGAGCGAATCGTTCTCGTCCGCCAGGAAGCCATTGAGCGTGACGGCGGTGTGAAAGACGGTGGCACCCATGCGTCGAGACTAGGCGGCGCCGGCGACACCCATGGAACCGGTTCCATAACAGGTCCGGGGGACCGGCCGGATGTCAAGCCCTCAGGACCCCTCCACGCGTGAGACCATCATGGGACCGCGGCACCGTGCCGCAAGGACGTCGCACGTGTCCGGCGTCCGGAAAGGGGAGAGCCATGAGCATCGGAGCAGGAATCGCGCTGTTCGTCATCGGAGCCATCCTGGCGTTCGCCGTGAACGTGCAGCTCGATGTCATCAACCTCGACCTCATCGGTTACATCCTCATGGGTGCCGGCGTCGTCGTCTTCGTGATCGGACTCGTGCTGATGATGCGCCGCCGGTCCAGCGACACCGTCACGCGCACCGCCGTCGACCCGGCCGCGGGCGAGCGCGTCACCCGTCAGTCCACGCGCACCAGCGGCGACGACGTCGTCTGACGCCACGCGCTCGCTCCTCGGTGGAGGAGCGATAGCAACGACCAAACTGACATGAGCAACGGTCAAACTGACATAATGTGCATTATCGGCAATTGCTCCGGGTGGGCGGGAGGCGCACGATGACAGGCGTCATCGATCCTCCCGCCGTCCCCGCCGACGGCGCTGTCCTGGGCGAACGGTATCGCCTGGAGACGGTCATCGGGCGCGGCGGATACGCCAGTGTGTACCGAGCCACCGACGAGCGTCTCGAGCGCTCGGTCGCCCTGAAGATCTTCGCGGCCAACGCCACCGGAGAATCCGACAGCGCACGCGTCGCCTCCGAGACCCGCGTGCTGGCGTCCCTCACCCACCCGTCGCTGGTCACGCTCTTCGACGCCCGCTTGGACGAGGACCCGCCGTACCTCGTCATGGAGCTCATCGAGGGGCCGACCCTCACGCAGCGCCTCACCGAGGGCCCGGTGGACCCGGTTCTGACCGCCACGTTCGCGGCGCACCTGGCCGAGGCTCTGCACGTCATCCACGCGCGCGGCATCGTCCACCGCGACCTCAAACCCTCCAACGTGCTGCTGCGTCCGGCGCCGCTGCCGTTCGAGCCCCCGCGCGCCACGCTGGCCGACTTCGGCATCGCATACCTCATCGACTCCGCCCGCGTCACGGCCACCGGGACGCTCATCGGCACTGCGGCCTACCTGAGCCCCGAGCAGGCCCGCGGCGCACCACCCGCACCCGCCGCCGACATCTACTCCCTGGGTCTCGTGCTGCTCGAGGCGATCACGGGGCGTCGGGCCTACGCCCAGAACACGCCGCACGAGGCGCTCGTGGCTCGGCTCCTCCGCGCGCCGGAAATCCCCTCGACGCTGCCGGAAGGATGGCGCAGGCTCCTCGGGGCGATGACGTCGATGGATGCCGCCGAACGGCCCGATGCTCACGCCGTCCGGCGCGCCGCCCTTCTCCTCCAGACCGACCCCGCCGCGGCACGGTACGACCCCGCGGGGATCACCATGCCCGACGGTGCGGCGATCACCATGCCCGGTGGCGCGGCGATCACCATGCCCGCTGCCACCGGCGCCTCGACCTCGGATCGCCCCACGGTGGAGCTGCGCCCCGCAGCGCCCACGGCCATCCTCTCGGACACGCCGGGCGACCCGGCACCTGCGTCCCGGTCGCATCGCGGGTGGTGGATCGGTCTCGGCGCCGTGGTCCTGGCCGCCGCGATCGGGCTGGTGTTCGCGCTGATGGTGCTGCCCGGAGGGTCTCCGACCCCCGATCCCACTCTCCCGGCGCTCCCCGAGCCCCTGGGCGAGCATCTTCGCCGGCTCCTCGAGCAGGTGCGGCCGTGAACCGGCGCGCCCCGGCCCTCGTCGGCCTCGCCGTGGCCGCATCCCTCGCGCTCGCCGGATGCGCGAGCACTCCCCCGTCCGAACCGGATCTGCGCACCCTCGTGGTGGCGGCCGCCGATTCCGCCGCCGCGGGCGACCTGACCGGGGCATCCGCATCGATCGACGAGATCGAGACACGGGTGGCGGCCGAGCAGACCGCCGGCGATCTGACAGCCCAGGAGGCCGAGGCGATCCTCGAGACGATCTCGCTCATCCGAGCCGAGCTGGCCGCACTCGCGCCCCCCTCGGTGCCGACGCCCCAGCCCGAGCAGCCCGCCGAACAGGCCCCGCAGGAGCCGCTCCCCGTCGACGACACTCCCGTCGAAGCCCCCGTCGACGACACCCCCGTCGAGACCCCGGTCGACTCCCCCGACGGCGAAGACAGCGGGAACGGCAACGACGGCGGGGGCCCGGAGGAGAAGAAAGACAAAGAGAAGGACAAGGAGAAGGGCCCCGGCGGCGGCAAGGGGAACGAGGGAAGCGGCCCGGGCCCGGGCAAAGGCAAGTCGCACGGGTGAAGCCCCCTAAGCTCGTTCCGTGACGACGCGCCCCCGCCCCTCGCTTCCCCCGCGCGCGCACGCATGACCGGCGTTCTCACCGGCTTCGCCGTCGTGGGCCTGGCGGTGGTTGTCGGCTACGTCCTGGGCCGGACCGACCTGCTGGGTGCGGCGGGCCAGCGCGTGCTGAGCCGCCTCACCTTCTTCGTCCTCTCGCCGTTCCTGCTGTTCGTCATCCTGGCCGGCGCCGACGTGCAGACCCTCTTCTCGGCCCTGCTGCCGGTGTCGGCGCTCACCGCCCTGGCGATGTTCGCCGTCTACGCGCTGATCGGTGCGCTCGTACTGCGGCGAGGGCTCGGCGAGACCGTGGTGGGTTCGTTCTCCAGCGGTTACGTCAACGCCAACAACATCGGCATACCGCTGTCGCTGTACATCCTCGGCGACGCCGCCTACTCGGCTCCCGTCGTGCTCTTCCAGCTCCTCGTCTTCATGCCGGTCACCCTCGCGCTGCTGGATGCGGCCACCGCGGGCACCCGGTCGTGGCGGCGCATCGCCGCTCAGACCGTGAGAAATCCGATGCTGTGGGGTGCCGCCCTCGGAGTGCTCGTCGCACTCAGCGGACTCGAACTGCCGCCCATCGTGCTCGATCCCCTCTCCCTCCTCGCCGACGCGTGCATCCCCGTCATGCTCATCGCCTACGGGATGACGCTGCATGGCCAGCGGGTCCTCACGGCCGCCGGTCGGCGGGTGGATGTCCTCTTGGCGTCGGCGTTGAAGCTCGTGGCGATGCCGCTGGTGGCGTGGCTTCTGGCAACCGCGTTCAGCCTCTCCCCCGAGCAGACGCGGATCGTCGTCGTGCTCGCCGCCCTGCCGACGGCGCAGAACGCCTTCCTGTTCTCTCAGCGCTACGGCGTCGGCGAGATCATCGCCCGCGACACCATCTTCGTCACGACCCTCGGCTGCATCCCCGTCCTGTTCCTCGCCGCGGCGCTCCTGCACTGATCCGACCGGGTCCAAGGTCCCTCGTCTCCTCCCGCCCTGTGCCCTACAGTGGGCCCCGGGCGGCACTCAGCCTGCTCCCAGGAAGGCAGACGCCATGTCCGTGGACCAGTCGTTCGCGCGCGGTGCCCTCACGACGATCCGGACGGCGCTCGGGGTCTCGGGCGCGCTGTCCCTCATCGTCGGGCTCCTCATCGTCTTCTGGCCGGGGCGCACGGCCGAAGTCGCGGTCGCCATCATCGCGGTGTGGGCGGTCGCGGCCGGTCTGGTGTATGCCGGGGTGGGCATATTGGTCCGCGTGTTCTCCGGCTGGGTCCGCGTCGGCTATGTCGTCCTGGGTGCCCTGTTCGTGATCGCCGGGGTGGTGGCGCTGGTCAACCTCGCGGCCGCCACCGTCGGCTTCACCATCGTCCTCGGGGTGATCGTGGGAGCCCTGTGGATCGTGGAGGGGATCGTGACGCTGACGACCCTGGGCGCGTCGGGGTCGAAGGGCTGGGCGATCTTCTCGGGCGTCCTCAGCATCGTCGCCGGCCTCATCCTGTTGTTCACACCGATGTACGTGGGGCTGCTGTGGGTGTTCCTCGGCATCGCGCTGATCGTCCTCGGCATCGTCGGGATCGTGCGTGCGGTCACCATCGGGCGGGGCATCGTCTGACGGCGCTCCTCAGGCGGGCAGGTATCGCCGCCACCAGTCCAGGATGGCGGTGAACCGCTCGACGCGATGCCGCGGCTGACCTGCTCGCGAGAGTTCGTGGTTCTCGCCGGGGAAGATGAGCATCTCCGCCTCGGTCCCCTGACGCTTCAGCGCGGTGTAGTACCGCGTGGCCTGCTCCAGCGGGCACCGGAAGTCGAGCTCGGAGTGGATCACGAAGGTCGGTGTCGTGACACGATCCACCACCGCGAGCGGGCTCTGCGCGCGCACCGCGTCCGGGTCGGTGCCGACGTACTCGTCGCCGAAGAAGCTGCCGATGTCGCTCGTGCCCTGGAATGACACCGGATCGAGGAACCCGCGCTCCACGATCGCGCCGGCGAACCGCGTGTCGTGCGCGATCACCCACGCCGTCATGTAACCGCCGTACGAGCCGCCCATGACACCCACGCGCTCGGCATCCAGGCGGGCGTCCGCGACCAGCGCCCCGTCGAAGAAGTCCATGATGTCGGTGTAGTCGACGGTGCCCATCGCGCCCCGGATGGCGCGGCCGTGGGCGCGTCCGTACCCGGCGCTGCCGCGCGGGTTGCAGTAGACCACGGCGTACCCGGCGTCCACGAACACCTGGGTCTCGTCGAAGACGTGCACCCCGTAGGTCGCGTACGGTCCGCCGTGGATCTGCAGGATCACCGGGAAGGGTCCCTCGCCCTCGGGCACGGCCACCCAGCCATGGACGGGGTAGCCGTCCCGGCCGGGAAACTCCCGCTCCTGCGGGGTGGTGATGCCCGTCTCCCCCAGTGCGCGGCCGAAGTGCGTGAGGACGCGCGCGGGCGCGCCGGGCTCGAGCAGCACCAGCTCGCCGTACGAGTCCGGGGTGCTGACGGATGCGACGATCCGCTGCCCGGCGGCCGCCACCCCGGTCGCCTCGACGTCGCCGCCGAGCAGCTCAGAGACCGTTCCGTCCCTCGTGACACGGAGGATCCGCATGCGGCCGCGGGTGCGGTCCTGCACCAGCACGTCGTCGCCGACCGGGGTGGCCCGGCTGCCGACCTCGCCCAGGTCGATCGTCTCGGGCTCGGTGAGAAGATGCGGACCAGCCGGCCCCAGCATCCACAGGGCGACGCCGGGGGCCACGAAGTCGGTCCCGCGCGGCCCCACGTCGTTCGCGAGGAGGAACACGGTGCCGTCATCGGCGACCGCCACGTCGTCGACCGAGAGGTTGGCGGACCTGGGGAGCACCTCCCGCATCCCCCCGCCGTCGACGGCGACGGCCACGACGCGGCTGCGGAGGTCACGGATGTCGTGCTCGATCACGTCCGGCACGACGAGGATCTCCCGGCCGTCGGAGGTCCACACGGCGCCGTGCCAGCTCGCCGGTCCCTCGGTGAGGGCGACGGCCTCCGCAGCCACCACGGTGGTCGTCGGCTCGTCCTCCCCCTCGGCCAGCACGCGCGAGGCCGGCTCATAGAACGGCTCGCCGTCCACGGCGGGCGCGTCGATGAGGAAGAGCTGGGCCGGCCGATCGGCGAGGTACCCCAGGCCGTCGGCCTGCCAGCGGACGCCGGTGATGTGCCGGGGCGCCTCGGCGGCGGCGTCGAGGCCCTTGACGGTGCCGTACCGGCCCGGCTCGGCGATCCGCGCCGTGTACGCGATCCGCGTGCCGTCGGGTGACCACGCGAAGTCCTCCACACCGGAGGGGGCGTCGGTGGCCTGCACGGGTTCCCCTCCCCCGGCTCCGACGACGAACACCTGCGTGCGGCCCTGGGCATCGGCGCGCAGGAAGGCGATGTGCGCGTCATCGCGGGTGAGTGCCGGGCTCGCGTCGGCGGTGCCGCGCGTGAACCGGCGCGGCTTTCCCCCGGGAAGGTCGATCCGCCACAGTTGCCCGACATTGCGGTTGGCCGCGACATCCGGGCGCGACGTGGCGAACACCGCGAACGAACCGTCGCTCGCGATGGCGGGCCGGCCCACCCGGACCAGTGCGTCGATGTCCGTCGGGCGCATGCTCACTCGGGTTCGAAGGACGATGTGTCGCCGATGAGACGCGTGTTGTCAGCCGGTATCGGCTCGATCGCCGCGCGCGCGACCTCGGCGGCGAACTCCGCGACGTTGTAGAGCCGCCCCGCCGACTCGCGGCGCGTGGCGATGGCTCCGGGGTTCGCGCGCTCGAGCAGGGTCGCCGTGATGGTCCCCTCGATCATGTCTCCCGAGACCACGACGAATCCGATGCCGCGCTCGGCGAGCTCGGGGATGAACTCGCGCAGGGCGTCCTCCCCGGCACGCTTGGACAGGGCGACCGGCTCGTACTCCGGCATCGTGGGGGTGGTCCGGATGAAGTGGGCCTGGTGGCTCGTGACGAACACCACGCGGGCGCCGTCCCCGAGGAGCGGCAGAGCCGCCTCGAGCACCCGCACCTGCGCGTCGCGGTTCAGCTGGAGCGCGTAGTCCTCGCCCATCCCCGCCTCCATGCCGCCGGACGCATTGAGCACGAGCACATCGAGGGCTCCGAACGCCCGCTCCACCTCCGAGGCCATCGCCTCGACGGAGGCGGGATCGGTGAGGTCTGCTCCCACCACCAGCACCTGCACCCCGAGGCTGCGGAGCTCCGTGGCGAGCTTCTCGGCGCGGGGCGCCTTGTTGCGGTAGTTGATCACGACGTTCGCACCGGCCTCGGCGAGGTAGCGCGCGGTGTCCGCGCCGATCCCGCGGGACGACCCTGTGACGAGGGCGGTCTTGCCGCGGAGCGAGTCGGGCGGGAGAATCTGGGACACGGGGAGCTCCTGAAGTCGGCGGTTTCCTGCACCGCGGCGGCCGTTCGCGCGGGCTGTTCGACCCTACCAATCCGTGCCCGCGCACGACCGTGCGTGGGACCGTCTGCGGGCAAGGAGGCGCACCATGGAGCTGCTCCAGACCATCGGCCAGTGGGCATGGATCGGATGGGTGGTGCTGATGCTGATCTTCCTGGTCGTGGAGATGCTCACCCTCGACCTGACCTTCCTGATGCTGTCGGTCGGCGGACTGGCCGGCCTCGGCGCCGATCTCCTCGGCGCCCCGCTCTGGCTGCAGGTGATCGTGGCCGCCGGCGTCGCGGCGGTCCTGCTGTTCGCCCTCCGGCCACCGCTCCTGCGACGACTCCACCGCGCATCCGACACGAGCCCGTCGAACATGGAGGCGCTCCTGGGCCTGGAGGGCCGGGTGCTCGCCACCGTCACGACCGTCACCGGTCAGGTGAAGCTCGCCAACGGCGACGTCTGGACGGCACGCAGCGACGCACGGGGCGAGATCGAGCCGGGCACGCCGGTGCGCGTCGCGCGGATCGACGGCGCGACCGCGTACGTCCACCCCCGACCTGAGGAGGTCCCCGAATGACCGCACAAGAGGTCATCCCGGCCGTCATCGGCTGGGCGCTGGCGGTCGCCGTCCTGGTCTTCGTCGTGGTGGTGCTCTTCCGCGCCATCCGCATCATCCCGCAGGCCAGGGCGGGGGTGGTGGAGCGTCTCGGCCGCTATCACAAGACGCTCCAGCCGGGCCTGAACCTCCTCGTCCCCTTCATCGACCGCGTCCGTCCGCTCATCGACATGCGCGAGCAGGTGGTCTCCTTCCCCCCGCAGCCGGTCATCACCGAAGACAACCTCGTCGTCTCGATCGACACCGTCGTCTACTTCCAGGTGACCGACGCACGGGCCGCCACCTACGAGATCGCCAACTACCTCGGTGCGGTGGAGCAGTTGACCACCACGACGCTGCGCAACGTCGTCGGCGGGCTGAACCTGGAAGAGGCGCTCACCAGCCGAGACAACATCAACGGCCAGCTGCGCGTGGTGCTGGATGAGGCAACCGGCAAATGGGGCATCCGCGTCGGCCGCGTGGAGCTCAAGGCCATCGACCCACCGCACTCCATCCAGGATTCGATGGAGAAGCAGATGCGCGCCGAGCGCGACCGGCGGGCGGCAATCCTCACGGCCGAGGGATCCAAGCAGTCGCAGATCCTGGAGGCCGAGGGCCGCAGGCAGGCCGAGATCCTCCGAGCCGAAGGCGACAAGCAGGCCGCCGTGCTGCGCGCGCAGGGAGAGTCCGAAGCGATCCAGATGGTCTTCTCCGCGATCCACGCCGGAGACCCGGACGAGAAGCTCCTGGCTTACCAGTACCTGCAGACCCTCCCGAAGATCAGCGAGAGCCCGTCGAGCAAGCTGTGGATCATCCCGAGCGAACTGACGGAGGCCCTGAAGGGGATCGGGGACGCCTTCGGCGGGCGGCAGAGCGGAGCGGATCTCCGCCGTTCGCCGCGTACTCCCCCGCCCCGAAGCGGCGGAGCGGACGAGGCCGTCGAGGCCGCGCGCGAAGCGGCCGCAGCGGCCGATGACATCGCGGCGCAGGCGCGCTCCACGATGCCGGCCGGGTCGGGCGATCTCGGCGGGGCGTGAATCGTCGTGACCCATCCCTACCTCCGCGGCACCCGAACGCCGCGGATCCTCGCTCACCGAGGACTGCTCACCGCGGATGCTGCCGCTTCCGGCGTCGTGGACAATTCCTTCGCCGCCGTGGCGGCGGCTCACGCCACGGGGGTGGAGTACATCGAGTCGGACTGCCACCTCACCTCCGATGGCGTCGTGGTGCTCCTGCACGACGAGGATCTGACCCGCGTGGCCCACGATCCCCGCCGCGTGGCGGAGGTGGCCCTGCCCGAACTGATGGAGATGCTCGCGGAGCGAGGCGGGCTGCTCACGCTCGAGCAGGCGCTGGAGTCGTTCCCGACGTTGCGGTTCAACCTCGACGTGAAGGTCGCCGGTACGGAGGATGCGGTCGGACGGCTGGTCGCCCCGCACGCCGAGCGGGTGCTGCTCACGAGCTTCTCGGACGCGCGTCGCCGTGCCGCGCTCGCCGCCGCCGAACGGGCCGGTGCCCCGATCCTCCCGGCGACCGCACCCGGATCCCGCGTGCTCGCACAGCTTCTCGCGGCGCTCGCCGTGCGGAGCCGCCGCGGCGTGGATGCCGCGCTGCGCGGAGTGGACGCCCTGCAGATTCCGGAGCGGCACCGCGGGAGACGGGTCCTCACTCCTCGCCTGATCGACGCCGCCCACGCGAGGGACGTGGAGGTCCATGTCTGGACCGTGAACGACCTGTCGGACATGGAGCGTCTGCTCGCGACCGGTGTGGACGGCCTCGTGACCGATCGCGCCGATGTGGCGCTGACCCTCGTCGCGTGACCACTCCCGCTGAGCATCCTCTGTGAATGCGCGACGACGCGCGCCCGTTCGGATGGATCGCCCAGGTCAGAACGTTATACCTGGACAGCGACGAGAGGACCATAAAATGGCAGACCGCAGTCTGCGCGGAGTCCGACTCGGCGCCCAGAGCCTACAAAGCGAAGAGGGCGTCGTGTTCCACGACCGCGCACAGCACATCTACACCTGCACGTCCTGTGGACGTGACACGACACTGACGTTCGCCGCCGACGCGGAAGTACCCCCGTCCTGGGAGTGCCGCACGTGCGGCGCCGAGGCGCTGCTTCGCATCGGTGAGGGCACCGCCACCGTCGACCACAGCGAAGACAAGGCCGCCCGCACGCACTGGGACATGCTCCTGGAGCGGCGCACGATGCCCGAGCTGGAAGAGCTTCTCGAAGAGCGTCTCGCCTACATCCGCGCGCGCCGCGGTGGCGGAGATGCCACGGAAAAGATCTCAGCCTGAGTCCAGGCACCACCGACGCCGGCCCCGTTTCGGGGTCGGCGTCGTCGTGTCTCCGCCGGTGTTCCGCTCCCGGCGAGGTCATCGGTCGTGGGCCACCCGCTGACGTGTCCGGAGCGTGGCGGCGACGCCGAGGGCGGCGAGGGCGAGCACACTCCCCCACCCGATGATCGCCTGCAGGGCGGATCCGAGGACCACGGCGGGCGTCAGCCCCTCCCGCAGCGGCACCTCGGTGAGCATGGTGCCCGCCTCACCCGCCGGGAGAGCGTCGATGACGCTGCCGTCCGGGGCGATCACCTGACTCGTGCCGACCGTGGAGATGTTCACCACCGCCCGCCCCGTCTCGATGGCCCGCATCCGCGCGAAGGCCAGCTGCTGAAGGTTCTCGTCCGTATCGCGGAAGTCGGCGTTGTTCGTCTGGAAGACGTAGAGCTGAGCGCCCTCGCGCGCGCCGTCCCACAGCACGTCGTCGTAGATGACGTCGAAGCAGATCGCCAGGCCGATGGCGATCCCGCCGAGATCGACCACCGGCGGGTTGGTCCCCGGCGAGTATTCCCGACCGATGAGACCGACGAGGTCGGGCGCGACCGCCTGGAAGAACCACCGGTCGGGCACATACTCGCCGAAGGGCACCGGATGCGTCTTGTCGTGGAGCTGCGGGGCGTCTTCGCCCGCGGTCCACAGCATCGAGGTGTTGAAGACGTCGTCGCCACGGGCCGTGGCGGCGTTGACCAGCAACGGCGCGCCGACGCGTTCGGCCAGGGCGTCCAGCGTGCGCTCCGCTCCCGCGTTCGTCAGGGGGTCGGCATCCACGCCCCCCTCCGGCCAGACCAGGAGATCCAACTCCTCGCCGAACAGCGGCGACGTCGCTTCCAGCTGCGCGTTGAGGACGTCTCCCGGTCCGCGCGGGTCGAAGTACCCCGTCGGTCCGTTCCCCTGGACGCTTCCCACCCGGAGCGTCCCGGCCGCCGCGGTCGGGAAGGAGGGGACGGCGACGAGGACGACGGCCAGCGCCACGGCGGGGAGGGCCGTCCGCACGTCGCGGAACCGCCCGATCCGGGCCCATTCCAGCACCGCCGCGGCAAAGGCGACCATGAGGAAGGTCAGCCCGGTCACGCCGACCCAGGACGTGAGCGAGCCCAGGGGGCTTTCGGACTGGCTCATCCCGATGCGCCCCCATGGGAATCCCGTGTACGGCCACGAGCCCATCACGAGCTCGCGCATCGTCCACAGACCGGCCACGAGCACCGGCAGGAGGAGCAGACGCGACCACCGCCCCGGGAGGACCCGCGGAAGCCACCGGTACGCGAGGGTGATCGGCACGGAGCCCACCGCCCAGAACACGGTCTCTGCCCCGGCCAGACCGAACCACGGGATGACCCCGAGGTAGCGGGTGGTCCACGAGACGTGGACGAACCAGAAGGCGGCGCCGAAGACGGCTCCCACCAGCAGCGCACCGCCGACGCTCCGGCCGATCAGCGACGCGAGGGCGAACGCGACTCCGACGAACGCGAGGGGCCACCAGCCGATGTCGGGGAAGGCCGCATCCAGCGCGAGACCGCCCACGCCCGCCGTGAGCACCGCTGCCCACAGCGGCAGCAGCGGGCGGGGGGCGGGCACGGATTCGACCATAGCTTCGGGATGCTGACTACCGGCTGTGTCACACGGTGGAGTAGGCCACGATGCCCCGGCGCACGCCGTCCAGCGCGCGGCGGGCCACCGTTGCTACGGGGGCGTCGGCGACCAGCGACAGCTGGTCGAGCAGGTCGATGGTCTGCTTGGCCCAGCGCACGAAGTCGCCCGCCGCCATATCGGCGTCGGCGAGCACCCGGTCAAGCGGTGCGCCGCGGGTCCACTGGTGCATGGCGCTGGCCAGCCCCGCCGCGATCGGCTCGGTGCCGGGGAGCCGGTGCTCGCGCTCGAGGTCGTCGAGCTCCTGCCACAGCGTCTGGGTGGCATCCAGCGCGGGACGGAACGCGCCGCGCGGCAGCCCGTACTCCCCCGGGCCGGCGTCGTCGCGGCGCGGCTCGTAGACCAGCGAGCAGGCGATCGCCGCGAGGGCCGGGGCATCCAGTCCGGTCCACAGGCCACAGCGAAGCGATTCGGCCACGAGCAGGTCGCGTTCGCCGTAGATGCGCCGCATCGTCCGTCCGGCGGGCGTGAGGCGCGTGGCGCCGTCCTCGTCCACCGCGACGTACTGCAGTTCGGTGAGAACGTCCACGACCCGATCGAAGATGCGGGCGACCGTGCCGGTGCGGGTCTGGATCTGCGCGCGGATCTTGTCGGTCGTGCGCTTGAGCTTCCAGTACCGCTCGCCCCACCGCGCGTGGTTCTCGCGGTCGGGGCACGAGTGGGCCGGGTGCCGCAGCATCCGCTTGCGCAGCGACGCGATCTCGCGCAGGCGCTGCTCGCGGGTGGCACGGGATGCCGTCGCGTCGCGGCGGTTCAGCTTCTCGGCTTCGGAGAGGTCGCGGCGGATGGCGGAGTACTCGCGGAAGTCCCCGCGGTCGCACGTCATCGCCTTCTCGTACCCCGCGAGGGATTCTTCGTTCTCGCGCACCTGGCGGGCGAGGCCGACCACGGACCGGTCGGCCTGGAACTGCGCGAACGACGACTCCAGGATTTCGCGCGAGCGTGGCCGGCCGAACTGGTCGAGGAGGTTCACGGCCATGTTGTAGGTCGGGCGGAAGCTCGAGTTCAACGGGTAGGTGCGGCGCGAGGCGAGAGCCGCCACCGCCTGCGGGTCGAGACCTTCGGTCCACTGGATGACGGCGTGACCTTCGACGTCGATGCCGCGGCGACCGGCGCGGCCGGTGATCTGCGTGTACTCCCCCGACGTGATCGCCACCCGGGCTTCGCCGTTGAACTTCTCCAGCTTTTCCAGCACCACGGTGCGGGCCGGCATGTTGATGCCCAGCGCGAGGGTCTCGGTCGCGAAGACGGCTTTGACGAGCTTGCGCTGGAAGAGGTACTCGACGACCTCTTTGAAGGCCGGGAGGAGCCCCGCGTGGTGGGCGGCGACGCCCCGCTCCAGGTTCTCCCGCCACTCCCAGAACCCGAGCACCGCCAGATCCTCGTCACGGAGAGTCCGCGTGCGCTCCTCGACGATCTCGCGGATCTCCCGGCGCTCCTCCTCCGTGGTCAGCCGCAGTTTCGCCCGGCGCATCTGCTGCACCGCCGCGTCGCACCCGGCCCGGCTGAAGATGAAGAAGATCGCCGGGAGCAGGTTGGCGCGTTCGAGGAGCCCGACGACCTCCGGGCGGTCGAGACGCTCGACGCGCTGGACGTTGGCCGAGCGCACCGGACGCTGCCCGCCCCGCGGCGGGCGCCGGCCGTGCGGCGCGGAGCCGGTCTGCTGTGCCGACCGGTAGGACTGCGCCCGCCGGTTGTTCTCGTACGTCGACCCCGACCCCGACCGGATCCGCATCAGCTCCTGGTTGACCTGTGCGGTGGCGACTCCCGCGCGGTCGTCGAACAGCGGGAGCAGGTCGCCCCGGACGAGCACATGCTGCTCGAGCGGCACCGGACGCACCTCCGACACGATCACCTGCGTGTCGCCGCGCACCGTGTCGAGCCAGTCGCCGAACTCCTCGGCGTTGGACACCGTCGCCGAGAGCGAGACGAGCCGCACCGAGGGCGGGAGATGCAGGATGACCTCTTCCCACACGGGGCCGCGGAATCGGTCGGCGAGATAGTGCACCTCGTCCATCACGACGTAGCGGAGGCCCCGCAGCGCCGAGGAATCGGCGTAGAGCATGTTGCGGAGCACCTCCGTGGTCATCACCACGATCCGCGCCGACGCGTTGATGTTCGTGTCCCCGGTGAGAAGGCCCACCTCGTCGGCGCCGTAGACCTCGACCAGTTCGCGGAACTTCTGGTTCGACAGCGCCTTCATGGGCGTGGTGTAGAACGCCTTCTCCCCCGGCTCGTTCATCGCCAGGTGCACCGCGAACTCGCCCACGATGGTCTTGCCCGCACCCGTGGGGGCGGCGACGAGAACGCTCCGGCCCTCTTCGAGAGCCTGACATGCGGCGATCTGGAACTCGTCGAGGTCGAACCGCTGGGCGGCGCCGAACGCGGTGGTGAGGGGATGCTGCGCGCGCTGGGAGGCGCGGGCGAATCGTTCGGCGGGACTCGGGGTGCTCATGGCGTCGCCTCCGGCGGCAGGAGGGCGGCATCACGGCGACGGCGGCGGCGGTCGAAGAGAAGGGACAGTCCCGCGGCGGCGAAGAAGAGCACGACGAGGATGCCCGCCAGCATCAGCATGCTGATGACGTCGGCGGCGGGGGTGGCGAGGGCGGCGAAGATGGTCGCCACCAGCACGGCCACACGCCATCCCTTCAGGATCGCCTTGCCACTCATGACGCCGGCGAGGTTCAGGGCGACGAGGAAGACGGGCAGCACGAAGGCGACGCCGATGACGATCAGCAGCTTGAACACGAAGTCGTAGTAGGTGACGGCGGTGAACAGCTGGGCGCCCTGATCGGGCACGAACGTGGCCATCAGTTCGATGATGTGCGGCATGATGACCACGCCCACCACGCACCCCCCGAAGAACAGCGGCACGGCGGCGGCGACGAAGCCGACCGTGTACCGGGTCTCTTTACCGGTGAGGCCCGGCATGATGAACGCCCAGATCTGCCACAGCCAGACGGGCGCGGACAGCAGCAGGCCGATCGCGAAGGCGATCCGCATCCGCATGTCGAACGCGGAGGTGACGGTGTCGAAGTTCAGGGCGACCAGGTCGGTGCCCCGGTCGGCGGCGACGGTGCGGATCGGCTCGGTGAGCACGTCGATCACGCCGTCGGTGATGAAGAACGCGACGACCATGCCCACCAGCAGCGCCGCCGCGGCGATCATCAGTCGCCTCCGCAGCTCGACCAGATGCTGGCCGAGCGACATGCGGCGATCACCCCGTCGCGGTGTGCCGGGCTGTTCTCCCACCCGTGGCGGATCGGTCGTGACCACGACCGGTCAGGAAGACGAGTTGGGCGTCCCGCCGGGCCGGTCCGCGGTGCTGTTCGTCGCCGTGGGCGCGCCGGGACGATCGGAAGTGCCCGTCTCCACGGCGTCCTCCCGCTTCATTTCCTTGATCTCGCCGCGGAACACGCGGGCCGACTGGCCCATGCTCTTGGCGAGGGCGGGCAGCTTGGCCGCGCCGAACAGAAGCAGGATGACAGCGAGGACGATCAGCAGGTGCCATCCGGTGAAGTTGCCGAGCATGAGATCTCCTCGAGGATTACGGGATTCCCCCAGTGTAACTCCCGGGCCGCCGCGGCGGTCCTAGCGCGGCGGTGCGGCGGTCAGCCCCGGCCGCGGTACTGGGCGAGCCCGGCCTGCGCCCAGGATGCTGCGGCGCTGCGCGCGGCGGGCGGATCGAGGATCTCCACCTCACCCCCGCGTCGGGCGGCGAGGCGTTTGAGGCTGTGCTCGTCGGCCACCTGCAGGACCGCCGTCGTCGTGCCGCCGGCCGTCTCCGTGCGGGCCCGGTCCAGGTAGTCCCCGATGAGCGGTGCGATGGCCGAGGGGAAGCGAATACGCACCACGACGTCGTTCTCGCCGGGCTGGAACAGGTCGGGAACCGGCTCGGCCCCGTGGGTGATCGGGATCTCCGTCAGGGTGAGGTCGCTCACGCGCTCGAGATGGAACGTGCGCATCGCCCGGCGCAGGTGGCACCACCCCTGCAGATACCACGAGCCGTTCGCGATGTGCACCTTGACCGGGTCGACGGTGCGCGTCGTGGCGGCCGCATCCGGCGGTTTGTAGGTGAACGACACCGCGACGCGCGAGCGCAGGGCCTCGTCGACCACGTCGCGCACGTCGTCGACCGGTCCTGTCGCCACGATCACGTCAGCCGGAGCCGCCGACGCGCCGCGCGCCAGCTTGGCGAGAAGTCCCGTGATGAGTTCGTTCGTGCCGGCTCCGGGCAGCGTCCGTGCCAGCTGGAGACCGGCGAGCAGGGCGGCCGCTTCGCGCGCGGTGAGGCGGGGAGAGCGTTCGAGACCGACGCTGTTGGTGATCGAGATGACATCGCGCGAGTCCAGGAGGTCCCAGTCGATGTCGAACAGGTCGTTCGGCAGCTGCCAGAACCCGCCGTCGCCGGGCAGGCCGATGACCGTGAGCTTCTCCACCAAGACCCGCATCTGTTCGGGGGTCACCTCGAACTCGTCGGCCGCCTCGACGATCGACACCTCGCCCTTGCCGATGAGGTAGGGCACGAGCTGCAGCATGAGCGCGGCGCGGTCGGTGGCCAGCATCGGCTTACGCGCCGTCATGCGACGCCTCCGTGCAGCGCCAGGGTCGCTTCCAGGCGGCGGACGACCTGCTCGCGAAGCTCGGCCGGTTCGACGACCCGCACCTCGGGTCCGTAGGAGGCGAGCTCCTCGGCGAAGACATGGACGTCGACGTACGGCACCCGGATGCCCTGGTCGGCGGGGGTCGCCCGTCGCTGCAGCCTCAGCGCGGCCTCGGTACCGGGGTGCACCTCCAGCAGGGCGGTCTGGGAGGCCGCGACCGCCTGCAGACCCGACAGTGCCTTCTCCCCCGCGCCCTCGCGCTGGGTCGCGTCGAAGCGTTCCCGAGTGAGCTCGACCTCGCCCACGATGCGGGAGAGGAGGAACGTGCGCTCGGCGTCGATGTTCACGTCGTAGCCGAACACGTGCCAGCGCGCCTCGTACTCCACCAGCGCGAGCGGGCGCACGCGACGCGAGCGCGGGGCGGTGTCGCCGGGCCGGAGGTACGGGAAGGTGACGACGCGGCTCTGCTCGATCGCGGCCTGGAGAGCCGGGAACGCCGGATCGCGCAGGCTGATCCGCGGGGCGTAGCCGATGATCGGCTCGTCCACGGGGATGCCGAGGGCCCGGATCTTGCGGAGGCCGCTGCGGGCATCGACCGACATCGACTGCGAGCCCCAGACGCTCCCGGCGATGTTCAGCAGCGCGACCTCGGCCGGGGTGAAGGTGATGTCGGCTGGCAGGGCGTACTCGGCGGTGGGCACCCGGTAGCGCGCCTCGCGCAGGTCGTCCGGATCGGCGTAGTCGCCGATCGTGTCGATCGGCACTCCGAGCCCGCGCAGGCTCTCCTTGTCGCGCTCGAACATCTTCTCCAGCGCATCCTTGGATGCGCCGCCTTCGGCCTGCTCGCGGTAGCCGGCCACCGACGACAGGATGGTGTCCTTGGTCAGTCCCTGCTCGGTGGCCATGAGCGCGACGACGAGGTTCACCAGACGCTCCTCAGGAGCGTTCTTCACCGGTCGCGTAGGCACCCTCACATCCTACGTTCGCCCCTGCCGGGGCAGGAGCAGCCACCCGGGGCGTCAGCCGTCGATGCCGAGCAGATCGATCACGTAGATCAGGGAGGACCCGCCGGGGATGGCGCCCTGCGACTCGTCGCCGAACGCCTCGCCCGGAGGGACCACCACGAGCACCTGCGAGCCGACGGTCTGGCCTTCCAGGGCCGAGACCACCGCGGGGGGAAGGGTCTCCGGCGACACCTCCGCCGGCGTGGAATCCCACGTCGTGTCGAAGACCTCGCCGGTCTGCCACACGACGCCGGTGTAGTGGGCGCGGGCGACGTCGTCGGCGGTCAGCTCCGGGCCGTCCCCGCGCGTGATCACCTCGACCACGACATCGGCGGGCGGCGTGGCGTCGGGCACGATGATGCCCGGTCGCCCGTCGGGGGCGCGCACGACGGTGGGGAGGCCATGGCCCTCGGTGAACTGGTCGGCGCCCTCGGCTTTGGGCAGGTAGACCTTCCGCACGTCGACCACGGCGACCGCCGACTCGTCCTCGCCGAGCCCGATGCTCTGCGCTGCGCCTTCGGCGAGGTCGTCGGGCGCGAGGCCCACGACCAGCCGCGAACCCTCCGTGACGCAGTCGAGCGCGCTCACCAGCCCCGGGAATCCCTGCAACCACTCGGACAGCGTGAACACCCGGGTCAGATCGCCGCTGTACGGAGTGGCGATCACGGATTCGCCGGTATCTCCCCCGGCGACGGTGATGTCGAGCACGACCAGTTGATCCTCGTCGACGATCTCGGTGCCGTCGCCTTGTTCGAGCACCTTCGATGCGGTGGAGCCGACGCGGAAGGGGGTGCGGACGTCCACCGTGGGCTCTCCGTCACCCGAGCCGGAGACCTCCACGGCGTCGAGGGCGGAAGCGTTGCGCATGGTCGGGTTGCACGACTCGTCCGGTGTCCCCGAGCATCCGACGAGACCGACGGCGAGGAGGGTCGTGGCGGCCAGGAGAGCGGGAGTTCTACGCACCGCAACAGTCTAGGGGGTGGGTTCCTCGGCGCCCCGCTCGCCCGCCTGCCGCACTCCTTCGGCGGCACGCTGGGCCTCCCGCACGCGCTTACGCAGGTTCTTGTCGGTGATCTCCCGGTCTCCGACGGCTCCGGGCGTCCACAGCTCGACATCGTCATCGCCGTAGCTGCTCTTGGATGCGCGCCGTTTGACCTCCGGCGGCACCGCCCCCGGCGCGAGCCGCCGCGCGGTGAGGAGGAACCCGGTGTGGGCGACCATCCGGTGGTCGGGACGCACGGCGAGGCCCTCGACATGCCAGCCGCGCACCATCGTCTCGCTCGCATCCGGGTCGGTGAACAGGCCCGTGGCGCGGATGAACTCGGCAACCCGGCTGAGCTGGGTGGCGGTCGCGACGTAGCAGAGCACCACCCCGCCGGGGGTCAGCGCGTCGGCGACGACGTCGATGCACTCCCACGGGGCGAGCATGTCGAGCACCACGCGGTCCACCGAGCCGGCAGCCACGGATCCGGGGAGCTGTTCGACCAGATCCCCCACGATCAGCTGCCACGTCGACGGCTGGGCGCCCAGGTACGTCTCGACGTTCGCGCGCGCCACCTCGGCGAACTCCTCGCGGCGCTCGAAGGACACCAGCCGCCCGCTCAGCCCGATCGCGCGGAGGAGCCACAGGGCGAGCGCGCCGGAACCGACCCCCGCTTCCACGACCACGGAGCCGGGGAAGATGTCTGCCTGCGCCAGGATCTGGGCGGCATCCTTCGGGTAGACGATCGCCGCTCCCCGCGGCATGGACATGACGAAGTCGCGCAGCAGCGGACGGAGGGCGAGGTACTCGTGGCCGGCGCTGTTGGTCACGACGCTGCCATCCGGCTGACCGACGAGACTCGCGTGCGGAAGCACGCCGTTGTGGGTGTGCAACTCTCCGCCCTCGCGCAGGGTGATCGTGTGCAGGCGCCCCTTCGGGCCGGTGAGCTGCACGCGGTCGCCGATGCGGAACGGGCCGCTCAGGTGCGGGATCTCGCTCATCGGGCCGCCTCCTGCCCGACCGCGTGTGCGGCGTGGAGCGCGCGGAGGTCGTCCGTGGTGCGGCCCTCCAGGCTCGGCCACAGGGCGTGCGCGCCGACACCGGTCAACGACAGCATCAGGGGCACCCCGAGGGACACGGCGCCGCTGGCCAGGGCAGCGCGCAGGCCATTGGGCGAGTCCTCGATCGCGACGGTGTCGGCGGGATCGACGCCGAGCGCGGCGCACGCCTGCAGGTACGCATCGGGGTAGGGCTTGGGCCGTGTCGTGTCATCGCCCGCGACGACGACGTCGAAGGCATCGAAGTCGATCAGATCCACCACGCTCGTGGCCATGCGCCGCATCGACATCGTCACGAGTGCGGTCTTCACTCCCTGGGCCTTCAGATCGGCCAGCAGCTCTCGGGCTCCGGGCCGGAACGGCACCCCGGTGGTGGCCAGGCGCGCCATGACGTCGTCGGTGAGGTGATCGATGATGTCGGGCACGCTCATCCGCACTCCCGCGTCCTGGAAGATCCGCGCGGAATCCTCCAGCCCCATCCCCACCAGGCGCAGTGCCTGCTCGTGCGACCACGTCCCGCCGAAGCTCTCCACGAGCGGGGTCTCGGCCGCCATCCAGTACGGCTCGGTGTCCACGAGGGTGCCGTCCATGTCCCACAGGACGGCGGCGGGCAGGGGCGAAGTCATCCGTCCATCGTATCGAGGAGGGATGGGGGTCCCCCACCCGGTCCGGCCCGCCCGGCGCGCGATGCGCCTATCCTGGAGGGATCGCGTGGCAGGGCTGAGGAGGTTGCGTGGACGCACTGGGTCGCCGGGTTCTGGTCACCGCGTTCGACGGCTGGAACGACGCGGGCGAGGCCGCCTCGGCCGCGGTGACGCTTCTGCGCGAGCAGGGCGGGTACGAGCCGGTGTTCTCCGTCGACCCCGAGCTGTACTTCGACTACCAGTACACGCGGCCGCACATCGTCACCGACGGTGAAGGCCACCGCACCCTGCGCTGGCCGGCGGCCACGCTGTACAAGCCCGCTCAGCCCTCCCGGAGCGGAACGCAGCTGTGGCTGCTCACCGGGGCAGAACCGGCGCGAGCGTGGCAGGCCTTCGCGAACGAGCTGGTCGACATCGCGCTGCGCGAAGACATCACCGGGATCGTCTCGCTCGGCTCGATGATGTCGGACGTGCCGCACACCCGCCCCATCTCGGTCTTCGCCGGGAGCGAGAACGAGCGCCTCCGCGATGAGCTGTCGCTCGAGCGCAGCAGCTACGAAGGCCCCGTCGGAATCCTCAGCGTGCTGTCGGCTGCCGCGGATGCCGCGGGCATCCCCTCCGCGAGCCTGTGGGCCAGCGTGCCGCACTACGTGGCCGGTCACACGCCCTCGCCCAAGGCGACGCTCGCGCTGCTGGACCGGCTCGAAGACCTCACCGGCGCGGAGGTGCCGCGCGGCGACCTGGCCAGCGAAGCGGCCGCGTGGGAGGCGTCCATCGACGCCGCGGCAGCGGATGACGAGGAGATGACGGAGTACATCCACCAGCTCGAGCGCACCCGCGACACGTGGGACTCCCCCGAAGCATCCGGCGACGCCATCGCGCAGGAGTTCGAGCGCTACCTGCGGCGCCGCACCGATGGGCCCGGCAAGCCCGGCCGCGACGAGCCACCCCGCCGCTGATCCGATTCGTCGCGGAGCCGGCGCGTCGCTGAGCCGGCGCGTCAGTACGGCTGGAGCACGTTCGTGGCCAGCAGCACCATCAGCACGACGCCCAGCACCACGCGGTAGATCACGAAGGGCAGGAAGCTCCGCCGCCTGATGTACTGCATGAGGAAGGCGATCACGGCCAGCCCCACCCCGAACGCCACGACGGTGGCGATCCCGGTCTCCGCCAGGTTGTACGGTCCGCCCGGCGACTCGAAGCTCTGCAGGAGCTCGTAGAAGCCGCTGCCGAAAACGGCGGGCACGGCCAGGAGGAACGCATACTCCGCTGCGGCGGGGCGGGTGTACCCCAGCGCGAGACCCAGGGTCGTCGTGGCCCCCGAGCGCGACACGCCCGGGACCAGGGCGAGCGCCTGGGCGAAGCCGTAGGCGATGCCGTGCGGGTAGGTCAGGGTGTCGAGCTCCCGGTTGCGCCTGCCCCAGCGGTCGGCGGCCCCCAGCAGCAGGCCGAAGACGATGAGCACGATGGCGACGAGCCAGAGGTTGCGGAAGGTGTCGCGGATGACGTCCTGGAACACGAACCCCAGCACGCCGATCGGGATGGTCCCGATGATGATGAGCCACCCCATCCGGGCGTCCGGGTCGTTGCGGGGCACCCGGCCGGCCAGTGACTGGGCCCAGCGGGAGATGATCCGCACGATGGTGCCCCAGAAGTACACGAGCACCGCCAGCTCGGTGCCGATCTGGGTGATCGCGGTGAACGTCGCGCCGGGGTCGGTGGCCGAAGGCAGGATCTCACCGACGATACGCAGGTGCGCGCTCGAGGAGATCGGCAGGAACTCCGTCAGTCCCTGCACGAGCCCCAGGATGATGGCCTCGAGAACGTGCATGCGCGCCTTTCAGTAAGTCCGCAGGAGATCGGTGAGCACGCGCCGGCCGAATTCGAGAGCGTCCACGGGCACCCGCTCATCCACGCCGTGGAACATGCCGGTGAAGTCGAGGTCGGCCGGCAGCCGCAGGGGCGCGAATCCGTAGCCGGAGATGCCGAGGCCGGCCAGCGCCTTGTTGTCGGTGCCGGCGCCCAGGAGGTACGGCAGCACGGGCACGCCCGGGTCGGCGCGGTCCAGTGCCGCCACCATCGCGTCCACGAGGTCGCCGGCGAACGGTACCTCGAGGCCGATGTCGCGGTGGACCAGCTCCACCTCGACCCCGGGGCCGACGATCTCGGAGATCTGGGCGAGGACGGCATCCTCCGTCCCCGGCAGGGCGCGGACATCCACCAGCGCCTCCGCGCGGTCGGGGATGACGTTGTGCTTGTACCCGGCCGTGAGCCCGGTGGGGTTCGCGGTGGTACGCAGCGTCGAGCGCAGGAATGCCGCGGCGGCGCCCGTGCGCTCGGCGAGGGCGTCGGGATCGGCGCGGTCGCCGCCGGTGAGGTCGGCCAGAGCGTCGAGGAACTGGGTGGTCGTGTCGGTCAGACGTACCGGCCACGGCGTCCGCCCGAGGGCGGCGACGGCTTCCGCGAGCGCGGTGATGGCATTGTCGGGGTGCACGCGGCTGCCGTGCCCGGCGCGACCTCGCGCGACGAGCTTGATCCAGATGAGCGCCTTCTCCCCCACCTGGAGCAGGTACGCGCGGCGATCGCCGATCGGGATGGAGTACCCGCCGACCTCGCTGATGGCCTCGGTCGCGCCGGCGAACCATTCGGGGCGGTCGCGCACGACCAGTCCGGAACCCTCGATGCCCCCGTTCTCCTCGTCGGCGAAGAACGTCAGCACGAGGTCGCGTTCGGGCTGGCCGCCGGAACGGAGGATGTCGGCGACGGACGTGAGGATCATCGCGTTCATGTTCTTCATGTCCACCGCGCCGCGGCCCCACAGGAGCCCGTCACGGATCTCACCGGCGAACGGGTCGACGCTCCAGTCCTCCGCGATCGCGGGGACCACATCGAGGTGCCCGTGCAGCACGAGCGCGGGCTTGTGCGCATCACGTCCCGGCACGCGCGCCATCACGTTGGTACGGCGCGGGATGGGCTCGTAGTACTCGGGCCGCAGTCCGAGCGTCTCCAGATAGGCGCCGACGTACTCGGCCGCCTCACGCTCGCCCTCGGCGCGGCCGCCGCCGTAGTTCGACGTATCGAAGCGGATCAGTTCGGAGGCGATTCGGGCGACTTCGGGGTAGTCGGACGAGCTCGGTGCCATGCCGACTACGCTACCGGTCGCGCGAGTCCGCCCCGTGTTGCGCCGGGGCCCCTCCTCGAGCGCCGTCGGTCCCCGAGGGGGGACGGGCGATTATCGACGCCCTGCGCCGACGTGCTAATCTCGATCTTCGGTTGCGAAACCGATACACCCATGCGCGGGTGGCGGAATAGGTAGACGCGCTAGCTTGAGGTGCTAGTGCCCGTATAGGGCGTGGGGGTTCAAGTCCCCCCTCGCGCACAGAACGAAAAGGGTCCCGATAGGGGCCCTTTTCGCATTCCCCCCGCGCCGGGGCGACCGGCCGGGAGGGCCGGCGTGCAGGGGTGGTTTCCCGGATCGCGGCGGGCGGATAGCGTCGATGGCGGCGGGCCCCGTTCCCGGCGCGCCTGTCGCGTGCGGCAGAGCACCACCGGAAGGAGCATCCGTGTCCGTTCTCGAGCCCAGCCTCATCCCCGTCTACGACGAGGTCGTCCGCCGCAACCCCGGGGAGGCGGAGTTCCACCAGGCCGTGCGCGAGGTGTTCGAAAGCCTCGCTCCCGTCGTGGCGAAGCATCCGCAGTACGCCGACGACGAGATCATCCGCCGGCTGTGCGAGCCCGAGCGCCAGATCATCTTCCGCGTGCCGTGGACCGATGACGCGGGGCGCGTGCAGTTGAACCGCGGGTTCCGCGTGGAGTTCAACTCCGCGCTCGGCCCCTACAAGGGCGGCCTCCGCTTCCACCCGAGCGTGTACCTGGGCATCGTGAAGTTCCTCGGGTTCGAGCAGATCTTCAAGAACGCCCTCACCGGCATGCCCATCGGCGGCGGGAAGGGCGGCAGCGACTTCGACCCCAAGGGCCGCTCGAACGGCGAGATCATGCGGTTCTGCCAGTCGTTCATGACCGAGCTGTACCGCCACCTCGGCGAGCACACCGATGTCCCCGCCGGCGACATCGGGGTCGGCGGCCGCGAGATCGGCTACCTGTTCGGTCAGTACAAGCGCATCACGAATCGTTACGAGTCGGGCGTTCTCACCGGCAAGGGCCTCACGTGGGGCGGATCGCAGGTGCGCACCGAGGCGACCGGGTACGGCGTGGTGTTCTTCGTCGACGAGATGCTGCGCGGTGCCGGCGACGGTCTGGAGGGCAAGCGCGTCGTCGTGTCGGGCTCGGGGAACGTCGCCATCTACGCGATCGAGAAGGTGCACCAGCTCGGGGGCACGGTCATCGCGTGCTCGGATTCCGCCGGATTCGTCATGGATGAGGGCGGCATCGATCTCGATCTGCTGAAGGAGATCAAGAACGCCCGGCGCGGACGCATGAGCGACTACGCCGACGAGCGCCCCGGCGCGCAGTTCGTCGCCGGCGGATCGATCTGGGACGTGCCGTGCGATATCGCGCTCCCGTGTGCGACGCAGAACGAGTTGGACGCCGACGGCGCTCGGGCCCTGGCCCGCGGCGGGTGCCGCATCGTGGCCGAGGGCGCCAACATGCCCACGACCCCGGCGGCGATCCGGGCGCTGCGTGAGGCCGGCGTGCAGTTCGCGCCGGGTAAGGCCGTCAACGCCGGTGGTGTGGCCACGAGTGCGCTCGAAATGCAGCAGAACGCCTCGCGCGACTCGTGGACGTTCGCGCACACGGAGGAGCGGCTCGAGCAGATCATGCGCTCCATCCACGACCGGTGCCTCGAGACCGCGGACGAGTACGGCGTCCCGGGCGACTACGTCGCCGGAGCGAACATCTCCGCGTTCATCCACGTCGCCGACGCGATGCTCGCGCTCGGGCACATCTGACCGGCGATCAGCCGAGGCTCACGCCGAAGGCGAGTCCGACGAGGTAGGTCACGGCGGCGGCGCCGTAGCCGATCAGCAACTGGCGCAGCGCGCGGCGGAGCGGGGATGCTCCGGAGAGGAGGCCCACCGTCGCACCCGTGCCGAGCAGCGCCACGCCCACCAGCACGAGGGCCACGGCGACGGCGGCCAGTCCGGAAAGCCCGAAGATCCACGGCAGGACGGGGATGATCGCACCGGAGGCGAAGAAGAGGAAGCTGGAGGACGCCGCGCGCCACGCGCTGCCGACGATCTCGTGCGCATCGCCCGGTTCGGGTTCCCCGGCGCGCACGGCTCCGCGGCCGGACACCTGCGCTGCCGAGACGATGCGGCGCGCGCGCTCCAGGGACTCGTCGACGGGGAGTCCGCGCGTGCGGTAGACCAGCGCGAGCTCGTTGGCGTCGAGGTCGAGGTGCGGCAACGCGTCGTCGGCGTACTCGTTCGGTTCGGTGGCCTGGAGCAGCTCCCGCTGCGACCGCACGGAGACGAACTCGCCCGCGCCCATCGAGAGCGCACCGGCGAGGAGCCCGGCGATTCCGCTGAACAGGACGAACCCGGGCGCCACCCCGGCCGCGCCGATCCCCATCACCAGCGCGAGGTTGGAGACGAGTCCGTCGTTCGCGCCGAAGACCGCCGCGCGGAAGGTGCCGGAGAGCCGGCGGCGGCCCCGGGCGGCGAGCCCCCGCACGACCTCGTGATGCACCTTCTCGTCCGCGGCCATCGCGGCCGTCGCGTACGGCTCGTCGTCGTACGGCGAGCGTCCCTCGGCGTTCTGGGCGAGGGCGAGGACGAACAGCCATCCGAACCGGCGCGCCATCCAGGTCAGTACGCGAGTGCCCGCGCCCGGGCGCGGCAGGCGCGGGAGCTCGTCGCCGAGCAGATCGAGCCAGTGCGCGGCATGTCGGTCCTCGGCCTCGGCGAGGGCCAGGAGGATCGCCCGCTCCTCGCCGCTCCGACGCGTGGCGAGCTCCCGGTACACGCGGGCCTCGGCACGCTCATCGACGAGGTAGCGCGCCCATCGGCGACGGTCTCGGTCGGTGGGTGCGGCGGGCGCGCGGGTCACGAAGGCTCCGTTCGGGGTGGGATGCTTCCACGCTATCCATGCGCACCCGGCTGTCCGCTGCCGGGGTCGGAACTGCCAGCATTTCGGGGATCCGAAGCGCCCAGGACGGCGGGAGACGGCGCGCCTCCTGTGTCACGAGTGGACGCGCCTGCGCAGCACGTCGATGCGGGCCTGCAGTTGCGCCACGGTGGCGTGCGAGACGGCCGGGCCCCCGCACACCCTCCGCAACTCCGCGTGGACCAGTCCGTGCGCTTCGCCCGTCTGCCGCGCATACAGACCGACGAGGCTGTTGAGGAGCTGCCGCTGCTCTTTGAGGGTGCGGTGCAGCGGCTGCGGCAGGGTCGCCTCGGGGGGTTCGGCTGTCGTCTCGGGCGACGAGCGCGACTCCCGCGCCTCGCGTGACGTGCGGTGACGCGACTGGCGTGACACGCGCGACATCAGCACCTCGTGAACCTGGTCGGGCTCCAGGAGCCCGGGGATTCCGAGGAACTCCTCCTCCTCGGGGGTTCCCGGCAGCGCCAGCTGGCCGAAGTCCTTGCCGTCGTACATGACCCGGTCGAAGTGGGCGCGGGACCCCAGCGCCTGGAAGGCGAACTCCTCGGTGAGGCCGTCGGATGCCTTCTCGTCACGCTCGGCGGCGTCCATGAGGTCTTCTTCGGCGTTCCACTGGTCGTCGTCGGAATCGCGGTCCAGAGCGTGGTCGCGCTGACGCTCCAGCTCGCCGGCGAGGGCGAGGAGGATCGGCACGTTGGGGAGGAAGACGCTCGCCGTTTCGCCGCGCCGCCGCGCCCGCACGAAGCGCCCGATCGCCTGGGCGAAGTACAGCGGGGTGGCCGCGGACGTGGCGTACACGCCCACCGCGAGGCGAGGCACGTCCACCCCCTCCGACACCATGCGCACCGCCACCATCCATCGACTGGTGCTCTGGGAGAACTGCTCGATGCGCGTGGAGGCCTCGGCTTCGTCGGAGAGGACGACGGTGGGCGGCTCCCCGGTGAGGTCGGCGAGGATCGCGGCGTAGGCGCGCGCGGCGGTCTGGTCGGTGGCGATGACGAGGCCGCCGGCGTCGGGGATGTGCTCGCGCACCTCCGTGAGGCGCCGATCGGCCGAGCGGAGCACCGCGGGGATCCACTCGCCGTGGGGATCCAGCGCGGTACGCCATGCCTGGGCGGTGATGTCCTTGGTGTTGTCCTGGCCGAGCTGGGCTTCCATCTCGTCGCCGGCCTTCGTCCGCCACCGCATCTGCCCGGCGTAGACGAGGAACAGGACGGGGCGCACGACGCCGTCTTCCAGCGCCCGGCGGTACCCGTACGCGAAGTCGGTGCGCGAGACCCGGATGCCCTTCGCGTCGGGGTGGTACTCGACGAAGGGGATCGGGGCCGTGTCACTGCGGAAGGGGGTGCCCGACAGGAGCAGCCGGCGGGTGGCGCGGCTGTACGCCTCGCGCAGCGCATCGCCCCAGCTGAGTGCGTCGCCGCCATGGTGCACCTCGTCGAGGATCACGAGGGTGCGCGCATCGAGCGTCAGGCGGTGATGCACGGATGCCTTGACGGCGACCTGCGCGTAGGTGACGGCGACCCCGTGGTACTGCCGGGAGGGTGCCGCATGCCGGTTGCTGAAGGACGGGTCGAGCCGGATGCCGACGCGGGCCGCCGCATCCGCCCACTGGGTCTTCAGGTGCTCCGTGGGGGCGACCACCACGATCCGATCGACGACGCCCCGCCGCACGAGCTCGCTCGCCAGGCGCAGCGCGAACGTCGTCTTGCCGGCGCCGGGGGTGGCCGCAGCGAGGAAGTCGCGCGGGCCCTTCCCCACGCCGTCCGGGCCGTCGAGGCCGAAGTAGGTGTCGAGGGCTTCGGCCTGCCACGCACGCAGGCGCTGGGCCGTTCCCCACGGCGCGCGTTGCGGATAGGTCGGTGAGAGGTGTTCGGCCGCGAAGCTGCCGAAGTGCGCCTCGTTCCCCAGGGGATTCTCGGGGGTGAGGACCGGGTCTTCGTCCACGTTTCCTCCCCTCTCCGATCGACGCGACTCACTACCCTAGGCGATGCCGCCGACCTCTCCGCGCGGGTGGGAGGGGTAGCCGGTGGCCCGGGTGGGAGGGGTAGCCTGTCGCCCGGAGGAACGATGACGACAGACCCCGACGTCCCCGACCACGCCCCCGTCACCACGCACCCCGGAGCCCACCCCTGGCGCCGCTACGTCGCGATCGGCGACTCCTTCACCGAGGGCGTCGGCGACCCCGAACCCGGCTCCCCCGGCGAATTCCGCGGCTGGGCCGACCGGGTCGCCGAGGTGCTCGCCGCCCAGGCCGACGACTTCGCGTACGCCAACCTCGCGGTGCGCGGAAAACTCATCGCGCAGATCGCTGCGGACCAGATCGAGCCGGCCCTCGCGCTTCGGCCCGACCTCATCACCCTCTCCGCCGGTGGGAACGACGTCATCCGCCCGGGCACCGATCCGGATGCCGTCGCCCAGCAGTTCGAAGACGCCGTGGTGCACCTCACCCGCGACGGGGCGACGCTGGTGGTGTTCACCGGCATCGACACGAACTTCACGCCCGTGTTCCGCGGCATCCGCGGCAAGGTCGCGATCTACAACGAGAACGTCCGCGCGATCGCCGAGACCTACGGCTGCGTCGTGGCCGACCAGTGGGGTCTGAAGGTGGTGCAGGACATGCGGTTCTTCACCGACGACCGGTTGCACTACAACTCCCTCGGGCACCATGAGGTCGCGCGCATGGTGCTGCGCGCCCTGAACGTCCCGAACGACCTGCAGCCGATGCAGCCCGACCCGCTCCCCAGGACCACGTGGCGGGCCGCCCGCGCCCACGATCTCGTGTGGGCGCGCGAGCACCTCATGCCATGGGTGCTCCGGCGCCTGCGTCACAAGTCCTCGGGCGACCTCGTCACGCCCAAACGCCCTGAGCCGCTTCCGGTCGCCGCCGCTGCTGCTGCCGCCGCAGCCGCCCTGGCCCACGGGGCGGATGAGGCGGAGGCGGAGGAAGCCGCCCGTGCCGCCGCCCGTGGCCGGGGCTTCTGACGCGACCAGCGAGGACCCGCACCCCCGGGGCTAGTGGCGCAGGGCCCACAGGGCGACGGCCGATGCCGCCGCGACGTTGAGGGAATCCACTCCCCCGGCCATCGGGATGGTCACGATCGTGTCCGCCGCCGCGAGCGCCCGACGGCTCAGGCCGTCGCCTTCGGCGCCGAGGAGGAGCGCCACGCGGCCGGGGCGGGAGGCGGCGAATTCGTCCAGGGGCACCGCTGTGTCCGACAGGGCGAGCGCGGCCAGGTGCAGCCCGGCCTCGTGCAGCAGCGGGCCCGCCGCATCCCATTCGGGAAGACGCGTCCACGGCACCTGGAACACCGTCCCCATACTGACGCGGACGCTCCGGCGGTAGAGCGGGTCGGCGCACCGCGGCGTGACCAGCACGGCATCGGCCCCCAACGCCGCGACGCTGCGGAAGGCGGCTCCGACATTGGTGTGATCGACGATGTCTTCGAGCACGACCACGAGGCGCGCACCGGCGACCACCTCGGCCACCGGCCTGAGGGCGGGCCGGTGCATCGCCGCCAGCACGCCACGGTGCACCGCGTAACCGGTCACCCGCGCCGCGATCTCCTCCGAGACCACGTACACCGGCGCATCCCCGGCACCCTCGACCGTGGACATCAGCTCCTGCGCGTCGTCGATCCACTTCTCCTGCACCAGCAGCGACCGCGGCCGGTGACCGGCGGCGAGGGCACGCGCGAGCACTTTTGCCGACTCGGCGATGTAGAGCCCCTCGGCCGGTTCGCGCACGCGGCGGAGGGCGACGTCGGTGAGGTCGCGGTAGTCGCCCAGCCGCGGGTCGGCGGCATCCGTGATCTCGATCGTGCGCATGTTCTCACTCTGCCAGCAGGGCGGCGGCCCGCCGCCGCACGCCTACACTCGGAGGCGGAGGTGGGCCCGTGGCTGCTGTGTTCGCGCAGGATGCTGCGACGTCGGCTGCGCTCGGCCGTGCGGTGGACGCTCTGGCCGGACGCCGCCTCGCGATCCTCACGGGCGCGGGGGTGTCCACCGACTCGGGAATCCCCGACTACCGCGGGGCGGGCGCGCCGGTGCGCACCCCCATGACCGCGCAGCAGTTCCTCGCCGGCGAGGACGCTCGACGCCGCTACTGGGTGGGCAGCCATCTGGGGTGGCGCACCTTCGCCGGGGCACAGCCCAACGCCGGTCATGCCGCCATCGCGGACCTCGAGCGCTCGGGCGTGGCGACGGGGGTCATCACGCAGAACGTCGACGGGCTGCACATCCGCGCGGGCAGCCGCCGGGTGGTGGAACTCCACGGCACGATGCGGCGCGTGTTCTGCACGCACTGCGGCCAGGTGTTCGACCGGCGCGACCTCGCCGAGCGGATCGAGGCGGACAACCCGTGGCTGCGGGTGGATCAGGACCTGCCACTCGGACCGGACGGCGACGTCCGCCCCGAGACCGTGGAGGGCTTCCGCATTCCCGCCTGCACGGTGTGCGGGGGGACCTTGAAGCCGGATGTGGTGTTCTTCGGGGAGTTCATCCCCGCGGAGAAGTTCCGGGAGGCCGAGCAGCTGTTGCACGCCAGCGGTGCCCTGGTCGTGGCGGGGTCCTCCCTCGTCGTGAACTCGGGGATGCGTCTGGTCGAGCGGGCGCGGCGGCGCCGCATCCCCGTGGTGATCATCAACCGCGGCGAGACCCGCGCCGACGCGCGCGCGACGGTCAAGATCGACGCCGGCACGAGCGAGGTGCTCACCGCCCTTCGCGCGGCCCTCACCGCCGACCCGGCCCCTGACCCCGGTTAAACTCGTGCGGTGACGCTCCTCACCCTCATCCGCCACGGCGAGACCGACTGGAACCGTGACGGACGCGTCCAGGGCGCGACCGACATCCCCCTCAACGACACCGGCCGCGCTCAGGCACGGGAGGCGGGGATGCTGCTGGCCGGGCACCGCGACACCGACACCCCGCTCGTCGTGGTCTCCAGTGATCTCTCGCGGGCCGCCGAGACCGCCGACATCATCGCCGACGTCCTGGGCGTCGCCGCTCCCTCGCGATATCCGGGGCTCCGCGAGCGGGCGTACGGCGACGCGGAGGGGCTGACCGCCGCCGAATTCCACGAGCGCTGGGGCACCTGGCACGGCGCGGAGGTGCCCGGCGCCGAGGCGTGGCCCGACGTCCGCGAGCGCGCGGTGCGCGCCATCCGCGAGGTGGTGCGCGACGCGCGGATCGCCACGGCACCGCGTGCGCCGGAGGTCGTCGCCGTCGCCCACGGCGCCCTCATCCGCCAGGTCATCCGTCACGCCAGCGGCGAGGAACTGCCGCCCGAGGGCGAGCGCCTCCCCAACGGATCGGCGCACACGTTCCTCGTCGAGCGCGACCACATCCGGCTGCTGTCCTACGTCGGCGCGGCGTAGAACGCGCGCGGCACCGGAGGCGCGGCACCGCGACCCGGGGCGTGCTCAGAGTCGTGAGCGCTCCAGGATGCGCCGGGCGTGGACGAGCACGGGTTCGTCGACCATCCGGCCCTCGTAGCGGAACACCCCGCCCGCGTTCTCCGCGGCGCGGAGCACCCCCTCCGCCCACGCGACGCTGGCGGCATCGGGAAGATAGGCCGCGCGGATGATGGCCGCCTGGGACGGGTGGATGCACGCGGTCGCACCGAACCCGGAGGCGGCGGCGTCCTCGGCTTCTGCCCGGAGCCCCGCGACGTCGGCGATGTCGAGGTGCACGGCATCGATCGCCGCCTTGCCGTTCGCCCGGGCGGCCAGGAGCACCCGCGACCGGGCGTAGCGGGCCACATCGCGGTACCGGCCGCTCCCGTCGCGGCTGGACGTGCCGCCGAGACTTGCCACGAGGTCTTCCGCCCCCCACATGAGGGCCACGACCCGGTCGGATGCGGCGAGTGCCTCCGCCTCGGCGACCCCCTTCGCCGTCTCACACAGCGCGACGATGCGGAAGCGGGGGTCAAGCGCCCGCAGTGCCGGCACCGACTCGCTCTTGGCGACCATGACCGTGCGGAAATCGGTCTGCGAGAGGGTCGCCAGGTCGGCCACGAACGCGTCGGTTCCCGGCGCCGATACGCGCACGATGGTGCGGTCGGGATCGAGGTCGGCGTCGATGAGCGCACCACGAGCGGCGGTCTTGTCTCCCGGGGCGACGGCGTCCTCGAGGTCGAGGATCACCCCGTCGGCGCGGGCGGCGGCCTTCGCGTAGCGCTCGGGACGGTCGGCCGGGCAGAAGAGCAGCGCGGGCCCGAGCGTGAACCCGCTCACGATCGGCCCTCCGCATCCTCGCGCCACATCAGGACCGTGCGCGTCGCGGTGGCCACGACCGTGTCGAGCTGCGAGCGGCCGGTGTGCCGCATCGTCACGATGCCCTGCCCCGGTCGTGAGGCCGACGGGCGCGCCGCGAGGATCTCGGTGTCGGTGTAGAGCGTGTCGTCGGGAAACAGCGGCGCGGGGAACGCGATGTCCGCCAGTCCCAGCTGGGCCACGAGAGTCCCCTGCGTGAGCTGGTCCACCGACGCACCGACCATCGTGGCCAGGGTCCACAGGGAGTTCACGAGCGGCCGTCCGAACGGCTGGGTCGCCGCATACGCGGCGTCCACGTGCAGCGCCTGCGGATTGGCGGTCAGGGAGGAGAAGAGGATGTTGTCGGCCTGTGTCACCGTCCGGCCGGGGCGATGGAGGTACCGTGCTCCGACCTGGAACTCCTCGAACCACAGGCCACGTTGCACGATGCCGCTCACGTCATCACGCTACCCGGTCAGGCCCAGCGCGCGTGAGATGACCAGCAGCTGCACCTCCGTCGTGCCCTCGCCGATCTCGAGGATCTTCGAGTCGCGGTAGTGCCGTGCCACCGGGTACTCATTCATGAAGCCGTTGCCGCCGAACACCTGGGTGGCATCGCGCGCATTGTCCATCGCGGCCTCTCCTGCGACGAGCTTGGCGATGGCGGCCTCCTCCTTGAACCGCTCCCCCACGTCGCGCAGGCGCGCGGCGTGCAGCCACGCCAGACGCGCCGTGTGCACGCGGGCGCGCATGCGGGCGAGGAGGAACTGGATGGACTGCCGTGACGACAGTCGCTCGCCGAAGACCGTGCGGCTCTTGGCGTAGTCGACGGCCGCCTCCAGGCATCCCTCCGCAGCGCCCGTGGCCAGGGCGGCGATCGCGATCCGCCCCTCGTCGAGGATGTGGAGGAAGTTCGCGTAGCCGCGGCCGCGCTCGCCGAGGAGGTTGCCCTCGGGCACGCGCGCGCCGGTGAAGGCGAGCGGATGCGTGTCGGAGGCGTGCCAGCCCACCTTGTCGTAGCCCGGTCCCACGACGAATCCGGGGGTGCCGTGGGGAACGATGATGGTCGAGATCTCCGGGCGACCGTCGGCGCCGCGGCCGGTCACCGCGGTGACCGTGACGAACCGCGTGATGGCGGTGCCCGAGTTGGTGATGAACTGCTTCGTGCCGTCGATCACCCACTCGCCGTCCTCCAGCCGCGCGGTCGTGCGCGTCGCGCCCGCATCGCTCCCGGCTTCGGGTTCGGTCAGACCGAACCCGGCCAGTGCGCGGCCGGCGAGCAGGTCGGGGAGAAGGTCGGCTCGCTGCGCGTCGGTGCCGAAGCGGAAGACCGGCATGGCCCCGAGGCTCACCCCGGCCTCGAGGGTGATGGCGATGGATTGGTCCACACGCCCGAGCGCTTCGAGTGCGACGCAGAGTGCGGCATAGTCGCCGCCCTGGCCGCCGACCTCTTCGGGGAAGGGCAATCCGAACAGCCCCAGATCGCCCATCTGGGCGACGATGTCCAGCGGCAAGGTCGCCGTGCGGTCGGCCTCGTACGACCGGGGCGCCACGACCTCATCGGCGAAGGCGCGGACCATTCCGGCGAGCTCGCGCTCGTCCCCGGTGAGTCCGACGGTCAGGGTGTCAGTGCGCACGGCGCTCCTCCTCGGCATGGGGTTCGACGTCGGCCACGCTCTGGTCGCGGGCAACGGACGCCCCGACGGCGACCCGCAGGCGCGCGATCCCGTCGCGGGGGGCGGTGAGGGTGTGCTCCATCTTCATGGCCTCGATGGTCAGCATCCGGTCACCGGCGGCCACGCGCTCGCCGTCGGCGACGTGGAGGGCGACCACGGTTCCCGGCAGGGGCGCGTCCAGCGAGGGAGCGATAGCCGCCGATGCGTGACCCTCGAGCCGGCGCATCGTCGCCTCGCGTCGCGAGACCGGTACGACCCGCACCGTCGACCCGGCGTGGTGCACCCACACGCCCTGCCCCGCCTCCCGGGCGATGACGGCGCGGGGGGATGCGGCCGTCTCGCCGCCGACGGCGACCATGCCGGCAGCGGTGTCGAAGACCGTGTCGGTGACGCGGCGCCCGCCGCCCGTCCGCCAGCCGTCCCCGCGTGCCCAGAGTTCCCCGCGAGGAGGCGCGAGCGCGTCGCGCGCGGCGGCGAGGACCGCCTCCGACGGCGGGCCCGGTGCGGCAGGCGGCAGGCGGTCCAGCAGCCCGGTATCGAGGTCGCCGCGACGCACCCGCTCGTCGGCGAGCACCGTCCGCAGGTAGGCGATGTTGGTCTCCACACCCAGGAGCACGGTGTCTGCGAGGGCGGCATCCAGCCGCGCCAGGGCACTTCCCCGATCGGGGCCACCGGCGATCACCTTCGCCACGAGCGGGTCGTAGTCCACGCCCACGCTGCTGCCCGTCTCCACCGCACCGTCGGTACGGGCCCCTGGCGCCGATCGCCACACGAGCACGTCACCGGTGGCGGGGAGGAAGCCGCGTTCAGGACTCTCCGCGTAGACGCGGGCCTCGATCGCCCACCCCCGGATCCTCACGTCCTCCTGGCCGAACGGCAGCGGCCGGCCCGCCGCGATCTGCACCTGCTGCTCGACGAGGTCGAGTCCGGTGACCAGTTCCGTGACCGGATGCTCCACCTGCAGGCGCGTGTTCATCTCGAGGAAGAAGAAGTCGTCGGGGCGCTCTCCCGAGACGAGGAACTCGACGGTTCCGGCGCCCCGATACTGCACGCTGGCCGCCGCCGCACAGGCTGCCGCTCCCAGGCGCTCGCGCAATGCCGGACCGACGACCGGTGACGGCGCCTCCTCGATCACCTTCTGGTGGCGTCGCTGCAGAGTGCACTCCCGTTCGCCCAGATGCACGACGGTGCCGGCCGCGTCGCCCAGCACCTGCACCTCGATGTGGCGGGGCGCGGAGATGAACCGCTCGAGCAGCAGCGTGTCGTCGCCGAACGCCGCCGCAGCCACCCGCCGCGCCGTCGCGAGCGCGGACGCGAGGTCTCCGGCGTCGCGGACGACCTCCATGCCCTTGCCGCCCCCGCCGGCCGACGGCTTCACGATCAGCGGGTAGCCCACCTCGGCCGCCCGCTCGGCGATCTCGGCGTCGCTCATCCCCTCCGCTCCGAAGCCCGGAACGATGGGGACCCCGGATGCGGCGACGTGATCGCGCGCGCGGATCTTGTCGCCCATGACCTCGATCGCGCGCTCCCCCGGACCGATGAAGACCAGGCCGGCGTCCTGGCACGCGCGGGCGAAGGCGGCGTTCTCGGAGAGGAATCCGTAGCCGGGGTGGATCGCCTGCGCCCCCGTCGCCCGTGCGGCGGCGAGGATCGCCTCGGAGTCGAGGTACGACGATCGCGCCGCGGCCGGGCCGATGCGCACCGCGACGTCGGCCTCGCGCACGTGGGGCTCGCCCGCGTCGGCGTCGCTGTAGACGGCCACCGAGCGGATTCCGAGGCGCCGGAGTGTCCGCAGGATGCGCCGCGCGATCTCCCCGCGGTTCGCCACGAGTACGGTGTCGAACCCTTCGACAGGCTCAGGGACCGCCCTTCCGCCAGGCTCAGAGGTCGGGTGCACTCTCATGGCGCTCACATCCGGAAGACGCCGAAGCGCGGGTCGGGAAGCGGGGAACGTGAGACGACCTCGAGGGCGAGGCCGATCACGGTGCGGGTGTCGGCGGGGTCGAGGATTCCGTCGTCCCACAGCCGCGCGGTGGCGTAGTACGGGTCGCCCTGCGCGTCGTAGCGCTCGCGGATCGGGGCGCGGAACGCCTCCTCGTCCTGGGCGGACCACTCCTGACCCCGCGCGTCGAGCTGATCGCGCTTGACCGTGCCCAGCACCGCGGCCGCCTGGGGCCCGCCCATCACGGAGATGCGAGCGGCCGGCCAGGTCCACAGGAATCGCGGGTCGTACGCCCTGCCGCACATCGCATAGTTGCCGGCCCCGAAGGATCCGCCGATGATGACGGTGAGCTTGGGCACGCGGGTCGTGGCGACGGCGGTGACCATCTTGGCCCCGTCCTTGGCGATGCCTCCCGCCTCGGCATCCTTCCCCACCATGAATCCGGAGATGTTCTGCAGGAACAGCAGCGGGATGCCCCGCTGGTCGCACAGTTCGATGAAGTGCGCGGTCTTCAGCGCCGATTCACTGAAGAGCACGCCGTTGTTCGCCACGATGCCCACAGGATGCCCGTGGATCCGCGCGAACGCGGTGACCACCGTGGTGGCGTACTCCCGCTTGAACTCGTGCACCGACCCGGCGTCCACGAGCCGGTCGAGGACGGCGTGGACGTCGTAGGGCTGGGCCACGTCGACCGGTACGACGTCGTAGAGGGTGGCGGGGTCGGCCACCGGCGGAACGGATGCGACAACCTCCCACGCTCGGGGAGGGGGCGGCGGAAGCGTCGCGACGATGTCGCGCACGATCTCCAGCGCGTGCTCGTCGCTCTCGGCCAGGTGGTCGACCACCCCGGAGCGGCGCGCGTGCACCTCACCTCCGCCGAGCTCTTCGGGCGTGACGGTCTCGCCGATCGCGGCCTTCACCAGGGGTGGTCCGCCGAGGAAGATCGTCCCCTGCCCCCGCACGATCACGCTCTCATCGCTCATGGCCGGGACGTACGCGCCCCCGGCCGTGCACGAGCCCAGGACGGCTGCGATCTGCGGGACGCCGGCGGCCGACAGATGCGCCTGGTTCCGGAAGATCCGGCCGAAGTGATCGCGGTCGGGGAACACCTCATCCTGCAGGGGCAGATACGCGCCGCCCGAATCGACGAGGTACACGCACGGGAGGCGGTTGTCGCGGGCGATCTCCTGCGCGCGCAGATGCTTCTTGACGGTGAGGGGGAAGTACGCGCCGCCCTTGACGGTCGCATCGTTGGCGACGACCATCACGAGCCGCCCGTGCACCAGCCCGATGCCCGCAATGACGCCGGCTGAGGGCGCATCGCCGTCGTACATTCCTTCCGCGGCGAGCGGCGCGACCTCGAGGAACGGGCTCCCCTCATCCAGCAGCCGATCCACCCGGTCGCGAGCGAGGAGTTTTCCGCGCGCGACGTGGCGCTCGCGGGAGCTCTCCGGTCCGCCCAGGGCGACCTCGGCGAGACGCCGACGGAGGCGTTCGGCCAGCTCGGCCTGCGTCGGGCCGGTATCGGTCGTGGTCATCAGCGCAGCAGCATCGCGCGGCCGGGGGCGCGGAGCACCCCGGCGACGTCGGTGAGGAAGCGGGCGGCTTCGACACCATCGGCGAGCCGGTGGTCGAAGGACAGGGTGAGGGTGACCACGTCGCGGAGGGCGACGGCGTCCTCGTGCTCCCATGGTCGACGCCGCACAGCGCCGACGGCCAGGATGCCGGCCTCCCCCGGGTTCAGGATCGGTGTTCCCCCGTCCACCCCGAAGACGCCCACGTTCGTGATCGTGAAGGTGCCGCCGGTCAGCTGCGCGGGTGAGAGCGTGCCGGCGCGGGCGGTGGTGACGATCTCCCCGATCGCGTCGGCGAGGTCGACCAGGCTCAGCGTCTCCGCATCCGGGAGGTTCGGCACGACCAGGCCGCGGTCGCTCGCGACGGCGATGCCCAGGTTGACGTAGGACGGCTGGAGGATCTCGCCGGCCTCCTCGTCCCAGCGCGAACCGAGCACGGGGGTACGCCCCAGTGCGAGGCAGACCGCCTTCGCGACCACCGTGAGGATGCCGATGCGATGCCCGTCCAGCGCGCGGTCGTGCGCCAGCTCGTCGAGGAGCCGCAGCGTCTCGGTGACGTCGATCGTCACGAACGTGGCCGCGTGCGGCGCCGTGAAGGCGCTTCGCACCATCGCGGCGGCCGTGTGCTTGCGGACGCCCCGGATCGGGATGCGGGTGACCCGCGTGTCGCCGACGGCCCCCGGTTGCCCGCCGCTCGGCAGAGGGCTTTGACCCGCGGGGAGAGGCCGGACCGCGGCCTCGACATCCGCCCGCGTGATGGGGCGATCCTCCACTCCGAGCGAGTCGAGGTCGACCCCCAGGCTCTTCGCGAGCCGGCGGACGGGAGGGGTCGACCGCGGGCGTTGCCGGTCGCCCTCGCCGCGGGTGGGAACCGGGTCCGGCGCGAGGGGTGCACGTCCGCGCCGGGCCCGGCGGTGCGGACGGGCACCGGAGCGTCCGACGGCGCCGTACCCGACGAGGGTCGCCTGCCGCGCGCCGGCGTTCTCCGGCGCGTCGCCGGGCGAGGCCGTCGGGGATTCCACCGCCGCGGGGGTGGCCTGCTCGACGGCGGGTGGGGCGGGCATCTCGGCGGCGGGACCCTCCGGCGACGCGTCATCCCCCGCGATCGCGAAGGTCACCAGCGGCGCACCGACCTCGATCGTGTCGCCGGGGTCGGCGTGGAGGCGATGCACGGCTCCCGCGTAGGGCGAGGGCAGTTCGACGACGGCCTTGGCCGTCTCCATCTCGGCGATGGTCTGGTTCAGCGCGACCTCCTCGCCCTCGGCGACGAGCCACTGCACCAGCTCGGCGTCGGTGAGGCCCTCGCCGAGGTCGGGGAGGCGGAATTCCTGAATCATCACCGCACGTCCTGCAGGTCGCGCGGGCGGTCGAGCACCCGGTCGACCGCGTCGAGGATGCGGTCGAGGTCGGGGAGATGGTGACGCTCGAGCTTCGCCGGCGGATACGGGATGTCGTGGCCCGTCACCCGCCGCGGGGCGGCTTCGAGGTAGTCGAAGCAGCGCTCGGTGATGCTGGCCACCAACTCCGCTCCGACCCCGGCCTCACGGGCCGCCTCGTGGCTGACCACGGCACGGCCGGTCTTGCGCACCGAGGCGGTGACGGTGCCGTAGTCCACCGGAGAGATCGAGCGCAGGTCGATCACCTCGATGGAGACGCCCTCGTCCTCCGCGGCGATCGCGGCGTCCAGTGCGACCGGCACCTGGGCGCCGTAGGTCACCAGGGTGACATCCGTGCCCTCCCGGACGACGCGCGCGAGCCCCATCGGGGGCTCATCGGCCAGATCGAGCTCGAGGTCGACCTCGCCCTTGGTGTGGTACAGCCGCTTGGGTTCGAAGAAGACCACCGGATCGTCGCTTGCGATGGCCTGGCGCAGCAGCACGTAGGCATCGCGCGGATCGGATGCGGCCACCACCCGCAGCCCCGCGGTGTGCACGAAGTACGCCTCCGGCGACTCCGAGTGATGCTCGGCGGCGCCGATGCCCCCGGCCCACGGGATGCGGATGGTGAGGGGCATCGTCACCGCGCCGCGGGTGCGGTAGTGGAGCTTGGCGACCTGGCAGACGATCTGGTCGAACGCCGGATAGACGAAACCGTCGAACTGGATCTCCACCACGGGCCGATAGCCGCGATAGGCCAGTCCCACGGCGGTGCCCATGATGCCCGCCTCGGCCAGGGGCGTGTCCACCACGCGCTCGGCGCCGAACCGATCGAGCAGGCCGTCGGTCACGCGGAAGACTCCGCCGAGCTTCCCGATGTCCTCGCCCATCACGAGCACCCGGGGGTCGTCCTCCATCGCAGAGCGCAGGCCCGCGTTCACGGCCTGCGCGAGAGTCAGCGTGGTCATGAGCCCACCTCCGTGTCGGCGAATCCGGCGAGGTACGCCTCGTAGTCGCGGCGCTGCTCGGCCAGCCCCGAGTGCGGCTCGGCGTACACCGTGTCGAGCACCTCCAGCGCCGGGCGCGTCCGTGCCCCGATGCAGGCCGCGCGCACCTCCGCGGCCAGCGCGTCGGCTGCCGCGGCGACCTCGGCCACGGCGGCATCGTCCAGGACGCCCTCGGCGCGCAGGTACGCCTCGAAGCGGGTGATCGGATCGCGTCGCGCCCACGCCTCCACCTCGGCCGCGTCGCGGTACCGCGTGGGGTCGTCGGCGGTGGTGTGCGGTCCCATCCGGTAGGTCACCGCCTCGATGAACGTCGGCCCGTCGCCTCGGCGGGCGCGCTCGCGCGCCCAGGTCATCGCTGCGTAGCAGGCCAGAACGTCGTTGCCGTCCACCCGCACGCTCGGAACGCCGAATCCGGGGGCGCGCGCTGCCAGCGGCACCCGGGACTGCACGTCGACCGGTTCGGAGATGGCCCACTGATTGTTCGAGCACACGAACACCACCGGCGCCTGGTACGACGCGGAGAACACCAGCGCCTCGCTGACGTCGCCCTGGCTGGTCGCGCCGTCGCCGAAGTAAGCGACGGCGATCTCATCGGCCCGGTCGCGCTGGATCCCCATCGCGTAGCCGGTGGCGTGCAGCGAGTGCGCGCCGATGATGATCTGCATCGGGGCCATGCGGAGCCGCACGGTGTCGTAGGCGGCGTGGGCCTCGCCGCGCCACGCCAGGATGAACTCCGACGGCCGTCCGCCGCGGGCCAGGAGGACGCCGGTCTCCCGGTAGCTGGGGAAGATCATGTCGGTGCCGGCCAGGGCGTGCGTCGTGCCCACCTGCACGGCCTCCTGGCCGCGGGCCGGGGGCCACAGGCCGAGCTGGCCCTGTCGTTGCAGGGCGAAGCCCTCGGCATCGACGCGGCGAGTGAAGACCATGTCGCGGTAAAGGGTGCGCAGGAGCGCCGGATCGGGATCCCCCAGCCACGGGTCCAAGGCGGGGTCGGGCACACGCTGGCCGTGGGGGGTGAGCAGCCGCACCGCGTCGTCCCCAGTCAGGGCGAGGTCGGCGGCAGGGGTAGGAGCGGGCACCATTGTCAGTCCTCCAGGTCGGCCCTCGGCCCTCGTGGGGCCGGGGAGCGTCCGGCGCCGGCAGCGTCGCCGAACACCGCGACCATACGTCCGCCGCGCACCTAGCTCAAGGCTCCCGCGCAGTATTGAGCAGGTTGCGCTACTTCGCCGGTTCTTGGCTGCTAGGGTTGCGCATCATGTCTCATCTGGATGCTGTCGACCTCGACCTCCTCCGCGCCCTCGCGGATGACCCGCGCGCCACGGTCGTCGCCCTGGCCGATCGCCTGGGCATGTCGCGCAACACGGTTCAGGCGCGCATGGCCCGTCTGGAGCGGACCGAGGTGCTGCTGTCGTACGAGCGCGCTCTCTCCCCCGCCGCCATGGGCTTTCCGATCGAGGCGTTCATCCACGTGACCGTGCGACAGGCCGAACTCCCCCGCATCCGCGCCGAACTCGAGCAGATCCCCGAGATCCTCCAGGCGCACGGCATGAGCGGACAGATCGATCTCGTGGCCCGCGTGGCGTGCCGCGACACCCAGCATCTGTTCGACGTCGATGCGCGGATCCTTGCGGTCGACGGGGTCGAGCGCACCGAGACCTCCCTCGTGATGCGGGAGATCATCCCCTATCGCGTCGGCCCGCTCATGGAGCTGGCACGGCGGGAGCGGTAGCGACCTCCCGCGGGACGGCTGCCGGGTCGGCCCGGACGAGGACGACGCCGGCGAGGATCAGGACTCCGCCGGCTGCTTGGACGAGCGAGGGGGCTTCGCCCAGCAGCATCCACGCGAAGATCATCGCGAAGAGCACCTCGGTCAATCCCACGAACGAGGCCAGCCGTGCCCCGATGCGCGGCACGGCGAGGATGCCGAGGCCGTAGCCGAACGCCGTCGCCACGAGGGCGACCCACGCGATCGAGACGAACCACGGCATGCTCGCACCCAGGACATCGGTGGTCACGGCCGGCGCGACGAAGGGCAGGACGCCGACCAGGCACAGCACGCCCGTCAGCACGGCGCCCACGAACAACCCACCGGCTGCCAGAGCGACCGGCGGCATCGCCGCGGTGGTGCGCTCGGCGAGGGCGAAGTACGCCGCCAGGCACACCGCGGCGCCGAGGGCCAGCAGCATCCCGATCGGATCGAATGCCGCGCCGGTGAGGTCGATCACGAAGACGAGTCCGACCACGGCCACCGCCGTGCCGCCCAGCACGAGAGCGGACGGGCGCCGATGCGTGCGCATCCACACCCAGGCCACCAGGAGGACGGGGGCGATGTACTGCACGAGCAGGGCGATGGCCACCGGCATCCGCTGCATCGCGGAGAAGAAGAACAGCTGGCAGCCCGCGACGCCGGTCAGGCCGAAGCCGACGATGAGCGCCCCGTGCCGCCGCACGATGCTGCGGTCGCGGACGAACGCCCGGATCAGCCACGGGGAGAGCAGGAGGGCAGCGCCCCCCATGCGCAGGAGGAGCGCGGCACCCACCGACCACCCCGCCTCCAGGAGCGGCTTGACCACCGGACCGCTCGAGGCGAACCCCAGGGCCGAGGCGAGTCCGATGACCACGCCGGCGGTACGCGACGTGACGGCGAGCGGGTGTGCGATCGTCGCGGTCATGCGGTCACCTGTCAGGAGTGTTCGGTCGGTACACTTGTGACACTACGGCAGGCGAACGTCAGGAGTCAACGTGGTATTCATCCATGACACGCAGATGTCGCTCACGGCGGCAGTCCTCCTTGTCAACACGCTCCCCGACACCTCGTCCGCGGGGGTGGACGCCCTGACGACGGTGGACGATCTCAACCGGTTCCTCCACGGGCAGCCCTACAGCGGCCGGATCGACCGGGACGCCGAGGAGCTCGCGCAGGTACGCGGCATCCGCACCCGGCTGCACGAGCTGTGGCAGGTCGACCGCGACGGGGCGGTACCGCTGGTGAACGCGATGCTCGTCGATGGCCGGGCCCTCCCCCAGCTCGTGACCCACGACGGAGTCGAGGAGTGGCACATCCATGCCACCGACGGCGACGCTCCTCTGCACACCCGCATCCTCGTCGAGACCGCGATGGCCTTCATCGACGTCATCCGCGCCGACGAGTACGGGCGGGTGCGCGTGTGCTCCGCGGACGACTGCCGCTCGGTCTACATCGACTACTCGCGCAACGGGTCCAAGCGCTACTGCGACACGGGCAACTGCGGCAACCGCATGAACGTCAACGCGTATCGGCGCCGGAAGGCTCGAGAAAGCGCCTGATGGCGTCGGCGGCCTGCGCGGGCGTCTCGTAGTGGATGAGGTGTCCCACGTCGGCGATCTCGACCAGCTCCGCACGCGGGAAGAGCGTGGCCAGCCGCCGCTCCGCCTCGATCGGGGTGATGTCGTCGCGGACGGCGGCGACCAGAAGCACCGGCTGAATGATGCGCGGCGCGAATTCGCGCACGTCGTGCGACACCGATGTGAGGAACGCCTGGTGCAGCACATCGCGGTCGGAGAACCGGGAGAAGTAGAGGTCGTGCTGCTCGTGCACGAAGCGGCGGAGGCTCCGGTCCTTCGTCTTGGCCATGGCGAGGCTCATGACACGCACGATGACGCGGTTGCGCAGGAGCGCCTCGCCGATCCGGCGAGGGAGGCGCGCACCGGCCCAGTAGTAGAAGACCGCCAGCCGCGTGAGGACGCCGCGGGGTCCTTCCAGCGCCGGAGCGCCGATGGGGTTCACCAGCACCAGAGCGGGGGTGCCGAGACCGCCGGCCACGGCTGCCGCCGACACGATCGAGCCGAACGAATGCCCGAGGATGACGGCCCCCGGGGCGACCGCGCCCGCGAAGGCGGCGAGCCACTCCGCGTACAGCGCGAGGTCGTGTCTCCGGCCGGGGATCGGGGCTGTCTCGCCGAACCCGGGGAGGTCGGGTGAGAGGACGCGGACGCCGGGCAGGTGCGCGATCACCGGCTCCAGGCCGTGGTGCTCGCCGCGGAAGCCGTGCACGGCGATCACGGTGGTCACCGCATCCGCATCGCCGTAGGTCCAGTACGCCGTCGTTCCGCCGAGCACCTCCGCCTCGCGCCGCTCGACGGCGACGCGGGACAGCAGCGGGGCGTAGGGATTCGGCATCCCTCGAGTCTACGGAGTGCGGCCTTGCGGGCCCGTCCGTGCGCCTCTCCGGCGATGTCGGATGCCGCGCATAGCGTGTGGGGCATGCACCGCACGGAGCGACCCGAGCCGCTTCCGCTGTTCCAGGCCCCGGAGTGGACGCGCGTCATCGGGGTGTTCGACCTCGAGACCACCGGTGTGGACGTGGCGCGCGACCGCATCGTCACCGCGCACGTCGGGGTGCTCGACGCCGACGGCGCGGTGCTGACCGCCCGCGACTGGCTCGCCGACCCGGGGGTCGCGATCCCCGACGGCGCCGCCGCCATCCACGGCATCTCCACCGAGCACGCCCGCACGCACGGGCGCGATGCCGCGGCCGTGGTCGCCGAGGTGGTCGAAGCCCTTGCAGGAGTGTTCGCCGCGGGCATCCCTGTCGTCGCCTACAACGCGCCGTACGACTTCTCCCTCCTCAAGCACGAGACGCTCCGCCACGGGGTGACCCCGCTGGCGTCGCCCTCGCCCGTCATCGACCCGCTCGTGGTCGACAAGCGGTACGACCGCTACCGGCGCGGCAAGCGGCCGCTCTCGGTGGTCGCAGAGCACTACGCCGTCCGCCTGGACGGCGCCCACGAGGCATCCGCCGACGCCGTCGCGGCCGGCCGGGTGGCGCTCGCCCTGGCCGAGCGGTTCGCCGCGTGGCTGCCCCCCACGCTCGAGGAGCTGCACACGCGGCAGATCGGGTGGGCGCGATCGCAGGCCGAGAGCCTCACGGAGTACTTCGTGCAGATCGGCCGCCTAGACCCCGACGACAGCCTCGACGGCCGCTGGCCCATCCGCTGACCCCTCCCGTCCCGTCCGTCCCCCGTCCCCCGCCGAGAAACGACGATCCGGACGAGAAACGGCGCGGCGCGGCGTTTCTCGTCCGGGATGTTGTTTCTCGATGCGGGCGGGAACGACGAAGGCCCCGCCGAAGCGGGGCCTTCGAGGAGCGGAGCTTACTTGCCGCCGAAGTTCTTGAAGCGCTGGTTGAACTTCTCGACGCGACCGGCCGAGTCCATGATGCGCTGCTTGCCCGTGTAGAACGGGTGCGAGGCGGAGGAGATCTCCACGTCGATGACGGGGTACTCGACGCCGTCCAGCTCGATGGTCTTGGCGCTCGACACGGTCGAACGGGTGAGGAACGTCTCGCCCGAGCCGAGGTCGCGGAACACGACGGCGCGGTACTCGGGGTGGGTGTCAGTCTTCATGCGGAATCCTTGCGGTTGGGCGTGGTCCATCAGGACCGGGAAAGTCTGCAGTGCCTGCGGCACCAACCACCTACTCTACCAGCCCCGGCTCGGGGGCTGGAACAGTCAGGATGCGGCGCGCGCGGCGTAGCGACCGCCGTCTTCGTTCAGCACGATCCGGGTGCCGAAGGTGGCGGTGAGGTTCTCCGCCGTGAGCGCCGAGGGGATCGGGCCCGCCGCGACGACAGCGCCGTCGCGCAGCAGCAGGACGTGGGTGAATCCGACCGGGATCTCCTCGACATGGTGGGTGACCATCACCATCGCCGGCGTGGTCGGCGCCTGCGCGTAGCCGGCCAGAAGGGTGAGAAGTTCTTCGCGGGCGCCCAGATCGAGGCTGGCGGTCGGCTCGTCCAACAGCAGCAGTTCGGGGTCGGTCATCACGGCGCGTGCGATCTGCACGCGCTTCTGCTCGCCGTCCGACAGCGTTCCGAACGTGCGATCGGCGAGGTGATCCAGGCGCCACTCGCTCAGCACGCGCAGCGCGCGCCGCTCGTCGATGTCCTCGTACTCCTCGCGCCAGCGACCCATCACCGAGTACGCGGCGGTGAGCACCACGTCCAGCACCGTCTCCTCCGGCGGCACGCGGCGCGCCATCGCGGAGGAGGCGAAGCCGATGCGCGGACGCAGCTCGAACACGTCGGTGCGCCCGAGCCGCTCGCCGAGGATCGTCACCGTTCCCGACGTGGGGTGAATCAGGGTGTCGGCGAGCTGGAGCACCGTGGTCTTCCCGGCGCCGTTGGGTCCGAGGATCACCCAGCGTTCGTCGTCGGATACCGTCCAGTCCAGGTGCGCGACGATGTCGCGGGCGTTCCGGCGGACGACGACGTCGGAGAACTCCAGGACCTCAGGCATGCGCCCAGCCTATCGGCCGGTGCCGGCCAGACCGGCGTACAGCGCGGCCGTCTGCTCGGCGATCCGCGCCCAGCTGAACTCCTCCGCGGCGCGCCGGCGCCCCGCCTGGCCGTACTCGGCCGCGCGCGCCGGATCGGTCACGACCTCCGTCAGCACGCGCGCGAGGTCGTCGACGAAGCGCTGCGGATCGACCGGGGTCCCCGTGCCGTCCTGGACCTGCTCGATGGGGACGAGGCGTCCGGTGACCCCGTCGGCGACGACCTCGGGGATGCCGCCGGTCGCGGTGCCCACGACGGCGGCGCCGCACGCCATGGCCTCGAGGTTCACGATGCCCAGCGGTTCGTACACCGACGGGCACACGAACGTCGTGGCTGCGGTCAGGATCGCCGAGAGCTCGGTGCGCGGGAGGAGCCGGTCGATCCAGACGACCCCCTCGCGGGTGGCCTGGAGCCCGCGGACGAGCTCCTGTACCTCGGCGAGGATCTGCGGGGTGTCCGGCGCCCCGGCGCAGAGCACCAGCTGCACCTCCGGTGGCAGCTGCTCGGCCGCGCGCAGGAGGTACGGGAGGCCCTTCTGCCGCGTGATGCGCCCGACGAACACCACCGAGGGGCGGGCGGGATCGATTCCGGCTTCCGCGAGGAACGCCGCATCCTCCACCGGATGCCACGCCTCGGTGTCGATGCCGTTGTAGATCACGTGCACCTTGGCGGGATCGAGCGCGGGGTAACTCCGCAGGATGTCGGTGCGCATCCCCTCGCTCACCGCGACGATGGCGGCGGCGCCCTCGTAGGCGGTCTTCTCGATGTAGCTGGAGACGGCGTAGCCGCCGCCGAGCTGCTCGGCCTTCCACGGCCGCAGCGGCTCCAGGCTGTGCGCAGTGACCACGTGCGGGATGCCATGGAGGAGGGAGGCGAGGTGGCCGGCGAAGTTCGCGTACCAGGTGTGGCTGTGCACGACGTCCGCCCCGGCGACATCAGCGACGATCTCGAGATCGGTGCCCAGGGTCTGGATCGCACCGTTGGCCGTAGCCAGCTCGGCCGGAACCGCGTAGGCGCTCGTGCCCTCCTCGTCACGCGCGGCACCGAAGGCGCGGACGCGCACCTCGATGGAGAGACGCAGCGCGCGCACCAGCTCCGTCACGTGCACACCGGCCCCGCCATAGATCTCGGGGGGGTATTCCTTGGTCACGATGTCGACGCGCATGAGGGAACGGTAGTACAGGTGTCAAGGGCGCGTGGGCGGGTGGTTCCCTCGCAGCACGCACCCTAGGGTTGGTTCATGCCAGCAGCGCCGAAGGTCTTCGGAATCATCCTCGCCGGGGGCGAGGGAAAGCGACTCATGCCCCTCACGGCCGACCGGGCCAAGCCCGCGGTGCCCTTCGGCGGACAGTATCGGCTCATCGACTTCGCGATCTCGAACCTGATCAATTCCGGTTTGCAGCAGCTGGTGGTGCTCACCCAGTACAAGTCGCACAGCCTCGACCGGCACATCTCGCAGACGTGGCGGATGTCGCCGATGCTCGGCTCGTATGTCGCGTCGGTGCCGGCGCAGCAGCGCCTGGGTAAGCGGTGGTTCTCCGGCTCGGCCGACGCCATCCTGCAGAGCCTGAACCTCCTGAACGACGAGAAGCCCGACATCGTCATGGTGATCGGCGCCGACCACGTGTACCGCATGGACTTCGGTCAGATGCTGGAGGCGCACATCGCATCCGGCGCGCGCGCGACGGTCGCCGGCATCCGCCAGCCGATCTCCCTGGCGAACCAGTTCGGCGTGATCGACGTCGATCCCAAGGACAACATCCGCATCCGCGACTTCCTGGAGAAGCCCCAGAATCCGACGGGGCTCTCGGATGCTCCGCACGAGGTGCTCGCGTCGATGGGCAACTACATCTTCGACGCCGATGCCCTCATCGAGGCCGTGCAGGTGGACGGCGAATCCCCCACGTCCAACCACGACATGGGCGGGGACATCGTCCCCTACTTCGTCGAGCGAGGCGAAGCCGCCGTGTACGACTTCAAGCGCAACGACGTGCCCGGTTCGACCCCGCGCGACCGCGCCTACTGGCGCGACGTGGGAACGATCGACTCGTTCTACGACGCGCACGCCGACCTGATCGCGACGCTGCCGATCTTCAACCTGTACAACACCGCGTGGCCGATCTTCTCGCAGACCGTCAATTCGCCGCCGGCGAAGTTCGTGCGCGACTCGGTGGGCCGCATCGGCAATGCGATCGACTCGATCGTGTCGCTCGGTTCGGTGCTGTCCGGCACGCATCTCGAGCGCAGCGTCGTGGGCCCGTGGACCCTCGCCGGCGGCGGATCGACGATCACCGATTCCGTGCTGTTCGACCACGTGCACGTGGGAGCGGGGGCGCGGGTGCACCGCGCGATCCTCGACAAGAACGTCATGCTCGCCGACGGTGCCACCGTCGGGGTGGACCGGGAGCGCGACATCGCGCGCGGCTTCACCGTCACCGACACCGGCATCACCGTCGTCGGCAAGGGCGTCCGCGTCGACGCCTGACCACTCGGATCGGATGCGGGGGGCGGGTCAGACGCCGACGCGCTGGAACGCGTCGAGGCTGATGCCCTGCTCGAGGATGAGCTTCGACCACTCGCGGGCGGTGTGGAGGCTGTGGTCACGGTAGTTTCCGCAGCTGAACGCGTCGACGCCGGGGATGTCGGCCTCCGTCGCCTCCTCGGCGATGAACCGCAGGCTATCGCGCAAGGCCGCGACGAGCTCCGGCAGGGGCGGTTCGCCCCACGCGATGAGGTGGAACCCGGTGCGGCAGCCGAACGGGGAGATGTCGATGAGACCCTCCATCCGGTCGCGCAGGAGGCTGGCGAGCATGTGCTCGATCGTGTGGATACCGGCGGTGGGGATCTCCCCCTCGTTGGGCTGGACGAAGCGCACGTCGAAGTTCGAGATGACGTCGCCGCGCAGGCCCTGCTCCGTGCCGATGAGACGGACGTAGGGCGCCTTCACGGCGGTGTGGTCCAGGGTGAAGCTCTCGACGTCGGCCATGGCGGATTCTCCTCGGGTGGCGAAGCGGGCGTCGCGCGCGCGACCTTCCGAGCCTACGACGGCCGGGCAGTCGCCGGCTCCCGGATGACGCCGTGAGGCACGCTAGGGTCGAGGCCGTGCCCGACGCCACCCGCCTGCTCGTCGTTCTCGACGCCGACTCCACCCTCCTCCGCAACGAGGTCATCGAGCTCATCGCCGATGAGGCGGGCCGGGGCGCGGAGGTGGCTGCGGCCACGGAGGCGGCGATGCGGGGCGAGGTCGACTTCGCCGAGAGCCTCCGTGCGCGCGTCTGTGAGCTGCGCGCAGTGCCGGTATCGGCGTTCACTCGGGTGATCTCGCGGGTCCAGCCGACGCCCGGCGTGCGGGAGCTCGTCGCCGCTGTGCACGACCGCGGCGGCATCGTGGGAGTGGTCTCCGGAGGCTTCCACGAGGTGCTGGACGAGATCGCGCCGCGTCTGGGCGTGGATCGCTGGCGCGCGAACCGTCTGGAGGCCGACGGCGGCGTGCTCACCGGACGCGTCTCCGGCCCGATCATCGACGGGGCGGGGAAGGCCGCGACGCTGCGCGAATGGGCCGATGAGCTCGGCGTCCCGCTCCAGCGGACGATCGCCGTCGGTGACGGAGCGAACGACCTCCTCATGCTCGCCGCCGCCGGGCTCGGCATCGCCTTCAACGCCAAGCCGGCCGTCCGCGAGCGCGCCGACCTCGTCATCGGTCCCGTCGACCTCGCGCAGGTGATCGCGCTCCTGCCGTGATCGTGTCGGAGGCCCGGCGTAGCGTGCGGTCATGGACGTCATCCTCGTACCCGGTCTCTGGCTGGACGCCTCCACCTGGGACACCGTCATCCCCGCGGTGGAGGCGGCCGGTCATACCGCTCACCCGCTGACCATGCCCGGCATGGGCGAGCCCGCCGACAGCTCGTCCGAGATCGGCATCGCCGACTGGGTGGCGGCGGTCGTCGCAGAGATCGACCGTCTTTCCGGGCCCATCGCGCTCGTCGGTCATTCCGGCGGTGGCAACGTGGTGTGGGGCGCCGCGGACGCGAGGGCCGACCGCGTGGCGCGCGTGGTGTTCGTGGACACCTTCCCTCCTGCCGACGGCGGATCCATCTGGGAGTTCCCGATCATCGACGGCGTCATCCCCTTCCCCGGGTGGGACACGTTCGAGGACGCCGAGGTGGGCGACCTCGACGAGGCGACGAGAGCGGCGGCCGCCTCCCGGACCCTGTCCGTTCCGGCGCGCGTGCCGACCGACCCGATCCGCCTGACCGACACCCGCCGGTATGCGGTGCCGGCGACGATCCTGACCGGCACGATGCCCGCGGCCGACCTCCGAGAGATCATCGCCGCAGCGCCCGGCTGGGCCGCCGACCTCGCCGCCCTCCAGGACCTCGAGATCGTGGAACTGCAGTCCGGCCACTGGCCGCAGCTCTCGCAGCCGGTCGAGCTGGCTCGCCTCTTGGCCGCCGCCCTGCGGTGACCGACCAGCGGTGACCGACCCGGGTTCGGCGGGGTATCAGTGCCCCATGCCGAGGCCGCCGTCGACCGGGATGACGGCGCCCGCGATGTACGCGGCGTCGTCGGAGGCGAGCCACGTCACGACGCCGGCGACCTCGTCGGTGGTCGCGAAACGTCCGACGGGAACCCGCCCCTTGTACTCCGCCTGGGTGGCTTCGGGCAGTTCGGCCGTCATGTCGGTCTCGATGAATCCCGGCGCCACGACGTTGGCCGTGATGCCGCGCCCACCCAGTTCGCGCGTCAGCGAGCGCGCGAAGCCGACCAGCCCGCTCTTGGAGGCGGCGTAGTTGATCTGTCCGGCGGAGCCCAGGAGACCCACGACGCTGGAGATGAGGATGACGCGGCCCCACCGGGCACGCAGCATCCCCTTCGACGCACGCTTGACGACGCGGAACGCTCCACCGAGGTTCGTCGCGATCACCGAGTCGAAGTCCTCTTCGCTCATGCGCAGGAGCAGCGTGTCCTTCGTGATGCCGGCGTTGGCGACGACGATCTCCACGGGCCCGAGCGTGGCCTCGATCTCCCGGAAGGCCGCGTCGACGGCTGCGGCATCGGTGACGTCGGCGCGGACGGTCAGGGTGCCCATCGGCCCGTCGCCCGAGCGCGCGGTGACGGCCACGCGGTATCCTTCCGCGACGAACCGCTCGGCGATCGCACGGCCGATGCCGCGGTTTCCACCGGTGACGAGCACGACGCGATCGGTCGCCATGAGCACGCTCCATTCCAGGCGAGGGGATGAGACGGCCCCAGCCTAGGCGAGCGGGAGGAGCCGCGTTTGACACCACGACGACGGCGCTGGGACTCTGGGAGCATCCGAGCAGAAAGGGGCCCGCCGTGAGCGACCCCGCTTCACCCTCCCCCGACGACACCGCGGCGATCCCGCCGGTTCCGCCTCCGCCTCCCGCCGTCCCGCCGTACGCCGCTGCCACCGGGGCCGCACCCGCCGCGCCGCAGAGCTACGCCTCGCTCCCGGCGCACCCCACTCCGCAGGGCTACCCGGCGCCGCAGGGGTACGGCCCGCCTCCCTACCCGGCGCCGCAGGGGTACGGCCCGCCGGCGGGTTATGCGCAGCCGTCGCCGTACGCGGGAGCGGCCTACCCGCAGCGCAAGACCGACGCGCTCGCCATCGCATCGCTCGTGTGCGCGATCGGTGGCATCGTCTTCTCCTGGACGATCGTCCTCGGGCTCGCGTCGATCGCCGCCGTCATCCTCGGCCACCTCTCCCTCAAGCGCCTGAAGACCTCGAACGACGCCGGTTACGGCATGGCGATGGCCGGCACCATCATCGGATGGGTGGGGGTCGGAATCCTGATCCTGCTCGTCATCTTCGCCGTCGTCCTTCCGATCCTCCTGCTCCTGGGCATCGTGGGCGCCGCGACGACGTACAGTTCCTGAGCCTTCGTCCCGGGTGCCCGGCGTAGTCTGGGAGGACCGTGAAATCCTCCTCCCGCGCGCTCTCCGCGACGTCGCTGCCCCGCGCTCCCCGCGACGACGCCGGCTCGCGGTTTGCCAAGTACATGATCACGATGGGCATCCGCCTCGCGTGCATCCTCGGCATGGTCCTCATCACGCCCCACGGGTGGTACACCTGGGTGCTGGCGATCGGGGCGATCTTCCTCCCCTACATCGCGGTGGTGATCGCGAACGTCGGCCAGGACACGCGCCGCACGGTCGCCGAGCACCCCGAGCGCGCGCTCACCGAACCGGCTGCGGCCTCCGCGCCGCCGGCTCCCGCCCCCAGCGTGATCCGCATCTCCGAGAGCACGGCACCGGACCAGGGACGGCGCACGCCATGACGGCGGATTGCTCCCGAGCAGGATGCCGCGACGCGGCCTCCTGGCGGATCACGTGGCGGAACCCCCGCATCCACACCGCCGACCGGCGGAAGGAGTGGGTGGCGTGCGACGCGCACGTGACCTACCTCCGCGACTTCCTGGCCGCGCGCGACTTCCCGCTCGAGGTCGCTCCGCTCTCCACGGCCGAGGTGACGTCGTGAGCCGCCGGGACGCCCCGGCCGCGGTGCGGTGGACGGCCTACGTCGCAGTCGCCATCGTGTTCGCGATCGCCTGCGGGTTCCTCTCGAATTGGCAGTTCGCCCGCAACGAGGAACGAGCCCGCCAGCTCGCCCTCGTCGAGGCCAACTACGACCAGAGCCCCGTGCCGCTGGACGCCGTGCTCTCCCCCGGCGGAGAACTCGACCCCTCGGACGAGTGGACGCCCGTGGAGGTCACCGGGCGCTACCTCCCGGACGCGCAGCAACTCGTCCGCAACCGCCCGCACGGAGGCACGGCGGCCTTCGAGGTGCTCGTTCCCTTCCGCCTCGACGACGGGCGCACGCTCCTGGTGAACCGCGGCTGGGTGCCCCCGGGAACCGACCAGCCCGATCCCGACGTGGTCCCGCCACCCCCGGCCGGCGATGCGACCGTCATCGTGCGGCTCCGGCCCGGCGAGCCGCTGCCCACCTCGGGCCGCACCGCCGGCGAGGGTCAGGTGCCCACCATCCACCTCCCGCTCATCGCGGAGCGAACCGCGCAACCGTCACTGGAAACCGGCGCCTACGGGATGCTCGTGTCCGAGGATCCCGCGCCGGCGACGGCTCCCGAGGCGGTCGCCTCTCCGTCCGAGGATCCCGGTCCGCACCTGTCCTACGCCGTGCAATGGATCCTGTTCGCCGTCATGGGCTTCAGCTTCATCATCTACATCCTCGTGACCGAGCGTCGTCACGCGCGCGAGGACGCCGAGGCGCGGCGTCCTCGCCGCCGCGACCGCGACGCCGAGGCCGAGGACGCGCTGCTGGACGCCTGAGCCGCTCCGGTATCGTCCGCCGGTACCCACATCGGCCGAGGCCGGCGAATCAGGCCAGGGCGATCAGGTCGGCGTAGTCGCGACCCCAGATGTCTTCCACGCCGTCGGGCAGGATGAGCACGCGTTCGGGGTTGAGGGCCTCGACGGCGCCCTCGTCGTGGGAGACCAGCACCACGGCGCCCTCATAGTGCGCCAGGGCACCGAGGATCTCTTCGCGGGACGCCGGGTCGAGGTTGTTCGTGGGCTCGTCCAGGAGCAGCATGTTCGCCGACGACACCACGAGCGTGGCCAGCGACAGCCGCGTCTTCTCGCCTCCGGAGAGCACGCCGGCGGGCTTGAGCACGTCATCGCCGGTGAACAGGAACGACCCGAGCACCTTGCGGGCGTCGGTCGCGGTGATGTCCGGCGCTGCCGACATCATGTTCTCCAGCACCGACCGGTTCACGTCGAGGTTCTCGTGCTCCTGTGCGTAGTAGCCGATCTTCAAGCCGTACCCCGGCTCGATCACGCCGGTGTCGGGCTTGTCCACCCCCGCGAGCATGCGCAGGAGCGTCGTCTTGCCGGCGCCGTTGAGCCCGAGGATGACCACGCGGGACCCGCGGTCGATGGCGAGGTCCACGTCGGTGAAGATCTCCAGCGACCCGTACGACTTCGACAGCCCCCGTGCCATCAGCGGAGTCTTGCCGCACGGCGCAGGTTTGGGGAAGCGGAGCTTGGCGACGCGTTCCTCCTGGCGGACGTCGTCGAGGCCGGCGAGCATCTTCTCGGCGCGCGCGACCATCTGGTGGGCTGCGGCCGCCTTGGACGCCTTGGCACCGAAACGAGCGGCCTGCTGCTGCAGCACGGTCGCCTTCTTCTCGACGTTGGTGCGCTCCTTCTTGCGGCGCTCCTCGTCCGCCACCCGCTGACGCAGGTAGTTCTTCCAGTTCATGTTGTAGACGTCGATCACCTGACGGTTCGCGTCGAGGTAGAACACGCGGTTGACCGTCTCGCCGACGAGTTCCACGTCGTGGCTGATCACGATCAGCCCGCCCTTGTAGCCCTTGAGGAACTCGCGCAGCCACATCACGCTGTCGGCGTCGAGGTGGTTGGTCGGCTCGTCGAGGATCATCGTCTGCGCGTCCGAGAACAGGATGCGCGCCAGTTCGATGCGGCGTCGCTGGCCGCCCGAGAGGGTCTTGAGCGGCTGGTCGAGGATCCGGTCGGGAAGCGACAGGTTGTGCGCGATGGAGGCGGCCTCGGCTTCGGCCGCGTAGCCCCCCAGGGCCTCGAAGCGCTCGGTGAGGTTCCCGTACCGCCGCATCGCCCGTGCCGCGACATCGACGTCGTCGTCGGCCATCTGCAGCGACGCCTCGTGCATCCCGATCGCGAGGGAACCCAGGCCCCGCGCGTCGAGGATGCGGGTGCGCGCGAGCATCTCCGGATCGCCCGACCGCGGGTCCTGCGGCAGATAGCCCAGTTCGCCGGATCGGTCGACGCGCCCCTCGCTGGGCTGCAGGTCGCCTGCCAGCACCTTCGTCAACGTGGTCTTGCCGGCGCCGTTGCGTCCGACCAGACCGATCTTGTCGCCGTCGGACACGCGGAACGACACGTCCGACATGAGGACGCGGGCGCCCACGCGGATCTGAAGGTCGTGCACGGCGAGCACAGCGGATGTCCGATCTATCAGCAGGAGGGGGTTCGAGGTGGCCGATGGCCAGCCCTCTAGTATAAGCCGCCGCGCCCGCCCAGCCTTCCCAGGACCGGGGGCCATCCGCCGCGCGGACCGTCCCCGATTTCTCGTCGTCGAGCGATCGCAGTCGCGGCGAACGCGCAGAGGTGCATAAACTAAGGCCACCCTTACCTAACTTCGAGGAGATCCCCGTGCCCCGCATCCGCACTGCCGCCGCCCTCGCGGCCGGAGCCGCCCTCGTGCTCACCGGCTGTTCCACCGCGAGCCAGACCTCCGACGCCGGGGATTCCGCCGGCAACGGCGACGTGTTCCCGGTGACGATCGAGCACGCTTTCGGCGAGACGGTCATCGAATCCGCCCCCGAACGCGTCGCCACGGTGGCGTGGGGCAACCACGAGGTTCCCCTCGCACTGGGAGTGGTCCCGGTCGGGATGGAGAAGGCCACGTGGGGCGATGACGACAACGATGGCGTCCTCCCCTGGGTCGAAGAGCGCCTCGAAGAGCTCGACGCCGAAACTCCCGTGCTCTTCGACGGCGGGGACAGCATCGACTTCGAGGCGGTCAATGACACGCAGCCGGACGTCATCCTCGCCTCTTACTCGGGCCTGACCCAGGAGGACTACGACACCCTCTCCAAGATCGCTCCGGTCGTGGCGTACCCCGAGGTCGCGTGGGGCACCTCTTACCAGGACATGATCCGCCTGAACTCGACGGCGCTCGGTCTCGCGGAGGAGGGCGAGGCGCTGATCGAGGACCTCGAGGCGGAGGTGGATGCGGCGCTCGAGGAATACCCGGCGCTGGCTGAGGGCACAGCCCTCTTCTCGTACCTGGATCCGACCGATCTGAGCCAGATCGGCTTCTACACCAGCCACGACACGCGTCCCGGGTTCCTGGCCGACCACGGAATGCCCCTGCCGAGCATCGTCGAGGAGGAGTCTGCGGGCACGGAGGAGTTCTACGTGACCGTCAGCGCCGAGGAGGCCGACCGTTTCGCGGATGTCGACGTCTTCGTGACCTACGGCGACCCCGACGGCGAGCTCGTCGCCCAGCTGCAGGCCGACCCCCTCCTCTCGCAGATCCCCGCCATCGCCGAGGGACGCATCGCGGTGCTCGAAGACAGCACCCCGCTGGCGGCGTCGGCCAACCCGACCCCGCTGTCGATTCCGTGGGGCGTGCGGGACTACTTCGCCGTGCTCTCGGCCCCGCTCGGCTGAGACCGATGACCCTCCTCCAGCGGCAGGCGTCGCTGCCGGACACCGCACTCCTGCGGCGTCCGGCAGCGGTACGTCTGTTGTGGCTCGGCGCCCTCGTGGTGGCCCTGCTGCTGCTGGTGGTCGCGTCCGTCGCGTTCGGCACCCGTACGGTGTCGCTCGCGGAGATCTGGGGCGGGCTCAGCGGCACCTCCGCCGGCGTCGGCGAGGGCGCCGTGGTCGCGCGTCTTCCGCGGACAGTGCTCGGGATCCTCGTCGGTGCCGCGCTGGCGCTGTCGGGGATGACGATGCAGGCGGTCACGCGCAACCCGCTGGCCGACCCCGGCATCCTCGGGGTGTCCGGGGGTGCGGCCCTGGCCGTGGTGATCGGAATCGCCTTCTTCGGGCTGTCGAATCCCTACGGCTATCTCGCATTCGCCACCGTGGGAGCCGCGGCCGCGGCCGTCTTCGTCTACGCGGTGGGTTCTCTCGGCCGGGGCGGAGCCACCCCGCTCAAGCTCGCCCTCGCGGGCGCGTCCATCACCGCCGCATCCATGTCTCTCGTCAGCGCGATCCTGCTCCCCCGGGTCGACCTCCTCGAGACGTTCCGGTTCTGGCAGATCGGGGGCATCGGCGGCGCCACGTGGGACCGGATCGGCGTCGTCCTGCCTGCCCTCGCGCTCGGCGCCCTCGTGTGCGTGTTCACTTCCCGGGGGATGAACTCGCTCGCTCTCGGCGACGACATGGCCACGGGGCTCGGTGAGCGCGTGGCCCGGACGCGCCTGATCGCCTCGTCCGGCGCCGTTCTCCTCTGCGCCGCCGCGACGGCGATCGCCGGGCCGATCGCCTTCGTGGGGCTTGTCATTCCTCACCTGTGCCGCCTGCTCGTGGGAACCGACCACCGCTGGTTGCTCCCTTACTGCGCCCTCGCCGGCGCGAGTCTCCTCCTCCTCGCCGATGTGGTCGGGCGCGTCGTCGCCCGGCCCTCCGAGATCGAGGTGGGCATCATCACGGCTCTCATCGGCGCACCGGTGTTCATCGCGATCGTGCGGCGCCAGAAGGTGCGGGAACTGTGAGCGTCGCGGTCGTCCTCGCGGGGCGGCGGGCTCGCATCCGACGGCACGCCGCCGTCACGGTGGTGCTCGCCGCCCTCTGCGTGGGGTTGTTCGTGGTCAGCCTCATGGTCGGCCGCACGTTCTACGACCTGTCGGATGTCCTGCGTGTCGTCCTCGGCGAGACGGTGCCCGGCGCGTCCTTCACGGTCGGCGAGCTCCGCCTCCCCCGGGCGGTCCTGGCGATCCTCTCGGGCCTCGCGTTCGGCGTCGGGGGCGTCATCTTCCAGACGATGCTGCGCAATCCTCTCGCCGCGCCCGACATCATCGGCATCACCTCCGGCGCCAGCGCTGCCGCGGTGGTGGCGATCGTGCTCCTCTCGCTGAACCAGACCGCGGTGTCCTTCTTCGCCCTCGGCGGCGCTCTGGTCACCGCGACCGCGATCTACCTCCTCTCCCATCGCGGCGGCTTCGCAGGCACCCGTCTCATCCTCATCGGCATCGGGGTGGCCGCGATGCTCGACAGCGTCGTGACGTACGTGCTGTCACGGGCGGCCGCGTGGGACCTGCAGACCGCGATGCAGTGGCTTACCGGCAGTCTCAACGGCGCGTCATGGGGCTCGATCGCGCCGCTGATGATCGCCACCCTCGTCCTCGTCCCCGTGCTCCTCGGCAGCGGCCGCGACCTGGGGGTGCTGCGTCTGGGCGATGACTCCGCCACCGCGCTCGGCGTCTCCGTGCACCGCACCCGGGTGCTCCTGCTGATCGGCGCGGTGGCGCTCCTGGCCTTCGCGACCGCCGCCGCGGGGCCGATCGCGTTCGTGGCCTTCATGGCGGGGCCCATTGCGGCGCGCATCGTCGGCCCCGGAGCATCCCTCATCGTTCCGGCCGGACTGGTCGGAGTCGTCCTCGTCCTCGCCGCCGACCTCATCGGACAGTTCGGCTTCGACAATCGCTACCCCGTCGGTGTCATCACCGGCGTCCTCGGGGCCCCCTACCTCGTCTATCTGCTCATCCGGACCAACCGCTCGGGAGGCTCCCTGTGACCGTGTCACACCAACTCGCCGCCGAGGACGTGACCCTGGCGTACGGTGACCGCGTGATCGTGGAGGGTCTGGACCTCATCATCCCGCCCGGCCGCATCACGGCCATCGTCGGCGCCAACGGCTGCGGCAAGTCGACGCTGCTGCGCGCCCTCGCCCGCCTCCTCCGCCCCCGGCAGGGATCCGTGGTCCTCGACGGGAAGGCCGTGCACACCCGCCCGTCGCGCGAGGTCGCCCGCACCCTCGGCCTGCTCCCGCAGAGCCCGATCGCCCCCGAAGGAATCGCCGTCGCCGACCTCGTCGGGCGGGGGCGTCATCCGCATCAGAAACCCCTCGCGCGGTGGAACACCCGGGACTACGAGGTGGTCGCGCAGTCGCTCGAGGCCACGGGTATCGCCGATCTCGCCGACCGCGCCGTCGACGAACTCTCCGGCGGACAGCGCCAGCGGGTCTGGATCGCGATGGCGCTCGCGCAGGAGACGGACATCCTCCTGCTGGATGAGCCGACGACGTTCCTGGATGTCGCCCACCAGATCGACGTCCTCGACCTCATCACCGACCTCAACCGCGATCGCGGCACCACGACCGTGATGGTCCTGCACGACATCAACCTGGCGGCCCGCTACGCGGACCACGTGTTCGCGATGTCCGACGGCGAGGTGGTCGCCGGCGGCCCACCGGCCGAGGTCATCACGAGCGACCTCATCCGTGACGTGTTCGGCCTGGAGTCTCTCGTGGTTCCCGACCCCGTCTCCGGCACCCCCCTCGTCCTCCCCCGCGGCCGCCACCACGCCACCGCCGTCTGAAACGGATCCCATGACTGTGAGCACCGTCGCCACCAATCGCTTCTTCCACGCGCGCGTTCAGGCGATCACCGACGTCACCCCCAGCTTCCGCCGCTTCACCTTCGCCGGCCCCGATCTCGCCGACTACGGCGACCCGGGGCTCGATCAGCGGATCAAGATCGTGTTCCCGACCGAGGTCGCCGGCATCCACGCCATGCCGACCGACGAGGACTGGTACACGCGGTGGCGGGCGCTCGAGCAGGCAGCCCGACCGCCGTTCCGCACGTACACGACGCGCGCCGTGCGCAACGACGTCTCGGAAGTCGACGTCGACATGGTCGCGCACGAGGTCCTCGGTCCGGCTTCGGCGTGGATCGATCGCGCCACGATCGGCGATGAGGTGCTGATCTTCGCGCCCACCACGGCGCACACCGGCGTGAGCTTCGGCATCGACTTCGTCCCGCCCGCGGCCACGGGGTCCTACCTCCTGGCCGGGGACGAGACGGCGGCGCCCGCGATCTCGGTGATCCTGGAGCACCTGCCGCCGACGGCCCGTGGGGTGGTCGTGCTGGAGGTTCCCGATGCGAGGGACGCCGCCTATCTCCCGCGGCATCCCGGATTCAGCTATCGCGTCGCCGCGCGTGGCTCGGCCCCCCGGCACGCGCACCTCAAAGCCGCTGTCGTGGCCGCCGCGGCAGAACTCATCCCTCCCGGCCACGGTGCCGAGGTCGAGGAGGTCGACGTCGACGAAGGCATCCTGTGGGAGGTCCCCCGCACCGCCAAGGGCGGTGCGGCGCTCAAGAGCGCACCCCTGTACGCGTGGCTGGCGGGCGAAGCCGGCGCGATCAAGACCCTGCGCCGGCACCTCGTCGCAGAGCATGGGGTCGACCGCCGCGCGGTGGCCTTCATGGGCTACTGGCGCGAGGGTCGCGCGGAGAGCTGACCGGAGAGCGGGGCGCTCGCCCCGCCGAAGCAGATCCGCGAGCAACCGACGGGACCAAGGTCCCTGGTCCCCGGTGGACCGAGGACCGACGATGAGTTATGGCTCCCCCCGCCACGTCCCCCTCCTCTGTCCTCGCCGCGGCCGGCGCCATTGCTCTCGGCTGCCTCCTCGTGGTCGGATCGCTTCCGGCCGGAGCAGCGCCGGGCGACCCGATCGGCCCGATCAACCCGGTCACCCAGCCTGTGAACGGGTCGCCGGCGAACGGCAACTTCCTGGTCTTCGTGGAAGACGACGTCGCACTCGACGGCGATGAGGCGGAGGGAACCGTGGCCGCCGGAGGCGATCTCTCGTTCTCCTCGGGGTACAACATCTTCGGCGGCCGACCGACCGTGACGGCGCCGGGCGACGCCCAGCACATCGCGCTGTACGTCGGCGGGGGCATCACCTGGGATCCGGACGGCCAGATTCTTCGCATCCTCCAAGGGGGCTACGTGAAGGTGGCGGATACCACCACCTACCTCGCGCTGGACACGGACAGCAACGGCGCTGCCGCCCCCCTCCGTGTGGTGGAGCCGGGCGCCTCCTACGACTCGACACCCCGCATCGAAAGCGTCGTCACGCAACCCGCCGCCTCGGTGGGCGAGCCTGTGCCCTCGGACGTGCTCGACATCGCAAGCGCCTACGAGCTGTACCGGGACACCTCCGCCACCCTGGGCACGTGCGCGACCACGGTGACACTGCTCCAGCGAGACGACGGGCAGCCGGCCACGCGCCCGGTGCCCGCCGGGGGGAACGTTCGGGCGCCCCTCGTCTCCGGAGTGACGAATGTGCTCTCTTTCACCGCAGAGGAGTTCGCCGGGCTCGGTGAGCTCGTCATCGATCCCGCGCCCAGCAGCACGACACCGCTGCTGGTCAACATCACGGGCGATTTCAACGGCGAGATTCCGGGTATGCCGGGCCTCAGCGGCGCTTCGGCGCCCTACACCCTCTGGAACTTCGTCGACGCGACGAGCGTGCTCGTCACAGGCGGAGACAGTCTGCGCGGCACGATCTACGCTCCGCGCGCACAGCTGAACTGGCAGGTCACGCAGAATATCGAGGGTAACGTGATCGCTGCGTCGTTCATTCACGGCGGCGTTGCAGGCCGCGGGCCGCGCGAGGTGCACGACTTCCCGTTCGCGACCACTCTGTCGTGCGTCGAAGCGGGGCCAACGCCGACGCCAACCCCAACCCCGACCCCCACCCCGACCCCGACGCCCACGCCCACGCCCACGCCCACGCCCACTCCGACTCCGACGAGCACAGCCCCCACGCCCGCTGAGCCCACCGCGACTCCCGGCGGGAGCGCGTCGGGTCCCCTGACGCCGGATCCGTCCATCAGCACACTCCCGGCGACGGGAGGCAACGCTTCCGGTGGCGCCGTGCTCTGGCCTCTGGGGGCACTGCTCATCGCGGGGGGCGGGACATTCTTCGCGGCAGCACGCCGCCGTCGCAAGGTCTAGCGCGAGAGGCGCCGGCGGTCACGTCCGCTCGCGCGCGCGACCCAGACGAAGCCCCGGCACGAGCGCGAACACCGCCAGGGCGGCCGCGATCGCGAAGACCGCGGGGAAACCCAGCCCCGTGCCGGTCAGTGCGGTGAAGACCAGGCCCATCACGGCGATCGTCATGGCCGTTCCGAGCGAGTCGGAGATCGACAGCGCCGAGGAGTGGAAGCCCTGATCGTGCGGCGCGGAGTAGGCGAGGGTCAAGACCGTCAGGCGGGGATACATCAGCCCCATCCCGCCGCCGGCGAACGCCCACCCCGCGATCAGCAGCGCGGGGTGGACGTGAAGGAGCGCCGTGAGGAACGCCGTGACGGTCGCGGTGGTGAGCATGGCCGTACCGATCACGGCGATGCGCGTGTTCCCGAGGCGATCTCCGATCCGCCCCTGGATCTCCGCCGCGGTGGCCCACGACAGCGCGGCCGCGGTGAGAGCCAGCCCTGCCCACGTGGGCGAGAACCCGTACTCGTCGATCAGCAGGTACGGGATGTAGACCTCGGCGCCGAAGAGCGCTCCGGCGATCAGCCCGCGCATCAGCACGACGCTGGGGAGCCCCCGCCCCAGAAGCAGCGTCCGGGCGGGGAGGAGAGGACGCACCGCCAGGCCGATGACGACGACGGACCCGATCACTCCCGCCCACGACAGTGCGCCGAGCTGACCCGAGAGTCCGAGAGCCAGGGCCCCCAGCGCGACTGCGGCCGCGCACGCCAGCCGCGGACCGACGCGCTGCGTCGCGGGGTGGTCCGTTCCCAGCGGCTGCCCGTGCAGCCGTGCGACGACCATGGCGAAAGCGACGACCGTGAGCGCCGCGACGCCGAGGAAGACCCACCGCCAGTGCAGGAACTCCGCGACGGCGCCGGCGAGGAAGGGCCCGACCAGCGACGGAACCACCCATGCCGCCGAGAACGCCGCGAACACGCGTCCGTGGAGCATCGGCGGGTACATGCGCGCGACGACGACGTACAGTGCCACGGTCTGTCCCCCCGTGCCCAGCCCCTGGATCAGACGGCCGACGACAAGCACTTCCATCGTCGCGGCGAGCCCGGCGATGACCAGTCCCACGACGAAGAGCACCACCGCGGTGGTCAACGGGGCGAGGACTCCGCCGCGGTCGCACCACGCCCCGACAGCGACCATCCCGATGACGCTGGTGGCCAACGTGCCGGAGAAGGCAACGGCGTACAGGGCGTCGCCGTCGAGGTCGGCACTGACAACCGGCATCACGGTGGTCACGGCGAGTGACTGGATGGCCGCGAGGAAGATGAGCGCGACGGCCCCCGCGGTGACCCAGACGAATGGAGCTCCCCAGACCCCCGTCCTCGCCGACGTGTTCCCGCTCACGCCCTGGCCAAAGCGCCGATGCGCTCCATGGCCTCGCGGAGGACCTCCGGCGAGCAGCCGAAATTCACCCGCACCCGGCCGGCGCCCTCGTTCCCGAACATCGGACCGTGGTGGAGCGCGACGCGGGCCTCCCGCCGGATGTGCACGGCGGGGTTCTCGCCCCACCCGTACGCCGACAGGTCGATCCATGCGAGGAATCCGGCATCAGGAACCCGGTAGACCGCCTCGGGCAGCTGCTCGGCGAGCAGGTCCGCGAGTAGGCGCCGGTTCTCATCGAGTGCGGCCAGCTGCGCGTCCAGCCAGGCGTCGCTTTCGGGTGCGAACGCCGCGACGGATGCCAGGGCGCCGAAGTGCCCCGTGCGCCACTCCACCTCGGCAGGGAGCGCACGGATCACCCCGGCGTGCTCGTCGGACGCGGCCACCATCAGTGCGCACTTCAGCCCCGCGAGATTGAAGGCCTTGCTCGCGCTGACGAGCGCGAAGCCGACGCGTGCCGCGTCATCGGACGCCGACAGGAACGGCGTGAAGACGACGTCCGGTTGGGTCAGCGGCGCGTGGATCTCGTCGCTGACGACGATGGCGCCGTGCCGGGCCGCGATGCTCGCGAGCTCCGCCAGATCCCCGCGCCCGTGCACGGTCCCGGTGGGGTTGTGGGGGTTGCACAGCAGCACCACGCGGGCGCCGTCGGCCAGTGCTCGCTCGATTCCCGCGAGATCCAGCCGCCACCCGTCCTCGCCCCGGTGGAGCGGGACGCGTTCCACGACTCCCCCTGCCTCGGGGACGCCGTCGTAGAAGGGCGGGTACACCGGCGGGGTGACCACGACCCGGTCGCCGGGACTGATCACCGCGCGCAGCACCTCGACGAGCCCCATCATGACGTCGCACGTCGACCGCATGCGGGCGGGGTCGGGGTTCCAGCCGAACCGGCGCTGAGCGAACCCCGCGTACGCCACGCGCAGCCCCGGGTCGGGGGGCGTGTAGCCGGTGTCACCGCGCTGCACGGCTTCAGTCAGCACCCGCGTGATGGCGGGGGCGAGCGGGTAGTCCGTCTCGGCGACGAAGAGGGGCAGGACGTCGTCGGGGTAGGTGCGCCACTTCGCACTCGACCGTTCGCGCAGGAGATCGATCGGCAGGGCCTTCAGGGGGGTGACGCTCACCCGACGAGCCTACGACAGGAGCTCGGAGTCCTCGGGTGCGGACAGACCGCCCCCCGCGAACGGTCCACTCTCGCGGGCCGAGTCGTCAGATGGCGAAACCGAGCGCGCGCATCATGTCGCGCCCGTCATCGGTGATCCGCTCGGGACCCCACGGCGGCATCCACACCCAGTTGATGCGGAAGCGCTCGACGACGCCATCCAGGGCCTGAGCCGTCTGCTCCTCGAGCACGTCCGTGAGCGGGCAGCCGGCCGAGGTCAGGGTCATGTGGATGACAAGCGCGTCGTTCTCGTCGTCCCACGCGAGGTCGTAGATGAGCCCGAGGTCGACGACGTTGATCCCCAGCTCGGGGTCCATGACGTCCTTGAGCGACTCGGTGACCTCGTCGTACTTGTCGGGAGCGAGTGTTGCGGTCATGTAACGATCCTAAGCTCCGAGACGCCCTCAGGCGTCGACCGACGTTCCGGCTTCGGTGATGAAGCGGTCGTAGCCCTCTTCCTCGAGCCGGTCGGCGAGCTCCGGGCCGCCCTCCTCGACGATGCGACCGCTGACGATGACGTGCACGAAGTCGGGGCGGATGTAGCGGAGGATGCGGGTGTAGTGCGTGATGAGCAGCACCCCGAGGTCGCTGGAGGACTTGGCGCGGTTCACGCCCTCCGACACGATCTTCAGCGCGTCGACGTCGAGGCCCGAGTCGGTCTCATCGAGCACCGCGATCTTCGGCCGGAGGAGCTCCAGCTGCAGGATCTCGTGCCGCTTCTTCTCGCCGCCGGAGAAGCCCTCGTTGACGTTGCGCTGGGCGAACTTCGGGTCCATGCGCAGGTTCGTCATGGCGTGCTTCACGTCTTTGGTCCAGGCGCGGATGCTGGGAGCTTCGCCGTCGATCGCCGTCTTGGCGGTGCGGAGGAAGTTCGTCACCGTCACTCCGGGGATCTCCACCGGGTACTGCATCGCGAGGAAGAGGCCGGCGCGGGCGCGCTCGTCGACTGTCATGGCCAACACGTCTTCGCCGTCCAGCGTGATCGTGCCGGAGGTGACGGTGTACTTGGGGTGCCCGGCGATCGTGTAGGCGAGCGTCGATTTTCCGGAGCCGTTGGGGCCCATGATCGCGTGGGTCTCCCCCGTGCCGATCGTCAGCGTGACGCCGTTGAGGATGGGCGTGGTGCCTGCATCCGTCTCGACCGTCACGTGGAGGTCGCGGATTTCGAGGACAGACATTCAGACTTCCTTCGTTCGGGTGGGGTCGATGAGCACATCATCGCCGTCGATCTCGACGACGTAGACGGGCACCGGCTCGAAAGCCGGCAGGTTCAGGGGGTGTCCGGTGCGCAGCGAGAACGACGAACCGTGCGCCCAGCACTCCAGCGTGTCGCCTTCCACGAAGCCCTCGGCGAGGGACACGTCGCCGTGCGTGCAGGTGTCGCCGATCGCGTGCACCTCGCCGTCGGAGTCGAGGACGACCGCGATGGGAACGCCGTCGACCTCCACGCGCAGCGGAGTATCCGCTTCCAGAGCGCTGAGGGCGCACACGCGTGCGGCGCTCACAGGGCGTCTCCTTCGGCCAGCTCGCGTTCGATCTCGGCGGTGAGTTCGTCCTCCAGGTCGGGGACGCCGACGCGCTGGACGATCTCGCTGAGGAAGCCCAGCACCACCAGGCGCCGTGCTTCGTGTTCGCCGATGCCCCGCGCCTGCAGGTAGAAGAGCTGCTCGTCGTCGAAACGTCCGGTCGCACTCGCGTGGCCGGCGCCGAGGATGTCTCCGGTTTCGATCTCCAGGTTCGGGATGGAGTCGGCCCTGGCACCGTCGGTGAGGACGAGATTGCGGTTGGCCTCGTACGAGTCGGTGCCCACCGCATCCCGGCCGATGAGGACATCGCCGATCCAGACGCTGCGCGCACTGACGCCCTGGAGAGCCCCCTTGTAGAGCACGTCGCCGACGGTGTGCGCGCCCTTGTGGTGCAGGTACACCTGCGATTCGAAGTGCTGCCCGGCGTCGGCGAAGGAGAGCCCGAACAGGCGCCCCTCGGCACCCGACCCGGCCAGTTCGACCGACGGATTGACGCGGACGACCCCGCCGCCGAGGGTCACGACGCCGTGGGTGAGCTTGGCGTCGCGGTCGACGCGCGCCTGGTGGGCGGCCGCGTGGACGGCGTCGTCGTTCCAGCGCTGCACCGTCAGCACGGTGAGCTGAGCTCCGTCGCGGACGATGATCTCCACGTTCTGCGCGTACTGGGCAGACCCCGTGTGGTACAGCACGACCGTCGCGCGGGAATTCGGCTGCGCCTCGACGACCACATGAGAGGATCCGAAGCCATCGACACGCTCGCCGACGAGGTCGACGCGGAGCGGTTCGGCCAGTTCCTCGTTCGCGGGGATGCGGATGTGGATCCCCTCGCCGGCGCGCTGCCACGCGATGGCGGCGGGGAGGTCTTCGGGGCGGAAGAACTCACCGCGCACGTCGGTGCCCGCGCGGAGGTACGCGGCGGCATTTCCGGCCGCCACGCGCACCGCGGAGGGTCCATCGGCGGGGGCGAGCACGCCCTGCATCCGCTCGATCGGCGTGTGCTTCCAGTTCACCTCGCGGCCCGTGGGCATCCCGAAGTCGGCCGGGTCGAAGGACCAGGGCCGTTCGGAACGGGTCTGAATGGGCGCGGAGGGCGCGTCGGCCCGGCCCCATCCTCCGTCGGTGTGCGCTCGGCTTCCCGGCAGGGGGGTGGTGGTGGTCGTCATTTAGCCGACGGATCCTTCCATGCCCATCTCGATGAGCTTGTTCAATTCGAGGGCGTATTCCATGGGCAGTTCACGCGCGATCGGCTCGATGAACCCGCGCACGATCATCGCCATGGCTTCGTCCTCGGGCATGCCGCGGGACTGCAGGTAGAAGAGCTGCTCTTCGCTGACCTTGGAGACCGTGGCCTCGTGCCCGAGCTGGACGTCATCCACGCGGATGTCGATGGCCGGATAGGTGTCGCTGCGGGAGATCGAATCCACCAGCAGCGCGTCGCAGCGCACCGTGTTGGCGGAGTGGTGGGCATTGGCGTCCACGCGGACCTCGCCGCGATAGCCGGCCCGCCCGCCGCCGCGCGCGATCGACTTCGAGACGATCGAGGACTGCGTGTACGGCGCCATGTGGACCATCTTCGCGCCGGCGTCCTGGTGCTGACCGGGGCCCGCGAAAGCCACCGACAGGGTCTCGCCCTTGGCGTGCTCGCCGACGAGGAAGATCGACGGGTACTTCATCGTGACCTTGGAGCCGATGTTGCCGTCGACCCACTCCATCGTCGCGCCCTCGTGGGCGACCGCGCGCTTGGTGACGAGGTTGTACACGTTGTTCGACCAGTTCTGGATCGTCGTGTAGCGAACGCGGGCGTTCTTCTTCACGATGATCTCGACCACGGCCGAGTGCAGCGAGTCGCTCTTATAGATCGGTGCGGTGCAGCCCTCGATGTAGTGCACGTACGAGCCCTCGTCGGCGATGATCAGCGTCCGCTCGAACTGACCCATGTTCTCGGTGTTGATGCGGAAGTACGCCTGCAGCGGGATCTCGACGTGCACGCCCGGGGGAACGTAGACGAACGAGCCGCCCGACCACACCGACGTGTTCAACGCCGCGAACTTGTTGTCGCCGGCGGGGATGACCGAGCCGAAGTACTCCTCGAAGAACTCGGGGTGCTCGCGCAGGGCCGTGTCGGTGTCCATGAAGATGACGCCCTGGGCCTCGAGCTGCTCGTTGATCTGGTGGTAGACGACCTCGGACTCGTACTGGGCGGCCACGCCGGAGACGAGTCGCTGACGCTCGGCCTCGGGGATGCCGAGGCGCTCGTACGTGTTGCGAATGTCCTCGGGGAGGTCTTCCCAGGTCTGCGCCTGCTTCTCGGTGGAGCGCACGAAGTACTTGATGTTCTCGAAGTCGATGCCGCTGAGGTCGGCGCCCCACGTCGGCATCGGCTTGCGCTCGAACAGTTGCAGGCCCTTGAGACGGGTCTTCAGCATCCACTCCGGCTCGGCCTTGAGCGCCGAGATGTCGCGTACGACGGCCTCACTGAGACCGCGTCTCGCGCTGGCGCCCGCAGCGTCGGCGTCGTGCCATCCGAATTCGTAGACCCCGAGGCTCTCGAGTTCGGGTCGGTCGATCAAGACATCAGTCATGTCGGTCACTCTCCTCTCGAGCCGCAACGGTTTCATCCGCTCCGGCATTCCACGTCCTCCGTGGAGTTCCGGAGGGGGGACGCCGCTGGTGGGCCCGCTCAGTGGCGCGAATCACGCGCCTAGACTGTCAGTGGTGCGAAATGCGCAAGCGTCGCATCCCGAACCCCTTGATTCTACAGGTTCCGGCCCTTCCCCGGGGCCGCCGCCGACTCGTCGGTCGCGGCCGGGAGAACCGTCCAGGAGGCGACCCCCATGTCCGTGCAGACCCCCGCGCCGATCCGCACCCGAGACACGCGGAGACTGCGGGAGCGGCTCCCGGCAACGGTGGACCGCCGCGTCATCGCCGCGGCGTGGGCGACCCTGATCGTGCAGGTCGGCATCGTCGCCACGGGCGGACTCGTGCGCCTCACGGGCTCCGGCCTCGGCTGCCCGACGTGGCCGCGGTGCACTGCGGAATCCCTGATCCCCACCGAGGCGATGGGGATCCACGGCGCCATCGAGTTCGGCAACCGCCTGCTGACCTTCGTGCTCGTGGCCGTGGCGATCGTGACGTTCGTCCTGGTGTTCCGGGTGCGGCGCACCCGGCGCGACCTGTTCTGGCTCGCGCTGATCATGGGGCTGTACGTGCCGCTGCAGGCGATCATCGGCGGCATCACGGTACTCACGAACCTCAACCCCTACGTCGTGGGCCTCCACTACTTCGCCTCGGTGGTGCTGGTCGCCCTCTCCGCCGTGTTCGTCGCCCGCGTGTACCGGAGCCCCGGCCCCCACGTCCGCGCCGTGCCCGCGTGGTACGCCGGGCTGACCCACCTCACGAGCGCGCTCGTGCTGGTCACGGTGGTCGTCGGCATCCTCGTGACCGGCTCGGGCCCGCACGCGGGCGATGGCGGGGCGGCCCGCAACGGCCTGAACCCCGAGTTCATGCAGCACGTGCACGCCTGGCCGGCGTACGCGCTGGTGGCGGCGACGGTGATCCTCTTCCTCGGCGCCTGGCAGACCCCGAGCCGGTTGCGGCTGCGGCTGTGGGTCGGACTCCTGCTCGCGGTGGAGGTCGCGCAGATCGTCGTGGGACTGTGGCAGGCCCGCACCGGGCTCCCGATCGTGCTCGTGAACATCCACATGGTGCTCGCGGTGCTCTCGGTCGCGGCCATGACCGCGGTGGTCATGCACCTCCGGCTTCCAGCGGGCGATCGGCCTCCTCATAGGTGATTCATCGGCCCCGCGGAGGCGATGTGCGGGGCGATAGGCCAAGCTGGAGGGATGCCGCGGCCGACCGTGCCCGGAAACCTCTAGGAGTACATCCGTTATGACCTCTCGCCCCAGCCTTGTCCGCAGCATCCCGTTCTGGATTCTCCTGGCCGGATCGCTCGTCCTCACAGGCGTCGGCGCATGGCTCGTCCTCGACCGCCTCGAGCGCATCGAGTCCGCGATCGTCAGCCAGTCCGCCGAGGCCACGATCGAGGTCTACGTCGGTCAGCCCGCCGTCCTGGCCGCCGCGATGATCCTGGGCGCCGGACTCGTCGGTCTGCTGCTGACGCTGGCCGTCGCCGCCTTGAGCACCCTGCGCGCCCGCCCGGCCGCCGAGGAGGTCGAGTCGATCGACTGGACCGCCGACGAGGACACCGCCCCCGCGCCCGAGTACAGCGCCAGCGGCGCCGCATCCACCGCGCCCGCCGCATCCACCACCGCACCCCCCGCGTACGTCGCCCCGGCCGTGCACGCCGACCCGGCCCTGCACGCCGACCCGGTCATCGCCGAGGACCCCGACGTCGAGACCCCCAGCACCGCGACGCCGCCCACGAACGCGCGCGACTGACACGAAAAACAACGATCCCGCCGAGAAACAGCGCGACGCGCTCCGTCTCGGCGGGATCGTCGTTTCTCGGCGACGGGTGCCGCGTCAGAAGGGCAGCAGCGGGTCGACCGCGATGGCGACGAAGAGCAGCGTCAGGTACGTGATCGACGCGTGGAACACGCGCATGGGCCGCGTCTCCGTACCCCGCACGGCGCGCGAGTACAGGCGGTGCGATTCATAGACGAACCAGCCGCCGAACACCAGCGACGACACCGTGTAGACCAGGCCCATCGAGGCGACCGGGATGAGCAGGAGCGAGCACGCGACCGTCGCCCAGGCGTACAGGATGACCTGCAGACCCACCTGCGAGCCGCTGCGGGTCGCGCCGAGCATGGGCACATCGACCCCCTCGTACTGGTCCTTGTACTTCATCGACAGGGGCCAGTAGTGCGGCGGGGTCCACAGGAACACGAGCACGAAGAGGATGAGCGCCGACCAGCTGAGCGTCCCGGTCACCGCAGACCAGCCGATGAGCACCGGGAAGCACCCCGCGATGCCGCCCCACACGATGTTCTGCTCGGTGCGGCGCTTGAGCAGCATCGTGTAGATGACGACGTAGAAGAAGATGGCGGCGGCCGAGAGCGCGGCAGCGACCCAGTTCGTGGTCACCAGCAGCCACACCGTGGATGCGGCGGCGAGCACCCACGCGAAGACCAGGGCACCGCGCGGGGAGACCTCCCCGGTCACCAGCGGGCGGTTCTCGGTGCGCTGCATGTGCGCATCGATGTCGCGGTCAAGGTACATGTTGAACGCCGCCGCGGATCCGGCACTCATCGATCCGCCGATGACCGTGGCCAGGACCAGCCACAGGTTCGGCAGCCCGTTCGCGGCGAGGATCATCACCGGAACGGTCGTGACCAGCAGCAGTTCCAGCACGCGGGGCTTGGTGAGGGCGACGTACGCGCGGACAGTGCGGCGCACCGAGCGATGGGCGGTCGGCAACGGCGTATTCGTCGTCGTAGAGATGTCCATCGCCCCCTGTGTCGCACGCCGTTCGGGTGCCCTCCAGTCTAGGCCATGGTGGTACGGCCGCCGTTCCCGAGCCGTCATCGCCGGCCCCGTGGGTGGCCGCCTTCGCTATGCTGAAAACGAAGCGCGCCCAGCGCATCCTCCCCCTGACCCTCGTGGATCGAGGCCCCGGATCGCATGCGGCTGGGCGCCGGATCAGAAAGGCGACCGGGTGTCGGACTTGCAATGGGATGAGATCGATCGACGTGCGGTGGACACCGCCCGAGTGCTGGCGGCGGACGCCGTGGAGAAGGTGGGTAACGGCCATCCCGGCACGGCGATGAGCCTGTCGCCGGCGGCGTACCTCCTGTACCAGCGGGTGATGCACCACGACCCTGCCGACACGCACTGGCCGGGGCGCGACCGCTTCGTCCTGTCCGCGGGACATTCCTCGCTCACCCAGTACGTGCAGCTGTACCTGGGCGGGTTCGGACTGGAGCTGTCCGACCTGCAGGAGCTGCGCACGTGGGGCTCGAAGACCCCCGGGCACCCCGAGTACGGCCACACCGACGGCGTGGAGATGACGACCGGCCCGCTGGGCCAGGGCTTGTCCTCCTCGGTGGGCTTCGCCTACGCGGCTCGTTACGAGCGCGGCCTGTTCGACCCGGATGCTCCGCAGGGCGAGAGCCCCTTCGACCACTTCGTGTACGTCATCGCGTCCGACGGCGACCTCGAGGAGGGCGTCACCAGCGAAGCGTCGTCACTGGCCGGACACCAGGGGCTCGGCAACCTCGTCGTGATCTACGACTCCAACCAGATCTCGATCGAGGACGACACCAACGTCGCTTTCACCGAGGATGTCGCGAAGCGCTATGAGGCCTACGGCTGGCACGTGCAGACGGTCGACTGGAAGAAGAGCGGCGAGTACGTCGAAGACGTGCACGAGCTGTACGACGCGATCGAGGCCGCGAAGGGCGAGACCGACAAGCCGTCGATCATCGTCCTCAAGACCATCATCGGCTGGCCCTCCCCCGGCAAGCAGAACAGCGGCAAGATCCACGGCTCGGCTCTCGGCGCCGACGAACTCCGCGCCACCAAGGAGGTGCTCGGCTTCGACCCCGTGCAGAACTTCGCCGTCGCCGATGATGTGATCGCGCACACCCGCTCGCTCGTCGAACGCGGCGAGGCGGACAAAGCCGCGTGGCAGGAGAGGTTCGACGCCTGGGCCGCGGCCAACCCCGAGCGCAAGGCGCTGTGGGACCGCCTGCAGTCCCGCGAGCTTCCCGCCGACATCGCCGACGCCCTCCCCGCCTTCGAGTCGGGCAAGGAGGTCTCCACGCGTGCCGCCTCCGGTACGGTCCTCAACGCCCTCGCTGCCGAGCTTCCCGAGCTGTGGGGCGGTTCTGCCGACCTCGCCGAATCGAACCTCACCACGATCAAGGATGCCCCCTCCTTCATCCCCGAGCGGTGGTCCACCCACGAGTGGGACGGCACGCCGTACGGGCGCGTGCTGCACTTCGGGATCCGCGAGCACGCCATGGGCTCGATCCTCAACGGCATCGTGCTGCACGGTCCGACCCGCCCGTTCGGCGGGACGTTCCTCATCTTCAGCGACTACATGCGCCCGCCGGTGCGTCTGGCCGCACTGATGAACATCCCGACGGTGTTCGTGTGGACGCACGATTCCATCGCCCTCGGCGAGGACGGCCCCACCCACCAGCCGATCGAGCAGCTCGCCGCCCTCCGCGCCATCCCGAACTTCACGCTGGTGCGTCCCGCGGATGCGAACGAGACGGCCGTGGCGTGGCTGGAGATCCTCCGCCGCACCGGGGGCCCTGCCGGCCTGGCGCTGACCCGCCAGAACATCCCGGTGTTCCCGCGCGGTGAGGGCGCCGCATCCGGTGATACCTTCGCGTCGGCGGAGTCCGTCGCCCGCGGCGCCTACGTGCTGGTGGATGCCCCGGACGGCACGCCGGACGTCATCCTCATCGGCACCGGGTCCGAGGTGCAGGTGGCCGTCGCCGCGCGCGAGCAGCTCGCCGCGGAGGGCGTGAACGCCCGCGTCGTGTCGGCCCCCTCGCTGGAGTGGTTCGACGAGCAGGATGCGCAGTACCGCGAGTCGGTGCTGCCGTCCTCGGTGCGCGCACGCGTGTCCGTCGAGGCGGGCATCGCCCTGCCGTGGCGCGGCATCGTCGGGGACTCCGGCCGGTCGGTCTCGATCGAGCACTTCGGCGCATCCGCCGATTACAAGACCCTGTTCCAGAAGTTCGGCATCACCGCCGAGGCCGTCGTCGAGGCAGCGCGCGAGAGCATCGCGGCCGCCGGCGCGGCTGCGAAATAAGCACAAGGAGAACTGTCATGAGCACCCCCACCGCCCGCCTCGTCGCCGAGGGCGTGAGCATCTGGCTCGACGACCTGTCGCGCCAGCGCATCCTCACCGGCAACCTGGCCGACCTCATCGCCACGCGCAACGTGAGCGGGGTCACCACGAACCCGACCATCTTCGCCGGCGCCCTCTCCCAGGGCGAGGCGTACGAGGCTCAGGTGCGTCAGCTCGCGGCCAAGAACGCCTCCGTCGACGACGCGATCTTCGAGATCACCACGGACGACGTCCGCGCGGCCTCCGATGTCTTCGCACCGGTGTTCGCCCAGACCGGCGGTGTCGACGGGCGCGTGTCGATCGAGGTCTCCCCTGAGCTGGCGCACGACACCGAGGCCACCATCGCCCAGGCGAAAGAGCTCGCCGCAGCCGTCGACCGCCCGAACGTGCTGATCAAGATCCCCGCCACCAAGGCCGGCCTTCCCGCCATCACCGAGGTGATCGGCGCGGGGATCTCCGTCAACGTCACGCTGATCTTCAGCCTGGAGCGTTACGCCGAGGTCATCGACGCGTACCTCACCGGGGTGGAGATGGCCCAGGCCGCGGGCCACGACATCACCACGCTGCAATCGGTCGCCTCGTTCTTCGTCTCCCGCGTCGACACCGAGGTGGACAACCGGCTCGACGCCGTCGGCACCGCCGAGGCCACCGCGCTCAAGGGCCAGGCAGGACTCGCCAACGCGCGTCTGGCGTACGAGCTGTACGAGCAGAAGTTCGCCGAGCCGCGCGCCACCGCGCTCCTGGAGGCAGGCGCCACCGTGCAGCGCCCGCTGTGGGCGTCGACCGGCGTGAAGAACCCGGATCTCCCCGACACGCTCTACGTGACCGAACTGGTAGCGCGCGGCGTCGTGAACACGATGCCGGAGAAGACGCTCGAGGCGACCTTCGACCACGGCGTGATCGAGGGCGACACGGTGACCGGCAGCTACGACGCGGCGCGGGAGGTCTTCGCGAATCTCGCCGACGCGGGCGTCGACTTCGCCGACATCACTCAAGTGCTCGAGGACGAGGGCGTGGAGAAGTTCATCGCCTCGTGGCACGAGCTGCAGGAAACCGTCTCGAAGGCGCTGGAGGCCGGCACCGCGGAGGCCGCTTCGTGAGCTTCGAGATCCATGTCTCCGGGCGTCCCAAAGAGCTCGTGGACACGATCGTTCCTGGGTTGGCGGCATCCCTCGTCGCCTCCGGCATCACCGCCGGCGATGCGACCCTGTGGGGCGCGGCCGCCGAACCGGAGGCGTCCCGTCGCCTGGGATGGGTGCAGGCCGTGTCGAACTCGCGCCCCCTCGTGCCGGAGATCGAAGCCCTCCGGGCTGAGCTCGTGGCGCAGGGCCTGACTCGCGTCGTCCTGACGGGTATGGGCGGGTCATCCTTGGCTCCCGAGGTCATCGCCCAGACCGCGGGTGTGCCGCTGGTGATCCTCGACTCCACCTCCCCCGGCCAGGTGCTCGCTGCGATCGACGGCGATCCCGAGGCGGGGGGACTCGAGCGCACCGTGCTCGTCGTCTCGTCGAAATCGGGCTCGACCATCGAGACGGATTCCGTCAAGCGCGCGTTCGAAGCCGCTTTCGGTGATCTCGGCATCGACCCGGCGTCGCGCATCATCGTCGTCACCGACCCCGGCTCCCCGCTGGAGGAGTCCGCCCGCGCCGACGGCTACCGGGTCTTCGCCGCCGACCCCGAGGTGGGCGGACGCTACTCGGCTCTGACGGCCTTCGGACTGGTGCCGGCGGGCCTGGCCGGCGTCGACATCGCCGAGCTGCTCGACGAGGCCGAGGCGACGCTCCTGGAGGTGGCCATCGACGGCCCGGACAACCCGGCGCTCGTTCTGGCTGCTGCAATCGCGGGCGGAGACCCTCGCCGCGACAAACTGGGTCTCGTCTCCGACGGCACCCACATCCGCGGACTTCCGGACTGGATCGAGCAGCTCGTCGCCGAGTCGACGGGTAAGAGCGGCACCGGGATCCTCCCCGTGGTGCTGCTCCCCGTCTCCCCGGAGGTGGAGGAACCGCCCGCCGACCTGCAGATCGTCCGCTTCGTCGACGATGCCGAGCACTTCCGCCTCTTCGAGAGCCACTTCGATGAGATCCTCGTGAGCGGCTCGCTCGGCGCCCAGTTCATCGTGTGGGAGTACGCCACCGCGATCGCCGGGCGGATGCTGGGGATCAACCCCTTCGACCAGCCCGATGTCGAATCCGCCAAGGACGCCGCGCGCGCCTTGCTGGATGCCAGCCCCGCCCCGTCCGCTCCCGCCTTCACGACCGACGGCGTCGAAGTCCGGGTCAGCCACCCCGCGCTCGGCGCAGCCGGGACGCTGGCCGGCGTGCTGGATGCGTTATGGGCGAGCATCCCGGCCGACGGCTACGTGGCCATCCAGGCCTACGTGAACCGGCTGGCGCTCCCCCAGCTGCAGGGGCTGCGCGAACTCGTCGCCGCCGACTCGGGCCGTCCGACCACCTTCGGCTGGGGTCCCCGGTTCCTCCACTCCACCGGGCAGTACCACAAGGGCGGCCCCGCGACGGGGGTCTTCCTGCAGATCATCGAGCAGTCGGAGGTCGACCTGGAAATTCCTGGGCGCCCTTTCACGTTCGGATCACTGATCCAGGCGCAGGCCGCCGGTGACGCGACCGTCTTGGCCGAAGGCCACGAACGCCCGGTCGTGACTGTGACATTGACCGATCCGCAGGTCGAAGTGCTCTCGCTCTTCGAAGCTGCTCAGTAAGGCGAGGAATGACCGTAGAGATCTCGCGGGGACACAACCCGCTCCGAGACCCGGATGACCGGCGTCTCAGCCGCATCGCCGGACCCAGCGCCTTGGTGATCTTCGGGGTCACCGGAGACTTGGCGCGCAAGAAGCTCATGCCGGCGGTGTACGACCTCGCCAACCGTGGCCTCCTTCCCCCCGGCTTCGCCCTCGTCGGGTTCGCCCGCCGCGACTGGGAGGACCAGGACTTCGCTCAGGTCGTCCACGACGCGGTCAAGCAGTACGCGCGCACCGAGTTCCGCGACGAGACGTGGAAGGAGCTCCTCGAAGGCATCCGCTTCGTGCCGGGCGAGTTCGACGACCCTGAGGCCTTCCGTCGCCTGCGGGAGACGGTCGAGACGCTCGACGTCGAACGGGGCACGCTCGGCAACCACGCCTATTACCTCTCGATCCCGCCGAAGGCCTTCCCCGTCGTCGCTCAGCAGCTGAAGGCGTCCGGACTCGTCGGCGATAACGCCGACGACGAGACGGGCTGGCGCCGCGTCGTCATCGAGAAGCCGTTCGGGCACGACCTGGCCTCCGCGCGCGAGCTCAACGCGGCGCTGGAGACGGCGTTCCCGGCCGACTCGATCTTCCGCATCGACCACTACCTCGGCAAGGAGACGGTCCAGAACATCCTGGCGCTGCGCTTCGCGAACGAGCTGTACGAGCCGATCTGGAACCGCAACTACGTCGATCACGTGCAGATCACGATGGCCGAGGACATCGGGGTCGGGGGGCGGGCCGGCTACTACGACGGTATCGGCGCCGCGCGCGACGTCATCCAGAACCACCTGCTGCAGCTGATGGCGCTCACCGCGATGGAAGAGCCCATCAGCTTCGACGCGAAGAACCTCCGCGCCGAGAAGGAGAAGGTTCTCGCCGCTGTCCGCCTTCCCGAAGACCTCTTCCTCGCGACCGCCCGCGGCCAGTACGCCGGCGGATGGCAGGGCGGGGAGCAGGTCACCGGCTTCCTCCACGAGGACGGCATGGACCCCGCCTCGACGACGGAGACGTACGCCGCCATCAAGCTCGAGGTCAACACCCGCCGCTGGTCGGGTGTGCCGTTCTACCTGCGCACGGGCAAGCGACTGGGCCGGCGGGTCACCGAGGTGGCCGTCGTCTTCAAGCGCGCGCCGCAGCTGCTGTTCAGCCGCAGCCAGACCGAAGAACTCGGCCAGAACGCGCTCGTCATCCGGGTGCAGCCCGATGAGGGTGTCACGATCCGGTTCGGCTCGAAGGTCCCCGGCGACGGCACGCAGGTGCGCGACGTGACGATGGACTTCGGCTACGGGCACGCCTTCACCGAGGCGAGCCCCGAGGCGTACGAACGTCTCATCCTCGATGTGCTCCTGGGCGACCCGCCGCTGTTCCCGCGGCACGAGGAGGTCGAGCTGAGCTGGAAGATCCTCGATCCGATCGAGCGCTTCTGGGCGGAGCAGGGCGGCGCACTCGAGCAGTACTCCCCTGGGTCGTGGGGTCCGGCATCCGCCGACGAACTCCTCGCCCGCGACGGCCGCAGCTGGAGGCGCCCGTGATCATCGACCTGCCCGACACCACAGTCAGCAAGATCTCCAAGGCGCTCGTCAACGTGCGCGAAGAAGGCGGCGCGGTCGCCCTGGGGCGCGTGCTGACCCTCATCATCGTGACGCACCACGGCGCAGAGGAAGCGGCCATCGAGGCCGCGAACGACGCGTCGCGGGAGCATCCCATGCGCGTCATCGTGCTGCTGATCAATGACGAGGACGACACACCGCGGCTGAACGCGGAGATCCGTGTCGGCGGCGACGCCGGCGCCAGCGAAGTGGTCGTGCTGCGCGTCTTCGGCGAAGCCGGGTCCAACGCCGAGAGTCTGGTCACGGGCCTGCTGCTGCCGGATGCCCCGGTGGTGGCGTGGTGGCCCGCCGATCCGCCGGACTCGCCGGCGCACTCGGAGGTGGGGCATATCGCCCAGCGCCGTATCACCGACGCGTCGAACCAGCCCGACCCCGCGGCGTGGGTGGACGGTCTCGGCAGCCACTACTCCCCCGGTGACACCGACTTCGCGTGGACGCGTCTGACGCGCTGGCGCGAGCAGCTGGCCGCCGTTCTCGACCAGCCGCCCTACGAGCCGGTCACCGCCGTCGAGGTGCGCGGTGCAGCCGACTCGCCGTCGACGGTGCTGCTGGCCGCGTGGTTGCGCCTGAAGCTGGGCGTCCCGGTGGATTCGGCCTACCTGCCCACCGACGAGTGGGCCAGCGGCATCAAGAGCGTGCGGCTGACCCGATCGAGCGGCGACACCCTCCTGGAGCGGCCCACCCCCGGCGTGGCCATCCTCACCCAGCCGGGCCAGCCCGTGCACGAGCTGGCCTTCCCGCGCCGGACGCTGCGCGAGTGCCTCGCCGAGGAGCTGAGGCGCCTGGATCCCGATGAGCTGTACGGTCGGGTCATCACCGAGGGCCTGGAGCTCCTGGCCCGCACCGACAGGAGCGACCGTGGCTGACTCGGGCACGGAAAAACGCGTCGTGATCAGCGACGATGCGGGCTCGCTCGCGGCGTCGGTCGCCCGCCGCCTGATCGACCGCGTGAAGAAGCAGGTCGACAACGGCAAGACCCTCCACATCTGCCTCACCGGCGGATCGATGGGCGGCGGCGTCCTCCGCGCCGCGGCCGAGGACCGCCGCACGGCGCGCATCGACTGGTCGAACGTGCACTTCTGGTGGGGTGACGAACGCTGGGTTCCGCGCGATTCGGACGACCGCAACGAGAAGCAGGCACGCGACGCGTTCCTGGATGCGCTCGACATCCCCGCCGCGAACATCCACCCGATGGCCTCCAGCGATGAGACCCTGGACCTCGACGCCGCGGCCGGGGCGTACGCCGACGAGCTGGCTCAGTTCGCGCCGTCGGACCGCACCGAGACGGGCCCTTGGCCGACCTTCGACATCTGCTTCCTGGGTGTGGGACCCGACGGGCATATCGCGTCGCTGTTCCCCGACCGCCCCGAGATCCAGGTCACCGATCGGGCGACCGTGCCCGTCCGCGACTCACCGAAGCCGCCGCCCGAGCGCATCTCGCTCACCCGCCCGGTGATCAACTCGTCCAAGCGGGTGTGGATGGTGCTGGCAGGACCGGACAAGGCATCGGCGCTCGGACTCGCACTTGCCGGTGCCAGCTACGTCAGCGTGCCGGCCGCCGGCGCGAAAGGCCGCAAGCGCACCATCCTCTTCGTGGACGAAGCAGCCGCGGCCCAGGTTCCGCCGCAGCTCATCGACCGCGAATACTGACGCGCGGGCGGCGCGGGCCTATTGGCCGCGGCGCTCGCGCAGCGACTGCAGGGCGTCGTCGAGGAGGGCTTCGGCCTCTTCCTCGGTGCGACGCTCCTTCACGTACGCCAGGTGCGTCTTGTACGGCTCGTTCTTCGCCAGCGCGGGCGGGTTCTCCTGATCGCGTCCGGCCGGAAGGCCGGAGTGCGGGGAGTCGATGGTCTCGGGGATCTCGTCCTCGGGGATGCCGGCGGCGAAGTAGCGCACCGTCTCGTTTCCGAGCGCGTCCCAGTAGGACACCGCCACGCGGTCGGCGTGGTAGCCGTGGTCCTGTTCGCCCATCGGGCCCGCGCCTACGCGCGTGCCCCGGATCGCGTTGCCGCCTGTCGCCATGTGTCAGAGTCCCTGGAACTTGGTGATGAGCCCCAGCGACACGATGGAAACGAACCACGCGAGCGCCAGGATGATGGTGAACCGGTTGAGGTTGCGCTCGGCCAGCCCCGACGAGCCCAGCGCGGAGGTCATACCGCCGCCGAACATGTCGGAGAGCCCGCCACCACGCCCCTTGTGGAGCAGGATCAGCAGGGTCAGCAGGAGGCTGGTGATGCCCAGCAGAACCTGCAGGACGAACTCGATGATCTGCACTGTGGATAGCCTTTCGTGGCGACCCTCCCCGGCCGCACAAGGGTCAAGTATACGGGCCGTGGCCACCCGCGCTCGAAGGAGGGCTAGACGCCGACGTGCTTCTGGTAGCGGACGATGGCGGCGAACTCGTCGACGACGAGGCTCGCCCCGCCCACCAGGGCGCCGTCCACGTCGGGCTCGCGCATGAAGCTCGCGATGTTGCCCGACTTGACCGACCCGCCATAAAGGACGCGGGTGCGTGCCGCTGCATCCGCGCCGAGCTTGTCGGCGACGACCTGCCGCAGCTTCGCGCACACGTCCTGCGCCTGGTCGGGCGTCGCCGCCTGCCCGGATCCGATCGCCCACACCGGCTCATAGGCCACGACGATGTCCGCTTCCGCCGGCACACCCTCCAGTGCTACCTGCAGCTGGCCCACCGGAACGGCGCTCGCGCCGAAGGTCTCCAGATCTTCGGAGGTCTCACCGACGCAGATGACCGGGACGATGCCGTGGCGGAGCGCGGCCTGCACCTTCTGGCCGACGATCTCATCGCTCTCGGCGTGGTACTGACGCCGCTCGGAATGGCCGACGATGACGTACCGCACGTCGAGCTTCGCGAGGAACTGCCCGGAGATCTCGCCCGTGTAGGCGCCGGAGTCCTGCGTCGACAGGTCCTGGGCGCCGAGGCCGAACGGGATCTTGTCGGCGTCCACGAGGGTCTGCACCGTGCGGAGGTCGGTGTAGGGCGGGAAGACCGCGACCTCCACGCTGCCGTTGTCGTGCTTGGCCTCCTTGAGCGTCCAGTGCAGCTTCTGCACGAATGCGACAGCCTGCAGGTGGTCGAGGTTCATCTTCCAGTTGCCGGCGATGAACGGGGTGCGGGTGGTTATGACCATCCGAGGACCTCCAGTCCGGGGAGCTTCTTGCCTTCGAGGAACTCCAGGCTGGCTCCGCCGCCGGTGGAGATGTGACCGAACTGGTCATCGCTGAATCCGAGCCGGCGGACCGCCGCGGCGGAGTCACCGCCGCCGACCACGCTGAGGCCGTCGACCTCCGTGAGCGCCTGCGCGACGGCACGCGTGCCGGCCGCGAACGGCGCCATCTCGAACACGCCCATGGGGCCGTTCCAGAACACGGTGCGGCTTTCCCGCACCGCGGCGGCGAAGGTCTCCGCGGTCTTCGGGCCGATGTCCAGGCCGAGGCCTGCCGCACCGAAGGCGGTGTCCTCGAGCGCGGTGGCATCGGTGACGACGTGCTCCGCATCGGCCGAGAAGGATGCCGCGACCACCGCGTCCACGGGGAGGACGATGTCCACCCCGCGCTCCGCGGCATCCGTGAGGTACTTCTTCACGGTGTCGATCTGGTCCTTCTCCAGCAGGCTCGCGCCGACCGAGTACCCCTGCGCGGCGAGGAAGGTGAACATCATCCCGCCGCCGATGAGGAGGCGGTCCACACGCGGCAGCAGGTGTGCGATGACGCCCAGCTTGTCGCTCACCTTCGACCCACCCAGGACGACCGTGTACGGACGCTCGGGGCGCTCGGTGAGGCGGTCCAGGACGTCGAGCTCCGCCTCGATCAGCAGGCCCGCCGCCGACGGCAGGATCTCGGCGAGGTCGTAGACGCTCGCCTGCTTTCGGTGCACCACCCCGAAGCCGTCCGAGACGAGCGCGTCACCGAGTTCGGCGAGTTGCGCGGCGAAGGCGCGGCGCTCGGCGTCGTCCTTCGCGGTCTCGCCCGGGTTGAACCGCAGGTTCTCGAGGACCGCGATGTCGCCGTCCTCGAGGGCCTCCACTGCCTCGTGGGCGGACTCGCCCACCGTGTCACGTGCGAACGCGACCGGCTTGCCGAGCAGCTCGGACAGACGCTGGGCGACGGGCGCGAGGCTGTACTTCGCCTCGGGAGCCCCCTGGGGACGGCCGAGGTGCGAGCACACCACGACGCGCGCGCCGGCGTTGATGAGGGCATTGAGCGTGGGCAGCGACGCACGCACGCGGCCGTCGTCCGTGATGACCCCGTCCCCGAGGGGAACGTTCAGGTCACAACGGACGATGACGCGCTTGCCTGCGAGCGACCCCAGAGAGGCGAGGGTGCGCAGAGCCATGATCCGGCCTTACAGGCGCTCGGCGACGTATTCGGTCAGGTCGACCAGGCGGCTGGAGTAGCCCCACTCGTTGTCGTACCAGGCGGAGAGCTTGACCTCGTTGCCGAGGACGCGCAGCAGGCCCGCATCGAAGATGGCCGAGTGCGGGTCGGTGACGATGTCGCTGGAGACGATCTCGTCCTCGGTGTACTTGAGGATGCCCTTCAGCGGACCGGCGGCGGCGGCCTTGTAGGCCTCCTTGACCTCTTCGACGGTGACCGGTCGCGAGGCGACGACGGTCAGGTCGGTGATCGAGCCGGTGGGAACGGGTACGCGCAGCGCGAAGCCGTCCAGCTTGCCCTGGAGCTCGGGCAGCACGAGGCCGAGGGCCTTCGCGGCACCCGTGGAGGTGGGGACGATGTTGATGGCGGCGGCACGCGCGCGGCGCAGGTCGCTGTGCGGGCCGTCCTGCAGGTTCTGGTCGGCCGTGTACGCGTGCACCGTGGTCATGAGGCCCCGCTCGATGCCGAAGGCGTCGTTGAAGACCTTGGCCAGCGGCGCGAGGCAGTTCGTGGTGCACGAGGCGTTGGAGATGATGTGCATCGTGGCGGGGTCGTAGGTCTCCTCATTCACGCCCATGACGAACGTGCCGTCCTCGCCGGTGGCGGGGGCGGAGATGAGGACCTTCTTGGCACCGGCGTCGATGTGCTTGCGCGCCAGCTCCGCCTTGGTGAAACGGCCGGTCGATTCGATCACGATGTCGACGCCGAGCTCGCCCCACGGGAGGTTGGCGGGGTCGCGCTCCTCGAAGACGCGGAACGACTTGCCGTTGACGGTGATGGAGTTCTCGTCGAACGACACGTCGGCGTCGAGGCGACCGGTCACCGAGTCGTACTTCAGCAGGTGCGCCAGGGTCTTGTTGTCGGTGAGGTCGTTGACCGCGACGATTTCGAGGTCGGCACCCTGTGCGAGCGCCGCGCGGAAGTAGTTGCGTCCGATCCGGCCGAAGCCGTTGATCCCGATCTTGACGGTCACGGAGTCACTCCTGAATGTTGGTGCGCTTTTGCGCTCTGATGAGGGTTTTCCAGGGGACGACGGGCGTCCCGGCGGGGGTCCCGCCGGGACGCCACCGTCGCTTACGACAGTACCAGCAGACCCGCCGTCTTCTGGCGGGCGGTGGCGAAGCGCTCCTGCGCGTTCGCCCAGTTCGCGACGTTCCAGAACGCCTTGACGTAGTCGGCTCGCACGTTCTTGTAGTCGAGGTAGTACGCGTGCTCCCACACATCCAGGAGGAGGAGCGGGACCGTCGCGGCGGCGATCTGGCCCTGCTGGTCGAAGATCTGCTGGATGACGAGGTTCTCCCCGATCGAGTCCCAGAACAGACCCGCCCAGCCCGAACCCTGCACGCCCAGGGCGGCAGCGGTGAAGTGCGCCTGGAACTTGTCGAACGATCCGAACGCGTCGTCGATCGCGGCCGCGAGGTCACCGGTGGGCTTGTCGCCACCGTCCGGAGACAGGTTGGTCCAGAAGATCGAGTGGTTGACGTGGCCGCCGAGGTTGAAGGAGAGGTCCTTGGTCAGCTTGTTGACGTTCGCGAGGTTGCCGGTCTCGCGGGCCTCCGCGAGCTGCTCGAGGGCGGTGTTGGCCCCGGTCACGTACGTCTGGTGGTGCTTGTCGTGATGCAGCTGCATGATCGTCGCACTGATGTGCGGCTCCAGCGCGGCGTAGTCATAAGGGAGGTCGGGCAACGAATACTTCGCCAATGTTCTCTTCTTCCGTTCGGCGCGCGCCGATACCTCGGCGCAGCGAGGATGACGTGTTCATCCTACTGAGCGGCAACACGCGCGCACCCGGGTTGCTTCCCCACGTGGCGCGCGCTATCGGCGGAGCTCAGTCCTCGGCGCCGGCGGGGACGGCCGACTCGGTGTCGGGGAGCCCCAGAACCTCGGCCTTCTTGTCGGCCATGGCCAGAAGGCGGCGGATGCGACCGGCCACCGCATCCTTCGTCAGCGGGGGGTCGGCGTGGTGGCCGAGTTCGTCCAGGCTCGCGTCGCGGTGCGCGAGACGGAGTTCGCCGGCCTCGCGGAGGTGCTCGGGCACCTCGTCGCCGAGGATCTCCATGGCCCTCTCCACGCGCGCACACGCGGCGACGGCGGCCTGAGCCGAGCGGCGGAGGTTGGCGTCGTCGAAGTTCACCAGCCGGTTCACTCCCGCGCGCACCTCGCGGCGCTGCCGCAGCTGGTCCCACTCGGCAGCCGTCCGCCGCGCACCCATCTCGGCCAGGGTCGTCCGGATCGCCTCGCCGTCGCGGACGACCACGCGCGGCACGCCGCGCACCTCGCGCGCCTTCGCCGGTACGCCGATGCGATGGGCAGCGCCGACGAGGGCCATGGCGGCCTCGGGCGAGGGACACGCGATCTCCAGCGACGCCGATCGGCCGGGCTCGCTGAGTGAGCCGGCGGCGAGGAACGCGCCGCGCCACACGGCCGCGAGGTCACCTCTCGATCCGGTCGTGAGCTTGTTGGGAAGGCCGCGGACGGGACGGCGACGCTGGTCGAGCAGTCCCGTCTGACGCGCGAGGGTCTCCCCCGCCTCGATGACGCGCACCGCATAGTGGCCGCCGGCGCGTCCACCCGATCCCTGCACGTGCACGAGTTCGGGGCGCACGCCGTACAGCTCCATGAGGTCGCGCGCGACGCGACGGGCGAGTTGCTCGGAGTCGAGCTCCGCCTCGACGGCAACGCGGTTCGCGATGGAGTGCAGCCCCCCGGAGAAGCGCAGCAGAGCCGTCAGCTCGGCGATTCGTGCCGTCGGCCGCGGGTCGCGGACGGTGGTCAGCTCGGCCTTCGCGTCGGCGGTCAGCGGCACAATTCTCCTCGGGACGGCGGGTGGGGGACGACGTTACAGCCTACTCGCGGCCTCGCGTCTCAGACGACCGGGCTTATTCGCGGCCGAGATCGCGATGCGCGACCCGGACGGCGACGCCGGGGGTCGACCGCAGCCGCTCGGCCAGTTCGCGCGCCATCACGACGGAGCGATGGCGTCCCCCGGTGCACCCGATCGCGACGACCGAATGCCGCTTGTTCTCCCGCTGGTATCCCTCCAGCACCGGGCGGAGGGCTGCGGCGTAGGCGTCGAGGAACTCCTGGGCGCCGGGCTGGGCGAGTACCTCGTCACGCACCGGGGCGTCCTCGCCGCTGAGGGCGCGCAGGTCGTCCTTCCAGTACGGGTTCGGCAGGAACCGCATGTCGGCGACCATGTCCACGTCGGTGGGGAGCCCGTACTTGAACCCGAAGCTCATGAGCGTCACCGTGTGCCGGGCGGCGCCCTGCTCGCTGAAGAGCTCGACGGCCCGGGTCGTGAGCTGGTGGATGTTGGTGGCCGAGGTGTCGATGAGCACGTCGGCCGACTCCCGGACGCCCGCGAGCTGCTCGCGCTCACGACGGATGCCGTCCAGGATCGTGCCCTCGCCCTGCAGCGGATGCGGTCGCCGCACCGCCTCGAAGCGTCGGACGAGCACGTCGTCGGCAGCATCCAGGAACACCAGGCGCACCTGGCGGCCGGCACGGATCGCCTCCATGACGTCGGGCAGATCGGCGAAGAGTTCGCGGCCGCGCACGTCGACCACGACGGCGACGCGGGGAACGGCGCCGCCGGCGAGTTCGGTCAGCTCCAGCAGCGGCCGCAGCATCTGGGGCGGAAGGTTGTCGACGACGTACCAGTCGAGATCTTCCAGGGCGTTGGCGACGGTGGTGCGGCCGGCACCGGACATGCCGGTGACGATCAGCACTTCGCCGCGATCGCGGTGTGCTTGATCGGTCATGACCACCCCCGTGACCCCAGCCTATCGAGCCAGGTGCGTGTGAATCGACTCCGCGAGCTTCGGCCCGATCCCCGGCAGCTGGGTGATCTCCTCTGGTGTGGCTTCGCGCAGCGCCGTCACCGACCCGAAATGCCTCAGGAGCGCCTTGATACGCGCGTCGCCGAGCCCCGGCACCTCGGCAAGCACGCTGGAGATGTCGCGCTTGCGACGCTTGCGCTGATGGGTGATCGCGAACCGGTGGGCCTCGTCGCGGAGGCGCTGCAGCAGGTACAGCGCCTCGCTCGTGCGCGGCAGGATGACGGGGAAGTCCTCCCCCGGCAGCCACACCTCCTCGAGGCGCTTGGCGATGCCGCACAGGGCGATCTCCTCGTGGCCGGAGTCGGCGAGGGCGCGGGCGGCGGCCTCCACCTGCGGCTTCCCGCCGTCGACCACCAGCAGCTGCGGCGGGTAGGCGAAGCGCGGACGCTTGCGGGCCGTCACGACCTCCGCCTCGGGGTCTGTGACGATGTCCGCCCCCGGATCGACGACGACGGCGCCGCGCGCGCCCGCGGAAGCGTCCGGCTCGTCTCCGCCCTGGGACTCGGGGCGGTCGAGGTAGGCCAGGCGCCGGGTGAGGACCTGGTACAGCGAATCGGTGTCGTCGGTGGTCTCGGGCACCCCGAACGAGCGGTACTGGTCTTTGCGCGGCAGGCCGTCTTCGAAGACCACCATCGATGCCACGACGTTCGTGCCCGACAGGTGCGACACGTCGTAGCACTCGATGCGCAGCGGTGCCTCGGCGAGGTCGAGAGCCTCCTGCAGGTCGGACAGCGCCTGGGTGCGGGCGACGTAGTCGCTCGTCCGCCGGGTCTTGTGCAGCATCAGCGCCTGCTGGGCGTTGAGTGTGGCCGTCTTCATCAGCTCGGCCTTGCGCCCGCGCTGGGCGACCTGGATCGTGACGTTCTTGCCGCGGCGTTCGCGCATCCAGTCTTCGAGCTCGGCGGCGTCGTCGGGAAGCGAGGGGACGAGCACCTGCCGCGGGATGTCCCCGGCGGCGGCATCGCCGTAGGTGCGCTGCAGCACCTGGTCGACCAGTTCGGCGCCGGAGATGTCGATCTCCTTCTCGATCGTCGTCGCGCGGACACCGCGCACGCGTCCGCCGCGGATGACGAAGTGCTGCACCGCGGCGGCGAGTTCGTCCTCCGCGATGCCGAACAGGTCGGCGTCGGTGTCGGGCGCGAGCACGAGCGCGCTCTTGTTCAGTACCGCGTCGATGGCTTGCAGCTTGTCTCGGTAGACGGCGGCCGACTCGTAGTCCATCGCGGCCGAGGCCTCCCGCATCCGCGCGGTGAGGGTCTTGCGGAAACGCTGGTCGCCGCCGGCCATGAACGCGACGAAGTCGTCGACGATCGCGCGGTGCTCCTCGATCGTGACCTTCATCGAGCAGGGCCCGCCGCAGCGTCCGATCTGTCCGGGGAAGCACGGACGCCCGCTCTGCATCGCCTTCTTGTACGACGCGTCACTGCACGTGCGGATCGGGAAGACCTTGATCATCAGGTCGATCGTGTCGTGCACGGCCCAGACCTTGGGATACGGGCCGAAGTACTTGGCCCCGGGGATGCGCCGGTTGCGGGTCACGATCACCCGGGGCGCCTCGTCGGCGAGCGTGATCGCCATGAACGGGTACGACTTGTCGTCGCGATAGCGGACGTTGAAGGGCGGATCGAATTCCTTGATCCACATGTACTCCAGCTGCAGCGAGTCGACGTCGCTGGCCACGACCGTCCACTCCACGGATGCGGCGGTCGTCACCATGCGCCGCGTCCGCTCGTGGAGCGACCTGAGGGGTGCGAAGTAGTTGGACAGCCGCGCGCGGAGGTTCTTGGCCTTCCCGACGTAGAGCACGCGACCATCGGCGTCGCGGAACCGGTAGACGCCGGGGTTGGTGGGGATCTCGCCGGGCTTCGGGCGGTAGGGAAGCTGCGACATCCGTTCTCGGGATGCCACGCTCAGCCCGCCTTGCGCTCGAGCTCCGGCTCGCGTCTGCGGATGGGCTCGGCGAGCGAACGACCCGCCAGCACTTCGGCGAGGAACACGCCGGTGTAGCTGGCCTCGACGCGCGCGACCTGCTCGGGCGTGCCGGTCGCGACGATCGTGCCGCCTCCGGAGCCGCCCTCGGGTCCGAGGTCGATGACCCAGTCCGCCGATTTGATGACGTCGAGGTTGTGCTCGATGACGATGACCGTGTTGCCTTTTTCCACGAGACCGTTCAGCACGTGCAGGAGCAGCGAGACGTCTTCGAAGTGCAGACCGGTGGTCGGCTCGTCGAGCACGTAGATCGAACGGCCGTTGCTGCGGCGCTGGAGCTCGGTGGCGAGCTTCACGCGCTGCGCCTCGCCGCCGGACAGCGTCGTGGCCGACTGGCCCAGCCGGACATACCCGAGGCCCACGTCCACGAGGGTCTTCAGGTAGCGGTGGATGGCCTGGATCGGCTCGAAGAAGTCGGCGGCCTCGGAGATCGGCATCTCCAGCACCTCGGCGATGTTCTTGCCCTTGTAGTGCACGGCGAGCGTGTCGCGGTTGTACCGCTTGCCGTGGCACACCTCGCAGTCGACGTACACGTCGGGGAGGAAGTTCATCTCGATCTTGATCGTGCCGTCGCCGGAGCACGCCTCGCAGCGCCCGCCCTTGACGTTGAAGCTGAACCGGCCGGCCTGGTAGCCGCGCACCTTCGCTTCGGGGGTATCGCTGAAGAGCGTCCGGATGCGGTCGAAGACCCCCGTATAGGTCGCCGGGTTCGATCGCGGCGTGCGGCCGATGGGCGCCTGGTCCACGTGCACGACCTTGTCGAGGTTGTCGAGGCCCGTCACACGGGTGTGCTTGCCGGGGACGCGGCGCGCTCCGTTCAGGCGTGAGGCGAGGACTTCGTAGAGGATGCCGTTGACCAGCGACGACTTGCCCGAGCCGCTCACCCCGGTCACGGCGGTGAGGACGCCCAGGGGGAAGTCGACGGTGACGTTCTTCAGGTTGTTCTCGCGCGCCCCCACGACCGTGATCTGGCGCTTCTTGTCGATCCGTCGGCGCTTGGGCGGCGTGGCGATGGCGCGGCGGCCCGACAGGTAGGCGCCGGTCAGCGACCGCTCATCCGTCAGCAGCCCGGACAGCGGTCCGGAGTGCACGACGTTGCCGCCGTCCACGCCCGCGCGGGGGCCGATGTCGACGACCCAGTCGGCGGCGTGGATGGTCTCCTCGTCGTGCTCGACCACGATGAGGGTGTTGCCGAGGTCGCGGAGCTTGATGAGCGTCTCGATGAGGCGGCGGTTGTCGCGCTGGTGCAGCCCGATCGAGGGCTCGTCCAGGACGTACAGGACTCCGGTGAGTCCCGACCCGATCTGCGTGGCGAGCCGGATGCGCTGGGCTTCGCCGCCGGAGAGCGTCGCGGCGGCGCGGCCGAGGCTCAGATAGTTGAGACCGACCTGGATGAGGAAGTCCAGCCGCGCGCGGATCTCCCGGAGGACCGCCGCGGCGATGTGCGCCTCGCGGTCGGTCAGTTCGAGCTGCGCGAAGTACTCCTGCGCCTCGGCGAGGCTCAGGCGCGACGCATCCGCGATGGAGTGGCCGTGGACGTGCACCGCGAGCACCTCGGGCTTCAGGCGGTCGCCGTTGCACGCCGGGCACGGCACTTCGCGGAGGAACTCCGACCAGCGCTGACGCTGCGTGTCGGACTCGGCTTGCAGATACTGGCGCTCGATGTAGGGAACCACACCCTCGAAGCCGGACGTGTACCGCATCTCGCGGCCGTAGCGGTTCTTCCACTTCACGGTGACGTTGTAGTTCTCACCACGCAGCACGGCCTCTTTGACCGCCACGGGCAGCTTCTTCCACGGCGTGTCGAGGGAGAACTTCAGGTCGCGCGCGAGCCCCTCGAGGAGCCGCTCGTAGTACTGGAACAGCCCCTTGCCCTGCGTCGTCCACGGGATGATGACCCCATCGCGGATGGAGAGTTCTTCGTCACCCAGCATCAGCTCGACGTCCACCGACATGCGGGTGCCCAGGCCCGAGCAGGTCGGGCACGCGCCGAACGGGGCGTTGAACGAGAATGTCCGCGGCTCGATCTCGGTGAGCTGGATCGCGTGCCCGTTGGGGCAGGAGAGCTTCTCCGAGAAGGACTGCCACGCAGCATCCCCCTCCTCGTCGACGAAGTTCACCTGCATGATGCCGCCGGCAAGGCCCAGTGCCGTCTCGACCGAGTCGGTGACGCGTCCCAGGATGTCGGGGGCGGCGACGAGACGGTCGACGACCACGGCGATGTCGTGCTTGTAGCTCTTCTTCAGCGCCGGCGGCTCGGCCAGCTGGACGAGTTCGCCGTCGACGACGGCGCGCGCGTACCCCTTGGCGCTGAGCTCCTTGAAGAGATCGACGAACTCGCCCTTCTTCTGCGTCACGACCGGCGCGACGATCTGGAAGCGCGTGCGCTCGGGCAGCTCCATGAGCTGGTCGGCGATCTGCTGCACCGTCTGACGCTGGATCTGCGCACCGCACTCGGGACAGTGCGGGACTCCGATCCGCGCCCACAGCAGACGCATGTAGTCGTGGATCTCGGTGATCGTGCCCACGGTCGAGCGCGGGTTGCGGTTGGTCGACTTCTGGTCGATCGAGACCGCCGGGCTGAGGCCCTCGATGAAGTCGACGTCGGGCCGGTCGACCTGGCCGAGGAATTGCCGGGCGTACGCGCTCAGCGACTCGACGTAGCGTCGCTGGCCCTCGGCGAAGATGGTGTCGAACGCCAGGCTCGACTTCCCCGATCCGGACAAGCCGGTGAAGACCACGAGAGCATCGCGGGGGATGTCGAGGTCGACATCCTTCAGATTGTGGACGCGCGCACCGCGAACACTGAGCTTTCCGCTGGTGTTTCCGGGCAGGACGGCAGGAACGATGGGCACCCGTCAAGTTTAGGCGGGGGTTCTGACACCGGCTTCAGGTTCGCGACGAGCGCATCCCGCTCCGGCGGGCGGCGGCCCACGTTGCACGCAGCGTGTCGAGCGCCAACACTGGGGAGCATGGCACGAAAAGATGCGGGACGCCGTCCGCTGCGCGAGCGCGTCCGTGAAGCCGGCGGGTGGTACACCTACCTGAACACCCGGCTCATCCGCATCGCGGGGCCGGCTTCGGTCGGACCCTACGAGACCACTCCCGAACCCGAGCGCTCCGAGCGGGCATGCCCGCTGTGCGGGAAGGCCATGTCGGCGCACACCTTCGACCGCACCGGCCCGAAGCCCCTCATGCACTGCCCCTGACCCGCTCCCCGTGTACCGCGGCGGTTAACGGCGAGCGGGTCAGGCGTGTCCGGCGCGCTCCATGGCTCGCAGCTCCTTCTTGAGGTCCTGCACCTCGTCGCGCAGACGCCCGGCCAGTTCGAACTTCAGCTCCGCGGCGGCGGCGAGCATCTGATCGCTCAGGTCGGCGATGGTCGCCTCCAGCTGCTCGGCGCCCTCCGCCGCGATGCCCGTGCGGCGCAGCTGCGGCGTGGGCGACTTGCCCTTGCCGTTCTTCGACGCCGCCGCATCGCGACGCGAGAGCAGCTGCTTGGTGTCGCTCGCCTCACGGGCGAGCACGTCGGTGATGTCGGCGATCTTCTTCCTCAGCGGCTGCGGGTCGATGCCGTGCTCGAGGTTGTACGCCACCTGCTTCTCACGGCGACGATCGGTCTCTTCGATCGCCTTGGCCATCGAGTCGGTGATCCTGTCGGCGTACATGTGCACCTCACCCGACACGTTGCGCGCCGCGCGCCCGATGGTCTGGATGAGCGACGTGCCGCTGCGCAGGAACCCCTCCTTGTCGGCGTCGAGGATGGCGACGAGCGAGACCTCCGGCAGGTCCAGGCCTTCGCGGAGGAGGTTGATGCCGACGAGGACGTCGTAGACACCCGCACGCAGCTCGGTGAGGAGCTCGACGCGGCGGAGCGTGTCGACGTCGGAGTGCAGGTACCGCACCCGCACCCCGTGCTCGCCGAGGAAGTCGGTGAGCTCCTCGGCCATCTTCTTCGTCAGCGTCGTCACCAGCACGCGCTCGTCGCGGCTCGCCCGCACCCGGATCTGCTCCAGCAGGTCGTCGATCTGTCCCTTCGAGGGCTTCACGATGATCTGCGGGTCGACGAGCCCGGTCGGACGGATGATCTGCTCGACGACGCCGTCGGCGATGCCCATCTCGTAGCGTCCCGGTGTGGCCGAGAGGTACACCGTCTGCCCCACGCGGTTCTTGAACTCGTCCCATCGCAACGGCCGGTTGTCCATGGCGCTGGGGAGCCGGAAGCCGTGCTCGACGAGCGTGCGCTTGCGCGAGGCGTCGCCCTCGTACATCGCCCCGATCTGCGGCACCGTGACGTGCGACTCGTCGATGACCATGAGGAAGTCGTCGGGGAAGAAGTCCAGGAGCGTGTGCGGCGGGTCGCCCGGACCGCGGCCGTCGAGGTGGCGGGAGTAGTTCTCGATGCCCGAGCAGAAGCCCAGCTGCTGCAGCATCTCGAGGTCGAAGGTGGTCCGCATGCGCAGGCGCTGGGCTTCCAGGAGCTTCCCCTGCGACTCGAGCTCCTTCAGCCGCTCGGCCAGCTCGTGCTCGATCGTGCCGATGGCGCGCTTGACGGTGTCGGTGCCGGCCGCGTAGTGCGTCGCGGGGAAGATCGGGATGGCCTCCATCCGCTGCAGCACGTCGCCGGTGAGCGGGTGCAGCATGTAGAGGGCTTCGATCTCGTCACCGAACATCTCGATGCGGATCGCGAACTCCTCGTACACCGGGATGATCTCGATCGTGTCGCCGCGCACGCGGAAGTTGCCGCGGGAGAAGTCCACGTCGTTGCGGTTGTACTGCATCGCGATGAACTTGCGGATGAGGGTGTCGCGGTCGTAACGCTCCCCCACCTGCAGCGCGACCATGGCGCGCAGGTACTCCTCGGGCGACCCGAGTCCGTAGATGCACGAGACGGTGGAGACCACGATGACGTCGCGGCGTGACAGGAGCGAGTTGGTCGTGGAGTGCCGCAGCCGCTCCACCTCGGCGTTGACCGAGGAGTCCTTCTCGATGAAGGTGTCGGTCTGCGGGACGTACGCCTCGGGCTGGTAGTAGTCGTAGTACGACACGAAGTACTCGACGGCGTTGTTCGGCATCAGCTCACGGAACTCGTTCGCCAACTGCGCCGCGAGGGTCTTGTTGTGCGCGAGCACGAGCGTGGGGCGCTGGACCTGCTCGACCAGCCAGGCCGTCGTGGCCGACTTCCCGGTTCCGGTGGCGCCCAGCAGCACCACGTCGGTCTCTCCCGCGTTGATCCTCGCCGCCAGCTCCGCGATGGCCTGCGGCTGGTCGCCGGACGGCTGGTACTCGCTGACGACCTCGAACGGACGGACGGATCGGGTGGCCTGCATGTTTCCAGCGTAGGCCGACCGTCCGACGCCGAGGGCGAGCGTTCGCCGACCGCGGATGCCGCGTCAGCCGGTGAGGCGCTCCCACAGCTGGTCGGCCTGGCGGAGGGTCTCTTCGAGCGATCCGGACGTGTCGATGACCTCGTCCGCGAGCGCGAGCCGCTCCTCGTCCGGCACCTGCGACGCGATCCGCGCGCGCGCGTCGGCCTCGCTCATACCGCGCTCGGCCACGAGCCGCCGCACCCGGGTCTCGGCCGGCGCATGCGCCACGACGACGACGTCCCACGGATCGGCCGCCCGCGCCTCGGCCAGGAGCGGGACGTCGTACACGACCACCGCGCGCGGGTCGGCGGTCATCGCATCCGCGAAACGCCGCTCGGATTCGGCGCGCACGGCCGGGTGGACGATGTGGTTGAGCACGGCCAGACTCTCGGCGTCGCCGAACACCCTCGCGCCGAGGGCCGGCCGGTCCAACGATCCGTCCGGCCGGATGACCTCGGCGCCGAACGCACGCTCGATCTGGGCGAGCACGGGTGAGCCCGGCTGCTGCACGTCGCGGACGATCTGGTCGGCGTCGACGATGACCGCGCCGTGGTGGGCCAGTCGCCGCGCGATCGTGGACTTGCCCGAGGCGATGCCGCCGGTCAGTGCGATCAAAGGCATCTCCCGAGCATGGCACGCCTCCGCCCGGCGGCGCCCGCACCGCTTACCCCTGCGCTGACGATGGAGGGGTGTATTACGATCTCAGATGTCCGCCCGCACCCCGACGTCGGCGGAGTACCGAGGTAACGGATGTCGAACCCGCGCGTGGCGGTCATCATCGAAGACGACGCCGATATCCGCACGCTGATCTCGACCGTCCTGTCCGGGTCCGGTTTCGACGTCCACACCGCCTCCGCGGGCCTCGAGGGCATTGAACTCGTCCGCGAATACGCCCCGGCCGTGACGACGCTGGATGTCAGCATGCCGGGGATCGACGGATTCGAGACGGCTCGACGCATCCGGGCCTTCAGCGACACCCGCATTCTCATGGTGACCGCGCGCGCCGACGAGGACCATGCCCGCCAGGGCCGCGAGGCCGGTGCGGATGACTACATCACCAAGCCGTTCCGCCCGCGCGAGCTCCGCGCGCGCGTCCAGGCCGCCCTCGGCGAGGAGTGACCGGGTCCGTCATCCTTCGGCGAGGATGACGGATGCGTCGTGGCTGGAGGCCGAGCGCTTCGCGGCGTCCTTGGCAGCGTCCGCCAGCGCGTCGAAGTCGTAGCCCACCTGGTCGGTCAGCGCGACCCCCACCGACACCACGGGGAGCACCGAGAGGCTGAGCTCGGCCATGTCATCCAGCACACGGCGATGGATGATGCTCGCGGTTCGACGCACATCCGCGAACGAGGTCGTGAGGAATGCGGCCAGCAATGTCGTGCGGCCCGCCTCGCCGACGATCGCGGCACTCGGCGCGTGGCGGCGCACTCCGCTCCGCCACGCCGCGGCGACCGCCTCGGCCTCGCTCGGCCCGAAGGCGGTCGCAATGCGCACGAGGTCCTCGACGCCGACGGCGATGATGCACATCGTCTCCTTCTTGAGGCGCGCGGTGTCCAGGATCGCGGAGGTGAGAGCCCGGAAGGACTCCGGCAGCAGCACGCCGTCGTGGGCGACGTGCAGCGTGACGGTGTCGCGCTGCCCGCGCAGGTTGGACTCCCCTGCCCGCAGGACGGACGTGGTCACCACTGTCGCGATGGTGAGGACGATGGTGAGCAACGACGCCGCGATCGTGCCGAACCAGGTCTGGAACAGGTCGCTCTCGGACCCTGCGATGAGGAACACCGCGGTGCGCACGATGAACCACACCGCCTCGATGAAGAGGACGACGGTCAGCCCGATCGCGCTCCACTGCGTGGCCAGCGCACCGCGCCGCGTCTCCACGGCGCCGACCGCTGCGAAGACGGCATTCCCGAGGAAGGTCGCCACGGCACCGGCCCAGTCGCCGCCATCGGGGCCGGCCAGCAGGGCCGAGAGGATCACGACCGTGACACCGGCAGCCAGGGCGATGCCGCTCACTCGGAGACTGCGGCCGTTGAAGGCGCGGCAGCCGAGCCAGAGGAACCCCGCGGTCGCCACGAAAGCACCGTTGCCGAGGGCGACGGCCACGAAGGCTCCCGGCTCCACGGACCAGACGAGGTAGCTCATCACGCTGAGGATCCCGGCCAGGAAAGCGATGGCCCACAGCCGCCCGGCTGCGCCCTCTTTGCGCAGCAGCGTTTCGACGAGGTAGAAGACGCCCGACACGACGATCACCAGCGCCGTGACCAGACTGACGGTGAAGGGATCCAAGATGATCATTCGTCGTCCTCCTCGAACGCGACGGGCAACCGGACGGTGAACGTGGCGCCCTTGCCCGACTGGGTCTGCACGAAGATCTCGCCGTGGTGTGCCCGGGCGATATCGCGGCTGATGGCCAGGCCCAGGCCCGAGCCGTGCGTCGTGGAGTTGCGCACGGCGTCCGACCGGAAGAACCGCTCGAACAGGTGCGGCTGCTCCTCGGCGGAGATGCCGGGGCCCTCATCGCTCACGGTGATCCACACATGCACCCCGTCGCCGCTGATGCCCGCGTGCACGATGCCGCCGTCGTAGTTGTACTTGACGGCGTTGGAGAGCAGGTTGTCCATGACCTGGCGGATGCGGTGGGGGTCGACGGCGGCCACGACCGAGCCCATGGCGGTGGTGTCGATCGTGATGTGCCGCTCGGCGGCACGCGGCGCGATGGACTCGACGGCGGAGGCGAGAATGACGGAGACATCGACGGGCTCGGGATGGATGAGGAGTTTCACTCCCTGGCGGGAGGAGGCCGAGATGGCCAGGATGTCGGCGACGAGCTCGAGCAGGCGCCCGGCGTTGCGCTCGGCGACCTCGAGGTCGCGGCGCGTCTGCTCGGCAAGCCCCGGCCTGTCCAGCGCCAGCTCCAGGTAGCCGATGATCGACGTCAGGGGCGTGCGCAGCTCATGTGAGACGGATGCCACGAGATCTTCGCGCGCACGCAGCGCCTGCTCCTCGTTCGTGACGTCGCGCGACACCACGATCGATCCCGCGGGCGATCCGTCCAGGTCGGTGAGCCGCCGGGCGGTGATCATCAGCGCGCGACGCCCCTCCCCGGGGAGCCCGTACCAGACGAGCTCGTTCTCGAACGTCTCTCCTCGGCGGGCGCGCGACAGCGGCGCCTCCCACGGTTCCAACCGCCGCGTGCCGTCGGCGGCGAAGGCGGGGACCTCCTCGCCGCTCCACGCCGAGCGTCCTTGAAGAACCGCATGCGCCTGGTTGGTCACCACCAGTTCGCCGGAGGGTGTGATGCGCGTCACACCGAAATCGACCGCGTCCAGCACCTCGGTGACGATGTCCTCCTGGCGCCGCGCCCGGTCGACCGAACGCCGGAGATGCGCCGACTGCTTCTCGAGCAACTCGCGCTGCACATCCGCGCGGCGGGTGAACAGCGCGACCAGCCACCCGAGGGCGGCGAGCACCATGGGCAGGAGGAAGGTCGACGCGGAGACGCGCCCGACCGAATCCAGCCAGATGAGCACCACCAACAGCGCCGTGATCACGATCGTGGAGGTGATGACCCCGGCGAATCCGAACACGGCGGCGACCCAGATCGCCGGGAACACCCACAGCAGGCCCAGCCCGGCAGTGGGAGCCCCGTCGCGGATGAAGGCGACCGCGATGATGTCGATGACGGGCAGGATGCCGGCGGCCCAGAACGGCAGCCGCTTCCAGGGCACGAGCACCGCCGCCGCAGCAGCCAGATAGACGATCCCGAATCCGATCACATAGGTGGTGGGCTGGGTCACCTCGTCCAGCAGCAGGGCGACCACGCTCACCACGAGTGTGACGCCCGCCAGAAGGGCCTGATTCAGCAGCACCGTGCGGTCGCGGGTGCTGTCCTCGCCGCGAGCACGGAGCTCGTTGTCGGACAGCCGGGCCATGGGGATGACAGTAGCGCCCCGCGGACAGCGGCGCCCGCAGCACAATACGTAGTGTTTTACGTAGGTGCCCGGTTCTCTCCTGCGTCGGCGGTGCCTACCGTTGTGGCCATGAGTCTGACAACGGACACCGCCTACGACCTCACGGCCCTGCTGGCGAACTACCGCCGCTTCTGGCAGGGATGGGGAATGGAGGGGTCGGTCACCGGCCCGCTTCAGATCTACCGCAGCGGCGCGCAGTACCCGCGCCTGAACGGGGTCACCCACAACGAGATGCACCCGGATGAGGTCGTCGGAGACGTCCGGCGGCGGATGACGGGCGTCCCCTGGATCTGGGAAGTCACGGACCAGTCCCACCCTCGGACGCGCGAGACGCTGAGTACTCTCGGCGCACCGCACTACGGCACGAGCACCGTCATGGCGATGGATCTCACCCGCTCCTCGGCCTACTCCGCTCCGAACGCGCCGACGGGCATCATCGAGTGGGAGCGCACCGGCAAGGCCGCGGAGTGGGTGCGGGCGTACGCCGCGCCGATGGAGGTGCCCGACGCCGTCATCCCGCAGATCGCGGCGCTGGACCCGGCGCGCAGGTACGACGAGGACCGGCTGATCCGATACGGGTACGTCGCCGACGGGGCCATCCGCGCGACCGTCGAGATGCTGATCACCGGGGACCTCGCCGGGATCTACCTCGTCGCGACCCAGGCGGCCTACCGGCGGCGCGGCGCGGCGACCGCTGTCGTGGCCGCTGCCGTATCCCGAGCGCGTGAAGAGGGCCTTGCCCAGGTCACCCTGCAGTCCAACGAGATGGCCATCGCCGTGTACCGCCGGATGGGCTTCGAGGCGGTGAGCGAGATCCAGATGTTCGGGCCGCCGGCCACCTGACACCTCGCCCCGGCGTCAGCCGCGGTGGGCGAGTGCGTCGCTCTGCCAGCGGGCCCACAGCGTCCACGGGTCGCCGGCACCCGCGCCGAGCACCGCGATGTGCGCGGTGAGGGTGCCGGAGAGCCGGAACCACTCCGTGCCGGGGTAGCGGTCCACGGCGAACTCGACGTGGCGCCGGGCCTCGAGGCTCCGGTCGCCGCGTTCGAACGCGAGGAGCTCGTCGTGGCGGATCGCCGCCAGCCGCCGGCGGGGGTTCGCCGTGGTGCCGATCTTCACCCGGTCGGTGTAGCGGAGGTAGTAGACGACGTCCACACGCGGCGGCGGGAGGTCGTCGTCGGGCACGTCGCCGTGCCGCCACTCGCACGCCGCGCACTGCCAGCCGCTCGGCCATCGGACACCCAGACGTGACGCGCACACGAGGCACGGCGAGGGCAGCAGGTCGGTGACGCCGTGCTCGCGGGCGTCCCACTCCCCCGCCACCGCGTAGTGCCGGGGGCACAGCGCGAGCGGTGCGTCGGCGTCCACGGCAGCGCCGCATCCGTCGACCAGGCACGTCCTTCGCATCCGCCGAGCGTACGGCCCGGCGCCGACACGGCTGTCCCCCATACGGTCTACAGACACGCGGATGAGTGCCGCTTAGGCTCGAAGAGCGTCGTCGGATACCCCCCCACCGAACAGATGCGAGCAAGTATGGATGACCTGCTGCTGTCGATCCTTTTGTTGGTCGCCGGCATCGGGCTCGTCATCGGGATCGCGCGCGTGCCCCCCGCGCGCGCGATCCCGATGACGGCCTCCTCCCGTACTGTTCCGCCGCCCGCGCGCGACGCCCTCGCTGACGGGGCCGGGCCGCGCGTCAGCGTCCCGGCAGGCCGGTGAGGGCGTCGCGCCACAGGTCGCGGAGGCGCCGGTTCGGTTCCGGTGCGACGCGATTTCCCGAGCGGAACTGATACCGCCAGGCCACCTCCGGGACGACGACCTCCAGGATGTCGCGCGGCACGCGGTCCTCCTCGACGACGAGCGTGTCGAACGCCACATCGACGAAGCGGGCCGTGCGGCGGGCGTCGGCGAAATGCACGTCCTCGTACGGATGCGTCAGCACCGTGCCATGGCCGATGAGTCCGTGGGAGCCGCCCTGGCGGAGGAACCAGGCATCCGTGCCGGGCTCGACCTCGCGCCGGGATCCGACGGACCATTGCGTGACATACGGGGTACCGGCCGCGACGCCCGTCACCACGGCAGCGTAAGAGCCGGGCCACTCATCCCACAGGCTCGGATTCCATCCCAGGATGATGCCCGCGTCGACCCAGTAGTCGGATGCCTCGGCCATGCGCCGACCCTAACGCGATGTCCGGCCGACGGCGGTCAGGCCCCGCCCGCGGAGAACTCCCGCCGCCAGAGCACCGGCCACCACGCAGGTCGCGATGACGGCGGCGAGGAACGCTTCCCACCCCGAGTCGGCGAACACCCATCCGAGCGCCCATCCGAGGGCGCTCGATCCGCCGTAGTAGCCCAGGTAGTACAGCGACGATGCCTGGGCTCGCGTGTCGGGGCGTGCCGCGGCGGGGGCCCAGCCCGAGGCCACCGTGTGCGCGCCGAAGAAGCCGGCCGTGAACACCACGAGCCCGACCAGCAGCACCGGCACGGCCGGCACCAGCATCACGAGCAGTCCCAGGATGCTGAGAGCGATGGATGCCAGGAGCACCGGGAGCCGCCCGTGCCGCGTGGCGAGCACACCCGCCCAGGGCGAGGACGCCGTACCGGCCAGGTACGCGAGGAAGAGCAGGGTGACGATCCATGCGGGCAGCGCGAAGGGCGGCGCGGTGAGGTGGAATCCGAGGTAGTTGTAGATCGCGACGAAACCGCCCATGAGCAGGAAGGCCAGCGCATAAAGCGTGAGCTGCACCGGCGAGCGGAGGTTCAGGCCGAGTCGGGCGGCGATGCGCGGCCCGGGGTCGGGGGCGTGCCGGTGCGGCACGAATCCGCGCGCCCTCGGCACGAGCCAGAGGAACAGCACGGCCGCCGCCGCGCACAGCCCGGCAACGGCCCACAGGCCCGCGCGCCACTCGGTGAGGTCGGCGACGGGACCCGAAACGAGCCGCCCGGCGAGCCCGCCCACGGTGGTGCCGGCGATGTAGCTGCCGGCCGCAGCTGCGGCGTGTCCCGCATCCACCTCCTCGCTGAGGTACGCCAGTGCCACCGCCGGCACGGCGCCGAGCGCGGCGCCCTCGACGAGACGGATGGCCAGGAACAGCCCGATGTCGCCCGCCAGCGGTGCCGCGATGCCGAGCGCCGTCGCGGCGAGGATGCCGATCCCCATGGCGGCGACCCGGCCGATGCGGTCGGCGACCATCGACCACGGGATGACCGCCAGCGCCAGGCCCAGCGTGCACGCGGAGATCGACAGTGCGGCGGTGGCGGGTGCGATGCCGAGGTCGTCGGAGATCATGGGCAGCACCGCCTGCGGCGAGTACAGCTGCGCGAACGTCGCGACGCCGGCGAAGAAGAGACCGGCGAGGAGCCGACGGTAGACGCGGCTTCCTGGCAGGTGTCCGGTGAAGCCGCTCACTCCCCCACGCTAGGGGATCCGCGAACCGGCCGAGATCCGCCGCCCCGCGATCCGCTCACGATGCCCGGCACGCCGGCTCAGGGGCCCCGGTCGTCGGGGGCGACGTGGCCCCAGCGGTGGGCGAGGATGACGGCGTGCACGCGGTCACGGGCGGCGATCTTCGCCAGAACGCGTCCCACGTGGGTCTTCACCGTCGATTCGCTGAGGAACAGCGACTGTGCGATCTCGGCGTTCGTGAGGCCCCGCCCGATCGCGCGGAAGACCTCGTTCTCGCGTTCGGTGAGGAGCGTCGCGGGATCGGGACCGGCGGGTGTCCCCGGCATCCGCGAGGCGACGTGGTCCAGGAGCCGGCGCGTGACGCGCGGCGCGAGCACCGCGTCTCCGCCGTGGACCGAGCGGATGGCGGCAGTCAGGTCGGCGCGCTGCACGTCCTTCAGGAGGAATCCGCTCGCGCCGGCCTGGATGGCTCCGAAGGCGTACTCGTCGAGGTCGAAGGTGGTGAGGACGAGCACCCTCGCCCGCGGTTCGGCCTGGACGATCCGCTCGGTCGCCGCGATGCCGTCCACGCCGGGCATCCGCACGTCCATGAGGATGACGTCCGGCCTCAGCCGGGCCGCCTGGGCGATGGCCGCCTCGCCCTGGGCCGCCTCCCCGACGACGATCATGTCGGGTTCTGCCTCCAGCACGAGGCGGAATCCGACGCGGATGAGCTCCTGGTCGTCGACCAGAAGGATGCGGATGGGGTCGCTCATGCGCGTGCCTCCCCGGGCGCCGAGAACTCGGCGGGCACATCCCGCGCGTCGGCGGCAGCCGCGGGGAGCACGGCGTGAAGCTCCCACGTGCCGTCGCGGGTGAGCGCGGACGTCACGCTCCCCCCGACGTGCGCCGCCCGTTCGATCAGGCCCTGGATGCCGAATCCTCCCGACCCCCTGGGTCGCGAAGCACCGTCGTTCCGCACTGTCACGTGCACCTCCGCATCCGCGTAGCCGATCCGCACCTCGATGCCCGTCGCATCCGGGGCGTGCCGCATGGCGTTGGTCACGCCCTCCTGCACGATCCGCCCGATCGCGAAGCGCACGGCGTCCGACCCGGAGGGCGATCCCGTGACGGCGAGCGTCACGGGGAAACCCGCGCGCTGGGCGGCGGCCACCGTGGCCTCGGCGGCCACGGGCTCCATGGGCGCGAGCGGGGCGTCGGGGGCGCTCTCCCGAAGCACGCCGAGCATGGCTCGCATCTCCGTCAGCGCCTCGCGTGCGGTCGCGGCTGCCGCATCCATGGCACTGCGCGCCCGCTCGCGGTCGGGCGTCGCCGCCGCGCCTTCGGACAGGGCGACGACCACGGTGAGCGAGTGCGAGACGATGTCGTGCATCTCGCGCGCGATCCGCGCCCGCTCGGCCGCTGCGGCCAGGCGCGACTGCTGGTCGCGTTCCACGAGGAGCTGGCGCGACCGGGCGAGCACCGCCTCGAGGTATCGCTTCCGGTTGCCGACGTTGACGCCGATGAGCGAACCGATGAGTCCGAGCACCGCTTCCGCGATGACCGCGGTGCTCGCCGTCTGGAGGGTGAGGCTGCCGCTGCCCACCAGAGCGAGCCCCAGGAGGCCGAGCGTTCCGATGGCGATGCCGTACCCGACCCAGCACGCGCGGGACGAGCGGTAGACCGCCAGCGAATAGGTGGCGACGAGCACGAGAGGGCTGCCGCTGGTGGGATCGAACAGCAGAAAGGTCGCGGCGCTGACGAACCACGCGGCGAAGACGAGGGTCGGTTGTCTCCTGCGCGACAACAGCAGGACGGATGCCGCGGCGACGGCCGCCAGCGGGATCGCGGATGCCCAGGGCAGGTCGACGGCCGACTCTCCGTCCCGCAGATCGGCCGGCTGGAACGGCGCCGCGGGAAGGAGCGAAAGCACCAGGCAGATCAGGGCGATCAGGATGTCGGCGAAGAGCGGATGGCGCGCCCAGAACTGCCGGATGAGCCCCGGGGCGCGCGGCAGCCGCAGTTCCTCCTCGGCGGGCGAGGAGGAACGGCGGCTGCGCGGGCTCGGCACGGCGTCGACTTTACGCGTCGCGCATCCGGAGCACCGCCCAGGCGGCGAGGAGCCCCGCGACAGCCCATCCGCACAGCGTGACCAGTGCCGCGGTGGCGCTCAGCCCGGTGTCGGGAAGCGGCAGGATGAGGCTCTGCGACGCCGCCGACGGCAGGTACGCGCTCAGATCGGTCAGCCACTGCCACGCCGTGGGGTCGAACGCGGGGAAGATGCCCACGACGATCGGCAGGACGAACAGGAGAGCGATCGTGGCCGCGATCGCGCCGGCGCCACTGCGCAGGAGGAACCCCAATGCCGCCCCGATGAGGGCGAAGATCGCCATCGAGAACGCCGCCGCCAGGAGCGGCAGGAACGATTCGTCCGCCGCGCCCCACGCGATTCCATTGCCTCTCGGCTCGAGGATCGGAGTAATCGCGAGGGCTGCGCCGACGAAGATCACGAGGGATGCCGCGAACATCAGCCCGGCGACGACGACGGCCTTCGCCGCGAGCACCGACGCGCGGCTCGGGTCGGCGGTGAGGGTGGACCGGATCATCCCGGTGGAGTACTCGCCCGTCACCGCGATCACCCCGAGGATGCCGGCGAGCAGCATCGTGAACTGGACGGGCAGGACGACCGCCTGGATGCCGGCGAACCCCGGACCGTCCACCGCCAGCGCGATGAGCACGGCGATCCCGATCGTGAGCAAGGCCACGATGCCGATCGACCACCAGGTCGATCGCAGGGTGGACAGTTTGATCCACTCGCTGCGGAGCGCCCGGGGGAAGGTGAGCCGGTAGGGGCTCGTCCGGAGCCGCGGCGATGCCGATGTCACGGATGCGGTGGTCATGCCATCTCCTTCGTCCGGTACTCGACCGATTCGCCGGTCAGGGCGAGGTAGGCCTCTTCCAGGGACCCGGTGGTCGGGGTCAGTTCGTGAAGCGCAATGCCGCGTTCGGCGGCGAGGTCGCCGATGCGGGCGGCCGGGAGCCCATGGATGTCGAGCGAGTCGGGGCTCGTCGTGACGACCTCGACTCCCTGCCCGGAGACGGCCGCCGCCAGCTCGGTCGCGCGCGGCGTGCGCACCCGGACGGCCGCGGTGGTCCAGGCCCGAACGAGCTCCTGCAGCGGGGCATCCGCCAGCACCTTTCCCCGTCCGAGCACGATGACGTGGTCGGCCGTCTGCGCCATCTCGCTCATGAGGTGGCTGGAGAGCAGCACGGTGCGCCCTTCGGCGGCGATGCGGCGCACGAACTGCCGCACCCACCGCACGCCCTCGGGGTCGAGTCCGTTGACGGGCTCGTCGAGGATGAGCGTGTGCGGGTCGCCGAGGAGCGCCGCGGCCAAGCCGAGCCGCTGGCCCATGCCGAGCGAGAAACTGCCGGCGCGCTTCCCGGCGACCGAACCGATGCCCGTGAGCTCCACCACCTCGTCGACACGGGACGCGGGGATGCCGTGGGTCGCTGCCATGGCGCGCAGATGGTTCCTCGCCGTGCGGCCGGTGTGCACCGCCTTGGCGTCGAGGAGCGCCCCGACCTCGGTGAGCGGCGCGCGCAGGCGCCGGTAGTCGCTGCCGTTGACGGTGCTGTGGCCGGACGTCGGCCGGTCAAGGCCCACGATCATGCGCATCGTCGTGGATTTGCCCGCGCCGTTGGGGCCGAGGAACCCCGTGACCTTGCCCGGGCTGACCGTGAACGACACGTCGTCCACGGCCGTCTTGTGTCCGTACCTCTTCGTGAGGCCTTCCGCTGTGATCATGTCTCCGACGCTACGGATGGCCCCTGCCCGCCCACATCCCCCTGCGGTGCCATCGTGCGGTGCTCGGGCCGGCACCGTCGGCTGACACCCGGTCGCCGGCCGGGGTCAGAGGCGGCCGGAAGCGCGCTCCAGGGCGTCGGCGAACCCATGGCGGGCGAACCGCTCTCCGATGAGGAGGTGGGTCGCAGCGTCGGGGTGGAGGGCGTCGGGGAGGGGATGCGCCTGCGCATCCTCCTCGCCGTAGAGCCGGAGTCCGTCGACGTAGTGCAGGTGGCGGTCGGAACGGCGTCGATCCGTCACGATGCGCGCGAGCTCCGCCCGGATCACGGTCAGGGTGAGCTTCCCCGCGGCCCGCTCCGCCGGGTCGCCCGTCGCGATGAAACGCACCTCGCCCTGCGCCAGCGCCTCCGGGTCGAAGGCCCCCGGGCCCGGCGTGTCCTCGTGGATCGCGCAGAAGATGGGCGAGACGACGACGATCGGTGTGCGGGGATGGCCGTCGCGGATCGTGTCGAGGAAGCCGTGCACCGCCGGGCCGAAAGCGCGCAGCCGCATCACATCCGTGTTGACCACATTGATGCCGAGCTTGAGGCTGATCACGTCCGCGGGGGTGTCGCGCATCACGCGCGCGACGAAGGGATCCATCAGCGCGCTTCCGCCGAACCCCAGATTGACCAGCTCGACTCCCGCGATACGCGCGGCGACTGCGGGCCAGATCCCCGTCGGCCGGGTGGCGTTGGAGCCCTGGCTGATGGAGCTGCCGTGGTGGACCCAGACGGGCCGCGTGTCCTCCGCCGGGAGGACGGGCGCATCGGCGCGGAGCTCGAGGAGTTCGACCGTCTCGTTGTGCGGGAGCCACAGTTCGACGGCTTTCTCCCCGGCGGGCAGGTCTCCGAACCGAGCGGTGCTCGCCGGGCCCTCCTGGGTGGAGCGCGCGCCGGTGGCCATGTCGATCACGGTCGTGATCCCGTCGGAGGTCGTGGACCAGGCGGCCGGGCGGCCGTCCACCACCAGGTCGACGACCCCGTCGGGGCGCGCCGGGAGTCCGGCATACGCCACACGCCTGCGGCGCACGTCCAGTTCGATGGCCGTCGCGGTGGTGCGGAAGACCAGTCGGACGCCGGAGGGCTGGGACTGCACCATGGCGAGCTGGGCATCGGATGCTTCGGCCCGGGCCCACGCGGGCAGCCGGTGCGGCAGCAGCCCCCGCTCGGTGCGTTCGAGCTCGGCCGCGCCCCGCACCAGCCCCTCGTCGAGGGGTACCACGCGCAGATCGTTGAGGGTCATGGTTCTCCCGGGGTCGTGTGCCACGCCGCCGGGCCCTGCGAAAGGAGCCCGTCGAGCGCGTCGATGATGTGCACCCAGCTCTCCTCGGGAGCCGGGGCGGTGTGGGCGAAGCTGCCGCTCATCTCGAGGGTGATGAAGCCGCGCGTCGTGCTCCCCAGCAGGCGGACGGCATGGACGGTCGCGCCGGGATCCAGCCCGTACCCGCGCAGGACCGCCTCGGCGAGGCGGGCATGGCGGGGGCCGGCGCTGGACGCCGCGGTCTCGCCATCCACGGTCGCCAGCATCGCTGCGAACCGGCCGGGGTGTTCCCGCGCATAGTCGCGGTAGGCGTTCATCAGCGCGGCGATCGCGTCACGGCGCGATAGACCCGCCACCGCCTCGGCCGCGCGGTCGGCGAGTTCTTCGAGGGCCAGGAGCGTGATGCGGACGCTGAGATCGCCGGTGCTGAGGATGTGCGAGTAGAGGCTCGCCGTCTGGACGCCGAGCCTCCGCGCGACCGCCGCGACCGTCACCCGGTCGAAGCCGAGCTCGTCGGCGAGCTCCGCGCCCGTGCGGACGATGCGGTCGACCGTCACGCCCGCTCGTGCCATCGCCCGCTCTCCCATCCGGTAGACCTACAGGCTTTAGGTTATCACCAATGTGGCGTAGGTAGGCAAGCGCCCTGCCGACCGCGACAGGGCCTGCGCGTCGAACAGGGCGTGAGGCGACGGGGAAACGAAAAGCGGGCCGGAACCCGAAGGTTCCGGCCCGCTTTGGGTGGAGCGTTACATCAGTGCTGGATCAGCGACCCGACAGCTTCTCGCGCAGAGCGGCGAGAGCGGCGTCGTCGGCCAGGGTGCCGGCCGAGGCCGACTCCGAGGAGTACGAGCCTCCGCCACCGGTCGATGCCGGAGCATCCGCGCTCGGAGCCGGAGCGTTCGCCTCGGCCTCGAGGGCCTTGGCGACGGCGGCCTTGTGGGCCTCCCAGCGAGCCTGGGCAGCGGCGTACTCCTGCTCCCACTTCTCGCGCTGCTCGTCGAATCCTTCGAGCCACGCGTTGGTCTCCGAGTCGAAGCCCTCGGGGTACTTGTACTCCCCGCGCTCGTCGTACTCGGTGGCCATGCCGTAGAGGGCCGGGTCGAACTCGGTGCCGAACGGGTCGACCGACTCGTTCGCCTGCTTGAGCGAGAGCGAGATGCGGCGACGCTCGAGGTCGATGTCGATGATCTTGACGAAGACCTCTTCGCCGACCGACACGACCTGCTCGGCGAGCTCGACGTGGCGGCCCGACAGCTCGGAGATGTGCACGAGGCCCTCGATGCCGTCTGCGACGCGAACGAACGCACCGAACGGAACGAGCTTGGTGACCTTGCCCGGTGCGATCTGGCCGATCGCGTGGGTGCGGGCGAAGACCTGCCACGGGTCTTCCTGCGTCGCCTTCAGCGACAGGGAGACACGCTCGCGGTCCAGGTCGACCTCGAGGATCTCGACGGTGACCTCCTGGCCGACCTCGACAACCTCGGACGCGTGCTCGATGTGCTTCCACGAGAGCTCGGAGACGTGCACGAGGCCGTCCACGCCACCCAGGTCGACGAACGCGCCGAAGTTGACGATCGAGGAGACCGTGCCCTTGCGGACCTGGCCCTTGTGCAGGTTGTTGAGGAAGTTCGAGCGCGACTCGGACTGCGTCTGCTCCAGCAGAGCGCGGCGCGAGAGAACCACGTTGTTGCGGTTCTTGTCGAGCTCGAGGATCTTCGCCTCGATCTCCTGGCCGAGGTACGGCGTGAGGTCGCGGACGCGGCGCAGCTCGATGAGCGATGCCGGCAGGAAGCCACGGAGGCCGATGTCGACGATGAGGCCACCCTTGACGACCTCGATCACGGAGCCGGTGACAACACCGTCGGTCTCCTTGATCTTCTCCACGTCGCCCCAGGCGCGCTCGTACTGCGCACGCTTCTTGGACAGGATGAGGCGGCCTTCCTTGTCCTCCTTCTGGAGAACCAGCGCCTCGACGTGGTCGCCGACCTTGACGACCTCATTGGGGTCAACGTCGTGCTTGATGGAAAGTTCGCGCGAGGGGATAACGCCCTCGGTCTTGTAACCGACGTCGAGGAGCACCTCGTCGCGGTCGATCTTCACGACGGTGCCTTCGATGAGGTCGCCGTCGTTGAAGAACTTCAGGGTCAGTTCGACCGCGGCCAGGAAGTCTTCAGCAGAGCCGATGTCGTTGATCGCGACCTGCTTGGTGGCCGGGGCGGTCGTTGCGGTAGTCATGTAGTGGGCTGTCCTAGTTGGGTTTGTGTCGGGCTTCTGCTCGTGCCTCTCCCCCGGTTGAGGATGAGGCATTCCGCAGCCATACGATCGTTGAGCGGGAACGCTCAGCAACCGAGACGAAACGGCGCGAGCCGAAGCGAAGCGGATTGATTTCGTGCGATGTCACCCAGGCCGGGGCCTGGACGTGCGGAACGAGCCACACGAGTGACACTCAAGACTAGCAAACGCTGGCGGGGTGCGAAATGTTCCTCCACCCCCCGAGCTCAGCAGCGCGCAAGGGTGCGTTCCAGTACGTGCCGTTCGGCGGTGCTGATACCCAGTTCCCACGCGGCGAGCACGGCGGTGTAGTCGTGGGCGTACTCGCAATGCGATGCCTCAGACGGCGGCAACCAGTCCGCGGGCCCCGAGCTCCCCTTCGACTGGTTCACCGCGCCCGCGGTCGCCCGCAGATTGTCCGGGTCGTTCGCGAACGCGATCCGCTCCTGTTCGCTCCAGAACTCCGCACCGTGCCGCCAGGCCCACGCGAGCGGCACGAGATGGTCGATCTGGACGAGCACCGATGTGTCCGCGCCCGACACGAACTCGACCTGCTCGCCGGTATAAGGGTCCACCAGGATGCCGGAGAGCACCTTGCATCCGTTCGTGCCGACCTTGAGGACCGCATCGTGAAGATCCCGCCGCAGCACGTCATTGCGGGTGTCGCACCCGTTGCGGTCGTGGTCGTGCCATGCCCGTCCGAAAGACTCCCGGTAGTAGCGGGCGATGGACTGCCCCGACACCGTCTCCAGCGCGGCGAGAGCGTCGAGGGCTTCCGCGGCCTCCGCACGCGTGTCCGCGGGCGCCACGGTGTCTGCCGGCGCCGCGGTGTCTGCCGGCGCCGCGGTGGAGCCGGGAGCCGAGTGCGGCGCCCACAACGGTGCGACCACCACGACCGCCAGGCTCACGACGAGAATCGCGAACAGCGCCGTCAAGCCGCCCCGGATCGGCTGTGCCCGGCGGCCGCTCGAGACGCGCCTCTTGGACATCACTGCGCTCTGCTCACTTCGCTCTGCTCACTGCGCTCTGCCGATCACTCGCACCATCATGGCGTGAACGCACGCCCCCGACGCTGTGCTCACGCGGCGCGGAAGACGGGAACCCGGCGCTCCGGTTGGACGACGTAGCGCCGACCGAGGGGTGAGGTCCATTCGATCGCTCCGCCGCCGTCGACCTGGCGTACGTGCCATCCGCCGTGGTGCTTGATCGTGTGGTGCCCTTGGCAGAGCGGGGCGAGATTGGACAGCTCCGTCGCACCGCCGTCTTCCCACGCGACCTGATGATCGATCTGACATCGGGAGGCCGGAAGTGCGCACCCGGGGCCCATACATCGGCCTGCCCGCCAGCGGGCGAGTTCTTGCAGAGCGCCGGGCGGTCGGTACTTCGTGCGTCCGACGGAGAGCACCATCCCGGTTTCGGGGTGCGTGAGGATCCGCATCCACCCGTCGGCCGTGCCGACCAGTTCCCGTGCCCGTTCGATCGGGATGGGCCCGACCCCCTCCACCATGGCCGGCTCGCTCCGGGCGGCCAGTTCGTCATTCAGGAGGGCGAGAGCGGGGACCGTGACGGCCACCGTCGCCCGGATGCCCTGGGCAGCGTCGGGATGTGCAGCCACCGCGCCATCGATGAGGAGATCGCCCACCACGTCGGCCCGGAGCTGATCGAGCGTGCGTTCCTCGCCCTCCTCGGCGGCGAGAATCTTCGCCATGGCGGTGACTCGTTCGTGCACCGCGTGCGCCTCGACGGCCGGGAGGTGGATGAGCAGCCACGCCATCCCGTCGGCCGACGGCTCGATCACGACTCGCCGAGTCGCGATCGCGTCACGATGACGCTCCGCCAAGGTCGCCGCGCGGACGGTCTCGACCAGTCTGCGCAGCAACCGGCGGAACGTGCCGAGAGGATGCGCCTCGGCCAACTCGACCGCGATGGGGACCACTTCCTCCCGCAGCGCCGGCTCGACCGTGTCGACCAGCTCCACGAACACCTCCGCGTGCCGCTCGGTGGTCTGCGCCCGGGAGAGCGACGCGAGCATCGCGGGGTACCGGGCCACGAGGCCCTCGGCGGTGATCAGCAGCCGGTCGGCGGCATGCTCGGTCATCTGCAACGCCACAGCCAGCTCGAGGCGCAGCGACCGCTCGATGATCTCCGGCGACGCTCCGCGGAACGTCGTCGCCTCCGTCAGCGCCTCACGGTGCATCGCCTCGACACGCTCGAAGCGCTGCGCGGCGAACACCGACATCATCGTCGACACCTCGGTCACCAGGTCGATCGGGTCGAGCTCGTCGGGGAGGCCGGGGGCTTCGTGCCACAGCGCCTCGCCGTCCACGCCGGAGTACTCCAGCGGGTCAAGGCGGTCTGTGGTCATGGGAAAAGACTAGAACATACCTCCGACATTCCCCGCGCCGCCGAGCGGAACCACCCCGGGGCGAGGGCGCGAGCAGAGGCGTCGCAACGGTGAGCCGCTCACCGCCACTCCTCTCGCGTGACGGGCAGCGCCCACTCGCCGCCGCCGCGACGGGCCCGGGCCATGAGGGCGAGCCGACCAGGCCGGTCCATCGCGTGGAGGAGGCAGGGGCCGACCTCGCGCTCCCACGCCGCGGCGAAGGCCTCCGCATCCCCGCGCCGACGGCCGATCACGGCGGGAACGGAGAGGAAGTGCCTCGGGCGTTCGCGATCGGCCCGCCTCAGCACCGCACGCACAACGCCCGTACGGCCGCCGCTCCCGGTCTCGATCAGGAAGCGCGGGGTCCGCACGACACCGAACAGCTCGGTCAGCGCGGCGGCGAACGTGCGCTGATCGGCCAGCGCGGCGGTCGGCGCCTCGATCGCGATGGGGACGAAAGCGCCCTGCGGTTCGCCCTCCGACACCGCGGCCGACACGTCCGTATCGGCGACGCGTCCGGCCCGGCGGAGGGCCTCCCACACGACGGTGCCGATCCGGCGGTAGGTCTCGGCGGCATCCCTGGACTGCGCGCGCGTCTGGAGCCACGCTCGCGCGAGAGGCGGCGCCGTGCTGAGCCCGAGGGCGAGCGCCACCGCTCCGGCGATGATCCCCGCTTCGGGAGCCGCCAGGACGAATCCGACCAGCGGAGCGCCTGTCGAGCCGAGCGCGGTGGCCGCCGCCACGCCCCCGAACGCGCCGCCCAGCGCGCGGGAGGCCGGCGCGCTCGTGCGGAACACCGGCTGCTGGTGCCGCCGCGGCACGAGAGCGCTCACGCTTTCCCGATCGTCGTACTCCTCCCCGATCCGCCACGCACCGCGGGTGACCGACCGCGCCGGAACCTCCTGCAGACCGTTCAGGGCGTCGACGGATGCCGCCGGATGCTTCGCGCGCACGCCCTCCAGCGCCACGCATTGCTCTGCGGTGAGGGCGATGGACAGCCCCCGTACGACGCGCGACGGCTCGTCGGCGTGGAGGCCCCACAGCCGTGCGTGCTTGCGGCGGAGCCGGTTCAGATCGGGTTGCGTCTGCAGCGGGAAGGCCGGCGGAAGGAGCGCGGTGACCGTCCAGTTGTGCGCGACCTTCTCCGGCCACGACGGGTCGAGCCGCAAGGTGCGCCCGCGCAGCTGCTGGGTCGCCGATGCCGTCGCGACCGCGGTCAGATCGATGAGGGTGTGAACGGCCGGGCAGTCCCAGCCCTCGCCGAAGAGTCCCCGCGTTCCCACCACGACCTGCACCGTTCCGCGCACGAGGAGTGCGGATGCGGCGCGCACGAGCCCCGCCGATCCGGCGCCCGGCGCGTGCACCTCTGACAGGTGCGGCGCCTCGAGCACCGGCGCCGCCACCACCGGGACGCCCAGCAGCTCTTCGAGCGCGGGAACGAGCACGTCGGCGTCACGCGTGGCGATGCGCGTGCGCGTGCCGGTGACGAGGATCGGCCGCACCCCCGCGGTGGCCGCATCCGCGACCAGGACGGCGAACGTGCGGAGCGCGCCGGCGATGCCGACGAGCCCGCCGTGCGTGTTGCCGTGCTCGGCGAAGTCGGTCAGGACGAGGGCCCGCAATCCCTCCCCGCCCAGAGCCTCGCGCTCGAGGCGGAGGATGTCGCACGCGGCGTAGTCCTTCGCGAGCGAGGACGCGAGCATCGTGTCGACCGGGTCGCGCGTGCGGCGCACCCCCCGGTCGGTGAGCGCATGGCCGAAGTCGGCCAGGGTGCGCCGGATGCGCTCCCATCTCGGCTGTTCGGCGGGATGGGGCAGCAGGCGATCCAGTGCGAAACGGGCGAGCAGTCGCAACGACTCGTCGGTGGTCGGGGGGCGCCGCGCGACATCGGGCAGCCGCGCGACGAGCGGGTGCTGCGGAGCCACCGTGGCGAGCATCGCGGCCGCCGCCTCAGACCCCGCGAAATCATCGGCGAACGCAGCGCCCAGGCCCACGTCCACGGAGTCGGCCTCGGAGAGGTGCGGCGGCGGCTCGAGCTCGGACCGGCCGGCATGCGGCTCGGATTCGGGCTGAAGGCGGTCGACGAGGAATCGCAGGCCGGTGTCGTGCGCGAAGGTCGCACGGAGGAGCACGGCGAGACCCTCGGCGTGCGCGGCGAGGAAGGCGAGCTCGTCGCCGGTGGGCTCGACGAAGCGGACGAGGTCGCGGTAGGGAGCGAGGTTTCCCTCTCGCACCACCGCCGGAACCGGCACCTCGTAGTCGACCTCGCCGAGGAGCGCCGTGTAGTTGTCGTACTCGTCGGCGTCGTCCGGCGAGGGGAGGGTCGCGGTGAGCCCGATGAGCAGTGGGGCCCCGCCCGCGGCCCGCAGCCGGGCGACGAGGGCGGCGATCACGACCGCCCAGTGGTCGAGCAGATGATGGCACTCGTCGAGGACGATCGTCTCCACCCCCTCGGCGACGAGCCGGTCGATGAGCGCGAGGGCGTTGGGATGCAACGCCGACGCGAGCACGTCGGCGTCCTCCCGCACCACCCGTCGGCGCAGAGTCCGTGCCCGGCTCGCGATGCCGCGCCGGTAGACCTTCGGGTTGCCGGCCTCGAGCTCGTCGAGCCACCTCCCCGCCGCGTCCGAGGAGAGCCCGTCGGTTTCGAGCTCGTCGCGCCAGCGCGCGCGGGCGAGCCCGCGAAGGGAGTGGCCGTGTCCAGCACGCTGAGGGCCTGATAAGTCAGGGCGGTGAGGTCGCCGGGGCGCTCGGGATCCTCAGAGACCCCCGCCGGGTGGGGGGCCAGGGATGCTCCGGCCCGAGCCCACTGCCCCCGGATCGTCGTCGTCGGAGCGAAGACGACCGTGCGGCGCCCTCGGCGCGCGGCGAGAAGGAGCCCGAGCAGGGTCTTGCCGGAACCGGGTGGGGCGACGATGTGCAGCGGCGAACCGGCATCCACGTCGACGCGTTCCAGCACGTCCGCCTGATAACGGCGAAGGCGGCCGGAGAATCGCCACGACGCGAGCGGGGTCGGTGTCGCGGACGGCATCCGTTCAGCCTAGGAGGCATGCTTGATCCAGCACTCGCGCCCGAACCCGATCGGGCGCGTCGAATGCCGTCATCCGCCGTGCCTCTGAGCCGGCCGATGCGGGGAGGCCGAACGATGACCATGGATCTGCGGTGGCTGACCGCGCCCGAAGCAGAGGTCGCTGCCGCGATGGCGGCCGTGCGTCACGATTCGCGACCGACGTGGGTCCCCACCCGGCGCACGGTGCTCGTGCACGTGAATCACTGCCTCATCCTCTGGTACCTCTGCATCGCCTTCATGATCATCGGGGTACGGGTGGATTCCTATCAGGACGGGGAGACCCGCGCAGCCGATGTCATCGGACTCCTGGTGATCATCGCGCTGCTGGCGGCGTGGCTGTACGGCAGCCACTGGCTGCGCCGCTGGGCGGCCCTCCCGCCCTCGCCCCGCGCGCGACTGAAGAACTGGCGGCGCGACCTCACCGCTCTCGCCAACGGGTTCGTGCCGCGCCCGAGTACGGTAGCGACCTTCTCCGCACTGATCACCCCGGCGACCCGGGGCGTGAACGTGTATCCGCGATTCGTCGCCCCCGGCGTGGAGTTCGGCACCCTCGCTCACCGCCGCGCCCGCTCGACCCGATGGCACTACATCGCCGTCCGGCTGCCCGCGCCGCTGCCGCATCTGATCCTGGACGCGACCTCGAACGACGGTGCGCGCAGCGACCTCCCCGTCGCCGTCGGCCGGAGCCAGCGGCTCTCCCTCGAGGGCGACTTCGACCGCTGGTTCCGTGCCTACTCCCCCGCCGCGTACGGCGCCGACGCTCTGTACGTCCTCACTCCCGACGTGATGGCTGCCCTGATCGACGACGCGAGCGGCTACAACGTGGAGATCGTCGACGACACGCTCGTCTTCTTCGCGTCGCCGGTCGACTTCAGCGCCCCCGCTCATTGGGAGTCGGTCGGCGCTGCGCTGACCAGCGTCGTCCCGCGCGTCATGTCCACGGCGCGCCAATACGTCGACGAGCGGGTTCCCGGTCAGGAGGTGCCCCGCGCGCTCGTCGCGCTGCGGGCCGCGCGCGACGAGCCGGACGTCGTCTGGGTTCCACCGACGCCGCGCATCGGTTCCGACGGCCGGCGGCTCGACATCCGCGACCCCAACCGCGGGGTGTGGCCGATCATCGGCGCGATCGGGTGGTTCGCGCTGCTCATCTTCCTGTACGCCGTACCCGGGATCTTCGCGTTCGCCGGGTTCATGTCGGTCGTCGACGGACGGTGACCTGACGCCCTGCCGCCCTCAGTCCCCGAGCCCCGGCCAGACGCCCTGCTTACCCGGCGCGAGGATGCCGGCCGGGTCGAGCGCATCCTTGAGGCGGCCGTGCAGCCTCCCGAGGGCGCGATCGTTCCAGCCGAACGATGCGGCGATGTCGTCCATGAAGGCGAGGTGTCCGCGATACTCGCCATACCCGTCGCGCGCCAGGTCTGCGATCAATCCGTGCACGAGGGCGCGGCCGCGCGCCACCTGCTCGGCGTCGTCGCGGTCGTAGAGCACCTCGGTGACATGGACGATCGAGCGCCCCGCCGCCGTGAACGCCCCGCAGTAGTCGAATCCGGCGGCCTCGAAGCGTTCGCGGAGGCGGGAGACCTGGGCGAGGGCCTCCGTCCCGTCGAGGGGCAGGACCGGCGCGAAGGAGACGTGCCCGCCGCGACCCCCGAACCAGAACGACAGCTTCTCGGCGTACATGTCCGGGATGCCGGCCTTGATGCGATGGCCGTACGCGATGTCCTCGGGCCCGGCATCCCCCGCGTATCTCGTCACCGTGACGCGGCTGCCCGGGATCGCCGCGAAGGCCCGCTCGACCACCCCGATGCGGGCATCGAGCATTTCGGCGTGGTCGTAGAGCGCGAAGGTCATGTTCCAGCGGCCGACACCGTAGCGCTCCATGATCCGTTCGTGCACGCCGGGTGCCAGGATGCCGCGGTCTTCCTGCCACGCGCTGCGGGGACCGGAGAACGCGGCCGCACCCAGCGGGTCACCGATGACGACCGTGCTCTGGATCGTGCCGTCGAGCTTGAGCGGACGCATCGCATCGATCAGCGGTGCCAGATCGTCGAATCCGTCCACGGCCACGTCGACCGCGGCCCACGCCTCGGGCTTCGGCATCAACCACAGACCCATCTTGGTGACGATGCCGAGGTTGGATTGGAAGAAGAGTCCGTCCACGGCGGGGCCGAAGCCGGGCTTGTAGAGCTGCCACGTCCTGCTGCCCTCCATCGCGCCCATGCCGGTGCGGACGACTTCCCCGTCGGGCAGGACGACCTCCAATCCGCACACCTGGGCGGAGTGCTCCCCGTACGCGGTGTATCCCAGCCCGCGCTCCAGCGCGTTGCCGATGACACTCCCCCACGACAGGTCGGGGGCTGACGTCCAGAACGGAGCACCGCTGTCGCGCACGGCGGTGTAGAGGTCGGAGAACCGCACCCCCGGCTCGACCAGCACCGTACCGCTCACGCCGTCGATGTCCAGCACGCGGTCCATGCGGGACAGATCGACGACCACACTGCCGCTCATCCGAGGGCTCCGGCCGCCGTATCCGTTGTTGCGGCCCTGCGAGATCGGCCACAGCGTGACCCCGGTCTCCGTCGCGAGCCGTGCCAGGGCACTGACCTCCTCGACCGTCGCCGGCCGCACGACGAGGCTCGTGCGGAACTCGTCCGGGTCCCCGACCGGAAACGGGTCGGAATAGTGCTCGAGCGCGTCGTCACCGAGGACGTGCGCCGCACCGAGCAGCGCGCCGGCGGCGGCACGGAAAGCAGGAAGACCAGCGACCACGGGGCACTCCTCATCGAATGTATATAGGAACTACAACCGCCTACCGTAGCGGGTGGCGGTGACCATCCGGCGGGCCCCGCTGACGACCCGCGCATCGACGCCCGCGGCTGGCCGAATAGGCTCCGGATCGGCCTTTCCCCGGACGCGATCCGACCACACCACCCAGGTAACGCCCAGGTAACGACTGCCAAGCTTGGGGTTTTATGTCCGCATGACGCGGACGCGAGGCGCCGATTCATCGGCGTGGACCCCTTATACGGAACCGGTTTCATGCGCCCGAACACATCATCCGTCTCCACCCGCCGTACCCGCCGTCAGGCCGAACGCCGCACGCGCCGCCGCCCGGTTCTCGTCGTCGGGAGCCTTGTCCTCGCCGCCGCCTGCACGGTCGGAATGACCGGCACGGTGCCTGTCCCCCAGGCCGCCGCAGCCACCCCCTCGCCCGCCGGCACCTACGCTCTCGCCTCCTTCGGCGCGGCGATGGAGATTCAGCCCGCCGCTCCCGAGCTCGTCGAGGCGCAGGATGCGGTCGCCGCCGCCGGCGCTTCCGTTGAGGCCGCGGCCACCGTGCAGGCCGACATCGCCGCCTCAGGCCTCGACATCGGTCAGCCCGACACGTCGGTCGACACTGCATCGCTCGAGGCCGCAGCCGACCGACTCGAGGGCGCCCACGTCCTCCCCGTTCCCCTCATGCCGGCGCTCACCGAGGATGTTGCCGAGCTCGTCGCATCCGTCGACATCCGCGTCGCCGAGCTGCGAGGCGGCCTCGAGGGCGCGATCCAGAAGAAGGCCGAAGAAGAGGCCGCGGAGAAGGCGCGCATCGAAGCAGAGGCGGCCGCTGCGGCAGCCGCTGCCGCAGCGGCGAAGGCGGCGAAGCCGTCCACGGGCGGTGGTGGCGGCAGCAGCAGCCCCGCCGGCTCCGGCGGCACAGCGCCGCTCCCGGCCGTGCCCGCCGGTACGGGCGACAACAGCCCCGCGGGCGCTCAGGCGACCGCCCGTGGCATGGTCGCCGCTCGCGGGTGGGGCGAGGATCAGTTCAACTGCCTCGTGTCGCTGTGGAGCAAGGAGTCGGGCTGGCGTGTGAACGCGTCGAACTCCTCCAGCGGCGCCTACGGCATCCCCCAGGCACTCCCCGGCAGCAAGATGGCCTCGGCCGGTGCCGACTGGCAGACCAACGCCGGCACGCAGATCTCGTGGGGCCTCGGGTACATCTCCGGCCGCTACGGCACGCCGTGCGGGGCGTGGGAGCAGTCGGTCCGCGTCGGCTGGTACTAAGGCCGTGTCACCGGCTGTCGCAGGATGGTCTTGAGCTTCGCCGGAGCGGTACGGCGGGGGTCGCTCAGGTAGATCTCGTGATGGCGGCCGCTCATCTGCAGCCCATGGCTCGGGATGAATTCGTCGTGCATCGCCGCGAGCACCGGCGCCTCGTCGTCGTAGGAGCCGACGTGGAGGATCTGGACACACCGGCCCTCGGCCACCGTGTCGACACGCAGTCGCTCGAGAAGCGGAGCATCCCCTGCCGCGTCGAGCGCGCGGACGACGTCGTCGTCGGAGACCCAATCGGGCACGAGATTGAGAAGCATCCAGTTCCACTGCGACGTGTCGCGTGCGGAGGTGAAGGCCTCCCTGTCGTCGGCCCACCAGAGCGCCTCGAGCGGCGGGACCACGTAGTCGCGATCGAGCTCACGCCTGCTGAGGAACTTCAGCTTGTACGCGACGGGGTAGATCGTCTCCAGGGCGGCGCGATACTCCGCGGCGGTGTTCGGGTCGCCGGCCCCTTCCAGGGTGAGGTACCGCAGCGGGGGCATGTCGACGATCTCGAAAGTGCGCTGGGCGCCGTATCCGGCGATCTCCTTCTTGAGATCCACTGTGGTCACGCGACCAGCATGGCCGATGCCGGCCCACCATGTGGTGAGGAGCCGACGGAAGTCAGTCGAAGCCGCGGCGGCCGGCGAACCCCGCGAAGAGCGCGTAGAGCAGGGGCACGACCGACACGGCCATGAGCACCGCCCCGAAGACCGCCTCTTCCGGGCGCAGCAGGATGCCGCCGATCAGCAGCCCTGCGAACAGCACGGCCGCGAGCACGCGGCGCCCGAGACGCTCGAGCGCGCGGATTCGCCGCTCGATCCGCGGGGATTGCGCCGAGAGCCGTCCCTCCTCTATCCGCGTGATCACCTCATCGACCCGTCGCGGCAGCCGCATCATCGTGCCGGCCGCCGATGCCGCCTCTGCCGCGAAGCCCTGAACGACGTTGCCGCTCTCTTCGCGGATCAGGCGATCGGCATAGGGCTCGACGGCATCCCAGACGTTGAAGGCCGGGTCCAGCGAGCTGCACATCCCGGACGTCAACGACATGGCGCGGATGATGAGGAGGAAGTTCTCCGGCAGCTGGAACGGCAGCGACCGCAGCACGTCGCCGAACTCCGTCGCGAAGGCGCGGAACTCCCGCGGATCCACCTGCTGAAGTTCGGCGAACCCCATCCCGCCGAACCGGGCGAACACCGCAGTCAGCGCGCGTTCGAGTTCGGCGTTGTCGGCTGACGGCAGCAGGGCGCCGACGTCCTGGATCGCAGCGACCAGACCGCGGCCGTCGCGCGATGCCGCCGCGATGATCGCCTTTCGCAGACCGGCGCGGAGGTTGTCGGGAACCTCGCCCATCATCCCGAAGTCGATGAAGGTGAAGCGCCATGCGCGCCCGCCGTCGTCGGCCATGCCGAGCGGCGTGACGAAGATGTTGCCCGGATGCGGGTCGGCGTGGAAGAAGCCGTGCGCGAAGACCTGCTCGAACATGACCGCGGCGAACTGTGCGGCGACCTCGGACGGATCGATCCCGGCAGCGCGAAGCCCCTCCCGGTCGTTGATCTTGATCGCGGTGACATCCTGCAGCGTCAGCACCCGCCTGGTCGTCCGCTCCCACACCACCTCGGGCACGGCGACGCGGCCGTCGCCGGCGAACGAAGCGGCGAACCTCTCCGCATTCGCGGCCTCGTGGAGGTAGTCGACCTCCTCGAAGCTCGTGGCGGCGAACTCTTCGACCAGCGCCGGCATGTCCACTCGGTCGGCCACCGCCTTCACCCGGGTGAGCCACTGCCCCACGCGGCGCAGGGCGCGCAGGTCGACGTCGATGACCTGGTCGATCCCGGGCCGCTGGATCTTCAGGACCACCGCGGCGAGCCCCGTGTCGGCGGCATCCGCCTCGGCGAGCCGCGCCCGATGCGCCTGGCCGAGGGATGCAGCGGCCAACGGCGTCGGATCCACGAACGCGAACGCCCGCTCGAGCGGCACGCCCAATTCGGACTCGGCGAGCTCGCGGATCGCCGGGAACGGCACCGGCGGTACCTCATCCTGAAGCCCCTGCAACTCGCTCGTGATCTCCGGGGGCAGGACGTCCAGCCGCGAGGACATGAACTGTCCGACCTTGATCATGAGTCCGCCGAGATCCACCGCCAGCACGTGGAAACGCCGCGCGATGCGCTGCAGTCGGATCGCCCGGCCGCGCGCGGCCAGCCGGGCGAACCCGATGCGAGGCAGGAAGAGCTCGTACCACCACGACTGCACCAGGTATCGGGCCGCGAACCGCATGATGCGGCGATAGCGGGCGCGCATCGCGTAGGCGTCAGTCGCCGAACTCCCCTGACGCCCGTGGGCAGGCAGGGGGCCGGACGCGGACAACCTCAGCCCTGAGCGAGGATGGAGAAGAGCTTCCGACGTGCCTCATCCAGCACGGCGACGGCTTCCTTCACCTGCTCCTGGCTGCCCGAGCGACCCACCTGTGCGGCCGCCTGGGCGAGATCCATGCCCGCCTTGGCCAGCGTCGAGTGACGCCCGCCCTCGCGCGCACCCGAGGTCTCCCAGGGTGCGGACTTGTCGGTCTCGGCGCCGGCGACGATACGTCCCTCGTCGGTGAGCGAATAGGTCTTCCGACCACCCGACTCCTCGGCGTCGATGAGTCCCTCGTCGGCGAGGAGCTGCAGCGTGGGGTACACCGAACCGGGGCTCGGCTTCCAGCTGCCGCCGCTGCGCTCTTCGATCTCGGAAATGATCTGGTAGCCGTGCATCGGCTTCTCGGCGAGGAGCGCGAGGACCGCCGCGCGCACGTCGCCGCGCTGCATCCGCGTGCTGGGCTTGGGCATGAAGGACTTGCTGAACTGCTCCATCGCGTCCCACAGGCCGTTGATCGGCCAACCGGCGCCGGAGCCCGAACTGGAACCCGAACCCGTGCTCGGGCGGCCTGCGCCGCCGAATCCGCCGAACGCGTCGCCCATGAATGAACCGCTCATGATGACCTCCCTGTGCCGAGCACGAACAGCTCGACGATACATAACGATATATCGCTCAAGCCCGGCCGAACCGGTTCTGCGGTGAACTACCAGGTTGGGCGGGACTGTACGACGGTTGCGGGCCGCGGCGACTCTCGCCGGTCACAGCGCTCTGCGGGCCGAGAGGGCTCAGAGATCGCTGAAGTCATTGGCGGGCGCCTGAATCTCACTGACTGTGTCGCCCTCCAGGCCGAGCAGGAGGAACTGGACGCCCGTTTCCCCAGGGTTGGTCAGCGACTGGGTACCGGGCACCTCGACCGCCCCGATGCCCAGCCAGTCTGCGATTCCGTCACCGTCCTCGTCATAGGAGTCCCATGCTCCCGCGGTCAGGGCCTCGGCCCGCGTGGAGCCCACCGTGATCCCCTCGGCGGTTTGCACGTGGGCTCCACCGAGAGTGGCCGATCGCACCCAGACGTTCGCCGTGCCACCGGAGACACTCACCTCGACGTCGTCCCACTCGTAACGCGTTCCCATGCTCGTACCGTTGCCCCACGGGTCTTCGATGTCACTCACCGCGGGCGCCGAACCGACCAGTGAGCCGACGAACGTGACGATCTCGTCGCCATCGTCGAAAGCGACGCCGGTTCCGCCAGCGGGGTTAGCGAAGCCATCGAGCGTGATGGTGACAACCGGTGCGGGCGCGGACGGGGTGGGGCTGGAGGCGGGCGACGACGCCGCCGGGCTCGCCGCCGACGGCGGGGACTGCTCGGCAACCGGAGCGGCGCAGCCGGTCAGAAGGAGGGCCGCCGTCAATAGTGCGATCGCGCGAGGGCGTGACATGACCAGACTGTACTGCCCCCGACTGCCCTGCGCATCCTTCCCCCGTCCACACCGTGCTTCCCCTACCCTGTGGATATGCCGAACAGCTGGGAAGACGTCCGCCCGTATCTCGTCCGGGGGGCCGTCGCCCATGTGGCGACACTGCTGCCCGACGGCTCACCGCACTCCGTGCCGGTGTGGGTCGACGTCGAAGGCGACAGGCTCGCGTTCTTCTCCCTCGCCGGCTCACGCAAGGACAAGAATCTGCGCGCCGACCCCCGCGTCGCACTCTCGATCACGCACCCGGACAATCCGCTCGACATGGCGACCGTCCGCGGCCGTATGGTCGAGCGGATCGACGGGGATGCGGCGATGGAGATCGTCGACCGGATCGCACGTCTCTACACTGGCAAGGACCACGCCTACCGCTCGGGCTATGCCGTGTTCCTCATCCAGCCCGAGGTGTGCTGGGCGCACGACTACACCGCCGAGTAGCGCGCGTCCGCGTGGCCCGCATCGGCTCGAGCGACCTCGACGTCGTCCCCCTCGCCCTCGGTGGCAACGTGTTTGGTTGGACCGCCGACCGCGACGCCTCTTTCGCCGTGCTCGACGCCTTCCACGCGGGCGGCGGCGACTTCCTCGACACCGCAGACGGCTATAGCGCGTGGGTCAGCGGGCACTCCGGTGGCGAGAGCGAGACGCTCATCGGCGAATGGCTCGCCGCCCGGAAACCCCGCGATCTGGTGGTCGCGACGAAGGTGAGCAGCCACCCCGATTTCCGAGGACTCTCCCCGAAGAACGTCCGCGCCGCCGCCGAAGCGTCGTTGACGCGGCTGGGGCTGGACACCATCGACCTGTACTACGCACACTTCGATGACGCCGACACTCCGCTCGAAGAGACGGTCGCCGCCTTCAACGACCTCGTCACGGACGGCCTGGTGCGCTATACGGCGGTGTCGAATTACTCAGCCGACCGCATCCGCTCCTGGATCTCACTCGCTCAGGCCGCCGGCGGGGCCGTCCCCGTCGCCATCCAGCCGCGCTACAACCTCGTACACCGAGGCGATGTCGAGACGCACGTCATTCCGATCGCCGAGGAGTTCGGAATGACACTCGTGCCGTACCCCGCCCTGGCGACCGGCTTCCTCACCGGCAAGTACCGGTCCCCCGATGCCGCAGGACAATCGCCGCGCGCGGGCGGCGCGTCGCAGTACGCCACACCTCGAGGACTGGCGATCATCGATGCGCTCGAGGAGATCGGCCACGACCATGACGTCGCGATCGCGAGCATCGCCCTGGCGTGGCTCCGGCAGCAGCCGGCCGTCGCGGCGCCCATCGCCAGCGCATCCAGGCCGGAGCAGGTCGGCGACCTGCTTGCGAGCCTGCGGGTGGAGCTCACCGCCGACGAGGTCGCACGGTTGAACGACATCTCGAACCCTGCGGCATAGCCGAGCACTCCGATCCGCGGGCCGGTATCCGCGTGCCGGCTCCCTGCCGCTGCCGAGCTCTGCCCTGCCGGGTGATTCTCAGTACCAGTTGACGGCCTGCGACTTGCCCCACGCCGCGCACGGGCTCCCGTAGGCGCGATCGATGTAATCCAGCCCCCACGCGATCTGCGTGGCGGCGCTGGTCTGCCAGTCGGCGCCGGCGCTGGCCATCTTGCTGCCGGGGAGCGACTGCGGGATGCCGGTGGCCCCACTCGACGCGTTGTACGCCTGGTAGTTCCAGTTGGACTCCTTCTCCCACAGCGACGCCAGACACGAGAACTGGTCGCCGCCCCAGCCGAAGCGCTCGGCGGCCATCTGCTGTGCCAGCGCCTTCGCGCCGGCCGGAGTGTTGGCCGCAGCGCGGAGGTCCGCCTGCCGCTGCGCCTCGGCGGTGGCTGCGGCCTCCGCCTGCCGCTGGGCCTCGGCGGCAGCCTCCTCCGCCGCCTTCTGAGTGCGCGCCGCTTCCAGAGCGGCGCGCACTTCTGCCGTGCGCTCGTCGACGATGCGCGTCTGCGCTTCGGCGTCTTCGGCCACCTGCGGGAAGAGCAGCGCCGGGACGATCCCCGCGGCCGACAGCCGCCCGATCGCAGAGCGCAACGCTTCCGTGTCCACCGAGGCGGAAGCGTCTCCGACACTGAGCCCCGAGCCGGCGACCTCCGTCGTGACGGCCGTCGCCCGGGCGACCGCGGCCTCGGCGTTGGCCAGGGTGAGCTGGGCGTCGGCGGTGCTCATGCTGAGAGGCTGGAGCAGCGCCACAGACTCCGCGACGAAGACGTTCGTCTCGTTCTCCCGGATGACCGACTCGCCCACCCGCTCGGCGGCGGCGGCTGCCACGCCGGTCGTTCCGACGACAGCGAGCGCGGCCCCCGCGCAGGCCGTGGCGATCGCGGCGAAGCGGCGGGAGGAACGGTGGGATGGCGTGACGGTGCGAACTGCAGGCATGACGAACGTACGTCCTTGAGGGATCGGCGCCAGCGTGGCGCAAGGCGTCTTCGGGTAAGACACCAAGCCTCAAGTCTGCGCGCCCCACCCTGGACGAACCCTCCGTACGCCCCAGACCTCCGCCTGGGCGCGCTCGCGGCGGGTCAGGGGCGCTGAGACCGGTAGTACGCGAGCAGCGCCTTCGTGGACGCATCCTGCGCCTCGAGCGCGGCGGCATCCCCCTCGATCGCAGGGGCGATCTGGAGGGCGAGCTGCTTGCCGAGTTCGACCCCCCACTGGTCGAAGGAGTTGATGCCCCAGATCGTGCCCTGCGTGAAGGTGATGTGCTCGTACAGCGCGATGAGCTGCCCGAGCACCGACGGGGTCAGCGCCGGTCCGAAGATCGACGTGGTCGGGCGGTTGCCCGGGAACGTGCGCGCCGCCACCAGCGCGCCGCTCGTCCCCTCCGCCTCGACCTCCTCCGCAGTCTTGCCGAACGCCAGCGCCTTCGTCTGTGCGAGGAAGTTCGCCAGGAACAGCCCGTGCACGTCACGGCCGTCGTCCTCCAGCGGATACGCCGGGTTCGCGAAGGCGATGAAGTCGCCGGGGATGAGACGTGTTCCCTGGTGGATGAGCTGGTAGAACGCGTGCTGTCCGTTTGTACCGGGTTCACCCCAGAACACCTCGCCGGTGTCCGTGGTCACCGGCGTGCCGTCCCAGCGCACCGACTTGCCGTTGGACTCCATCGTCAGCTGCTGCAGGTATGCGGGGAAGCGGTTCAGCTGCTGCGCGTAGGGCAGAACGGCGTGCGACTGTGCACCGAGGAAGTTCGTGTACCAGACATTCAGGAGCCCCATGAGGACGGGGACGTTCTGCGCGAGCGGCGTGGATGCCACGTGCTCGTCGACCGTGTGGAAGCCCGCGAGCAGCTCGCGGAACGCGTCGGGTCCGAGCGTGATGGCCAGCGAGAGGCCGATGGCGGAGTCGACGGAGTACCGACCGCCGACCCAGTCCCAGAACCCGAACGCGTTGGCCGGATCGATCCCGAACTCGGCGACCTTGTCGAGGGCGGTAGAAACCGCGACGAAGTGGCTGGCCACAGCGTCGGTGCGGGATGCGTCGGAATCGTCGATCGCACCGCGCTCGGCGAGCCGCGCCCAGAGCCAGTCGCGCGCGAGACGCGCGTTGGTGAGGGTCTCCAACGTCGTGAACGTCTTCGAGGCGACCACGAACAGGGTGGTCTCGGGATCCAGGCCCTCGGTCTTCTGCGCCGCATCCGTCGGATCGATGTTGGAGACGAAGCGCGCCTCGATTCCGGCGTCCGCGTAGGGCTTCAGGGCCTCGTAGACCATCACGGGGCCGAGATCCGAGCCGCCGATGCCGATGTTGACGACGTGCGTGACCTTCTTGCCGGTGATCCCGCGCCACCGGCCCGACCGCACGCCTTCGGCGAACTCCGACATCCGCCCGAGCACCTCGTGCACGTCCGAATCGATGTGCTGGCCGTCGACGACGAGCTCGGGTTCGGCATGGCCGGGCCGCCGCAGCGCCGTGTGCAGCACCGCGCGGTCCTCGCTGGTGTTGAGGTGCACGCCCCGCAGCATGGCGGCGTACCGCTCGGCGACACCGGTCTCTTCGGCCAGCTTGACGAGGGAGGCGAGGATCTCGTCGGTGACGAGGTTCTTCGACAGGTCGACGTGCAGATCGCCGAGCGTGTGCGTCATCCGCTGGACGCGGCTCGGATCGAGCGCGAACCACGCGCGGAGATCCGGCACGAAGGTCTCGCGAGCGGCGGTCAGCTCGCGCCAGGCGGACGTGGACGTGGGGTCGACAGGAGCGGTCACCCCTCCACGCTAGCGAGGTCTGAGCATCCTGGCTCCGTCGTCGCCGGTCGGCGTGCTAACGCGGCACCGTCACGTACTTATGATTGCATAATCATACCCGGCGTAGACTCATGCCATGACCGCCATGCCCGGAGCCGACGACCTCGCCGCCCTCGCCGACGTCGTCCTGGATCTCGCGCACCGGCTGGACATCCGCAACCCCGCACTGCGCGACGTCGTCCCGCTCACCGGCACCGAGATCGCGGTCCTCCGCGAAGTGCACCGCACCCCGGGCACCACCCCGAGTCAGGTCGCGGAGGTGACCGGACTGGCTCGCAGCAACGTGAGCACGGCCATCCGCACCCTCGAGACCGGCGGACTCGTCATTCGCCGGCAGACGCCGGATGACGCCCGCTCCGTGACTCTCGTCGCCACGCGCAAGGCGCAGACCAGCATCGCGCGGATCAACGCCTACTGGGCCGCCCGTCTCGCGGAGGCGCCGGCGGACGCGGTCAGCCGCGCGGTGGCGGCAGTGGAGGCGCTCCGCGAAGTGGCGAACTCACTCGACCAGGGGTGACGTCCGGGTCTCCCCCGAGCGGTCAGACGATCTCGCGCAGCGCGAGGGGCAGTTCTGCGACGAGCTCGCGGGCGAGGAACCCGAGCCCCAGTCGCTCGGTGAGGCGGTCGCCCGCACGCCCGTGCACCCACGTGCCCCACACCGCCGCGTGCACGAGGTCGGTGCCGCGCGCGACGAAGCCGGTGACCGCGCCGGAGAGAACGTCGCCGCTGCCCGATGTCGCAAGACCGGGGCCGCCGGTGCCGACCTGCCACGACGCACCGTCCGGTCCGGCCACCGTGTCGTAGCAGGTGACGACCGCGCGATACTGGCGAGCGACCTCGTGCACATCCGCTGCCAGATCGTCGCTCGCGTCGCGCGGCTCGGGTGCGCCCTCCAGGAGAAGCGCCAGCTCTTCCCGATTCGGGGTGAGGACGAGACCGTCGGGCAGGCGCGCCCGATCGATGCGCGGAAGCACGCCCAGGGCGTATGCATCCAGCACGAGGCAGCGCGGGCCGGCATCGGCCACGGCCAGCAGCGTGTCTGCTGTCTCATCGGCATCGTCGAAGCCCGGTCCGACGAGCACGGCGTCGGCGGCGGCGAGCTTGTCGCGCGCGGCGGAATCGAACGGGTCCGTCGCCTTCTCGGGCAGTGTGAGGATGGCCGCTTCGGGCAGGACGGTGCCCAGCTGCACGCTCACGGTGCCCGGTGCGTAGACACCCACCCGGCCCGCGCCCACCCGCAACGTCGCCTCCGCGGCAAGGATCACTCCCCCGGGCGTACGCCGCGATCCGCCGATCACGATGACGTCGCCCCGCGACTTCTTGTCGGCGCCGGGGTCCGGAAGACCCCACTCCTTCAGCAGCTCCGGCGTCACCGTCTGGGCGGCGCCGGATGCGGCGGAGGCTGCCGCGTCCGACGGCTGGCGTTCACTCGGCGCGGACATCGGAGCCCCCCGGGTGGACTGCGTCCGTATCGGCTGCGTGCGGGGAGTCCTCGTGCGCCTCTCCTGGACCCGCCTCGAGATCGGGCGCGCCCTCGTGCACGGTGACGTCGGCGCCTTCCTCGCGGAGATGGCTCACATCGGCGAAGGACGACACCTGCCACCCCGAATCCGTCGAATCCAGTCGCGTGATCGAGGCGTTGAGCACCGGGTTGGCGGCGGCGAACTCGAGGAGTTCCTCCTCCTGCAAGCTCATCAGGAGTGACGTGATCAATGTCACCACCGCGTCATGGGCGACGATCAGCGCGGACTCCTCCGGACGGGCGAACAGGTCGCCGAGGAACGACCGCAGTCGGAGCGCCACGTCGGCCCATGACTCCCCGCCGGGCGGCCGGTGGTAGTACTTGCCCAGGTGGCGGCGGCGCTCGGCCTCTTCGGGATACCGCCGGACCACACCGCTGGTCGTCAAGAGGTCGAGGATCCCCAGTTCGCGGTCGCGGAGGCGTTCATCGAGGCCGACGACGGCGGGGTTCTCCCCGAGCGCGATGGCGAGCGTCTCGCGTGCACGGAAGTAGGGCGAGACCCAGTAGGTCGCGATCTCGTCGCGGTGCTCCCCCACCCACACGCCGAGGGCGCGCGCCTGTTCCTCCCCCGTGGGAGACAGCGGGACGTCGGAGTCCCGGATGTCCAGCGGGATGCGTTCGAGACCTTCCCGTTCGGCGCGTGTCGCAGCGACATTTCCCACACTCTCGCCGTGGCGCGCGAGCCACAGAGTTCTCATCGGCATTCGCCCATCGTAGAAGTGCCTGGGCGATCGCGAGCGGGGGTTGCGCTCGCCTGTCAGGGCGGACCGACCCGACGAATTACCCGCTAGACAGACAAACCAACTAGTTGGTAATGTGCTGGCATGAACGCAATCGCCTTGCAAGCCGCCGAGTACGGCGCGCCCCTTACCCCCGTTTCCATCCCGCGTCGCGCGCTTCGGCCGGACGACCTGGAGGTTGCGGTCACCTACTGCGGCGTCTGCCACAGTGATCTCCACGCGCTGCACACGAGCCCAGACGAGGGCGGGACCTTCCCGCTCGTTCCCGGCCATGAGTTCGTCGGCGAGGTGGTCGCCGTCGGCCCGGAGGTGACGAACTTCCGCGTCGGCGACTTCGTGGCCGTGGGCAACATCGTCGACTCGTGCGGCGTCTGCCGCATGTGCCGCGCCGGCCAGGAGAACTTCTGCGAGCAGGTCGCGACGCTCACCTACGGCGGACGCGACCGCGTGGACGGAACGATCACCGCGGGCGCGTACTCCACTCGGTACGTCGTTCGCGAGCATTTCGCCTACCGTCTTCCGGACAACCTCGACCCTGCGGCCGTTGCGCCGCTCATGTGCGCGGGAATCACCGTGTGGGAGCCGCTGCGGATCGCCGGGGTGGGGCCCGGCACGCGCCTGGGGGTCGTGGGGCTCGGCGGCCTCGGCCACCTCGCGGTCAAGCTCGGCAAGGCCCTCGGAGCCGAAGTGACCGTGTTCACCAGGTCGGCGAGCAAGACCGAGGACGCACTCGCGCTCGGCGCATCGCACGTCGTCGTGTCCACGGATGCCGACGCCATGCGCGCGCGGCTGAGCTCGCTCGACGTCATTCTCGACACCGTCTCCGCCGATCACGACCTCGCACCGTATCTGCACGTCCTGGACCTCGACGGCACCCTGTTCTCCCTCGGGTATCTGGGTCCCGTCACGGTGGAGACGGTGGATCTCGTCTACGGGCACAAGAAGCTCAGCTCGTCCGGCGGCAGCGGGCACCGCTACACCCAGGACCTCCTGGACTTCTGCTCCGAACACGGTGTCGTTGCCGACGTGGAGGTGGTTCCCGCGTCCGGAATCGCCCAAGCACTCGACCGGCTCGGACGAAACGACGTCCACTACCGGTTCGTGCTGGATCTGCGGGACCTCGGCGAGAGCACGATCCTCGCCTGACGCGCTACGGCTCCTCCGCAAGCGGCACGCGGAGGAGCCGGTCGTCGTCCCCGCCGGGTGAGCCGCGACCGTCGGTGTTGTTGGTGAGAAGCCACAGATCGGTTCCGACGACGACGGCATCCCGCATCCGGCCGTACTCCCCGCCCCACAGGGCCGTCGGCTCGCCGGAGAGCACGCCGCCGTCCACATCCAGCATCCAGATGCGCTCCCCCCGCAGCCCGGCGACGAACAGCGTGCGCCCGGTGGCGGCCAATCCACTGGGGCTCGCCTCGGACGGCGCCCACGTGACGGCGGGATCGAGGAATTCGGGATCGTCCGCGATGCCCTCGTGCACCGGCCAGCCGTAGTTGCCACCCGGCTCGATGCGATTGAGTTCGTCGACGGCGTTCTGCCCGAACTCGCTGGCCCACATCGTGCCGTCGGCCGTCCACGCGATGCCCTGCACGTTGCGGTGACCGAGCGAGTACACGGCCGAGTCGAACGGGTTGCCCGGTGCCGGTTCGCCCTCGGGGGTGAGCCGGAGAATCTTGCCGGCGAGGGATGCGGCGTCCTGCGCCGCGTCGCGCAGCCCGGCGTCACCGGTGGCCACGTAGAGGAATCCGTCGGGGCCGAACGCGATGCGTCCGCCGTTGTGATTGCCCGCGCGCGGGATGCCGTCGATGACGATCTCCGCAGGCCCCAGCGTCCGGCTCCCGGCGGCCCCGGTCAGGGTCATCCGCACGACCCGGTTGTCGTCGGTGGTGCCGTGGTAGGCGTAGAGCCACGTGGAGGCGTCGCCCTCCCACACCGCCATGCCGTGGAGTCCGCCCTCACCGCCGGCCGCGACGCCGGGCACCGTGCCGACCTCGCCGGTGCGCCCGTCGGCCGCGACCTCGACCACGGTGCCGGCGTTCCGCTGGCTGACGAGCTGGGTCCCATCGGCCAACGGGATGACCGACCACGGCGCCTCGAGGCGCGTCGCCACCACGCTCGGCTCCCCGGCCGGGCGGTGGGTGGCCACGGGTGCACCCGTGGGGGCGGTGTCCGTCGCCGACGGGACGGCGGATGCGGTCGAGGCGGGCGCTGCGCCACTGTCGGAGGTGGAGCATCCGGCCAGCACGAGCGCACCCGCGATCACGGCGGCCCATCGTGCGGTCCCGGCCATGGCGGTCCTCCTTCGCGGGCCCGGGCTTCCACCCTCGGCGGGAACGCGGCGCAACACAAGGGACACGGTGCTGCACCTGCGGACACGGGGCTGCAGCTCCCGACCCGGTGCTTCACCTTCCGGCCGTTCAAAACTCAGGAGAATGGGGCCATACGGCGGCTTTCCGGGTCCTCAGTTCGGCGTGTCTCCTGAGTTTTGAACGGAAAACTCGGGGCGGACCGTCCGGCGGGGGGTGATCAGGCGGCGTCGAACACCCAGCCCCCGACGATCTCCGAGCTGAACGGCACCGAGTACGCCATGAGCGCGCCGGCCTGCGCATCGCGGAAGAGGCGCTGGATCGGCGAGGTCACGAGATACCCGCCGCCACCGCCGACACGCACCGCGGTGGCCGCCGCACGCTTGACGACCTCGTTCGCGAGCATCTTCGTCTCCGTCGCGGCCGGCATCGCCTCCGGCGACCCGGCGTCCGCCAGCCACGCCGAACGCTCGGCCATCAAGGACGCCGCGGTCACCTCGGCCCACACGGTGCCGGTCTCCTGCCGCACCCAGGCGGCATCGGAGAGGCTCCCTCCGCCCCGGGTCTTCTTCGCCGCGACGGCGAGGGCGTCGAGGGCCGCCTCGGCGATGCCGATCGACAAAAACGCGAACCCGACGGTGATGAGGTTTGCGTAGGTCGGCGCCGGCGGTCCGCAGAGACGCCCGCGGTGCAGCGGCGTTCGATCGAACAGGATGGTGCGGCTCCGCGTGGCCCGCATCCCCATGGTCTCCTCGATCGGCGGGAATGACACGGTGTCATCGACGGTGACGCCGAAGAAGGCCGGACCGCCCTCGACGCGCGCGTTCAGGAAGAGGTGGTCGGCGACCTCCGAGCCCGACACGAACAGCTTGCTGCCCGAGAGCGACCACCCCTCGCCCGACGGCTCGGCATCCTGCTGAGACGACAGGAAGTAGTTGCCCCCGGCCGGCTCCGACAGCGCATTGGCGAACCGGCGCCCCGCGCGGAGCTCCGCCGCGAAGAACTCCGCCTCCTCCTCGCCCGACAGGGTCACCAGGGCGTGGGCCGCCCCGATGTGCATGAGCCACACGGTCGCTGCGGCCGGATGCGCCGCCGCGAGCGTGCGCACCACCTCGCCGAGGGTGGCATACGACAGCGCCTCGCCACCGTGCGCGCGCGGCAGGAACGCCGCATCCAGGCCACTGTCTCCCAGCGCGCGCAAATGCTCGATCGGAAGGCGTGCGGCACGGTCATCGTCGGCGGCGGTCTCGGCGAAACCCGCGGCGAGGGCAGCGACGGTATCGACCCAGTGCTGTTCGGCCTCGGGGACGACAACGGGAGAAGAGCGGCGGAGCATGGGAGTCCTTTCGGGGGTGGCGGAGTGTGTCGGATGGGCGCGGTGCCGGTCAGGCCGGGCGGAGCGCCGCCGCGCGGCGGCGCAGCTGCGCACGGGAGGTGAGGATGAGCACGACGAGGGTCACGACGTAGGGCAGGGTCGCATAGATCTCACTCGGCAGCTGGATGCTGGTGGACTGCGACAGCAGCGAGAAGCTCTGCAGGAACCCGAACAGCACGGCGCCGAGGGCGATCCCGACCGGCGTCATCCGGCCCATGATCACGATTGCGAGCACGATGTATCCGCGGCCGGCGGTCATGTGCGGCGTGAAGGCGCCGATGGAAGCGAGCGCGATCGCCCCACCCGCGACCCCCGCCAGTGCTCCGCCGATGAGGAGGGAGCGAGCACCGACCGTGTGCGGGCGTACGCCCCGCAGCGCCGCCGAGGCGGGGTCGGCGCCGACGGAGCGCACCTGCAGACCGAACCTCGTGAAGCGCATCACCGCCCACGCGGCGACCAGCAGGAGGGCGGCGCCGTAGACGAACGGGCTCTGCCCGAACAGCGCCGGTCCGATGAGCGGGATGTCTGCGAGCGGCCCGAGGTCGATGCGTCCGAGCGTGCTCACGCTCACGTTCGTCTGCCCCGCCGGCACCCACACCTGGTAGAGGTAGGTCGACAATCCGAGCCCGAGCATCGTGATCGCCAGGCCCACGACGATCTCGTTCGCTTTGAGGGCGTAGACGAGCGAGTTCATCAGCACGGCGAGGAGGAGCCCCGTGACTCCCGCGGCGAGGACACCCGCCCACGGGCCGAGGATGCTCGCGGCGAAGACCCCCGAGAACGCGCCGAGGATCATCATCCCCTCGATGCCGAGGTTGAGCCGGCCGGCGCGTTCGACGAAGCCTTCGCCGATACCGGCGATCACCAGCGGCGCGGCCAGCGCCAGCGTGCCGGCGAGGATCGACGCCCACAGCTCGAGGGTCATCCCTTCGCCCCTTCCTCGATGACCGGCACGTCCGCCGCACCGACCGCTGCGGCGTCCTCGATGACCGGTTCACCCGAGGCGGCGCTCGCCGAGGCGATCTCGTCGGAAGCGAACGCACCGTCGTCCGGCGCGGGGGTGGGCGCGGGATGCGCGGGAGCGACGAGGCCCGGGCGGGAGGCGGCGATGACGGCGACGCCCAGCAGGAGGACCCCCTTGATGACCTCGGCGATCGAGGACGGGATCGTGCCGGTGGCCGACTGCATGCCCATGGCCCCGACTGTCAGGGCGGAGAAGAAGACCGCGGCCGCAGCGATGCCGATCGGCAGGAGCCCGCCGAGAAGCGCGACCGCGAGCCCGGAGAACCCGACGCCGCCGGAGACGGATGCCAGGAGCCGGTCGTTCACGCCCGCGACCTGCATCCAGCCGACGACGCCGGCACCCGCCCCGGAGACGAGCATCGTCGCGTACAGCGTGCGGGCGCGCGTCGCGCCCAGGCGTCGGGCGAGGGCGGGCCGCTCGGCGAAGACCCCGATGCGGGTGGCGTGCCGGGTGCGGCGCCACCATTCGAAGACTCCGACGGCGACCAGGACGAGGAGGATGCCGAGGTGAGCACGGGTGCCGGGCAGGAGGTCGGGAAGTGAGGCCGCGTCGGGCAGGCGTTCGCTCTGCGGTGTCGCGGTGTCGTCGGGACTGGCCAGCCACGTGCGAAGCGTCCAGCCCAGGAAACCGGTCGCGACGTAGTTGAGCAGGAGCGTGGAGAGGATGACGTTGACGTGCCAGCGCTCGGCCAGCCACGCCGGGAGAAGCGCGAAGGCCGCACCCCCGACCGCGCCGGCCACGATTCCCACGAGCCAGAACAGCGGTGCGGGCGCCGAGTCGCCGAGCAGCGACCGCAGGCCCATGATCGCGGCGGTCGCGGTGACCGCGCCGATCGTGACCTGGCCCTCCGCGCCCACGGAGAAGACCCCGGCGCGCAGGGCGGGAACGAGGGTGAGCGCGACGATCGCCACGGGCACCGCACCGACGAGGAGTTCGCCCACCCGGTAGGGCGAACTCGAGACGCCCTCCACCAGTCCCCGCAGCCCCACGAGCGGATCGGCGCCGGCGAAGAGGATGAGGGCGGTGGCCACCGCCAGCACCCCCACGACGACGGCGGCGGTGAGCGTGAGGGAGCGCATCCGCGTCATGTCCGAGCCTCGTCGTGCGCGTGCCCGCAGGGATCCACGGGGCCGGGAAGGAGCACGTCCACGAACTGCTGAGTGGCGGCATCGATGAGACCGAGTTCGGTCACCCCGAGGTCGGGCACGACGTACAGGCCGACGAAGGACAGGATGATGTACGGCGACGCGATGGTGCAGCCGAGCTCGTGGGTCGCGGCGTGGCCGGCGGCGAGCGCGGCGGCGGTCTCCTCCCAGGGGGCCGCACTCATCATTCCGCCTACCGGCAGCGGCACCCGCGCACGCACCTCGCCGTCGGCGACCGTGACGAACCCGCCGCCCATCCGGCCGAGCTCCTCCACCGCGAAGCGCATGTCGGCGTCGCTCGCGCCGACGACGGAGACGTTCATGTTCGGGCAGTTCATCGTGATGGCGACAGCGCCGCGGCGCAGCCCGAATCCGCGCACGAACCCGATGCCGGTGAGCGCCTCCCCGTGGTGCCGGTCCACCACGGCGATCTTCAGGACATCCCGCGACGGATCGGACATCACCTCGCCGTCCACGACGTCGAGGTCGGCGGTGAACGCGCGCTTGAAGTACCCCCGGTACATCTCCATCGCTCGCACCGACACGCGTTCGGCGCCGCCGGGAGCACGGACGGCGAACAGGTCTGCGGGAAGCTCGGAGGGCAGGTGGACGGTGCCGAGCGTCCATTCCGGAATGGTGTCGGTGTTCTCGAACAGCGCCACTCCGTCTCGCGCCGCCACCTCGCCGGCGACGAGGACGACGCTCGGGCGGACCTCGGCGAGGTCGGGGATGATCTGGAGATCGGCCAGGCGCGAGGGCGCGATGACGCCGATCGCCTGGTCGAGCCGGTAGTAGAGCGCCGGCTGAGTGGTGGCGATGCGATAGGCCAGTTGCGGGTCGACGCCGAACCGGATGGCCTGGCGCACGTGGTGATCGATGTGCCCCTCCTGGTGCAGGTCGAGGGCGTGCTTGTCGTCCGCGCAGAAACTCATCGACCGCAGCGCCGGGGCGATGGCGTCGACATCGGCGAACAGCGGCACGGTGTTGTCTGTCAGCGATGAGCCCATGACCGTGATCCGGGCCCCGAGGCGCACCCGTTCCAGCACCTCATCCACCGTCGCGGCGTTGTGGTCGTCGCCGACACCGGCGGCGAGGTATCCCCACAGCGACTCGCGCGTCTGGGCGGCGGTGTGACCCGTGATGCGTCGCCCGCTCGCGAGCGCCTCGCGGAATCGCCCCGTGGAGACGTCCCCGTAGTCGAACGGGTTGCTCTCGCCCAGGGTGACGGTGACATCATCGTGCAGCCGTGCCCGGACGGTCTCCTCCGGGATGACCGCGCCGCCGCGCTCGAGGGCGAACGAGCCCGGCGTGGCCGGCGACACCTGCTGGAACACGTGCAGCGGAGTGCCGGTGCGCAGGGTGAAATCCATCCCGCGCGCGCCCCACACGTTCGCCGATCCGTTGGGGTCGGTCAGCACGGTCGTCGTCCCGCGGGGCACCGACAGCCGCGCGAGCTCCCCGGGAGTGAGGTTGGTGTACTCGATGTGGAGGTGCGTGTCGATGAACCCGGGAACCACGTGACATCCGGTCGCATCGATCTCGCTCCTTGCCGTGGCGACATGCCCCCACGGGGTCAGTGCTGCGATGTGACGGCCGGCGATGACGACATCGACGTCGAGCCACTCCTCGGTTCCGGGCGACTGGACCTGCCCACCGCGGACGATGAGGTCGGCTTCGGCGTCGCCTGCCGCGACCGCGCGGAGCCGACCGAGCTCAGCGGCGGTGGGCAGAAGGTCGGTCAGTTCTGTCATGAGTGCTCCTCGGCGTGGATGTCGAGCCCCGCCATCGCCTCGCCCACACGCGCGGTCGAGGCCTGGGCTGCGGGAATGTCAGCGGCGACGCGTCCGGCGTAAAGCACGAGGATGCGGTCGGCGAGGGTGCGGATCTCCTCGAGGTCGTGAGAGGCGACCACCACCGCCGCTCCCCCCTCGGCGGCGGCGATGAGCCGGTCCCGGATGGCCTGAGCCGCACGGAGATCGAGACCCTGCGTCGGGCCGTAGGCGAGCACCGCGCGCGGGGCACCCGTCCCCGTACCCGGCCACACGCGACCCAGCTCCCGGGCGACGAGGAGTTTCTGCTGGTTGCCACCGGACAGGCCGCCCGCGGCGAGGGCCGGGGCCGCGGGGCGCACATCGAACCCGCGCAACCGCGCCTGCGCATCGGCCTCCGCGGGGCGCGGCCCGCGCGTCCCGCGGGCGGACTCGTAAAGCCCGAGCGTGGCGCCCAGCGGCATCGCGGGCACCAGGGCCTCCGCGCGCTCCTCCGGGATCCACGCGACGCCCCTCTGCAGGAGCGCGTGCGCGTCGAGCCCCCGGTCACCGTCGAACTCCACTGTTCCGGCGGTCGGCGCCCGGAGCCCCGCGAGCACCTCGAGGAGCGTGTTCTGTCCGCTGCCGGCCACACCGGCCACCCCCACGATCTCGCCCGCGCGCACGGTGAGCGACACGTCGGACAGCGACGCATCCGCCTCGGAAGCGGCGGCGATGCCGCGTGCGACGATCACCGGCTCCCCCGGTCGCCGGGCCGCGCGGGGAGCCGGCTCTGGGAGGTCTCCCACCATGAGACGGGCGATCTCGGTTGCGGCGAGTCCGCGCGCCGGCCCCGAGTGCACGCGGCGGCCGTGCGAGAGCACGGTCACCTCGTCGGCGACGGCACGGACCTCCTCCAGCCGGTGCGTGATCAGCACCACCGCCAGACCCAGATCGCACAGTCGCCGCAGGTGCTCGAAGAGCCCGCCGACCTCGACGGGTCCGAGACTGGCCGTCGGCTCGTCGAGGATGAGCGTCGTCGCCCCCTCGGCCAGGGCCACGACGATCTCGCCGAGCTGGCGATGGGCCTGGCTGAGGCGAGCGGTCGGAGCGTCCAGGTCGACGGCGACGCCCGCGCGGCTCAGCGTGTCTGCCAGGAGGGCGCGTGCCGGGCGGCGCCGTGCGATCCGGCGAGGTCCGGCGAGAAGGAAGTTGTCGACGAGACTCAACTGACCGACGAGGCTGAGTTGCTGCGGCACCATGTTGACCCCGCGCGCCTTCCCGTCGGCGCGATCACGCGGGGCGAACGGATCGCCGCCCAGGCTCATGCTCCCGGCGCTGGGCATCTCGATTCCGGCCAGGATCTTGGCGAGCGTCGACTTGCCCGCTCCGTTCTCGCCGACGAGGGCGTGGACGGCGCCCGGGCGGACGACGATATCGACGCTGTCGAGAGCCCGGACAGCGCCGAAGGTCTTGGAGACCGACCGGGCGACCAATGCCGCCCGGTCGGTCTCGACGAACGGGACGGTCATCGGGGAATGGTCACGCTTCCGTCGGCGATCCCGGTGACGAGCTCCTCGACCTTGGTGGCGACGTCCGCGGCGACCGTACCGTCGACGTCATTGATCTCCTGGTAGACGATGCCGCCGTTGGCAAGCGTCGAGACGACGCCTTGACCGCCGAAGCCGCCGTCGCCGACCGCCTCGACCCACGCCTTGAGGATGGGGTACATGTCCAGGTCGACCGTCGACACGTTCGTCGCGAGCGCCTCTTCGCCGGCCGCCGGGGAGACGCCGACCGAGAGCACACGGGCGCCGGATGCGGCGGCCCCGACACCGGCGGCGATCCCGTCACCCGTCGTGTAGATGAGCTCGGCACCTTGACCGATGAGGCCCGTCGTCGCGGATGCGGCGGCCTCGGCGTCGTCGAAGCTCCCGGCGTACACCACGGGAAGCAGCGTCGCCTCGGGGTTGGCGGCGGCCACGCCCTGCTGGAAGAACTCATCGGTGGCGACGACGAAGTCGAGTTCGAGGCTCTCCACGCGGCCGATCGGGCTGACCCCGGTCGCGCCCGCGATGTAGCCGGAGAGGTAGCCGACCTGCGACGAGTCGTAGGTCCAGGTCTCGACGTTGTCGGTGTGGCGTTCGAGGATGTCGGGCCCGCCCGAGGCGGTGAAGGCGATGTCGGGGAAGTCCTCCGCGACGGCGAAGATCGCGTCGCCGAGCTCGATCCCGTGGCCGATGATGAGGTCGAATCCCTGGCTCGCGAAGTCCGCGATGACCGGTTCGCTCGTGGCCGGGTCGGCCATCTGTTCGCGCAGCTCGTACTCGATCAGTCCCTCCTCCTCCAGCTGGGCGAGTGCGTCGGCGAGGGCCTGGTTGAAGGCGCCGTCGTTGGCGTGACCCGGGGTCAGCGCGCCGACGCGGATCACGTCGTCGTCATCGCCGGTGCCCCCGCTAGTGGTTGCGGCGCCGGCGCAGCCGGCGAGAGCGAAGACGGTCGTGGCCGCGAGGGCGACGAGGAAGGGGCGGGTGCGCATGGGCGGGGTCCTTTCGGGGTTCGGAAGTCGGGTGCGAGTCAGGGGACGGACACGGTGAAGCCGGGGGCGAGCGTTGCCCCGACGAACGCGGCACTGTCCTCGGACCAGTGCGCCAGCACGGCGCCGGTTCGGCGGTCGAAGCACGGGTCCAGGCGCACGGCGGCGGGCGGAGCATCCGGATGCAGCGCCTCGTCGTCGACGCAGAGCACCGCGCCGCCGGCGAAGGCTCGAGGCGTGGCGGTCTCGGGAAGCCGGCCCTCGCGCGCCAGAGCGACCAGGGCGGCGGTGGCGAGGAACCCGCGCAGCTGCGTGTCGTGGTCGCACAGCGACGACGTCTTGGGACACCCGGTGAGCCAGGTCACGGATCCGTCGGGGGTGACGCGCACTCGGCTGCGCTGCGTCCCGAGCGCCGCGTCCCCCTGCGCCACCGCCTCGATTTGGACGGAGAAGGCGTCGCCTGCGCGCCGGATGCTGATGCGCTCGGTGTAGAGCGGCTCGGACTTGGAGCCGTCCACCGTGTACGCGTCGGGCCACGCGGCCACGATGGGCGCCAGCGGGACGTTCCCGTCGCTCGCGAGAGCGGCCCCGGCGGCCACCGCGGCGACCCCGAGCGCCCCCAGGCCGCCTACGGCCAGGGCGATCAAGGTGCGACGGCGTCCACCGGTGCGGCGGCTCATGCGGCGACACCGACACCCTCCGCGACGGCGGCGAGCTCGGCGTGCAGGGAGGCCTGGGTGTCGGGATCGGCGAAGGACGCGTCGATGGATCGCGCGGCGAAACCGACCAGGTCGGCGTATCCGAAGCCGAACTGCTCGCCCGCCACCGCCCAGTCGCTCTCCAGCGTGGAGCCCAGCGGAGCGGGGTCGTCGGTGTTGAGGGTGACCGCGACGCCGGCGGCGAGAAGGCGCGGCAACGGGTGCTCCGGCCACGAGCCGTAGATGCCGAGCGTCAGGTTGGAGCGCGGGCACACCCCGAGGCTCACCCCATTGGCGATGAGGTGCTCCAGCAGCGCCGGATCTTCGATCGCCCGCACGCCGTGGTCGATGCGCTCGGCACCCAGGAGGTCGACCGCATCCCACACCCCTTCCGGGCCGCTGGACTCCCCCGCGTGGACCGTACGATGCAGGCCCGCGGCAGCCGCCGCGGCGAATGCCGAGCGGAACTTCTCGCCCGTGCGGCCGGTGACCTTCTCGTCGCCGTCCACCGACAGCGCGACCACCCGTCGGGGTCGGTTCGCCGCGAGGGCGGCGACGATGTCGTCCGCCTCACCGGAGCTCTGCGCACGCAGAAGCGAGTACGCGATGTTCACCGTGCACAACCCGTCCTGCTGCGCCTCGTCCAGACCTGCGGCCATCGCGTCGAGGAGGTCGAGTTCGCGTCCACGCCACGCACTCCAGTGGGTGGGGTTCACGATGACGTCGCTGTACCGGATGCCCGACGCACTCTGCCGGGCCGCGAACGCGTACGCGACCCGCGCCGCCTGGTCGGGCGTGCGGACGAGACCGCACTGCCAGTCGAGGAACCGGAGGAATCCGGTGAGCCCACCCGACCCCGCCGCGGCACCGCCGCCGGTGGTCACATCGGGCGCCGTATACGCATGGTGGGTCGAGATGTCGAAGAGGGTCGCGGCCGGCCCCGGCAGAGCAACGCCGTTCTCCTTCGCGAGCGACAGCAGGTCGAAAAGAGAGAAGGTCCCCTCCAGGTGCACGTGGACCTCGGCCTTGGGCAGGGCTCGGATCACGCTCTCGTCGATGCGCGGCGGTGCGGGGTGGGACATGGCGCTCTCTCGGTCGGGTGCTCGGGATAGTCGAACGCTAATTGCCAGCCCCAACTTGTTGACAAGTGGACGCTGTATCTTTCGAAGGCCGTAACACGGGCGTAATCCCGCCTCACGATTGTGCGGGACCGATCGCTACCGTGGAAATTCGGACGTAGTACTTGTTCACAAGGAGACCTGGATGACCCAGCAACTGTCGGATGCCGACCTCGGGAACCTGCGCGAGAGCCTGCGGGTGGCCCAGCGCGCACGGGAGGCGGGAACGCACCCGTTCGGGTCGCTGGTGGTCAGCGCCGACGGGCGGATCGTCGCAGCCTTCGGCAACAACTCCCTCCCTCCGGACGGTGACCCCACTCAGCACGCGGAACTTCAGGCGGTCGCCGCGGCCTTCCGTGTACTCGGGGCCGACGGCATGGCCGGGACGACGCTGTTCACGAGCGCGGAACCGTGCGCGATGTGCGCGGGGGCGGCCTACTGGTGCGGCATCGATCGCGTCGTGTATGCGCTGTCCGAGCGTCGGCTCCTCGAGCTCACCGGCGACCACCCGGAGAATCCGACGTTCTCCCTCCCCTGCCGCGAGGTATTCGCACGCGGGCAGCGGGATGTCACCGTGATCGGGCCACTTCTGGAGGACGAGGCCGCCCAGGCGCACATCGGTTTCTGGAACTAGGAACGCACCGAGCCGCCCCAGGGCGGGCGCACCGTGCGCACGAGCGAGTACGACACGATGTCCGGCGCGTGGTACTCGATGCTGTGCATGAGCCGGCGACCGCTCGCGCCGATCCCGACGATCTCGAACGTCATGACCGGCGTGCCGGCGGGTCGCTCGAAGAGCTCCGAGAGCTCCGGGTCCAGCGCCGCGACGCCGGGGGTGGACACCTCCCAGATGACCGGTTCGCCCCAGATGAGGGCGGCGACGGTGAAAACCGACTCGTCGGGGTCGCACGGATCATCGCCGTCCAGGGGGACGGTGTCGTCGGCGATCATCGCCACCGCGCCGTCGGCACGCCACCGCTTTCGCACGCGGAGCGCCGACATGGTGGCCGGCAGCTCCATCAGGGCGCCGATGTCGGCGCCCAGCTCTGCGCGGTGCGAGGCGAGCGTCTCCACCGACGCATCGAAGCCCAGACGGTCGAGCAGCTCGGTGTGCTCGAACTGCTCCTCCAGCCGCACGCTGAGGCGCAGCGCGATCGGGTCGACCGTGGTCACCGACCCCTGCCGGCGGCGCAGGATGCCGAGCGCCTCGAGGCCGGCCATCGCGTTGCGCAGCTGCTGGCGCGAACATCCCAGCCGGGCCGCCAGTTCCAGTTCGCCCGGAAGCGGCGTGCGGCCGGCGGCGGCCTCCCGCACGAAGCGCAGGAGCTCGTGCTGGATGCGAAGGCTCTCGCCCTCGCTGCGCGGTCGGGGCAACGGCAGGTACGTCACATCCGCCCTCCGGTCGGATCGGATTCGGCCGCCCTCACGCTAGCGCACGCAGGACGCCTGCCAGGGTCGAGGTGCGTGTCAGAGCCCGACGAGTTCCGCGCTGCGCTCCCACAGCTTCTTCGCCAGCACCGGGTCATCGGCGGCCGGGTTGGTGCGGGCGACACGGTTGCGGGCGTAATACCGTCCGGGCTCCCAGTCCAGACCCGGCTTGCCCAGCGCGAGCCACGTCAGGCGCGACCCGCCGACCTCCGAGGAGACCAGGAACCGCCTCATCACGGGATTGTTGTACATCAGCCCCCACGCGCCGGTGGAGGCGGCGGCGACCCCGCTGGCGACCCCGCCGGGGTGAAATGCCACCGCGTTCACTCCGGCATCCCCGTATCGGCGCTGCAGCTCCTTGGTGAACAGGACGTTGGCGAGCTTGGCATTGCCGTACGCCGTGCTGGCGGTGTAGCGCTGCTCACCCTGCAGGTCGTCGATGTCGAAGCGCGCGAGCGTACGCGCGGCGACGCTGGAGGTCTGGATCACCGCCGCCGAACTCTCCACCAACCGGTCCAGGAGCAGGTTCGTGAGGAGGAACGCCCCGAGGTGGTTCACCTGAAAGGTCACCTCGAACCCGTCCGAGGTCACGCTCCGGGTCTCGCCGAAGATCCCGCCGGCGTTGTTGGCCAGGACGTCGATGCGCGGATAGGTCCCGAGAAGCGTCGCGGCGAGGTCGCGTACCTGCGACAGCTCGCTGTAGTCGGCCACGTGCCACGGGGCGCCGATCCGGCGGGCGACGGAGCTCGTCCTGACGGGATCGCGCCCGACCACCACGACCCGCTCGCCCGCGTCCTGCAGTTGAGCGGCCGCCGCCGCGCCGATGCCGTCGCTGGCTCCGGTGATCACGATGGTGCGGGGCACGGAATCTCCTTCGATTCGGACTCGGACGGCGCGGCCCGCTGCGAACGGCGAGCGATCCTGTCAGAGGTTGAACTTCTCGTTCTCCCCCTCCATGCGCTCGCCGGTCACCTTGTGCGTGATGAACGCGACGACGCTCGCCACCCGGCCGCCCGGGCTGTCCCAGTACTCGCCGCTGTGGGTGTCGATCTTCAGCAGCACGACGTCGGGGTCTTCCGGGCCGTCCGGGAACCACGCTTCCAGCCCCGCGTTCCATTGCTCGCGCAGCTTTGCGTCGTCCTGGACGACGTGGGCCGTTCCCGACAGCGACAGCCACGCGTCGTTCGAGCTGAAGGAGACGCCAACGGTGGCGTCGAGGCCGATGTGCTCCACTGCCGAGGCATCACGGCTGATCACGAACCAGAGGTCGCCGTCGAACTCGGTCTCCTGCACCGTCAGAGGGTGGGCGACGAGCTTGCCGTCTGCCGTGCGGGTGGTCACCATCGCGAAACGGAATTTCTTCAGCAGTTCGTTGAGCTTGGCAAGCTCCGAAGGATCAGCGGTCATGGGATTTCCTCTCGAGAACGGACACCCCCATGCAACCGCCGCGCACCCGCTCGAAGCGAGGCGTTGACAGGCCCGAAGATCCATGCGGCGGATCGCACGCGAGAGCCCCCTGCCTCCGGCCGCCACAACCCCCTGGACGGACCACCGCCGCTCGCGAAGACTCGACGGACACGTCGAAGGCGCCCCCGTGCGCCGAGAAAGGATCACCGTGGCAGCGAACGTCGCCGAGCAGCTCGTCCAGCAGCTCATCGATGCCGGAGTGAAGCGCATCTACGGGATCGTCGGAGACTCCCTCAACCCGGTGGTCGACGCGGTGCGGCGGACGGGTGGTTCGGCCCACGGCGGGATCGACTGGATCCACGTGCGCCACGAGGAGGCCGCCGCGTTCGCCGCGGCCGCCGAGGCCCAGCTCACCGGGGAGCTCGCCGTCTGCGCAGGCAGCTGCGGGCCGGGAAACCTCCACCTCATCAACGGTCTCTACGACGCGCACCGCTCGGGCGCGCCGGTCCTGGCGATCGCCAGCCACATCCCCACGGTGGAGATCGGGTCGGACTACTTCCAGGAGACGCATCCCGAGCGCCTGTTCACCGAGTGCTCGAACTATTGCGAACTCGTGTCGACGGCGGAGCAGTCACCGCGCGTGGTCAACTCCGCCATCCGCCACGCCACCGGAGGATCGGGTGTGGCCGTGGTGGTTCTCCCGGGCGACCTCGCCGCCGACAAAGCCGCCGGGACCTTCCCGCCCTTCGTCCCGGCGCGCCCCGGCCGGGTCGCCCCCGCCGCCGCCGACGTCGAGACGCTGGCGGCCGCGATCGGGAAAGCGAAGAAGATCGCGCTGTTCGCCGGGGAGGGCGTCCGCGACGCACGCGACCAGGTGCTCGCCTTCGCCGGCCACCTCCAGGCGCCGATGGGTCACACCCTGCGGAGCAAGCAGTGGATCCAGTACGACAACCCGTTCGACGTGGGGATGTCGGGGCTCCTCGGATATGGCGGCATCGACCGCGCCATGCAGCAGGCGGACCTGCTGCTGCTGCTGGGCACCGACTTCCCCTACGGCCAGTTCTTCCCCGACGCCGGCGACGTGACGATTGCGCAGATCGACGAGGACGCCACCCGCCTCGGGCGACGCGCAGCCGTGACGCACCCCATCCACGGGGATGTCGGCCTCACCCTCGAGGCCCTGCAGGCGCGGCTGCCCGCCCGCAGCGACCGCACGTTCCTCGAGGAGACGCTGAAGCGCCACCGCACGGCGATGAGGGACGCGGTCGCGGCCTACACCGACTCGGATGCGGTGCCCATCCACCCCGAGCGCGCCATGACCGCGATCGACCGGGCCGCCGCATCCGACGCCGTCTTCACCGCCGACACCGGGATGGGTAACGTCTGGCAGGCGCGCTACGTCACGCCCACCGCGGACCGTCGGCTGCTGGCGTCGTTCCGGCACGGCTCGATGGCCAACGCGCTCCCCCAGGCCATCGGCGCGCAGATCGCCTACCCCGACCGACAGGTGATCGCCATCGCCGGCGACGGCGGACTGTCCATGCTCCTCGGCGAACTCATCACCGCCGCCGCGTACCGGCTGCCCATCAACGTCTTCGTGTTCAACAACTCCACGCTCGGCATGGTCAAACTCGAAATGCTCGTCAACGGGTACCCCGATTTCGGGGTGGACGTCCCGATGGTGGATTTCGCTGCGCTCGCTCAGAGTCTCGGGTTCCTCACCCAGCGCGTGACCGATCCGGGTGACCTGGATGCGGCGATCGCGACCTCGCTCGGACACGCCGGCCCCTCGTTGGTGGACATCGTGACCGACCCCGATGCTCTCTCCATGCCGGCGACGATCACCGCGGAGCAGGTGACCGGATTCGGCCTGTCCATGACCAAGCTCGTACTCGGAGCCGAGCATTCCGGCGGCGTCCGTCAGGTGATCGAGACCGCCAAGACCAACATCAAGCACCTTCGGGGGCTGTAGAGCGGGCGGCCATCGAAGAGGGGCCGCGGAGGCGGCAGCGGCCTAGAGCTCGGCGCTCTCCTCGCCCGGCACAGGCGTCTGCTGGTACAGCGCGAGCCGCCACCGGCCCTCGGTCCGCACGTAGACGCTCGACATGAGCGCATCGAACGGCGGACCGCCGGAGGCGCGGAACGCCCGGCCCCGGTAGATGAAGGCCGCCGCATCCGCCCCCATCTCCACGAGACGCTCGTCGGTGATCTGGTACGCCGACCATGCCGGTGCGTCATCGAGGGAGGCCACCACGGCGTCGCGATCGAGCACCGAGCCGTCGGCGAGCACCATGACCGCGTTGTCGGTCATGATCGAGCCGTAGAACTCCCCGCCGGTCCCGTCCGACAGGGCGGTCCACCCGGCATGTTCCAGGCGCAGCAGTTCGGAGACGTCGAAGCCCATGCCGCCAGTCTCCGGGCGGGCGGGCAGAGGCGCAACCAGTGGCCCCGGGTTACGCGCTGTCGGTCGGCGCGGGCGGCGGCAGGGGAAGCTCGCGCTCCGGATCCCACGGCTCCGCCCAGCCGAGGCGGTCGAAGAGCGCGTCCAGCAGCATCCCGGTGAAGCCCCACACCAGATGCGCACCCTCCGCGTGCGGCACGAGGAACGCAGGACCGCGCCACTCCGAGCCGTCCCGCCGGAACACCGTCACCCCGCGGTTGGCCTGGTCGAGCAGGTCGGCGACCGGCGCGCGGAACACGGCGGCCGATTCCGCGTCGTCGACGACCCGCACCGGGGACGGTTGCCGCCACCACCCCACGACAGGGGTGACCACGTGGCGGGAGTACTCGAGCGGCACGGGTGCGAGCGTGCCGAGGACCTCGACCCCGGCGGGATCCAGCCCCGTCTCCTCCTCCGCCTCACGCAGCGCGGCCGCGACCGGGTTCTCATCGTCAGGATCCACGCGTCCTCCCGGAAAGGCGACCTGACCGGGGTGAGAGCGAAGCGTGGCGGCCCGCGCCAGGAGGAGGACGTCGAGGTCGCGGGAGACGGCGCGGGCCTGCGCGTCGTGCTCGCTCGCCCGGGCGTCGAGCACGCCGAACAGGATCAGCACGGCCGCTGCGCGGGCGTTCGCTCCGGCGTCGGGGGCGGGGGGCACGAAGGAGCGCCCTTCCTCATCGACCCCACCGGTCTCGGCGAGCGCGGCCAGCTGCGATCGCGCGTTTCGCAGAGCGGAGTCGACGGCCATTTCCCCAGGGTACGCCGACGGCCCGACAGGGGCGCCGAGGTCGCTCCTCCGCGACGGGATCCCCCCGCCTCACGCCCGGGGCCGTCCGACGGGCGAAATATCGGGAGACGGCCGGGTGTTACCCCCCAAAGGGGAGGTGGCCATGGCACACACACCGACGATCGGGTTCGAGCTGTATTCGACGTCCTTCTGCGGCGCGTGCCGGCAGACGCGAACGGTGCTCGAGCGAGCGCGGCAGCTCGTCCCGGGCGTTACCGTCTCCGAGCACGATGTCGCCTTCGAGCCCGACCTCGCCGAGGAACGCGGCATCGTGTCGACACCGACGGTGATCGTGCGTGATGGCGCGGGGGTGGAGCTGGCGCGTGCGAGCGGCGTTCCGAGCCTGGACCACATCCTCGTCGCCGCGGCACGAGCGATCGACGCCGAGGCGGGCTGACTCACGGGGCCCTGCCAGCTTCGCGGGACCAAAAGAGCCGCGCCCGTCGTTGTCCTCCGTGGACGCCGCAGCCAGCGGCGTCATCGAGGAGGAATCGTGAACGACGAGTACCGCACCACCCCCGAGGCGCTGAGCCGCCTCACCCCCACCCAGTACCACGTGACGCAGGAGGCCGGCACGGAGCCGCCGTTCCGCAACCGGTACTGGGACCACCACGAGGCCGGCATCTATGTCGACGTGGTCTCCGGCGAGCCGCTGTTCTCGTCGACCGACAAATTCGACAGCGGCACGGGCTGGCCGAGTTTCACCCGACCGATCGCTGTGGCCGCCGTGACGGAGGAGACCGACCGTACGCTGTGGATGACCCGCACCGAGGTTCGCTCGGCCGCCGCCGGCAGCCACCTCGGGCACGTGTTCGACGACGGCCCGCGCGAGGCCGGCGGGCTACGGTACTGCATGAACTCCGCCGCACTGCGCTTCGTTCCGCTCGACGACCTCGAGGCCCAGGGGTACGGCGCCTACCGCACGCTTTTCACCGACACGAAGGAGAACCCATCATGACCACCGACACCGGAGCCGTCACCCGCATCCCCGGCGCGGAGACCGCCGTCCTCGCCGGCGGTTGCTTCTGGGGCATGGAGGACCTCATCCGCCGCCAGCCCGGGGTCCTGCAGACCCGCGTCGGCTACAGCGGCGGCAGCAACGAGCACGCGACGTACCGCAACCACCCCGGTCACGCGGAGGCCGTCGAGATCGTCTTCGATCCCGCCCAGACCACGTACCGCGACATCCTCGCGTTCTTCTTCCAGATCCACGACCCGTCGACGCTGAACCGACAGGGCAACGACGTGGGCACCAGCTACCGCTCGGCGATCTTCCCGCAGAGTCCGGAGCAGGAGCGCGTCGCGCGCGACACGATCGCCGACGTGGATGCCTCGGGGCTGTGGCCGGGCGAGGCCGTGACCACGATGGAGCCGGCCGGTCCGTTCTGGGAGGCCGAGCCCGAGCACCAGGACTACCTGATCAAGTACCCCAACGGGTACACGTGCCACTTCCCGCGTGCCGGTTGGGTGCTGCCCCGCCGCGCCGAGGCGAGCGCTACCGTCTGACCCTCCCTCGCCCGCTCCTGCGTGGGGCGGGCGAGAGGATGGGCGCGCGGCGGCACGGAGCACGCGACGGACGGATCCGGACGCACCGGCCGGGACGGGTGTGCATCGCCGCGTCCCGGGCCACACTGGATCGCATGAGCGACAGTGCCGAGCGGGCGTGGGTGCTGCACGTGGACCTCGACCAGTTCATCGCGGCCGTCGAGGTGCTCCGCCGGCCGGAACTGGCCGGCAAGCCGGTGATCGTCGGCGGCCGTGGCGACCCGGCGGAGCGGGCGGTGGTGTCCACCGCCTCGTATGAAGCACGCGCGTTCGGTGTCGGATCGGGGATGCCGTTGCGCCTGGCCGCCCGGAAGGTGCCCGACGCCGTGATCCTCCCGGTCGACGCGCCCGCCTACACGGCGGCCTCCGAGGAGGTCATGGCCACGCTGCGCGCACAGCCCCGGGCCGTCGTGCAGGTGCTCGGCTGGGACGAGGCCTTCGTCGGGATTGCGACGGATGATCCGGAAGCATACGCCCGCGCCATCCAGGCGGCCGTGCTCGAGCGGACGCAGCTGCACTGCAGCGTCGGCATCGGCGACACGCTGGTGCGCGCCAAGGTGGCAACCGGTTTCGGCAAACCCCGGGGCGTCTTCCGTCTCACCGCCGACAACTGGCTGGAGGTGATGGGAGACCGGCCCACGATCGACCTGTGGGGGGTCGGCACGAAGGTCTCACGGCGTCTGGAAACCCTCGGCATCCGCACGGTGACCCAGCTCGCGGCCGCCGACGAGGCACCGCTCGTCGCCGAGTTCGGGCCACGCATGGGCCCGTGGTACCGCCAGCTGGGCCGCGGCGACGGGGCCGCCGTCGTGGATGACACGCCATGGGTGGCGCGCGGACACGGGCGCGAGACGACGTTCCAGCAGAACGTCGCCGACCCCGACGCGATAGAACAGGCAGCCCGTGACCTCGCCGCGCAGGTGCTCGACGATGTCGCCGCCGAAGGCCGGCCGGTCGTCGGGGTGGGGCTGAAGGTGCGGTACGCGCCCTTCACGACGAAGACGTTCACGCGCAAGGTGGCGACGACCTTCGACCGGGGGGTGGTGCTCGAGGAGATCCTCCGGCTGGTGGCGAAGATCGAGCCCGACCGGCCGCTCCGACTCCTCGGGGTCCGAGCGGAGATGGAGATGCCCGACGGTGCGCGCGAGGGCCACACGCCCACGCGCGGCGGGTGGTAGGGCCGAGAACCCGTGCGCCGCGCCGGCGCTCAGGGCACGTCGTCGAGGGCGAGGGGGTCGACGCCGCCGTCGTGCAGAAGGAACTGGGCACGCAGGTGCATGCCGACCTCGCGGCATCCGCCCGCCAGCGCCCTCGCCCACTCCCGGTCATCGGCGGTGGGCGTCGCGTCACCCGTGCGCTCCCACACCAGCACCGCCTGGCTCGCCTCCACGATCTCGGCGATCATCGTCAGGCGATGGGCGAGCACGAGCGAGGCGGGAAGGGTGCCGAGGTCGGCCGTCTCGGACGGCTCGTACGGGTCTCCCGGCAGCTCGGCCCCGGGCATCAGCGGACCCACCACGCGGTGATCGTCATCGAGGAAGATGAGCCACAGCTGGCGACGGATGGCCTCTTTCAACAGGCCGTCGAGCCATCGCTGCAGGTCGGAGTCGGTCGGCAGTGGTCGGTGGGCGGGAGGTGTCGTGTGCGTCATCCCTCCACCGTCCCTCCGTCGCGGAGTCCCCGCGCCCCGGACGAGCACGGCGGTGGATGAGCACGGGCGGTCGCCGCCTGGGGAGGAGAGACCGATCCGCGGTCAGCGGGAGGATTCGGCGGCCGCCCGGACTCCCGACTCCGATGCCGATCGCACTGCCGACGCATCCGGGGCCATCGTCGGGCACGCTTCGCCGGGCTCGATGATCCGCTCGTAGTGCCACATCTCGTTGGCGTACACCTGGCACAGTCCGTACTGCGCGCCGTGCTGGCTGAGCCAGGACTGCGCGTCGACCGGGACGATATCGATCGCCTCCCCCGTGACATGGGCGGACTCCTCGGGGGCGGCGACGAACTGTCGTGCCACCTCTTCGCTGCCGTAGGTCTCGACGGCGGTGTCGAGCAGCCAGTCCTGGTAGGCGGCGCTGCGCCATCCGCTCGTGACTTCGAAGGGCACCCCCGCCAGGGCTGCGTCCGCTGCCGCCTCCCTCATCGCGTGCAGGAGCTCCGGCTCGAGGTTCGCGATGGCGGGATGCTCGTCGCTGAGCGAGATCGCCGCGCCCTCGGGGATGAGGCCGTCGCGGATGTCCGGTGTGAAGGGTGTCGTCGCGAACGACGCGGTCAATCCGGTCGCGAGGATCAGCAGCGCCGCCACGATGGCGGCGAGGCACGCGCCTGCCGCAATGAAGGTCGCCGGACGGATGCGGGTGACGGGGGTGGTGGCGATCGGCATGGCAGCCATCCCACCGGGGCGAGCGTTGCCGCGGCGTATGCCGGTCGTCATACACCCGCGATATGTCGACCCACTTAGCATGGGGGCGTGCGCGTGCTGATTGTCGAAGACGAGTTGTACCTCGCCGAAGCGATCCGCGACGGACTGCGCCTGGAGGCGATCGCCGCCGACATCGCGGGTGACGGCGACACCGCGCTCGAGCAGCTCGCCGTCAACACGTACGACGTGGTCGTGCTCGACCGCGACATTCCGGGGCCGAACGGCGACGAGATCGCGCGCGGTCTGGTGGACGAACCCTCGAGCCCCCGCGTGCTCATGCTCACTGCGGCCGACCGCCTCGACGACAAGGCCTCCGGCTTCGAAAGCGGTGCCGACGACTACCTGACCAAGCCGTTCGCGCTGCGCGAGCTGGTGCTGCGCATCCGCGCTCTGGGCCGCCGCCCGGCGGCGGGCACTCCCCCGGTCGTCGAGGTCGGCGGGGTACGGCTGGACCGGTTCCGTCGGGAGGTCTTCCGTGACGAGCGCTATGTCGGGCTGACGCGCAAGCAGTTCGCCGTCCTCGACGTACTCATGACAGCCGGTGGCGGGGTGGTCAGCGCCGAAGACCTGCTCGAGCGCGCGTGGGATGAGAACGCCGACCCCTTCACCAACGCCGTCCGCATCACGATCTCGACCCTGCGCAAGCGCCTCGGCGAACCCTGGGTGATCGAGACGGTCCCCGGCGTCGGCTACCGGATGACCCCGTGACTCGGCCACGGCCGCGCGGGGTCCCCGTTCGCATCAAGCTCGCGCTGACCTACGCCGGCTTCCTCGTGGTCGCGGGCATGGCGCTCTTCGCGGTCGGGTTCCTCCTCCTGCGGTACATTCCCGAGGGCAACCTCCTGCTTGCCAACGGTAACGACTACGCACCGCGGCGCCGCGACCTCATCGACGTCTTCGTCCGTTACGCCTGGTGGGCGGTCGCCGGGCTCGTGGTGTTCGGTCTCGTCGGCGGCTGGGTGCTGGCCGGGCTCATCCTGCGTCCGCTCGATCGCATCGCCGACGCTGCGCGGCAGGCGCGGGACGGGCGCCTGGACCTGCGCCTCCACCTCCCCGGCCGCGGCGACGAACTCACCGACCTCGCCGACACGCTGGACGCGCTGCTGGATCGGGTGCAGGGCACGATCGACGAGGAACGTCGCTTCGCGGCGAACGCCTCGCACGAACTGCGCACGCCCCACGCGATCATCCGCACGATGGTCGAGGTCGCCCAAGCCGATCCCTCCGGACGTGATGTCGACGTGCTCCTGCAGCGCATCGCCCGAACGAACGAGCGCGCCGTCGCAACCACCGAAGCTCTCCTCGACCTGGCCCGAGCCGGCCACGGCGGGGCGCTCCGCACCGAAGCGATCGACCTGGCCGATGTCGTCCGCGCCGCCGTCGAGGACGTACACGCCGATGTGGCGGGACGGGGCATCCATCTGCAGCCGGACATCACCTCCTGCACGGTGACGGGAAACGCCGCGCTGCTCAGGCAGTTGGTGTGGAACCTGCTGCATAACGCGATCGTCCACAACGTCGACGGAGGCTGGATCGACGTGCACCTCAGGCGGTGCGAGCTCGTGGTCGCCAACAGCGGAGAGGTGCACGCCACCGACGTGGCCGCGACACTGACGGAACCGTTCGTCCGCGGCGCCGGCCGCTCCCGCGGGGCCGGCGGACACGACGGCGCCGGTCTCGGGCTCGCGATCGTCGCCGCGATCGTTCGGGCCCACTCGGGGGGGCTCACGGTGAGGGCGCGCCCCGACGGCGGTCTTCAGGTGCGGGTGACGCTGCCCCGGTGAGCTCGGGCGACAACGACCACCAGCGTCCGGACCGCGGTCACCGCGACCGCACCGAAGGCGCCGCCCGCTGTGTTCCACAGGACATCGGCCGCATCGGGGATGCGCCCGGGGATCAAGGCCTGCACGTACTCGACCGCCGCGGACACACCCAGGCCGGCAAGAACGGCGAGCGGCCACAGCCGGCGGGGCAGAACGAGCGCGGCGGCGGCACCGAGCGGCACGAACATGGCCATGTTCATCAGCCGCTCGGCCTCGGCGTAGCCGGCTCCTGCGAACAGCGGCATCGTGACCGCATCCGCCCACTCGAGGAACGCCGCCCGCGCCGGGCCGACGAACATCTGCGGCGCGAGGGTGAGCGCTGCCACGAGAAGCAGCGCGAGTGAGGCCAGAAGACCGCGGGAGAGGTGACGCATGCTCCCAGTTCAGCGCGGCCGACGTTGCGTCAGCGTATGCGAATCAGGCCCTCACCCCTGAGCGAGACGGGCGACGTCGTCCCACTCCTGCCACGTCTGGAGCCGGGACTCGTAGTCGCGACGCGCGACGGACAGGGGGGCGGCTCCGAAGAACACGCGCAGCGGCGGCTCCTCCGCATCCACGATCCTCAGGATGGCCTGCGCCGATGCGGTCGGATCGCCGGGGGCCTGGGCGGCGCGCTGCTGCGCGCGACGCTCGCGGGCCGCGTCGTAGGCGGGAAGGGGGTCGGAGTGGCGCGAACTCGGGCCCGCCCAGTCGGTGGCGAACCCGCCCGGCTCGACGATCGTGACCTTGATACCGAACTCGGCCACTTCCAGCGCGAGGGCCTGCGAGAACCCCTCGAGCGCCCACTTCGACGCGTGGTACGCGCTCAGGTTGGCGAACGCCGAGATGCCGCCGATCGATGACACCTGGATGATGTGGCCCGATCCCTGCTCGCGCATGAGCGGCACCGCCGCCTGCGACACCCAGACGGCACCGAACAGGTTCGTCTCCATCTGGTCGCGGAGGTCTTTCTCGCTGAGCTCCTCGGCCATTCCGAAGTGACCGTACCCGGCGTTGTTGATGACGACATCGAGGCGGCCGAAGTGCTCGTACGCCGTCTGCACGGCGGCGAAATCGGCCGCGCGATCGGTCACGTCCAGCGCGATCGGCAGCAGGGCGTCCCCGAATCGCTCGACCAGGTCATCCAGCGACGCGACGTCGCGCGCTGTCGCGGCTACGCGATCGCCACGCTCGAGCGCTGCCGTCGCCCACTCCCGCCCGAAGCCGCGAGAGGTGCCGGTGATGAACCACGTCTTCTGTGCCATACCGAGCACGATAGCGCCGCACGCGGGTGACGCCTGCGGCCAGGACTCGAATATGCGTACAACCCCCTGCGTTCGTGCGCAGGACGGCCGGGTCAATCGTTCTCGTCGCCCTCTGCGCTTGGCGTGGCCTCGCCGTCGGTGCCTCCGGCATGGTTCTCTGCGGCGGCAGCGTCTTCGCGCACCTCGTCAGAGACCGCATCCGTGGGCGGCGCGTCGTCGGAGTGTGCGTCGTCCGCGTCGCGGCCGTGGCTGGTGTCGCTCATGAGGTTTCCTTCCGTCCTCTCCAGCCTCGTCACCGCGCGCCCGGCGACAACCCCCTGGACATCGGCGCCCCGCGCAGCGTACGGAGATCGATGAGGCCCTTCGGAGGCTGAGCTCCGGCGTTGGTCAGGGCTGGATGATGACGACCTTGCCGCCGCCGTTCTCGGCCAGGGTATGCGCCTCGACGATGTCGGCCAAGGAGACCTCGTGGTCGACGCGGGGCGTGTAAAGCCCGTCCCGCCCGAGCGCGGCGGCGTACCGCAGGAGTGCCGAGTCGTTGCGCGAGCTGACGGACGTGGCGCCGAGTTGCGCAGCCCCCTCGTGATCGATGACGGTGACGACCTGGGAGGCCACCCCGACGATGCTCACCAGATCCGGCAGCGTGTCGGACGGGGCCGAGTGCAGGGCTGCGTCCACACCGTCGGGCGCGAGGACGGCCACCCGCTCAGCCAGGCCCGGGCCATACGTCGTCGGAAGAACACCGAGCGACTCGAGGTGCGGATGGTTGCTCTCGCGGCCCGTGCCGATGACGGTGGCGCCGGCAGCGAGGGCGAACGCTGCGGCGGCGGTGCCGACGGCACCGGACGCGCCCTCGATGAGCAACGTCTTGCCGTTCAGGTCACCCAGCGCGTCGATGACGGCCGCGGCAGTGGTGGACGCGAGTCCTGCGGCGGCGGCCTGCGCCGTCGACCACGTCTCAGGGACGCTGCTCCATGCGGTCAGAACCGCGTACTCGGCCGTGGTGTCGCTGACCCCGCCCAGGCCGAACACGACGTCACCGACCTGCGTGTCTGTCACACCCGCACCGACTTCGTCGACGACGCCGACCGCATCCCGGCCGGGGATGGCAGGCAGGGGCACGGGCAAGGCCTGCGCGAGGTGACCGGCGCGCAGCACCACGTCGACAGGATTCACGCTCGTCGCATGCACCTTGATCCGAACCAAACCCTCGCCGGCGTGGGGTTCCGGCGCGTCCTCGATGACGAGGACGTCGGGGGCTCCGTACGAGTGGAAGCGGGCAGCGCGCATAAGGGTTCTGCTTTCTGGTGAGCACGACGCAGCATTACTTGCCGCGGAAACTAATGCTACCCCCAGAATTCCTTTCCGCGGCAAGCAAAGGTACTCTGTGATCATGCCTGCCGCAGATCACCTCTCTCCACAGCAGGACCGGACGTGGTCGCTGCTGGTAGGCGTCATGATGTGGCTTCCGGCGGAACTGGATGCCTACCTGGAGCGGTCAGCCCATCTGAGCCACGCCGAGTACGGGGTGCTGCGCTCCTTGTCCGCCAGCGAGGACCGGGAAATCCACATGAGCCACCTGGCTGCCACGGCCAGCGTGACACCGTCGCACCTGTCGCGGATCGTCGGCCGGCTGGAGAAACGCACCCTCCTCACCCGGAGCACGGACCCCGCGGACGCGCGCAAGACCCGGGCGAGGTTGACGCAACCGGGGGCGCGCCTGGTGGCCGAGGTAGAGCCCGGATACGCCGCCGAAGTGCGCGCTCGAGTGTTCGCGCTTCTCGAGGACCGGCAGGTCGAGCAGCTGGAGGACCTTGCCGAAACGATCCTCACGCCGCTGCGAAGTGAGTGCGTAGCCGCCTTGCCACCGCGAGCAGCCCGCGAGGGCGTGAGAAGCGCGTCATGACGCCCTGAGACGGGGTACCGGCTGGGGCCGGGGGTGTCAACCGTGCGGACCCCGACCGAGGCAGCACCTAGCGTGAGGGTGCGACCGGCGACCCCGGTTCGGTCTGCATCCTGACCGAGGAGGCGACGTGACCCGAGTATCCGTCGTCATCCCCGTCAAGAACGACGATGCCGAGCTTCGCCGGTGCCTTCGCGCTCTGGCGGTGCAGACCCGCGTACCCGACGAAGTGATCGTCGTCGACAACGGCTCGTCCGACTCTTCCGCCGCCGTGGCTGCCGAGGCCGGAGCGCGCGTGCTGCGCTGCGAGCGCCCAGGAATTCCCGCCGCCAGCGCCCGCGGGTACGACGCCGCACGCGGTGACATCGTGCTGCGCCTGGACGCGGACTGCATGCCGGCGGTCACCTGGGTGCAGGTCATGACCTCGGCGTTCGAGCGCCGTCCGGATGTCGCCGCGTTCACCGGAGGTGCCCGGTTCCTCGACGGGCCGCGCGTGTTGCGCGTACCGCTGGCAGCCCTGTATCTGGGCGCGTATGCCGCCGTCGCGGTCCCGGCACTCGGGCACCTCCCGCTCTACGGATCCAACATGGGGTTCCGCCGTGACGCTTGGCGCGGCGCCCGCCGGGCGATACACCTGTCGACAGAGGTGCACGACGATTTCGACCTCGCTTTCCACATCGGCCTCCGTCACCGCATCCGGTACCTCCCCCACGCGGCGATGGGCGTGTCGATGCGGCCGTTCGGCCATGCGGGTGCGTTCGCGCGCCGCACCGCGCGCGGTGTGCTCAGCGTCGTGGTGCACTGGCCGGGCGACTTCCCGCCGGTGCGGTGGGTGCATCTCGCGATGCGCCGCGCCGTCGATCGGAACCGGCACGGAGGGGGCGCCCATGCGCATCGGTGAGGCGCTGGTGGGCCCGGCCAGCCCGCCCGAGATCTCGATCATGACCTTCAACGTCCTTCGTGCCCGGAAGGCCTCGCCGGGATGGAAGGACCGGCGCGACCGCGTCGCGGCGCTGCTCCGACGGGAAGGCCCGACCATCCTCGGCGCGCAAGAAGTGCTCCCTCACCAGGTGGGCGTGCTGCGCGACGCGCTCGGCGGCACCTACCGGTCGGTCGGGCGCGGTCGCGATGCCGACGGCGGCGGCGAGGGCTGCCCGATCTTCTTCGACGCGAGCCGGCTGGAGCTGCTCGACTGGGAGCAGACGTCCCTGTCGACCCGGCCGGAAACGGCGGGCACGCGGGCGTGGGGATCACTGTTCCCCCGCGTTCTCACTCGCGCCGAACTCCTCGACCGCGCCACCGGCGTGCGGTTCACCGCCCTGAACACGCACCTCGATGTGCTTTCGCCGCTGGCTCGCCGACGCGCCGCGGAGATCATCGCCGCTCGTGCGGGAGACGGACCGGCCGTGGTCACGGGCGACTTCAACGCCGGTCCCACATCCCCGGCTCGGCGCATCCTGGTCGCATCCGGACTCGCCGACGCCTGGGCCGTCGCCGGTGAGTACCTGACCCGCGAATGGGCGACGTACGCACGCCGCCGTCGTCCCCGCTCGGGAGGCCCGCGCATCGACGCCATCCATGTCCGCGGGTGCGATGTCCTGCGGGTCGGAATCGACGCGCGACCGGTACGCGGCGGTTGGCCGTCGGATCATCTCCCCGTCCAGGCGGTCGTCCGGATGCGGGAGGACCGCGCGTGATCGAACGTTTCCTGCGTCGACCGTCCACCGTCGGCGACTGGATCGCCGACGCGATCCGGGTGGTGGGGGTGATCAGCGTCCTGGTCGCCGGCGTCGGGTGGTCCGCCGTCGACGCGGGCATCCTCGCCTTCGCGCTCCCCGCCCTCGTCCTCCCCCGCTTCCTCGGCGTGCGTGCCGCCTTCGACATCATCTTCGGTCTCTCGGTGCTGGTGGCGGCGTGGAGCAACGTGCTGGACCTCTACCGCACGGTGCCGGGCTGGGATCTCTTCGTGCACTTCGAGTGCACGGGCGTCATCGCCCTCATGCTCTATCTCCTCGCCGGGCGCCTCGACATCATCCGCGACGCCCTGGACGCGAGAGCGCCCGCCCGCATCCCGCTCGTGCTGGTTCCGCTGACAGGCCTGGCCATCAGCGCGGTGTGGGAGATGATCGAATGGGGCGGCTACACCTTCATCACCGACGACATCTTCGTCGCCTACGTCGACACGATCGGGGACATGGCCGCCGGAGGGCTGGGCTCCCTCGCAGCCGGGGCGATCGCCTGCCGCGTGCGTCTCATCCGGCGCGACGATCGGGCGGAAAGCGCGGTGCACGCGGACGCCGTCGGCTAACCTGCGCCGCAAAACGACCCACCGGGCGCCCGGCGTCAGTCGAGGGTCAGATCCACCTGGATCTCCGCCGCGAGCCGTTCCAGTTGCGCCCGGACGTCCTCCAGTCCCACCTCGACGGGAACGAGAGCGGCGATCGAGGCTTCGAACAGCCGCCCGCCCGACATCGCGGCATCCCGGGTCTCCGTCGTCATCCGTTCGATGCTGAGCCCCTGACCGGTGAGGGCGGCCGAGATGTCGCGCACGATCCCCGGATGGTCGTTGCCGATCACCTGCACGGCGACGTGCCGGGATGCGGCCGGGACGCCGGATCCGGCGGCCGGGACCGCGACGGTGACGAGGCCCTCGATCGCGTTGAGGGCGTTGCTGAGCGCCTCGGCGCGCGCCGCGGGGACGGACACTTCGACGATCCCGGCGAAGGCGCCGGACAGTTCGGCCAGCTGGCTGTTCTCCCAGTTGCCGTCATGGGCATCGACCACGCCGGCCACCGCAGCGACGATGCCGGCACGGTCGTCTCCGACGAGGGTGAGGACGAGGGTGGTCATGCCGTCAGCGTACTCAGGTGGCGCTCGCACCCGCAGGAGGGTCGACGGAGGCGGTGGCGCCTCGAGAAGGCAGGAGGTAGACACGAACCATGACACCCACCAGCGACGGGCTCGCCGCCAGATCGGTCGAGTGGTTCCTGCAGCCTCGAGGCGCGGCCGATTGAGCATGTGGGTCGGATGGATCGAATTCGACCTGCTGCTCGGCGACGTATCCTCGCTCAAGCAGAAGCGCAGCGTCGTGCGGCCCATCGTCGCGGACCTCAGCCGCCGTACCGAGGCGTCGGCCGCGGAGACCGGAGCGCACGACCTGCACCGCCGCGCCGAGATCGGCGTCGCTGTCGTCGCGGGCGACGCCGCCCACGTCCGGGATGTCCTCGACCGCGCGGAACGCGCGATGGCGGAGCATCCGGAGGTGACGCTGCTGTCCGCCCGCCGGGGACTGTCCTCCAGCGACGACTGACGCGCGTCTACGCGCAGGCGACGCAGAGGTCGGCCATCGGCCGCACCTCCATGCGCTCCTCGGGGATCCGGCGGCCGCAGCGCGCGCACACACCGTAGGAGCCGTCCGCGACGCGGCGGAGCGCCGCATCGATCTCGGCGAGCTCGGCGATGGCGCCGCGGCGGAGAGCATCCACCCGCGTCCACTCCCCCGACAGGGTCGACCCTTCCGGATCGTGCTCGTCGTCGGCGGTGCCGTCTGCACGGTCGCGCAGGAGGTCGCGCTCATCGGCGTCCAGGCGCGCCAGTCGCGCCGACACCTCGGCGCGCAGACGTTCCAGATCGGGCATGTTCCCACGCTACGCCCCTCGCCGCGCGGTCGGCCGACGCGGGCGTCGTCGCGCTCGCCCCCGCATCGAGGTATCAACGATCCCTGGTTGGCGCGCCCGGGAGCGAGGAGGATGACCCCATGCAGCAACTGGCTGAGTTTCTCCGCAACCGTCGCGAGGCGTTGCAGCCCGAAGACGTGGGTCTGCCACGCGGGCCGCGCCGGCGGACACCGGGGCTGCGCCGTGAGGAGGTCGCTGCGCTGGCGGGCATGTCGACGGACTACCTCAACCGGCTGGAGCAGGCGCGCGGACCGCAGCCCTCCGAGCAGATGCTCACCGCACTCGCGCGGGCGCTGCACCTCGAGCGCGCCGAGCGCGACCATCTCTTCCGTCTGGCCGGGCACGCCGCGCCCGAGCGGGAGGGCATCTCCACCCACGTCTCGACCGGGATGCTGCGGATCCTCGAGCGTCTCACCGACACCCCGGCACAGGTGGTCAACGAACTCGGAGAGACCCTCGCGCAGACCGAGCCTGCGCGGGCGCTCCTCGGTGATGCCCGGCAATTGACCGGGATGCGGCGCTCGACGGTGTTCCGCTGGTTCACCGAGCCGGAATCACGAGACATCTATGCGCGCGCCGATCACGAGCTGCGCGGTCGCACCTTCGTTGCGGAACTGCGCGCGGTGTACACCCGCACCGGCGAACGCTCCCGCGCCGGCGCGATCGTGGCGGAACTGCTCCGCCGGAGCTCCGAGTTCGCTGCCATCTGGGCTCAGCACGAGGTTGCGGAGAAGCATCCGACGACCAAGCGCTTCGCGCACCCGGACGTGGGCGAGATGACGCTGCACTGTCAGACGCTGCTCGACACCGAAACATGCCATCGATTGCTCGTGTTCACGGCAACCCCCGGCACCGAGGACGCGGAGAAGCTCGCGCTGCTGCGGGTCATCGGCACCCAGCTCTCGACGCGCTGAGCCGGCGGGGCCGCCCGACGCCGCAGGCAACCCCCTGCCTGCGACGAGCCTGCCTGTCAGACTCGTACCATGCGCATCCCGGCCACCTTCCGAGCGCCCCGGAGGGGGCCGCTCCTGCAGGTGGCCAAGATGGCCGTTGCGACGATCGCGGCGTGGCTGGTCGCCGGGTGGCTCGTGCAGGGACCGCCGCCCGTCTTCGCCGCGATCGCGGCTCTCCTCGTCGTGCAGCCGAGCCTGAACCAGTCGTTCACCAAGGCCATCGAGCGCAGCGTCGGCGTGATCGTGGGCGTGCTCATCGCTTCGGCCCTGGGCATCGCGCTGGGGTCGCACACCTGGGTGATCCTCCTGTCCACCGCCGTGGCCCTCCTGGCGGCGTGGGCACTGAAGATGACGCCGGGAACGACCAACCAGGTCGCCATCAGCGCCGTCCTCGTCCTCGCCCTCGGCACGGCCACACCCGGCTACGCCGTCGATCGGGTTCTGGAGACCCTGATCGGTGCGGTGATGGGGTTCCTGGTCAACCTGGCGGTGGTTCCCCCGGTGGCCGTCACGCCGGCCCGCCAGAAGACCCGCGCGCTCGTCCTCGAGACCGCCGATGCGCTCGACCGTCTCGCCGACGCCCTCGTCACGCCCCAGTCGCGCGATCAGCTGGAGGAACTGCTCCTGACCGCGCGACTGCTGCGTCCCATGCGCGACGCCGCGGAGGCGTCGATCGGGGATGCCGCCGACTCGCTCACCTTCAACCCGCGCGGACGTCGCCTGCGCGCGGACCTTGCCCGCGTCCAAGAACTGCTCGACGCGTTCACGCCGATCCTCACGCAGGTCATCGGGATGACGCGGGCCGTGTACGACCGCTATGACGCGACGATCGCCGGCGAACCCTCCGTGCAGGCGATCGCGGAGCAGTTGCACCGCGCCGCACACGACGCGCGGCTGCGCGTGTCGGAGGTGCGCGATGAGGCAGCGACGTCGGAGCCGCCGGCGCTCACCCGGCCGCTGCAGGTGGCCACCCCGTCGGCCGACCACTGGGTGCTGGTCGGCTCGCTGCTGATGGATCTGAACCGCATCCACGAGAGCCTCGGCGAGCGCTGAGCACCTGCCGGCGTCAGCGGCCGAGCGCCTCCGCGATGGGCACATCCCCCGAGCCGAACCGCAGAAAGCGGCCCACGGTCCGATCATCGGCCAGAGCCGCCACGATCACGGCGGCCACGTCGGCCCGCGGGACGGCGCCGTCCCCCTCCGGGTCGATCTCGATCCGACCGGTCGGGGGATCGAGGGTCAGCGTGCCCGGTCCCAGGATGGTCCAGTCCAGACCACTCGCCCGCAGATGGTCGTCGGCGGCGAGCTTCGCGTCGGCGTAGGCGAAGAAGGGGTCGTCGGGGTCGATGCCGTGACCCGGTGACGAGCCGATCCACGAGACCATGACGTACCGGCGGACGCCCGCCGCCTTGGCCGCATCCATGGTGCGCACCGCCGCGTCGCGGTCGACGGCGTAGGTGCGGGCGGCGCTCCCCCCGCCGGCTCCGGCGGACCACACGATCGCGTCGAAGCCCGCGAACGTTTCGCGGAGCGCGGCGCCGTGGCTGCTCTCCAGGTCGAGGACGAGCGGCTCCGCCCCGGTCGCGGCGATCTCGTCGGCGTGGTCGGGGTTGCGGATCGCCGACGTCACGTCGTCGCCCCGCGCCACCAGGAGGGGAGCGAGCAGGAGGCCCACCTTCCCGTGGCCGCCCAGGATGAGTACCCGCATCAGTTCTTCCCCACCCACTCGAAACGCAGCGTGGTCACCAGCGCGCTGCCGGCGGGGTGGATCGTGCCCACTGCCCCGTCTCTGGGGGCGCGGAGCAGATGGGTCGGAATCGCGGAATCGGTCACATCCACACGTTAGGGCGTCACCGACGGATGCAGCGAGGGCTTGACGCGCTCACACGACGGAGGGAAGCCGCTCGGAGGCGATCGCCGCCGCAACCGCACGCCCCGCGCGGTTGGCTCCTATCGTCGACGCGGACGGCCCGTAACCGATGAAGAACACGCGCGGGTCATCGAGCGAGCGCCCCTGCCCCACACGGAACCCTCCCTGGGGCGTGCGCAGCTTCAGCGGCGCGAGGTGCTCCAGTGCCGGCCGGAACCCCGTGGCCCACAGGATCGCGTCCACCTCGAGCAGCGACCCGTCGGGCATCCGGACGCCGTTCTCTTCGATCCGTGTGAACATCGGGAGACGGTTCAAGACCCCGCGCTCCTGAGCGCGACGCGCCCACGGCGTCCAGTGCATTCCCGTGACCGAGATGACGCTTCCCGGTGGGAGCCCCTGGCGCACGCGCTCCTCGACTCCGGCGATCGCGGCGACGCGCGCCGGGACGTCGAAGTCGCCCTCGATCCACTCGGGTTCCCGCCGCGTCATCCAGAAGGTCGTCGCGACATGCGAGATCTCCTCGAGCAGCTGCACGCCCGAGATGCCGGCGCCTACGACGATCACGCGCTGCCCGGCGAACTCCTCGGCGGACACATAGTCGGCGGTGTGCAGCTGACGGCCGCGGAACCTCTCCTGTCCGGGGTAGTGAGGCCAGAAGGGCCGCGTCCAGGTCCCGGTGGCGTTCACGATGTAACGCACGGCCCATGTGCCCGAGTCGGTTTCGACCACGAGGCGCCCGTGCGGGTCGGCGTCGGCGGCCCGCACCGCGGTGACGGTGACCGGTCGCTGGACGTCGAGTTCGAACCGATCCTCGTACTCCGCGAAGTAGGGCGGGAGGGCGTCGCGCGCTCGCGAGCGCGGGTCGGCCGGGGGCACCGGGAAGCCCGGAAGCTCGTGGATGCCGTTCACCGTGGCCATGCGCAGGGACGGCCAGCGATGCTGCCAGGCGCCGCCGGGGGCGGCGTTGGCATCGAGCACGACGAAGGTTCCCTTCGCCTCCGGTGTGCTCTGCGATACCGGCAGGAACCCGCGACGGCGCAGGTGGTAGCCCGCCGAGAGACCGGCCTGACCTGCGCCCAGGACGGCGACGTCCGCTTCCCGGGGCTGGTCGGACGTCATGGACGGGAGAACCTGCGGGGAGCCGCGGCTATTCCGCCGAGACGTCGCCGTCCAGGTACAGCCAGCGGCCCCCACGCCGGGCGAATCGGCTGCGCTCCTGCAGCACGCCGCGTCCGCCGGAGTCGCGCCAGTGCGCGCGGAACTCCACCGTCTCCTCGCGGTCCGTGGTCTCCTCGCCGTCCGCGGACTCGTCGCCGTCCGTGGACGCGGCCGCGTCGAGGATCTCCAGCCGCTCCCATGTCAGCGCCGCGTCGAGCGAGACGGTCTCGGGCCGGGTTCGCGGGTGCCACGTGCGCCGCAGATGCGCTGCATCCCCGATCCGGAACGCGGTGAAGCGCGAACGCATGAGCCGCTCGGGCGAGGGGGCGGCCTGTCCGGCCAGCAACGGCCCGCAGCACGCGGTGAACGACCTGCCGCTTCCGCACGGGCATGCCGCATCCTCGGGAGGGATCGAGGCGGCGGCACCGAAGGACATCCCGCCACCCTAACCCGGGCAGGTCGCGCCGGCCGGGCGGTCCTCTCCTCCCCCGCGGCGGTCGTCGCGCAGCTTCCCACAGCTCGGGCGCGGACGGGATAAGGTCCGGCCCGCGGTCCGTAGCATGGGCGCACCCGGCGACAAGGAGCAGCATGACCGATCCGCAGAACCCGTGGGGCGGCGCGGCGAGCGCGACCCCGCCGAGCGCTCCGCCGCTCGTCATGCAGCAGCCCTACCCCGGTGCGCCGCCCACCCTGGCTCCGGCTGCGACGGGATGGGCTGGGACAGGGCCGGCGGATGACGGTGACGGGACGGTCCGGTCCGGGCTCGCCGCGACGGCACTCGTCCTCGGCATCCTCTGCGTCGTGTGCGCGGTGATCCCGTTCCTGGGGACGATCCTCATCGCACCGCTCGTGGTGGCGACCCTGACCTGCGCGGTCATCGCGATGAACCGCCCCGGAGCTTCCCGCGCGCTCCCCGTCATCGCGCTGGTGCTCGCCCTCGCCGGGGTGCTGGTCACCGCCGCGTCATCCGTGGGACGCTCCGCGCCCGCACGGTGGCCGTGGGAGGCCGACCGCTCCGCCGGACTCCCCGCGCCACCCGGCGCCCCGGGTGCCGCCGAGCCGGACCCGGCCGAACCCCCACTGCTGGGCGTGGTGGGCCTGGACGGCAGCGGGACGTCACGCGCGGATCCACTGCCCTACGGCACCTCCGTGACGGTCGTGGATGAGAACACCGGCGACGAGGTGTGGAGCATCACGGTCGGTGCACCCCAGGACGCCACCGCCGCGGTCTCCGACGCCCCGGGCGCCGACGCGGAGAACGGCGGCTATGTGGCGGTCCCCCTCGAACTCACCAACCTCAGCGATACGCCGATCGACCCGTCGCGCGATTACGAGTACACGCTCTACGCCTGGCTGCTCACCGGCGACGGGGGCCGCGCCGACCCGACCTACGTGGCAGAGGAGGCGGGTTACCGCGCGAGCTTCGATCTCGACGAGGTGGCCCCCGGCGACACCGTGGAGTACTTCGAAGTCTTCGATGTGGCGCCCACGGTCACCGGCACCGGGTTCCTCGTGCTGGAGCTTCCCGAGGGAGGCGAGATCTTCTGGGGACCGGCGCAGTGAGCCTCAGCCGTCGGCGGATTCGCGGGCGACGTGCAGCGGCCGGGTGCCGCGCCTCAGGACGTGCCGCGGGCGTTGTAGACGAGGACGTCGGACTTCCCGTACTCGGCGAACACGGCGACCGCCTCATCCCGGCGCACACCGGTGACGACCTGGATGCCGCGTGCCTCGAACTGGGCCGCCCAGTCATCGACGACCGGTCCCTCGTCGAATCCGCTCAGAGCCTCCAGTTCGGGGCCGTCGCCGGCGATGACGAGGGAGCGGACGCCGCTCCACATCGTGGCGCCGTAACACATCACGCATGGGCGCCAGTTGACCACCAGCTGCAGGTTCGCATCCGAGGCGCCGAGGTCCCAGCGCTCCACCGCCGTCTGGGCCAGGCTGATCGCGGTCACCTCGGCGTGCATCGAGCTGAGGCCGGAGCTGAGCACGACGTTCACCCCGGCCGACACCAGGCGGCCACTGTCGGCCTCGACGACGATCGCGGCGAACGGGCCGCCGTTCCCGGCTCGCCAGTTGCGGTCGGCGAGTTCATTGACGAGATCCATGCGGTCCTCGAGCGACGGCAGCAGCTCGGGCAGGTTCGGGAAATCGGACAGGATCCACTCCGGCAGCGTTGCGGAGAAGGAGGTGGCAAGAGTCATGGCGCCATTGTGTCGGATCCATGTTTCCGCCCTGCTACGCACGATCTCGCCGACCGGATGTCGCTGTGGATAACGGATGCGCTCGACCGACCCCGCTCGTAGCCTGGTGCCATGCTCGCCCGAGTCGCCCGCGCCATCGCCGTCGTCCTGCTGGCCGGCGCTGCGATGACCGGATGTGCCGGAACGCCCGAACCGCAAGCGAGCACCCCGGCGCCCCTGACGGACGAGCAGGCGTTCGCCGCGGCGGAGGAGACCTACCGCGCCTACGTCGACGCGTTGAACCAGGTGGACCTGAGCGACCCCACCACCTTCGAGCCCGTGTACGCCCTCACCACCGGAGACTTAAACGCGCAGGACCGGCGAAACTTCTCGGAATGGCACGCGGACGGCCTCTCCATCGAGGGAGACGCGGTCGTTGCCGGGCTACAGCCCGTGGAAATCTCACAGCGGTCTAGCCAGATCGATATTGTCCTTGAGGCCTGTTACGACGTCTCGACGGTTGACGTGGTTACTCCTGAGGGGGCTTCTCTCGTGGACGAGGAAAGACCTGCCGTCCAGCCCCTACGCATCACGGCTGTACGACCCCAAGGCGACGCTCTGCTGATCGCGTCGATCGAGCCCGCGCAGGAGTTGAGATGTTAGGAGCACTTCTGGCGACGGCTCTGGTCGCTGGAGGCGCCATGGGCTATACCGGGTCGGCGTGCAACTCGGCTCAAATCTTAGTTTCTGCATGCGTATCTAACTCGGGCACCGGGGTCGACATCGTCGGGGAGCGGAACGAGCCCGGCCGGAACAACGGCGGGGCCGGCACCGGGCGCAGGTCCGGTGGGGGCACGGGCCCCGCGGACGCAAACTCCAGCCCGGCGACGCAACCGGCGCGGGCCGACGGGTGCACCGAGGTCCCCGCCCGGACCGGCACGTTCCTGGTGTGTCCCGCGGAAGCCGAGGAGGAAGAGGTCGCTCCCGGGATCCCGGCGGTGACCGCGCGCGACCTCGCGAGCTTCGCCCCCGCGGGCCCGGCGCTGGGCAGTGAGCCCGAGGGCGTCGGTGTCGTCGGAATGCCCGCCAACTTCGTCGCCTCGGCGTCGGCGCAGACCACGGGCGGCACCCTCTTCGGCCGACCGGTGACGGTGCAGTTCACCCCGGCCGCCTTCGTCTTCGATTACGGCGATGGTTCCACCGCGCGCTCGGCGTCGGGCGGAGCATCCTGGCGCGACCTGGGCCAGGCGCAGTTCACGCCCACGCCGACCAGCCACTCCTACGCCGAACGCGGCACGTACGACGTCTCGGTCACGATCGAGTACACCGCGGCGGTCGACTTCGGCACGGGGTGGTTCCCGGTCCGCGGCGTCGTCACAGCCACCACGGCCGGCTATCCGGTCGAGATCTTCGAGGTGCGCACCGCACTCGTCGACAAGACGTGCGCCGAGAATCCCACCGGCCCCGGCTGCTGACGCCCCCCGTATCGAGGAGATCTCGGGAATCGAGGATCCCACCGGCCGATCGGGTCCTCGATCGGCGAGATCTCCTCCGATTCATGCGACGGATGCTCGCGGACACCGCCTCGGTGTACCGCAGCTGCTTCTAGTCTTCCGACGACGCCGCTGGCGCCGGTCCCACCTGGGCCGGCCTTTCTCCACGCAGCCGCAGGGCGTTCCCCGCATAGGTGACAGCGAGCGCTCCGAAAAAGAGCAGGATCGCAGCTCCCGCGAGGATCCCGAAACTGCTGCCCCCGTGGGGGATTCGTAAGATCAGGATGGCCGCGCCGGCGGAGGCGGCAACCGCGTTGAGAATCGCCTGGCCGACGGCCAGTCGGAAGCTGGTGGTCTTCATCGCGAACATTCCGTCAATGTACTGCCCGTTCGACGGGCAGTAGCCTGTCGATGTGTCCCCGCGTCCAGACAAGTTGCTTCTGCTCGACACCGCCTCCCTCTACTTCCGAGCGTTCTACGGGGTGCCCGATACGGTGCGCTCCCCCGACGGGACGCCGGTGAACGCGGTCCGGGGGCTGCTCGACATCATCGCGAAGCTGGTCACGACCTACCACCCGACCCACGTGGTGGCGTGCTGGGACGATGACTGGCGCCCGCAGTGGCGAGTCGATCTCATTCCGAGCTACAAGACGCACCGCGTGGCCGAAGTCGTCGCCGACGCACCGGATGTGGAAGTGGTACCCGACCCGCTGGAGGTGCAGATCCCCGTCATCCGGGAGGCCCTCACCATCCTCGGGATCCCCGTCGTAGGCGCCCCCGAGCACGAAGCCGACGACGTCATCGGCACGCTCGCGACGCGCGCCGACATCCCGGTCGACATCGTCACCGGCGACCGTGACCTTTTTCAGCTCATCGATGACGAGCGCGAAGTCCGCGTGGTGTACACGGCGCGCGGCATGAGCAACCTCGAAGTCGTCACCGATGCCACCGTCGTCGCGAAGTACGGCGTGCATGCGCCGCAGTACGCCGACTTCGCCGCGCTCCGCGGCGACGCCTCCGACGGGCTGCCCGGTGTCGCCGGCATCGGGGAGAAGTCGGCCGCCACCCTCCTTACCGCCCACGGCGATCTGGCTGGCATCGTCGCTGCCGCCGAGTCCGGCGAGGGGATGACCGCGGGCCAGCGCGCGAAGATGCTCGCGGGCTCGGCGTACCTGGCCGTCGCCCCGACGGTCGTCGAAGTGGTGCGTGACCTCGACCTGCCGCCCGTGGACGCCCGCCTGCCCGGTGTGGACGCCGAACGCCGTGCGGCAGCCGAAGAGCTCGCAGAGCGGTGGAACCTCGGGTCCTCCATGACCCGCGTCCTCAACGCCCTGACCTGATCAGCGCGGCATCCACCGGCGCGGCATCCATCGGTGCGGCCACGGTGCGCAAAACTCAGGAGATTCCGGCATTTTCGGGGCCCACAGCGCCGTCCGGCCGGCGTGTCTCCTGAGTTTTGAACGCCGGTCCGCCGCGACGGCCCCCGCCACGCACCCCCACCGACCAACGGCGCATCGCCGGCATCCATCCGCAGCCCATCGCCGCGGCGCCGGGCCCTCCGTCGCGGCGGTGCGCAAAACTCAGGAGATTCGGGCATTCTCGGGGCCCACAGCGCCGTCCGGCCGGCGTGTCTCCTGAGTTTTGAACGCCGGTCCGCCGCGATGGCCCCCGCCACACACCCCCACCGACCAACGGCACATCGCCGGCATCCATCCGCAGCCCATCGCCGCGCCGGCGGGCCACGCGCCCCTCGGCCGCCGTCGCTGCGCCGGGACCTCCCCCGCGGCCGAGGTGCGCACAACTCAGGAGATTCGGGAATTCTCGGGGCCCACACCACCCGCCGCTCGGCGTGTCTCCTGAGTTTTGAACACCGCCGGGGCCGCGCCGCGCGACGCGCGCCCGCCGCCGCGGCCCTCAGCGGGCGCGACGCACGGCGGAGAACGCGGCCGCCAGCAGCACGGTGTACACCGCCGCGGCGATCACGAGCACGATCAGCGCGCCGGTCCAGTCGCCGCTGAATTCCCGCATCGCCCCCAGCACCGGACCGGCCATCGCACCGATGGCGTAGCCGCCGCCCTGGACGAAGGCCGACATGCCTGCTGCCTCGCCGTCCGAGCGGGCCACTTGGACGAGCACGCTGAAGACCGCCACGAATCCGCCCGAGTGCCCGATGGCGCCGATCGACAGCCACAGCACCATCAGCGACGGGGCCGCGAGCACGCCGACGGTGAGGGCGAGCCAGCTCCCACTGATCACCACGACCGTCACCCACGGCGGAGCCACTCGCGTCAACAGCGGCACCACGAACGCTCCCACGATGCCGACGCCCTGGAAGATCGAGGCGAGGGCACCGGCTGCCGTGCGGTCCAGCGCCAACAGGTCGCCGGAGAGCACGGGAAGCCAAGTGGTGAACCCGAAGTAGATGAAGGTCTGGAACGCGAAGGTCGCCAAGAGGAGCCACGGCACGGGTCGCCGCAGGAACGATGCGCTGCGCGTGCTGATCACCGGCATGGGGCCCGTGAGCGTGCGCGGGTCGATGTCCTCGATGGCGCCGGCGCGTGCCGGGCTCGCCCCGGAATACCGCTCGCCGATGTCGATGCCCGCGCGGCGCCAGCGCGCGAGGTGCGCGCCCCACAATGCGATACCGGCGATGGTCAGCACCGACCACAGCAGCAGGGCGAGGGGCCACCCCACCAGGGATGCCAGCGGCGCCGTCAGCAGCGAGGTGAGCAGAGACCCGGCGTTGAGCATCGCGACATACGCGGCGGTCAGCAGACTCACCCGCCCGGGGGGCACGTCGCGCCGGATGATGACGGGGATGACGACGTTGCCAACCGTGATGGCCGCGCCGATGACGACCGTTCCGACCAGCATCCACCCGAAGGTCGGTAGAGCCCGCACCGCCGTTCCCACCAGCACCCCGGTGAGCGAGATCAGGAGCGCCAGTTCCGGGCCCGAACGACGGATCACGAACGCGGCGACCGGCGTGAGGATCGCGAACATGAGCACCGGCGCGGTCGTCAGCAGCGCGACGGTCGTGGCCCCCAGGCCGAGATCCTGCTCGATGTCGCGCAGCACGGGGGTCGGCGCCACGATCGGGCCACGCAGGCTCAGCGCGGCTACCAGGACTCCCGCGATGAGCAGCCACGGGAGGGGCCTGCCGAGGGCACCCCCACGTGGCGAGGTCATCACCCCAGTCTACGAGCGGCTCACCGCCTGCGTCCCAGCCATTCCCGCAGCTTCGGCAACGGCCAGGTCGTGACGATCCGGTCGGCCGGGATGCCGGCCCGCTCGGCTCGCGCGGCGCCGTAGTCCAGCAGAGACAGCTGACCGGGCGCGTGGGCATCGGAGTCGATGGAGAAGAGGCACCCCTTCTCCATCGCGATCGCGATCAGCTCGTCCGGAGGATCCTGCCGCTCGGGCCGTGAGTTGATCTCCACGGCGACGCCGTGCGCCGCGCAGGCCTCGAACACCGCGTGCGGGTCTAGGTCGGAGGGCGGCCGTGTGCCGCGTGAACCCTCCACCAGGCGACCGGTGACGTGCCCGAGCACGTCGACGTGCGGGCCCGACACGGCGGCGACCAGACGTCGCGTCATCGGCGCACGCTCCATCCGCAGCAGTGAGTGCACCGACGCCACCACGACGTCCAGCTCGTCCAGGAGGGCGTCCTCCTGGTCGAGGGAGCCATCCTCGAGGATGTCGACCTCGATGCCGCTGAGGAGGGTGAAGCCGTCGCCGCTCATCCCCGGGACGACCTCGAGCTGGGCGCGCAGTCGCTCAGGGGAGAGCCCGTTGGCAACGCGCAGGCGCGGCGAGTGATCGGTGAGCGCGAGGTATTCGTGCCCGAGGCGGCGGGCGGCATCCACCATCGCCTGAATGGGGGTGAGTCCGTCCGACCACTCGCTGTGGCTGTGCAGGTCGCCGCGGAGGGCCGCGCGCAGCTCGGACGGCCCGGCGACGCCGGCCTTCTCCCTCAGCGACGCCAGGTACTCCGGCACGTCGCCGGCCAGCGCCTGCTGGATGACGGTGAACGTCGAGTCCCCGATCCCCTTCCGCCGCCGCAGCCCCGGGTCGCGCAGCTGCGCGTCATCCAGCCCGGCGATGGCATCGGCCGCCGAGCGGAACGCCTTGGACTTGTAGCGGCTGGAGCGCTCGCGCTCGAGGAGGTACGCGATCTCGGTCAGGGCGTCCAGCGGATCCATGCCTCAGCCCGCCAGCTCCTGCGAGGTCGCCGCCCATGCTTCCAGCTTCGCGGCCGCGCGGCCGTCGTCCACCGCCGCGGCCGCCTCCCCATGCGCCTCGGCCAGTCGCTCCACGATGGGACGCTGCACCTCGCCCGGGTCGCGGAACAGCCGGTACGCCACGATGCCGGCGGCGGCGTTGAGCAGGACGATGTCGCGGACCGGTCCGGAGTCGCCGGCGAGCACCCGACGAACCACGCCGGCGTTGTGCTGCGGGTCGCCGCCGAGGAGGTCGTCCATGTCGGCGAGGGGGATGCCGAGGTCCCGCGGGTCGAGGTCGTGCTCGTGCACGTCGCCCAGGCTGATCTCCCACAGACGGCTGTGCCCCGTGGTGGTCAGCTCGTCCAGGCCGTCATCGCCGCGGAACACCAGCGCTGTGGCACCGCGGGTGCGGAACACGCCCGTGATCAGCGGCACGCGGTCCAGATGAGCGACACCGACCGCGTTGGCTTCCGCGCGCGCCGGGTTGCACAGCGGGCCGAGGAAGTTGAACACCGTGGGAACACCCAGCTCCGCCCGGGTGGCCCCCGCGTGCCGGAACCCGGGGTGGAAGGCCGCCGCGAAGGCGAAGGTGATCCCCGTGCGAGCGAGCGTCTCGGCCACCTCATCCGGAGCGAGGGTGAGGTCGATGCCCAGCGCGGAGAGCACATCGGACGATCCCGACTGGGAGCTCGCGGCACGGTTGCCGTGCTTGACGACGGGCACACCGGCTCCGGCGGCGACGATGGCGGCCATGCTGGAGACGTTGACGGTCCCGTACCGATCGCCCCCGGTGCCGACGATGTCGAGGACGCCCGCCGGTACCGGGAGCGGGAGGGCGGCCTCCAGGATCGCGTCGCGGAAGCCGACGATCTCGTCCACCGTCTCGCCCTTGGCGCGCAGGGCGATGAGGAAGCCCGCGAGCTGCGAGGGCGTCGCCTCGCCCTGCATGATGCGTCGCATCGCCCACGTGGATTCCGACACGCTGAGGTCTTCCCCGCCCAGGAGGCTCGTCAGGATCTCGGGCCACGCATACCGCTCCGCCATCCTGCGATCCTATCGAGCGGCAACGCCCCGACCGCGGGCGCATTCAGGGACGACCCGTGGTGAACTTGCGGCCGATTCTGAGGCGTCGCTTATCTCGACGGCAGGTCGATCGGGCACGGCGGTGCCAAAACCTGGGACGGGAATCGGCCATAATGGGGAGCGTGACGACGCCAGCGACATACCCCCAGGCTTTCAGGTCCGTGAAACGGCCCGATCCGGTCGCGGTCGGCACCATTGTCTGGCTCGGCAGCGAAGTCATGTTCTTCGCCGGCCTCTTCGCGATCTACTTCACGCTGCGCAGCACCTCTCCGGAGCTGTGGGCCGAGGAGACCCAGCTGCTGAACGTCCCCTACGCGACGGTCAACACGATCATCCTCGTGCTGTCGTCCGTGACGTGCCAGATGGGTGTCTTCGCCGCCGAGCGCTTCCAGCCGTACCGCACGGGCGCGAGCCCGCTGAAGTGGGGCATGGTCGAGTGGTTCTATCTCACCTTCGCCCTGGGCGCGATCTTCGTGTCCGGCCAGGTGTGGGAGTACGCCCAGCTCGTCGCGGAGGGCATGCCCATCACGGCGAACCCGTACGCGTCGGCGTTCTACCTGACCACCGGCTTCCACGCCCTGCACGTCACCGGCGGCCTGATCGCCTTCCTCCTGGTGATCGGCCGCGCGTACGCCGTCAAGAACTTCGGGCGCAAGGAGATGACCACCTCGATCGTGGTGTCGTACTACTGGCACTTCGTCGACGTGGTCTGGATCGCGCTGTTCCTCGTCATCTACTTCCTGAAATAGAGCGGAGCTCCACCTCGACATGGCACGTGAGAAGAAGCGACGCTCGTCCGGCCGCCGGAGCCCCCTGGCCGCCGCGGCACTGATCGGCATCGGCCTGCTCGTCACCGGCGGCCTCTACGCGGGTGCGACCGCGGCGATCGCCGCAACCGAAGACGACTCCCCCACCGCATCCACCCTCACCGTGGAAGACGGCCAGAAGCTGTTCCAAGCCAACTGCGCCACCTGCCACGGCATGGATCTGCAGGGCACCGAGAACGGCCCGTCCCTCTACGGGGTCGGCGAGCTGTCGGTGCACTTCCAGGTCTCCACCGGCCGTATGCCTCTCCAGGCGCAGGCCCCCCAGGCCCCGCAGAAGCCGGTGCAGTTCACCGAGGACCAGATCGCCGCGATGGCTGCCTACGTGCAGTCGACCTCGGTCGGTCCGACGTTCCCCGATGAGGAGGTGCTGGACGGAGAGGGCGACGTCGCCGAGGGCGCCGAGCTCTTCCGCATCAACTGCGCGATGTGCCACAACGTCGCCGGTGCCGGTGGTGCGCTCACGGAGGGCAAGTACGCCCCGGGGCTTCACACCACCTCTCCGCTGAACATGTACGGGGCGATGGTCACCGGCCCGCAGAACATGCCGGTCTTCAACGACTTGAACCTCACCCTCGAGGACAAGCGCGACATCATCTCCTACCTGGTCTTCCTGCAGGAGAACGAGTCGCCCGGTGGCTACGCGCTCGGTTCACTCGGACCGGTCGCCGAGGGATTGTTCATCTGGATCTTCGGTATCGGCTCGCTCATCGCGCTGACCGTGTGGATCACGGCGAAATCCAACTGATAGACGCTTAACGGCATTCCGGAACGTACGAGGAGCAGCATGGCACACGAGGACGACGCGCTCGAGCACGGGAGGGCTTCCTGGAAGCCGTCTTCGGGGCTCGCGGTCGCGGTGACAGACCCCGTGAGGAATCCGGAGCTCCCGCCGCACCGTGAGCGAGTGACGGACAAGGACCCCAAGGCGATGCGCCGTGCCGTGCGCACGGTCTACACGCTGTTCTACCTCTCGGTCGCAGCGAGCATCTGGGCGGTCGCGGCATACATGCTGTTCCCGATCGAGTCGGGTTCGCTGGTGGACATCCGCTACAACAACCTCTTCATCGGGCTCGGCATCGCGCTGGCGCTGCTGGCGATCGGCATCGGCGCCATCCACTGGTCCAAGGCGATCATGTCCGACAAGGAGTACATCGAGCCCCGCCACGCGACGCGCGGCCGCGACGACACGCGCGCCGCGGCGGTGCAGGTCTTCGCCGCCGCCAACGAGGAGTCCGGATTCGGGCGCCGGACGATGATCCGCAACTCGCTGTTCGCCGCGCTGGCGGCATCGATCCTGCCGGGCATCACCCTCTTCCGCGGGCTGGCACCGGAGAACACCCCGGAGCACCCGCACGCGGGCGACCCGGTGTACCTCCTCAGCCACACGATGTGGAAAGAGGGCTCGCGTCTCGCTCAGGACCCCTCGGGCCGCCCCATCCGCGCGGCCGAAGTCACCCTGGGATCGGCCTTCCACGTCATCCCCGAAGAACTCGCCGGCGTGAGCCACCACGATGGGTACCTCGAGGAGAAGGCGAAGGCGATCGTCCTGCTCATGCGTCTTCTGCCCGAGGATCTGAACGAGCCCGAGGACAAGAAGGACTGGTCCTACGACGGCATCGTCGCCTACTCCAAGGTGTGCACGCACGTCGGATGCCCCGTCGCGCTCTACGAGCAGCACACCCACCACCTGCTCTGCCCTTGCCACCAGTCGCAGTTCGACGTCGCCAACGGTGCGGCCGTCATCTTCGGCCCCGCCGCCCGTCCCCTGCCGCAGCTTCCGATCACGGTCGACGACGAGGGATACCTCGTCGCCCGCAGTGACTTCCACGAGCCCGTCGGCCCCAGCTTCTGGGAGCGCCATTGAGCACCACGACTCATCCCACGGACAACGTCACCACCGAGCCGGCGAATCATCCCGCACCGGGGAATGCCGGACGCGACGGAAAGCCGCTCGGCGGACGGTTCGTCGGCGCTGCCGCGAACTACCTCGACGAGCGAACCAGCATCTCGGGCATCGTCAAGGAGCTCGGTCGCAAGATCTTCCCTGACCACTGGTCCTTCATGCTCGGCGAGATCGCTCTGTGGAGCTTCGTCGTCGTCCTGCTGTCGGGCACCTTCCTGACGTTCTTCTTCGAGGCGTCGATGGTGGAGACGCACTACGACGGCGCCTACGCGCCCATGCGGGGCGTCGCGATGTCGGCGGCGCTGGAATCCACGCTGCACATCTCGTTCGACCTGCGTGGCGGCCTGCTGGTCCGCCAGATCCACCACTGGGCCGCGCTCGTGTTCGTCGCCGGTATCGGCGTGCACATGCTCCGCGTGTTCTTCACCGGCGCGTTCCGCAAGCCGCGGGAACTGAACTGGGTGGTCGGCTTCATCCTCTTCATCCTCGCCCTGGCCGAAGGATTCACCGGCTACTCCCTGCCCGACGACCTGCTGTCGGGCAACGGCCTGCGCATCATCGACGGCATGGTCAAGGGCATCCCGGTGGCCGGAACGTGGATCTCGTTCCTGCTGTTCGGCGGCGAGTTCCCCGGTTCGGTGATCGTCGGTCGCCTCTACACGCTGCACATCCTGCTGCTGCCGGCGATCCTGGTCGCCCTGCTCGTGGTGCACCTGATGCTCATGATCATCAACAAGCACACGCAGTTCGCCGGCCCTGCACGCACCAACGACAACGTCGTGGGCTACCCGATCATGCCGGTGTACATGTCGAAGATGGGCGGGTTCTTCTTCATCACGTTCGGCGTGATCGTGCTCGTCGCTTCGCTGTTCACGATCAACCCGATCTGGAACTACGGTCCCTACGATCCTTCTCCGGTCTCCGCGGGCACCCAGCCGGACTGGTACATCGGGTTCGCCGACGGCGCCCTGCGCCTGGTACCGCCGTACCTCGAGTTCGTCCTGTGGGATCGCACGTGGTCGTGGAACATCCTCATCCCGCTGGCCGTGCTCGGCGTGTTCATCGTGCTCGTCCTGATCTACCCCTTCATCGAGGCGTGGATCACCGGCGACAAGCGCGAGCACCACATCGCGCAGCGTCCGCGCAACGCTCCGACCCGCACCGCGATCGGCGCCGCCGGCGTCACCTTCTACGCGGTGCTGTGGGCTGCGGCGTCCTCGGACATCATCGCCACGCACTTCTGGCTCACGATGGAAGGCGTCATCCACGCCCTGCAGGCGCTGCTGATCGTCGGCCCGATCGTGGCCTACTTCGTCACCAAGCGCATCTGTCTCGCCCTGCAGAAGAAGGACCGCGAGATCCTCCTGCACGGCTACGAGTCCGGCCGGATCGTGCGCCTCCCCGGCGGGGAGTACATCGAGGTCCACCAGCCGGTCGACGAGTACGACCGCTGGAAGCTCGTCGACTCGGAGAACATCTACGCCCCGCTGGTCGTGCGTCCCAACGCTCAGGGACGCATCCCCTGGCATGAGCACGTACGGGCCGCGTTCTCGCGCTGGTTCTTCGAGGACCGCCTCGCCCCGCTCACGCAGGCGGAACTGGATGCGGCGGCCGCGCACCAGCACCACGAGCTCGACCACGTCACGCACGTGGCCGAGGACGAGCTCGAGGCCTCCGATCAGCGCGCCATCGGGGAAGGCCGCCCCGTGGCCGCCCCCCACGACGAGCGAGCGGAAATGGAGATGCCCTCTCCGAAGGGACTGGAGGAGCGCAATCGTCCCACGGGAGAAGACAAGCCGCAGTGACGCGGTGAGATGAAACTCCGGGATGCCCGGTCCGCCCCGCGGACCGGGCATCCCGCGTTTCTGGCAGGATTCGCGCGACCGGCAGCTCACTCAGGATCCGCGCGACGACACGTCTCCCGTAGCCTGATGCGATGACCGACCGTGCCGCGTACTTCCGTGCCCGCCTCGCCGCCGAGACCGACCCGTCCGACGTGTACGCCGCGCAGAAGGCGGGTGACGCGTTCGTCCTCGTGGATGTGCGGGGGCAGGATGCGTGGGCGCAGGGACGCATCCCTGGGGCCATCCACATGCCCTACCGGCAGATCGCCGAGCGGGCGCCGCGGGAGCTCGATCCGGCGGTGCCGGTCGTCGTGTACTGCTGGAGCCCCGGGTGCAACGCCGGCGTGAAGGGCGCGCTCGAGTTCGCCCAGCTCGGCTATGACGTCAGGGAGATGATCGGCGGATACGAATACTGGGTGCGGGAAGGGCAGCCGTCCGAGGGTGACGACGGACCACTGACCCGCACCTTCGATCCCCTCGTCATGGTGGTGCACTCCCCCGTGCTCTCGTCGTAGCGGCGCCCCGCGGCGCTGTCCACCCCGTGTCACCGACCCGGGGCTGCAGCCGAGGCTGGGACCATGACCGTTCCTGCATCCGCCCGCCGCCCGACGACGCCGCGCCCTTCGTGGACATCACGCGCTGACCGGTCGTCACAGAACGCCTGGTCGGGCGCGTTGTTCGGTGTCGGCCTGATCGCGTTCGTCGACGAAGCCGTGTTCCATCAGTTGCTGCACTGGCACCACTTCTACGACCGCAGTACCACCGACATCGGCCTGGTCTCCGACGGCCTCTTTCACGCATTCAGTTGGTTCGCGACGATCGGCGGACTCTTCCTCCTGACAGACCTCCGCCGCCGTAACGCCCTGTGGGCGACGCGGTGGGCCGGCGGCGTGCTGGTAGGAGCCGGCGCCTTCCAGCTGTATGACGGGCTGCTCCAGCACAAGGTATGGCGCATCCACCAGATCCGCTACGTCGAGGACCTCCTGCCGTACGACCTCACCTGGAACATCTCCGCGGCCCTTGTCCTGATCGCGGGGATCGTGGTCGTAGCGCGAACCGGCCGACGCCGCGCCCTCGCGTACGCGGAGGCGGCGTGAGCGAGGCCGTCACCGCGCACGTCCATGCCGGCGGCGGAACCGGGTTCCTCGATGTGCTGCTCGTCGCTCTGTCGGCGTTCGCGGTGACGATCTACGTCACCGCGGCTCTCGCGACGCGACGAAGAGGACGGGAGTGGCCGATCTTGCGCGTGCTCGCGTGGGTCACAGGCGTAACCCTCGCTGCACTCTCCGTCACGGGCCCGGTGGCGGCGGCAGCCCGGAACGACTTCGTCGTGCACATGTGGGGGCACCTGGCTGCGGGGATGGCCGCTCCCGTGCTGCTGGTGCTCGCAGCCCCCGTCACGCTGGCCTTGCGGTCTCTGCCGCTCACCCCGGCGCGACGGCTGTCACGGATGCTGCGCTCCTGGCCGGCCCGCCTCGTCTCCTCGCCCCTCCTCGCCGCGGTGCTGAGCGCGGGCGGCCTGTGGGTGCTCTACCTCACTCCCCTGTTCCCGGCGATGCACGACAATCCGCTCCTGCACGTGGTGGTGCACGCTCACCTCCTTGCCGCCGGTTACCTCTTCACCGCGGCTGTGATCGGCCGAGATCCTCGCCCGCACCGCGCGCGCCGCACCGTGCTCGCCGCGGTGCTCATGGCGGCGATGGCCTCGCACGCCGTGCTCGCGAAATACCTCTACGCGTATCCCCCCGAGGTGGTTCCCGTGGCCCAAGCCCGGGAGGGAGCGCAGCTGATGTACTACGCGGGCGCCTGGGTGGAGGTGGCGATCATCGTCATCTTCTGCGCCGACTGGTACCGCGCCGCGGGCCGCCGGATCGGCACGACGGCTCAGGCCGTCTCGACGTCTTCGGCGAAATAGCGTGCGGCCGACCCGGAGAACACCGGCGGAGAGGCCTCGGAGTCGTCCTCGATGATGTCGCACACCACCGCCGTCACGTTGTCGAGGGAGCCGGCCTCGAGCGCGAACGCGACGAGGTCGGCGGCAGCCTGGCGCGGGCTCTCCCCCGCGCCCAGCAGCGCGGCCACCTCTGGCTCTGGGATGTAATCGGTCACTCCGTCGCTGCAGAGCAGCCAGCGGTCGCCGGCGAGAGCCGTGCGCTCGCTGACGGAGACCACATCGTTCTCGCCACCGCCGAGGGACGCCGTGATGATGTTGCGTCGCGGGTGGGTCGAGGCCGCTTCCGGCGCGAGCAGACCGTGGTCCACGAGCGCCTGCACGTACGAGTCATCCCGTGTCTCCCGGGTGAACCACCCGTCGCGCAGTAGGTACCCCCGTGAGTCGCCGCTGTGCGCCACGAGCATCGAGCCGCTGTGCGCCACGAAGAGGCCGGTGAAGGTCGTCGACATGCCCTGCAGGGACGGATCGCGCACCACATGGGCCCGGAGGTCCCAATTGGCCTCGCGGATGCGGACGAGCAACGCCTCCGCATCGGACGCGCCCGGCGCCCCGGCCACGAGGCGGTGGACGAGGGCTGCCGAGGCCAGGTCGCCCGACGGCCCACCACCGACGCCGTCGGCCACCGCCGCGCCCCAGGACGCAGTGAAGGCGGCGTCCTGATTCGTCGAACGGTGCGGCCCGATGTCGGACACCGCAGCCGCTCTCAGTCGGATCGGCACTCGCCGCTCAGCGCGCGAAATATCCGCGATAGTACTCGAACACCCAGCCGACGATGGCGACGACGAAGATGCTGAGCCCGATGGGCATCATCCAGGTGCCCACGGCGAGCCCGATCATTGCGATCGCCGCCGAGAACGCGAGCACGATGGGCCACCACGACCACGGGCTGAACTCGCCGATCTCCGGGTCACCGTCGTCGATGTCGGCGGTGAGGGTATCTTCGGGCAGCTCACCGCCCTGTGCGCGGTGGACGCGCTGGACGTAGAACGCGATCAGCGCCGACATCAGTGCCGCGAAGATCAGGGCGATCGTGCCGACCCATTCGATGCGGGTGACGACATCGCCGGAGTAGAAGATGATCGCCCATACCGTGTAGACGATCCCGACGATCAGGAAGAAGACCGACAGCAGCCACCACAGGTTCGCGTTGGCGCGCATTACTTGACCTCCCCCTCGGCGGCGTCGACGACCGGTGCGTCGGGCGCGTCCTTGGCCGGGCCCACACCGACCGGGATGCCGGCCTCGGGGTGGTTCAGGTCGAACGCGGGGCGCTCACTGCGGATGCGCGGAATCGACGTGAAGTTGTGGCGGGGCGGCGGCGACGAGGTCGCCCACTCCAGGGAGCCGCCGTAGCCCCACGGGTCGTTGACCGTGATCCTCGGCGCCTTGCGCGCCGTGATCCACACGTTCAGCAGGAACGGGATCATCGAAGCACCGAGGATCATCGCACCCACGGTGGAGACCTGGTTCTCCCACGTCCAATTGTCCTGCGGCGAGTAGTCCGCGTAGCGGCGCACCATGCCGTCCACGCCCAGCCAGTGCTGGATGAGGAAGGTCATGTGGAAGCCGATGAACAGCATCCAGAAGTGCACGTAGCCGAGCCGCTCGTTCAGCATCCGCCCCGTCCACTTCGGCCACCAGAAGTAGAACCCGGCGAACATCGCGAACACGACCGTGCCGAACACGACGTAGTGGAAGTGGGCCACCACGAAGTACGAGTCGGACAGGTGGAAGTCCAGCGGCGGTGAGGCGAGGATGACGCCGGTGAGGCCGCCGAAGACGAACGAGATCAGGAAGCCGAGGGCGAAGACCATCGGAGTTTCGAAGGTCACCGACCCGCGCCACATCGTGCCGATCCAGTTGAAGATCTTCACCCCGGTCGGAACGGCGATGAGCATCGTCATCAGGGCGAAGAAGGGCAGCAGCACCGCACCGGTGACGTACATGTGGTGCGCCCACACCGACACCGACAGGGCCGCGATCGCGATCGTGGCGTAGACGAGGGTCTTGTACCCGAAGATCGGCTTCCGGCTGAAGACGGGGAAGATCTCCGACACGATGCCGAAGAACGGCAGCGCGATGATGTACACCTCGGGGTGACCGAAGAACCAGAACAGGTGCTGCCACAGCAGCACGCCGCCGGCAGCGGGGTCGTAGATGTGCGACCCGAGCACGCGGTCGCTGGCGGCGGCCAGGATGGCGGCGGCCAGCACGGGGAAGGCCAGCAGGATCAGGATGCTGGTGATCAGCGTGTTCCACGTGAAGATCGGCATCCGCCACATGGTCATGCCGGGCGCGCGCATCGTGAGGATCGTGGTGATGAAGTTCACGGCACCCAGGATCGTGCCGAAACCGCTCATGCCGAGGCCCAGCATCCAGAGGTTTCCGCCGACGCCTGGCGAGAAGCTGGCATTGGCGAGCGGCTGATAGGCGAACCAACCGAATCCGGCAGCACCAGCGGGGGTCAGGAAGCCGGAGATCGCGATGAGCGAGCCGAACAGGAACAGCCAGAAGGCGAAAGCGTTCAGTCGCGGGAAGGCGACGTCGGGAGCACCGATCTGCAGCGGGAGGATCGCATTGGCGAAGCCGGCGAACAGCGGCGTCGCGAACATCAGCAGCATGATCGTGCCGTGCATGGTGAACAGCTGGTTGTACTGCTCCTTGGTCGGCAGGATCTGCATGCCCGGCTCGAACAGCTCGGCGCGGATGATCAGCGCCATCACGCCACCGAGCATGAAGAACATCACCGAGGAGATGAGGTACAGGTAACCGATCGTCTTGTGGTCGGTGGAGGTGATCCACTTCACGACGATGTTGCCCTTGTGCTCGACGCGGGACGTGGTCAGCAGCGCCGCCTGGCGGGGCGGGATCGTCGTCGGGCGGCCGGGCGCCGATTCTTTCGGCGGAAGCGTGGTGGTCATGCTCGCTTAACCTTCCTCGGCGCGGCCGAACCCGGTGTTACCCCGGAGTCGGTCATAGGCCTCGTCGATGTCACCGGTCTGTCCCGAGGCGCGCAGCGTGTCGAGGTAGTCCTCGTACTCCGCGTCACTGACGACCTTGACGTTGAACAGCATGGCGGAGTGGTACTCGCCGCACAGTTCGGCGCACTTGCCGGCGTAGGTGCCCTCGCGGGTGGGCGTGAACGACCAGTAGTTGTCGCGCCCGATGTACATGTCCTTCTTGTACAGGAAGTCGATGACCCAGAAGGAGTGCGCGACATCGCGCGACTGCAGCTCGATCTGCACCGTCCTGTCCACCGGCAGGTAGAGGGTGGGCAACGCGTCCTGGTCGACGGTGCCGTCGCCCTCGGGCACGGCCTGCACGCCCATGGTCCACACGGCGTCGGAGGCGTCCTCGGCCTCGCCGTTGTACTGGAAGTCCCATGCCCACTGCTTGCCGTAGGCGGTGATCGACACCTCGGGGTCTTCGTACTGGTCCTCGAGGATGTCCTGGTCGCGCGCGGTGAAGGCGAAGAATCCGACGACGAGGATCAGCGGCACGACCGTGTAGAAGATCTCGATCGGCATGTTGTAGCGCAGCTGCACCGGAAGGCCCGACTGGCCTTTACGACGGCGGTACGCGATGGCGGCCCAGAGCATGAGCCCCCAGGTGACCAGGCCCACGACCAGCAGCACGATCCAGGAGTTGACCCACAGCCCGGCGACCATGTCGACGCGGTTCGTGGTGGGGACGCCGTCTTCCTGGAACCCCGGCAGGTAGCCGTGGAGCTGGGTCGGGCTGCAGCCGGCGAGCACTGCTGCCGTGGCGATCCCAACCGGAAGGAAGGCCCAGCGGAGGCGGCGTTTCGAGGGCACGGTGCACCTTTCCGGACGTGAATGTTGCTCGTTCAGTCTAGGGCAAGCTCTCATGCTTCTCAGGACAACCGCTCAGCCGCGAAAACGCGAAAACCCGCGGGACGAGGCGAAAGTCGCTCGCGTACCGCGGGTTCTGGCGTGTCGGTCCCGGGCTCGGCCCGGGCCGCGTCAGATCAGTGGAAGCTGTCGCCGCAGGCGCAGCTGCCGGCAGCGTTGGGGTTGTCGATCGTGAACCCCTGCTCCGAGATGGTGTCCTTGAAGTCGATGGTCGCCCCGTCCAGGTACGGCACGCTCATGTCGTCGACGATGACCTCGACGCCGCCGAAGTCGACGGCCTTGTCACCATCGAGGTAGCGCTCGTCGAAATAGAGCTGGTAAATGAGCCCGGAGCATCCGCCGGGCTGCACGGCCACGCGGAGACGGAGGTCGTCGCGCCCTTCCTGGTCGAGAAGGTTCTTGATCTTCAGAGCGGCGGCGTCGGTGAGCCCGACCCCGTGCTCGCGGACGGTCTGGTCGGTGGACAGCGCGGTGTCGGTCATGACATCCCCCTCTTCATCGGAGCGCGTCGCGGTTCGGACACGATGATTCTACGCCGCCCGGCGCGAGCGCGCCCCGCCGCCGCATCCGCGCGTCTCACACGGTGCGCGCGTCGAGGCTCTCCAGCAGCAGCGCCTCGGCGGCCACCGCGTGCCGGAAGGTGTCCAGGTGCAGCGACTCATTCGGGCTGTGTGCACGCGAGTTGGGGTCTTCCACGCCCGTGACGAGGATCTGGGCTTCGGGGAATTCGCGGACGAGGTCGGCGATGAAGGGGATCGACCCGCCGACACCGACGTCGATGCTCGGGACGCCGTACCCCTCTTCGAAGGCCCGGCGCACGTCCTCGACGGCCCACCCGCCGGTGTCGACGAGGAAGCCGTCGCCGCAGTCGACGTCGGAGAAGGTCAGCTCGGCACCGAAGGGCGCGCGCTCTCGCAGGTGCGCCTGAATCGCCTCGAACGCCTCGACGGCGGGTTGGCCGGGCGCCACGCGGGCGCTCACCACGACCGTGATCTCGGGCGCCAGGGTGTTGGATGCGGCGGCAACGCTGGTCGCGTCGATGCCGGTGACCGTGATCGAGGGCTGGTTCCAGATGCGACTGAGGATCGCGTCGCGTCCGATGGGCGTGACGCCCTCGAGCAGCCCGGCTTCGCCCCGCAACGTCTCCTCGGTGTACTCGGGGGTCGCCGCATCCCGGATCGAAAGTCCCGGCACGGCGACCGCGCCGTCGTCGTCCCACAGGGTCGCGAGGAGCTTCACGGTCGCGAGCATGGCGTCGGGCGCCGCTCCCCCGAACATCCCGGAGTGCGACGCGTGGTCGAGGGTCCGCACGCGCAGGGTGAAGCGGGCATTCCCCCGGAGCGACACCGTGAGACCCGGGGTGCGCTCGTCCCAGTTGCCCGAGTCGGCCACGACGATCGCATCGGCGCGCAGCGCGTCGGCGTTGTCGGCGAGGAACTGGCCGAATGAGCGCGAGCCGTACTCCTCCTCACCCTCGATGAACACGGCGACACCGAGGTCGACGTCCCGCCCGAGCGCCTCGATCAGCGCGCGAAGAGCCGCGACATGAGCCATGACCCCGGCCTTGTCATCGGCGGCCCCGCGGCCGTACAGACGGCCGTCGCGCACGGTCGGCTCGAAAGGGGGCGTCTCCCACAGCGCCTCGTCGCCGGCGGGCTGCACGTCGTGGTGGGCGTACAGCAGGACCGTGGGCCGGCCGTTGCGGGCGGCGCGGGTGGCCAGGACGGCCGGTTGCCCGTGCTCGTCGGTGCCGGGGATCGCGGCGGTCTTCACCTCGACGCTGTCGAAGAACTCCAGTCCGCGGAAGAGTTCCGCCACCGCCTCGGCGCTGCGGGCGATCTGCGCCTGGTCGAAGGCGGGCCACGCGACGGAGGGGATGCGCACGAGGGACCCGAGATCGGCCAGTGCGGAGGGGATCACGGATGCTGCGGCTGCGCGCACAGCATCTCTGCGGGAGTGTTCGGGGGTCATGCGAGTAATCTTAGAGAGCCCCATCCACTGTCTGCCGAGGTTCCCCGTGGCCAAGACCCCCGTCCCCGCGTCCAACGACGCCCCCGTCGACCCTGCCCGCTCGGGCAAGGGACGTGCGACTCCGACGCGTGCCGAGCGGGAGGCCGCACGCAAGCGCCCGCTCGTCGCCGACACCAAGGAGGCGAAGGCCCGCGCTCGCGCCGAGCTGGCAGCGCGCCGCGAGAAGGCGCGGCTGGGGATGGCGGCCGGGGACGACCGCTACCTGCCGGTGCGCGACAAGGGTCCGCAGCGGCGCTTCGCGCGCGACTTCGTCGACTCGGGCTGGCACCTGGGCGAGGGCGTCATGCCCTTCATGGTGCTCGTGATCGTGGCGACCATCATCCCCGTGCCGATGTTCCAGTACTGGGCGTTCGTCGCCCTGTGGATCTTCGTGCTCTTCGTCATCGGCGACATGATCATCACGTCGATCCGGGTCAAGCGCGCCGCCCGGGAGAAGTTCGGTGCCGACCGCATGGAGAAGGGCCTCGGGTGGTACTCGGCCATGCGGACGGTCCAGATGCGCTTCATGCGCCTCCCCAAGCCGCAGGTCAAGCGCGGCCAGCACCCCGCCTGACCGCCCGGGCCGCCCGCGGCCCGGCCGCGAGACTGCACGCTGCCGGCGAGGCAGCGGCATTATGTCGCACTCTCGTCGGCAGGCTGCGGTCTCGCGGACCCGAGTCGTGCGTGGAGCGGAGGGGCGTCGTGCGTGGAGCGGAGGGGCGTCAGAGGCCGCGGTTGATCTGGCGAGCCCAGAGCGGGCCGCGGTACAGGAACGCGGTGTAGCCCTGCACGAGGGTCGCGCCGGCGTCCAGGCGCTCCCGCACATCGGCGGCGGTCTCGACCCCGCCGGCGGAGATGACGACGAACTCCGCCGGCACCACGGCGCGCACGAGGCGCAGCACGGCCATCGCGCGCAGCTTCAGCGGGGCGCCGGACAGGCCGCCCTCCCCCGCCGCCGCGACGATCGCCGGCGGCGTGCGCAGACCCTCGCGCGAGATCGTGGTGTTCGTGGCGATGAGCCCCGCGAGTCCCAGGTCCACGGCGAGGCGGGCGATCGCCTGCACCTCGTCGTCGTCGAGGTCGGGTGAGATCTTCACCAGCAGGGGGGTCGACCCCGCGGCATCCCGCACCGCCGTCAGCAGGGGGCGCAACGTGTCGAGCGCCTGGAGCCCGCGGAGACCCGGCGTGTTCGGTGACGAGACGTTCACCACGAGATAGTCGGCCAGCGGCGCGAGCAGCCGCGTGCTGCGGACGTAGTCGGCAGCGGCCTCGGCGACCTCGACCACGCGGCTCTTGCCGATGTTCACCCCGATGACCGGGCGGATGCGCCGCCGCCGCAGCCGCTCGAGGCGCCGGGCCGCAGCCTCGGCCCCGCCGTTGTTGAACCCCATCCGGTTCACCACGGCGCGGTCGGCGACGAGGCGGAAGAGCCGGGGGCGAGGGTTGCCCGGCTGCGGGAGCGCGGTGACCGTGCCGACCTCGACGTGCCCGAAGCCGAGAGCATGAAGCCCCGGCACCATCCGCACGTCCTTGTCGAAGCCCGCGGCGACGCCGAAGGGCGAGTCGAACGTCTCGCCCAGCGCCTCGGTGCGCAGCCCTGGGCGGGGTGCGGTGAAGCGCCGGGCCACCCATGAGAACGGGGGGACTCCCAGGAGGCGGATGACCGGGACGGCCAGGTGGTGCGCACGTTCGGGGTCGATCCGCGACAGGACGAGGCGGAAAAGCAGCGGGTACATCCCCGCCAGCCTAGGCCCCCCGGGACGGAGCGCTACTCCGCGACGCCGGCCGGTTCGTCGGCGGCTCGGCGGGCGGAGTGATCGGCGCGCAGCAGCCCGATCGCGGACTCGAAGTCTTCGAGCGACTCGAACCCCTGGTAGACGCTCGCGAAGCGGAGGTAGGCGACCTCGTCCAGCTCGCGCAACGGTCCGAGGATCGCCAGGCCGATCTCGTTCGCCTCGATCTGCGAGGCGCCGGTCTGGCGCACGGTCTCCTCGACGCTCTGCGCCAGCATCGCCAGGTCGGCCTCGGTGACCGGTCGGCCCTGACAGGCCTTCCGCACTCCCGCCATCACCTTCTCGCGGCTGAAGGGCTCGATCACGCCGGAGCGCTTGATGATGTTGAGACTGGCCGTCTCCACGGTCGAGAAGCGGCCCCCGCACTCGGGGCACTGACGGCGGCGACGGATGCTGAGACCGTCGTCGCTCGTGCGGGAATCGATGACGCGGGAGTCGGGGTGGCGACAGAACGGGCAGTGCATGGCATCGACAGACTACGCGACGACGTCAGTCCTCGCGCGGTTCCCGAGCCTGCCGGGGGGCGAAACGCGCCACGACCGCCTCGCCGTGCGCGGGCAGCGCCTCCGCCTCGGCGAGGGCCACGATCCCTTCGCGCACCGCTGCCAGGGCGTCGCGGTCGTATTCGATCACCTGCTGCGGGCGCAGGAACGTCGCCGCCGAGAGCCCCGCGGCGTATCGCGCCTGCCCGCCCGTGGGCAGCACGTGGTTGCTTCCGGCCAGGTAGTCGCCGAGGCTCACGGGCGAGTACGGCCCCACGAAGACGGCGCCGGCGTGGACGAACAGTTCGGGGCGAGGGTCGGCCAGGTGCAGTTCGAGGTGTTCCGGGGCGTAGGCATTGCTGAACGCGGCGGCGCCGTCCAGATCGTCCACCAGGACGATGGCGGACTGCGGACCGGTCAGCGCTGCGCGCACCCGCGCGGTGTGACGGGTCTGCGCCGCGCGCTCGGCCACCGCATCCGCCACGGCCGCTGCCATCGCGGGCGACTCGGTCACCAGGACCGCGGAGGCCTGCTCGTCGTGCTCGGCCTGGCTCACGAGGTCGGCGGCGACCAGCACCGGATCGGCGCTGTCGTCGGCGACGACGAGGATCTCGGTCGCGCCGGCCTCGGCGTCCGTGCCCACCCGACCGGCGACGGCGCGTTTGGCGGCCGCGACGAAGTTGTTGCCGGGCCCGGTGACGACATCGACCGGCTCCAGCCCCAGGGAGGCCACCCCGTACGCGAACGCGCCGATGGCCCCGGCGCCGCCCATCGCGTAGACCTCGGTGATGCCCAGCAGGTGCGCCGCGGCGAGGATGACGGGGTGCACACGCCCGTCGAACTCGCGCTGCGGCGGCGAGGCCAGCGCGACCTCCCCCACCCCGGCGACCTGGGCGGGCACCACGTTCATCACGACGCTCGAGGGGTAGACCGCCTTCCCCCCGGGCACGTACACGCCCACCCGGCGCACCGGCTGCCACCGCTGGGTGACGAGCGCCCCGGGGCCGAGGTGGGTCGTCACCGGCGGCGGCACCTGCGCCGCGGAGGCGTCCCGGACGCGGCGGATGGCTTCTTCCAGCGCCGCGCGCACGGCCGGGCTCAGCGACGCGGCGGCCTCGGACAGCTGCTCCGCCGGGACGCGCACGTCGTGGCCGGAGACCCTATCGAACCGCTCGGCTTGCTCGCGCAACGCCGTCTCGCCGCGCTGTGCCACGTCGGCAACGATCGCCGCGGCCGTCGTGAGAGCCTCGTCACGGGCCGCGACGGCACGCGGGACGGCGTCGAGGAGATCGGCCGTCGTCAGATTCCGACCGCGCAGGTCGATGGTGCGGAGCATCCGTCCAGGCTACCGGCGGCTCAGCCGCGCGTGACCCCGGTCACGTCGTGGAGGTAGCCCACCCGGCCGTCCTCGTGGCGGATGACGAAGACCTCACCGCGGTCCTCGATCACCAGCGCCCACGCGGTGGGACCGATGCGGAACAGCGGGTTGCCGTAGTCGTCGACCACGTCGCGCTCGACGGGAACGAGCGCCCAGAACGCCTGCACCTGCGGCGGAGCGGCCTGCGCGGAGGTGACGGTCTCGTCCGCCATCGACCACTCGCGCGTCTGCGGCTCCTGCGCGGCAGGCTCCTGCGCGGCAGGCTCCTCGCGGAGAGGGGCGAAGACGTCCGTGTCGTACGAACCGGTGTCACCGGACGTACCGGCGGGCGAGGGGGCCGGTGAGGCGGAACCGGTGCCGTACGCACCGGTGCCGTACGCACCGGTGTCGTAGGCCGTGGTCTGCGGTGCCCCGGAGGGGACGGCTGCGGCCTCGACGGGAGCAGGGGCAGCGGCAGGCGCAGGCCGCTCGCGCGCGGGGCGCTGGGTCACCGGCCGGACGGGGCGGGCATTGCGGTGCGCGGGCGTTTCGCGACGGCCCTGGAAGTCCTGCTCCAGCACCGGGATGATCGGCGCGAAGACGGTCAGCACGACGCCGGCGAGCATGAGCACGACTTCGACCCACACCACCCAGGAGCGGGTCCAGAACCCGGTCTCCATCACGATCGCGATCGTCTCCCACAGCTCGGTGAGCCAGACCAGCGCCGCCACGGAGAAGGCGACCGAGGCGAACTGGTCGATGGCGAGGGACCCCACCCGGCGAATGCCCTCGGGAGAGAGGCGACGGAGGACCAGGAGGAACACGGCGACGGTCGGCAGGCCGATCGTCGCGATCCAGGACAGGCCCGACACCCACACGTTGTCGCCACCGAAGAGCGGCCGCGCGTTGCCCTCCACGATGTTGAGCGGGAAGAACGAGACGATGAAGGCCACGAGCCAGACGCCCACGAGGGCGACCTCGCGGATCGAGAACGGACCCACGCCGTACTGCGGCGGGGTCTCCTGCTCGGAGGCGGTCGGAGCCTCGTCGTGCTCGGCGGCGGTGCGAGCCGCGTCGTGCTCGGCGGCGGTGCGAGCCGCGTCGTCGGCAGCGGGGGCGCGGGCGATGGTGGTGTCGTCCAGTTCGGCGTCAGTCACGATGTTCCTCTCAAGGGGGCGGGGACGATCCTACCGAGGGTCGCCGACGCATCCCAGGCAGGCGCCGGTGCATTGACAGGGCTTACGCAGATCCGGCACATCAGCCAAGGCAGTTCGGGCCGAGCAGACCCTTGAGCTCGCCGTACAGATCGGCGGTCACCCGCACGGGATGCGGGACGTCGAACACCTTCGCGGTGCCGCCCTTGTGGAGTTTGAGCGTCACCTCGGTGTCGCCGCGGTGACGGTGCAGAGTCTGGAGAAGCTCGCTCACGAGGTCTTCGCTGGCGCGTTGCTCGGGCATCAACAGCACCAGCGGGCCCGAGTCATCCATCGACCCCAGATCCGGCGAGAACGCCGACTGGGCGTGCAGGTTCAGACCGTCATCGCGCCGGGACACCCTGCCGCGGACCACGAGGATGGCGTCGGCCTGCAGGACCGGGGAGAACTCCTGGTAGGTCTTCCCCATGAACATCACGGTGACCTCGCCGTTGAAGTCTTCGACGGTGATCATGCCGTAGGGGTTGCCGCTCTGCTTGGCGACGCGGTGCTGCACGCTGGTGACCAGTCCCGCGATGGTGACCTGGTCGCCGTCCTGCACGTCGTCGGACGAGAGCAGGTCGTGGATGCTGGTGGACGCGTGCTTGGCGAGGGAGACCTCGAGGCCGGCCAGCGGGTGGTCGGAGACGTAGAGACCGAGCATCTCGCGCTCGAAGGCGAGCTTGTCCTTCTTGGTCCACTCCGGCCGGTCGGGCACCTTGGCGTCCAGCTGCGGTTCGTCCCACAGCGAGTCGAAGTCGAAACCGACCTCGCCGTTGGCCTCCCGCCGCTTGTCGAGCACGGCCCCCTCGGTCGCGTCCTCGTGGATCTCCAGAAGCGCCCGGCGCGTCGCCCCGAGCGAGTCGAAAGCGCCGGCCTTGATGAGCGATTCCACCGTGCGCTTGTTCGCCACGTGTAACGGCGCCTTGGCCAAGAAGTCATGGAACGAGGTGAAGGCGACCGCCTGCCGCGCCGCGACGATCCCGTCGACGACGTTCGCACCGACGTTGCGTACCGCGCCGAGGCCGAAGCGGATGTCTTCTCCGACGGCGGCGAAATACCGGATCGACTGGTTCACGTCGGGTGGGAGCACCTGGATCCCCATGCGGCGGCACTCGTTCAGGTAGACCGCCATCTTGTCCTTGGAGTCGCCGACGCTGGTGAGCAGCGCCGCCATGTACTCCGCGGGATAGTGGGACTTCAGATAGGCCGTCCAGTAGGAGACCAGTCCGTACGCCGCGGAGTGCGCCTTGTTGAAGGCGTAGTCGGAGAACGGGAGGAGGATGTCCCACAGAGCCTTGATCGCCGCTTCCCCGAAGCCGCGCTCCACCATGCCGCCGTGGAAGCCCTCGTACTGCTTGTCCAGCTCCGACTTCTTCTTCTTGCCCATCGCGCGACGGAGAATGTCGGCCTGGCCGAGCGAGAACCCCGCCACCCGCTGGGCGATGGCCATCACCTGCTCCTGATAGATGATCAGGCCGTGGGTGGCCTCGAGGATCTCCTTGAGCGGCTCTTCGAGCTCGGGATGGATCGGCGTGATCTCCTGCTGGCCGTTCTTGCGCAGTGCGTAGTTGATGTGGGAGTTCGCCCCCATGGGCCCGGGGCGGTACAGCGCGATGACGGCCGAGATGTCTTCGAAGTTGTCGGGCTTCATCAACCGCAGGAGCGACCGCATCGGGCCGCCGTCGAGCTGGAACACCCCGAGCGTGTCACCGCGGGAGAGCAGTTCATAGGAGTCCGCGTCGTCGAGCGGGAGGTCTTCCAGGACGAGCTTCTCGCCGCGGTTGGCCTCGATGTTGTCGACGGCGTCGTTGATGATCGTGAGGTTGCGAAGCCCCAGGAAGTCCATCTTGATGAGGCCGAGGGACTCGCACGCGGGATAGTCGAACTGCGTGACGATCTGGCCGTCCTGCTCGCGGCGCATGATCGGGATGATGTCGATGAGCGGTTCGCTCGACATGATCACGCCCGCCGCGTGCACACCCCACTGACGCTTGAGGTTCTCGAGCCCGACGGCGGTGTCGAAGACCGTCTTGGCTTCGGTGTCGGTCTCGATGAGGGTCCGGAACTCCGCGGCCTCCTTGAAGCGCGGGTGCTCCTTGTTGAACATGCCGTCCAGCGGCATGTCTTTCCCCATCACGGCCGGGGGCATCGCCTTGGTGAGCTTCTCCCCCATGCTGAACGGGAATCCCAGCACGCGGCCGGCGTCCTTGAGGGCCTGCTTCGCCTTGATCGTGCCGTAGGTCACGATCTGCGCGACGCGCTCGTCGCCGTACTTCTCGGTGACGTACTGGATGACCTCGCCGCGGCGACGGTCGTCGAAGTCGACGTCGAAGTCCGGCATCGACACGCGATCGGGGTTGAGGAAGCGCTCGAAGATGAGGCCGTGCCGCAGCGGGTCGAGGTCGGTGATCCGCATCGCGTAGGCCGCCATCGACCCCGCCCCCGAGCCACGGCCGGGGCCGACCCGGATGCCGTGGTCCTTGGCCCAGTTGATGAAGTCGGCGACCACCAGGAAGTAACCGGGGAAGCCCATCTGCGTGATGACGCCGGTCTCGTATTCGGCCTGCGTGCGCACCTCGGCGGGGATGCCGTCGGGGTAACGGAACTCCAGCCCCTTCTCGACCTCCTTGATGAACCACGACTCCTCGGTCTCTCCGGCCGGGACCGGGAAGCGGGGCATGTAGTTCGCGGAGGTGTTGAACTCGACGTCGCAGCGCTCGGCGATCAGCAGTGTGTTGTCGCAGGCCTCCGGGTGGTCGCGGAAGATCTGCCGCATCTCGGCGGGAGACTTCACGTAGTACCCGTCGCCGTCGAACTTGAACCGCTTGGGGTCGTCCAGCGTGGACCCCGACTGCACGCACAGAAGCGCCGCGTGGCTCGTGGCGTCGTGCTGGTGGGTGTAGTGCAGGTCGTTGGTGCCGACGAGCGGGATGTTCAGGTCTTTGGCGATCTTCAGGAGATCGCTCATGACCCGACGCTCGATCGACAGCCCGTGATCCATGATCTCGGCGAAGTAGTTCTCCTTGCCGAAGATGTCCTGGAACTCGGCCGCCGCGGCACGCGCCGCGTCGTACTGGCCGAGCCGCAGCCGCGTCTGCACCTCCCCTGAGGGGCAACCGGTGGTCGCGATGAGCCCCTTCGAGTAGGTCTGCAGCAGCTCGCGGTCCATGCGCGGCTTGAAGTAGTAGCCCTCGATCGAGGCCCTGCTGGAGAGGCGGAAGAGGTTGTGCATCCCCTCGGTGGTCTCGGACAGCAGGGTCATGTGCGTGTAGGCGCCCGAACCCGAGACGTCGTCGTTGCTCTGCTCAGGCGTGCCCCAGCGCACGCGCGCCTTGTCTGCGCGGTGGGTACCCGGGGTCACGTACGCCTCGATGCCGATGATCGGCTTGATTCCGGCATCCTTCGCGGTCTTGTAGAACTCGTACGCCGCGAACGTGTTGCCGTGATCGGTCACCGCGATGGCCGGCATGCCCTGCCGGACGGCCTCCTGGACCATCGGGCCGATGCGCGCGGCGCCGTCGAGCATCGAGTACTCGCTGTGGACATGCAGGTGAGCGAAGGAGTCGGATGCCACGCATCGAGTCTACGAGCGCCCTCGGACACGGGCTGCTCCGCAACGCGCTCGCCGCGGGCGCGCATTGTCCCTGCGTCGTGTTACGGGCACCGACGCGTTCCTCAGTGACCGGTTACGGTTTCGTGACGCCCGACCGGCGAACATAACGGTCTGGTCACGTTTCCGCAGAGGCGCGCTGCGGGGACATCGGCCCCCCGGCGCGACGTTATGAATTGGTTATGGAATTATTACGAAATGCGCCCCCCGCGCGGCCACATCGACGCACTGTCCCCCGCAGGATCACCGCCGCGGCCATCGCCGTCGGCATCGCCGCCACGCTCGTGGCACCGGCCACGGCTGCCACCGCCGCGCCCGTGCCCGCACCCACCCCCATCGTCGGAACGTCGACGCAGCCGGTTTTCGAGTACGCCGAAGCGATCCGTGAGCGCGTGTACATCCCCGTCGAGGGCGTCGACCAGGACCGCGACGGGGTGACCGACCGCACGGCCATCGACATCGTCCGTCCGGACGCGGACCCCGCGACGCTCGCGGTACCCGCCATCATCGACCCCAGCCCGTACTTCACGACCGTCGGGCGCGGTAACGAATCGCAGAAGCTGTCGGATCAGGACGGCGACGGCGTGACCGATCTGTTCCCGCTGTTCTACGACAACTACTTCGTCCCCCGCGGGTACGCCGTCATCCACGCACAGATGAACGGCACGGGGTTCTCCACCGGCTGCCCCCTGCACGGGGGCTCCGGCGACATCGCGAGCATGAAGGTCGTCATCGACTGGCTGCAGGGCCGCGTCCCCGGATTCGACGCCGCGGGCGACCCCGTCACCGCCGACTGGCACAACGGCCGGGCGGGCATGATCGGCAAGTCCTACGACGGCACCCTCGCCAACGGCGTCGCCGCCACCGGCGTCGACGGGCTCTCGACGATCGTCCCGATCGATGCCATCAGCGAGTGGTACCGCTACTCGCGGACCAACGGCATCCGGCACAACACCGACTATCCCGCGAGCCTGTCGAGCAACGTCACGAACGAGGATCGTCGCGCGGTGTGCGCGCCGACCCGGGACGAGATGAACGCGATCGACGGCGACGAGACCGGCGACATCAACGCGTTCTGGCAGGAGCGCGACTACCGCGCCGACGCGGACAACGTGCGCGCGTCCGTGTTCGCCGTGCACGGCCTGAATGACGACAACGTGCGGATGAGTCAATTCGCCGAGTACTGGGACGCCCTGGGTGCCAGCGACGTCCCGCGGAAGGTATGGCTGCCGCGCGTGGGTCACGTCGATCCGTTCGACTTCCGCCGCGAGGTATGGGTCGACACGCTGCACCGCTGGTTCGACTACTGGCTGTACGGCCTGGAGAACGGCATCATGTCGGAGCCGCAGTCCACGGTCGAATCCGACCCCGCCGTCTACCTGGACGAGGTCTCCTGGCCCGCGCCGGGTGCCGAGCAGGTCGATGTCCATGTCACCGGGCAGCCGGGGACGGAAGGCTCGCTCGCCCTGGCGCCGACGGAGGGAGCGACCACCATCGCCTTCACCGGCCCCGGCAACAGCCCGAACGAGACCGCGCTGATCACCGGCCCCGAGGGTCAGCAGTCCTCCCGGCTGGTCATCCTGTCCGAGCCGCTCGAACAGGACCTGCGCATCTCCGGCACCCCCACCGTCCGCCTCGACGCGTCGCTGAGCCAGGAGCAGACGAATCTCGGCGCGCTGCTGGTCGACTACAGCACCGCCGCCCGGACACCCCGTGGCACCGGGGACGGAGTGCAGAACCTCGCCACGCGCACCTGCTGGGGTGGCGCCAGCGCGTTCGACAACGCGTGCTACCTCGAGGTGGAGCGACGGTCGGCCACCACCGATTTCTGGCGTGTCTCACGCGGCGTGCTGGACTCGTCCAACCGCGACACCCTGATCGACGGCCAGGCGACGCCGGTGGTCCCCGGGCAGATGTACGGATTCGACTGGACGCTGGAGCCGTACGACTACACGTTCCGCGCCGGCAGCCGCATCGGCCTGGTCCTGACGACCAACATGTCCGGGTTCGTCGCAGGATCCCCGGGAGCCACCGTCACGATCGACGCGACGAGCAGTTCCCTCGTTCTGCCGGTGGTCGGCGGCCTCGACGCCGCCGCACGCTCGGGCGCGTTCGGGGCTCCGGCGCCGGTCACCCTGAGCTTCGACGTCGGCGGTCAGGGGACGGCACCAGCCGCCCAAGAGGTCGCGTACGGCAGCGCGCCGACGGCCCCGGCCGACCCGACCGCCGATGGCCTGGGCTTCGGCGGCTGGTACGCGGATGCCGCGCTCACCACGCCGTTCGACTTCTCGTCGCCGCTGACGGCCAGCACCACCGCCTATGCGCGGTGGCTCACCGTGGCCGAACGCATCGCGTCGATCGAACTCGAGATGAGCGCCCCGTCGGTGCCGCAGGGCGGCACTCTGACGGCGACGGTCGAGGGCTTCGACGCCGACGGCGAGAGCCTCGGTGATGTCACGTCGTTGGCGGTTCTCACCAGTTCCGTGGCGACGGATGTCTTCTCGGGGAACACGGTCAGCTTCCCGCAGGCGAGCCCGCACACGATCACGGCGACGGTGAACGGCCTGACCTCGAGCGTCACCGTGGAGGTCATCCCCGCGGACACCCCGGTGACGGACGAGCGTGAGGGCGGCGTGGGAGCCATCGCATCCGGTCTCGCCGCCACCGGCGGCGGAGCGCTCGCGCTCGTCGGCCTCACCGCCGCCGCCGCGCTGCTCGTCGTCGGAGCCGTGCTCCTGACGGCGCGCCGGAGGCGACGCCTGAGCTGAGCCGGATCGGGGGTGGGGACCGGCTCGGTCCCCACCCCCGCTACCGTGGACGCATGGCCACCCCCGAATTCGTCCTGTCCCTGCGCGAGAAGATCGGGCAAGCCCCGCTCCCCCTCGTCGGGGTCACGGCCGTCGTGTTCCGCGACGAGAAGGTGCTGCTGGGCAAGCGCACCGACAACGGTCGGTGGGCGCCGGTCTCGGGCATCGTCGAACCGGGCGAGGAACCCGCCGACACCGCGGTACGGGAATGCCTCGAAGAGGCAGGAGTCGTCGTCCGCGCCACCCGCCTGGCCCTCGTCCACCAGATCCCCCGCATGACTTACGCCAACGGCGACCAGGTCGACTACCTCGATCTCGTGTTCCGCTGCGACTGGATCTCGGGTGAGCCGCATCCCGCCGACGGCGAATTGACCGAGGTCGGCTTCTACGGCCTGGGCGAGCTGACCGATGTCGCCCACGAGCACGTCCGCCGGATCGCCCTGGCGATGGCCGAGGACGACCCGGCGACCTTCTCCGGCGGCCGCTAGCGCGGATGCGCGGCCCGCGGCCGGAGGATCGCATCGAGGTCGGAGCATCCGCCCGTCATCCTCCGACGACGGTGCCGTCCTCCGACGCGCGAGCCGCCGGCGACGGGGCGGATGCGCGGGCCGCGGGCGCTACAGAGTCCGACGCATCAGCACCCGAGGAAAACCGCCAGCTGGGACACGGGGCGCCGCGAGGGTGCCGCGGCCTTCTCGAACAGCCGCTTCCTCCCGACATAGGCCATCGTGAGGTCGACCTTCTCGTCGCAACCACGTCGAACGACCTCGCGGCGCGTACGTCCACGGTTGATCGCCGTGTGCCGCCTTCCCCGACACTGTCCTCACCGAGGTCGGAGGATGCTGCGCGCGTCGGAGGATGCGCGCAGGATCCTCCGACGAAGGCGAAATGCTCCGACGAAGCGGAACGCCCAGACGCGGTCAGTCGGCGCGGAGGATCTCCAGGGCGCGGGCCAGGTCGGCGGGATACTCGGAGGTGAACGTCGACCACTCCCCCGTCTCGGGGTGTGCGAAGGACAGCTGGCGGGCGTGCAGCCACTGGCGGGTGAGGCCGAGGCGGGCCGACAGCGTCGGGTCGGCCCCGTAGAGGGGGTCGCCCACACAGGGATGCCGGTGCGCGGCCATGTGGACGCGGATCTGGTGCGTCCGCCCCGTCTCGAGGTGGATCTCCAGCAGGGAAGCGCCGGGAAACGCCTCGAGGGTCTCGTAGTGGGTGACGGAGTCCTTGCCGGCGGGCGTCACGGCGAACTTCCACGAGTGCGTGGGATGACGACCGATCGGCGCATCGATCGTGCCGGCGAGGGGATCGGGGTGGCCCTGCACGACGGCGTGGTAGATCTTCTCCACCTCGCGTTCCTTGAACGCCCGCTTGAGGACGGTGTAGGCGTGCTCGGTCTTCGCCACCACCATGAGCCCGCTCGTCCCGACGTCCAGACGATGCACGATCCCGCGCCGCTCGGCGGCGCCGCTGGTGGAGATGCGGAACCCGGCCCCCGCCAGTGCGCCGAGCACCGTGGGCCCCTCCCAGCCCATCGACGGATGCGCCGCCACCCCCGAGGGCTTGTCCACCACGACGATGTCGTCGTCGTCGTACACGATGCCGAGGCCCGGCACCTCGACGGGCACGATCTCGGGTTCGCGTTTGGCCGTCCACGTCACCTGGAGCCACGCGCCGCCGTGCAGCCGGTCGGACTTGCCGACCGTCCGTCCGTCCTGCTCGACGCCCCCCGCGTCGGCCACCTCCGCGGCGAAGGTGCGGGAGAATCCGAGCATCTTCGCCAGTGCGGCATCCACCCGGGTGCCGTCGAGCCCGTCGGGGACGGGAAGACTCCGTGACTCCGTCATCAGCGCGGCGCCGGTCCGGGGTCGGTCTGATCGCCGACCGCGCCCGGCTCCTCATCATCCGGGACGGCGTCATCCCCGGCGGCGTCATCCCCGGCGGCGGCACGGGTCTCCCGCGTGCCGTCCAGGCGCAGCCCGATGAGGACGAGCAGCGCCACGGCGATCATCATCGTGACGATGAAGATGTCGGCGACGTTGTAGATGGCCGGCATCATCCAGGGCGTGGAGATGAAATCCACCACGTGTCCTACGGGGAATCCCGGTGACCGCAGCAGCCGGTCGGTGAGGTTCCCGAGGACGCCGCCCAGGAGCAGTCCGAGCGTCACCGCCCACGCGCGGGAGGTCACGCGTGTCACGGCGAGCCAGACGAGGACGACGGCGACGACGGCCAGCGCGATCGTGAAGACCCACGTGACACCCTGCCCGAGCGAGAACGCCGCGCCGGGGTTTCGCACCAGGTAGAACTGCAGGAACTCGCCGAGCACGGGAACCGGCTCCTCGGGAGGCAGGTTCGCGATGGCGAGGTACTTCGTGAACTGGTCGGCGGCCAGCACCGTCACCGCGAGGATCGCGATGAGGATGCCGGCCGCCGCCTTATGCAGGGGTGCTCGGCTGCGCACCGAGCGGGCCTAGAGCCCGATCGCCGAGACCGGGGTGGATCCGGACGGCGTTGCGGTCGTATCGAGGTCGCGGAGCTTGCCCTCGATGTAGCTGCGCAGCTGTGCGCGGTAGTCGCGCTCGAACGCGTTCAGCTCGGAGATGCGGCCCTCCAGCGCGACGCGCTCCTTCTCCAGGCGCGCGATCTCGTCGCGGCCCTTCGCCTCGGCCTCGGCCAGGATGGCCGCCGCGCGGGACTGGGCTTCGGAGATGAGCTGGTCGCGCTGCGCCTTGCCCTCGGCGACGTGCTCGTCGTGCAGGCGCTGGGCCAGCTCGATGATGCCCGCCGACGTCGATGCCGGGTCGGCGGAGGAGACGGGGGCGGCGACCGGGGTGGGCGCGGGGACGTCGGTGACGACCGGCTCGGCCGGTGCTTCCGCGCGCGGCTCGGCGGCGGGCTGCTCACCGGACTCGTAAGCGGCGAGCCGGGCCTTCAGCTCCTCGTTCTCGGCGAGGGCCTTACGCCACTCGACGACGATCTCGTCGAGGAAGTCGTCCACCTCGTCCGGGTCGAAGCCTTCCTTGAACCGGACGTGCTGAAACTGCTTGGTGACGACGTCATCAGGGGTCAATGGCATGGTGATTCCTCTTTCGAGAGCTGGTCTCGGGCCGGGGTTCTGACGGCGCTCCGGGCCGTGCGTGCTTCGAGCAAGCATAGTCGGCGGCTCCGCAGGCTGTCGAAGCCTTGCGGTCGGGCCGGGGGTCGGTCAGCCTCCGGCGATCGAGCGCGTGATCCCCAGCAGGAGGAAGCACAGCAGCATCGTCAACGCGAAGGCGAAGTCGATGGCGACGGGCCCCACACGCAAGGGCGGGATGAAGCGACGGAAGAGCCGGATCGGCGGGTCGGTCACCGTATAGACGACCTCGGCCGCGATCAGTGCCCCACCGCGCGGTCGCCACGACCGGTTGAACATCGGGATGTATTCGAGCACGAGTCGCACGAGCAGCACGATGACGTACAGGAAGAGCAGCCCGTTGAGGATCGTGGCGACCAGGCGCAGCACGTCCACGGTCGGTTACGGCTGAGCGAACGCGACGGACTCGGAGTCCCCCTGCGCAAGCGCACCGTCGCCGGATACGGCGATGTTCTCCGGAGACAGCAGGAACACCTTGCTCGTGACCCGCTCGATCCGCCCGTACAGCCCCATGGACAGGCCGCTGGCGAAATCGATCAGGCGGCGCGCGTCGGCGTCGCTCATCTGCGACAGGTTGATGATGACCGGAACGCCCTCGCGGAAGTTCTCGGCGATCACCTGCGCGTCGCGGTACTGCTTGGGGTGCACCGTCAGGATCTCGCTGATCGGGCCCGGGGTCGGCTGACGCACCACCGAGGGGCGGTGGATCGGCGTCACCGGTGCGGCCTTCTCGACAGCCTGCGGTTTGCGGCTCGAAGGCTGCGTCGCCGGCTCGTCGAAGGCTTCCTCTTCGTCAGCGAGGCCCAGGTACACCATGGTCTTTTTGAGCGGGTTCGACATCGCATCCTCCGTTCGCTCGTCTGTTCCGAGGCTATCCGCGCACGGGCCTCGGGCCCGTGATTGCCGAGCCGATCCGCAGGTGTGTCGCGCCCATTGCGATCGCTTCGGGGAAATCTCCGGTCATCCCGGCCGAGATCCACGTCGCCTCCGGTGCCACGCTGCGCACCGCGTCCGCCGCGGCACGCAGGCGGGAGAAGGCGCGCTCGGGCTCCTCGTCCAGCGGAGCGACGGCCATGACGCCCCGGACGCGCAGGGTGGGCAGCGCCGCCACGTGTTCGGCCAAGCCGAGGACAGCCGCCGGCTCGACACCGCCGCGACCGGGATCGTCGGTCAGGTTCACCTGCACGAGCACGTCCAGGACGCCCCCCGGCTCGGGGGCCGCCGCATCCAGGGCATCGGCCAGCCGCGCACGGTCGATCGAGTGCACCGCCGATGCCACGGCACGGATGGCCCGGGCCTTATTGGTCTGCGCCTGCCCGATGAAGTGCCACCGCAGGTCGGTCAGCGCCGTCAGGTCGGCCGCCTTCGCCGTCAGCTCCTGCTGACGGTTCTCCCCCACGTCTCGCACACCCAGCGCGTACAGGTCGCGCACGAGGGCGGCCGGGTGGAACTTCGTCACGACGATGCGGGTGATCTCCGCGGGATCGCGCCCGGCGGCCCGGGCGGATGCGGCGATCCGCTCATCGACGGCGGCCAGACGGTCGGCCAGTTCGCTGTCCACGATTCCTCCCGGAAAACGCTGTGGCGGGCCCGGGGCATGCCGGACCCGCCACCGCTGTTGAGGACTCCTACTTCAGGAAGTCGGGGATGTCCAGGTCGTCGTCGCCGAATGCCGAGTCGTAGGCAGGCTCGGGATGGCGGGCAGCGACCGGCACCGACTCGCGCACGCGCTCCTCCTCGGCGACCGGCGCCGAGGGCGTGGTCTCCTCGGTGGGCAGCGGCAGGGGCGGGAGGACGGGCGTTGCCGGCCGCTGGGCAGCACCCACGGCATCCAGACGCAGCGACGGCTCTCCGCCGTCGAAGCCTGCCGCGATGACCGTGACCCGCACCTCGTCGCCGAGAGTGTCGTCGATCACCGTTCCGAAGATGATGTTGGCCTCGGGATGCGCGGCCTCCTTCACCAGCTGCGCGGCGTCGTTGATCTCGAAGATGCCGAGGTTCGAGCCGCCCTGGATCGACAGCAGGACGCCGTGGGCGCCCTCGATCGACGCCTCCAGCAGCGGAGACTCGACGGCCAGTTCGGCGGCCTTGATCGCGCGATCGGCGCCGCGCGCGGAGCCGATGCCCATGAGCGCGGATCCCGCACCCTGCATGACCGACTTGACGTCGGCGAAGTCGAGGTTGATGAGACCCGGCGTGGTGATGAGGTCGGTGATGCCCTGCACACCGGCCAGGAGCACCTGGTCGGCCGTGGCGAAGGCCTCGATCATCGAGATGCCGCGGTCGCTGATCTCGAGGAGCCGGTCGTTCGGCACCACGATGAGGGTGTCGACCTCTTCCTTGAGCTTGGAGACGCCGGTCTCGGCCTGCTGCTGGCGGCGACGCCCCTCGAAGGAGAAGGGCTTCGTGACGACACCGATGGTCAGGGCGCCGATCGACTTGGCGATGCGTGCGACGACCGGTGCGCCACCGGTGCCCGTGCCACCGCCCTCGCCGGCCGTGACGAACACCATGTCGGCGCCGGCCAATGCCTCTTCGATGTCTTCCGCGTGGTCCTCTGCGGCGCGGCGCCCCACCTCGGGGTCGGCGCCGGCACCGAGGCCGCGCGTGAGTTCCCGTCCGACGTCGAGCTTGACGTCGGCGTCGCTCATGAGCAGCGCCTGAGCGTCCGTGTTGATCGCAATGAACTCCACGCCGCGCAGGCCGAGCTCGATCATGCGGTTGACGGCGTTGACGCCACCACCGCCGACTCCCACGACCTTGATCACGGCGAGGTAGTTCTGGTTCTGGCTCATGCCGGCCTCCATATCCCGAACCTTAAACCTCATCTAGAGGGTTAAAGAATTGCTGGGTATGCAATTCCTGATTCCGAACGTAGGTGGCGGACGCGGCGTCAGCCGGAGCGACGCGGCGTGTCGCCACAACCCGCGGATAAAGCGTCAGCGCACCACGATGGCCGACGGGGAGGAGACGTCGTACACGCTCGTGTCGGCAGGCGGACGGCCCTGCATCGCGCGCTCCAGGGTGAGGGCCTTGAGAGCGGATCGGTCGGCGCTCCCCCACACGACCGTCGTCTCGGTCGCGCCCAGGGTCAGCGTGACGTCATCGGCCGTGGTGGCCGAGACCGCCGTCACCTGCATCCGGATCGCGTCGGGCAGCGACCGCATGACCCGCCCCGCCGCCTGGAACGCCGCCGACCCCACGCCGCCGGTGATGGTGAGCACCGGCTGACCCGGTGGCGCCGAGGGGGTCGTCGACAGCGCGACGCCCGCGGCATCCACGACCGTGTAGCCGGCGGCGGATCCGATCGCCCCCACCGGGGTGCGTTCGACGATACGTACGACGAGGTCGTGCGGCGGGCGCGCCTCGAGCGTGTAGGACTCCACGAGCGGGAAGCGCACGAGCGCGGCTTTCACGGCACTGTCGTCCACGAGCGGGAGCGGCGTGCCGAGCTGGTCGTCGAGAGCCTCCGCGACGGCGTTCGCATCCAGCGTGCTCGTCCCGGCGACCTCGATGCGCTCCACGGCGAACAGCGGACTGTAGGCGGCACCCACCGTGCCCAGGACGAGCAGCGCCACCGCCGCGGCGGCACCGATCCACAGCATCCGCCGGCGGCGCTGGCGCACCGTGAACCGGCGCACCTCTGCGCGGAGTGCCCGCCGGCGGGCACGGGAGGCGCGCCACACGTCGCGCAGACCGAGTCGGTCAGGGGTTCCGGCGTCTTCCGGAGCGGTCGGCGCGGACGGGCGGGCGGGGCTCCACCGCTCCTCGCCCGGAAGGAGCGGGATGACCGGGGCGGTGGGTTCGCGCGCGGCGGCCGGCTTCTCGGTGGTCCGTCGGGCGGGCGACGATTCCGCGGGCGGCGGCGGCAGGGGGCTCGGCCGGCGCATCCGCGTCACTCCTCGGCGATCTCGGCGGTGCGCGAGAGTGCCTCGAGCACCTGCGGGATGATGAGGTTCACGTTGCCGCAGCCGAGGGTGATGACGTAGTCGCCGCCGCGCGCCACCGCCGCGGTGTAGTCGGCGGCCTCCTGCCAGTCCGCGACGAAGTGGACGTGGTCGGGATCGCGGAAGGCACCGCTGACCAGTTCTCCGGTGACACCGGGTACCGGATCTTCGCGGGCGCCGTACACGTCCAGCACGACGGTGTGATCGGCGTACGACTCCAGCACCTCGGCGAACTCGCGGTACATCGCCTGAGTGCGCGAGTAGGTGTGCGGCTGGTGCAGGGCGATGATGCGGCCGTCGCCGATGACGGTACGGGCGGCCGCGAGGGCGGCGGCGACCTCGGTCGGATGGTGCGCGTAATCGTCGTACACGCTCACCCCGCGCCGGACGTCGTGCAGCTCGAACCGCCGCGCGGTGCCCCCGAACCCGGAGACCGCTCGGGCCGCCGCAGCGACGTCGTACCCGAGCGTGACCAGCACCGCGACGGCGCCCGCGGCGTTGACGGCGTTGTGCGCGCCGGGAACCCGCAACTGCAACGGAACGGTCGTGCCGGCGGTCGTGAGGGTGAAGGAGACGGGTCCGTCGGTGCGGATGTCGGCCACGCGGACGTCGGCGGAAGCATCCAGCCCGAACGTGATGACGCGAGGGTGCGACAGGCGTGCGCGCACGCGCTGCGCGCCGGGGTCATCGGCCGAGATCACCACCGCCTCGCGCGCCCGGTCGGCGAACTGCGCGAAGGCGGCATCGAACGCGTCGAACGAGCCGTAGTGGTCGAGGTGGTCGGGATCGACGTTCGTGATCAGCGCGACCGCCGTGTCGTAGAGCAGGAACGTGCCATCGGATTCGTCGGCCTCGATCACGACCAGATCGTCGGAGCCGGTCGCGCTGGAGGCGTCGTAGTCGGCGATCACCCCGCCGTTGACGAACGTCGGGTCGGCGTCGAGGGCGCGCAGGCCCGTGACGATCATGCCGGTGGAGGTCGTCTTGCCGTGGGCACCGGCGACCGACACGAGCCGGCGTCCGCCGATGAGCCAGTGCAGCGCCTGCGACCGGTGGATCACGGCGAGCCCGCGCTGTTTGGCGGTGACGAACTCGGGGTTCTCCGGCCAGATGGCGCCGGTGTGGACGACCGTGTCGGCGTCGCCCAGATGAGCGGCGTCGTGACCGACGTGCACGGTCGCGCCGAGGCTCTCCAGGGCACGCAGCCCGGGGCTGTCGGCGCGGTCGGACCCCGACACGCGGATGCCGCGCTCGAGGAACATGCGCGCCAGCCCCGACATCCCCGAGCCGCCGATGCCGATGAAGTGGGCGGCTTCGATGTTCTCGGGGATGGGCAGGCTCAAGTCGGGTCGAATCATGACCCGATCATCCTAGGTCGGCGTTCCTGGGCGTCGGCCCCGGCGCGCGGAGGCACCGTCGCTCCGGCCCGCAAGGGCCTCGTCGATCAGGTCGATGACGTTCTGCGTTCCGGTGCGCGTGCCGGCGGAGGCCGCCGCATCCCGCATCGCCCGCCGTGCGCCGGCATCCTGCAGCAGCGGGACCAGTTCTGCCCGCACGCGGTCGGGCGTGAGTTCCGCGTCGGGGATGATGCGGGCAGCTCCCGCGCGGACGGCGGCGGCGGCGTTGAGGCGCTGCTCGCCGTTGCCGACGGCGTAAGGCACGTAGACGGCGGGGATCCCGAGGGCGCTGACCTCGCTGACGGTCGCCGCCCCCGACCGCGACACGATGACGTCGGCGAGGGCGTAGGCCAGATCCATCCGGTCGACGTAGCGGACGACGGCGTAACCGGGCGCGCCGGGATCGGGGAGGTCGGACCGCTCGCCGGTGACGTGCAGCAGCTGCCAGCCGGCGGCGAGGACGTCCTGCCACGAGCCGCCGAAGGCTTCGTTGAGCCGCTGGGCGCCCAGCGAGCCGCCGAAGACGAGGAGCGTGGGGCGACCGGCGTCGAGCCCGAAGTGCTCGGCCGCCGCGGAGCGGGAGGCCGCGGCATCGAGGTCGACGATCTCGCGGCGCAGCGGCATCCCGACGACGCGTGCGCCCCGGAGCGGCGTGCCGGCGAACGCCACGCCCACGGCGGCCGCGCCGCGAGCGCCGAGCACGTTCGCGAGGCCCGGTCTGGCGTTGGCCTCGTGCACCACGACCGGCACGCCCGCGCGCCGGGCGGCGACGTAGGCGGGGGCCGACGCGTAGCCGCCGAATCCCGTGACCACGTCCACCTCGCGGTCGCGCAGGTGGGCGCGCACCTGCGCGATGGCGCGGCGGAAGCGGACCGGGAACATCGCCGCGGCGCGGTCGGGGCGACGCGGGAAGGGGACCTTGTCGACGACGAGCAGCTCGTAGCCGCGCAGTGGGACGAGGCGTGACTCCAGGCCCTCGCGCGTGCCCAGCACGTACACGGCGGCGTCGGGGTCGCGCTCACGCAGGCCGTCGGCGACGGCGAGCAGCGGGTTGACGTGGCCGGCCGTGCCGCCGCCGGCGAGGAGGTAGGTCGTCACCATCCGACCCTAACAACCGCCGCCTGTGCGTTCCTGCCTGACCCCGCACCCGCACCGCGTACCGTACTCAGTCTGAACCGCTCAGGCGGAGCGCTCGGCCGCAGGAACACGCGGACTCGTCCTGCACCCAGTGCCGTTCAGACTGAGTACGGTACGGGGGCGGCGCGGCAGCGGGCCCGGATGGGGAGGGCGACAGCGTCAGCGGACGCGGACGGGGAGGCTGCGGGCGAACGAGAGCAGCACGCCGCACGCGATCAGCACCGAAAGCAGGCTCGTGCCTCCCTGGGACATGAAGGGCAGCGGAACGCCCAGCACCGGGAACACCCGCAGGACGACGCCGATGTTGATGAGCGCCTGCCCGACGATCCAGATGGAGATGGCACCGGCGACGATCCGCACGAAAGGGTCGTGGGTCTTGCGCACGATGTGGAAGGCCCCCACCGCGAACAGCGCGAACAGGGCCAGCACCACGGCGCAGCCGATCAGCCCCAGCTCCTCCCCCACGATGGCGAAGATGTAGTCGTTCGCCGCCGCGGGGAGCCAGTCGTATTTCTCCTTCGAGTTCCCCAGCCCCAGTCCGAAGATGCCGCCCGACGCCAGACCCCACACGCCGTGCAGCGACTGGTAGCAGGTGTCGTAGTAGCAGTCGAGCGAGCCCGCGTTGAGGAAGCTCATGATGCGCGCCATGCGGTTCGGGCTGCTCACGGCGAAGAAGACCACGGCGATCACGGCGGCCAGAGCGGGCAGGATGAAGATCCGCAGCTTCACGCCCGAGAAGAACAGGGCTGCGAGCACGATGAGCACGAGGATCATCGCGGTGCCGAGGTCCCGTCCGGCCAGGACCGTCGCGATGACCATGATCGCGACCGGGACGATCGGGATGAAGACGTGGCTCCACGACGTGAGAAGGGTGCGCTTGCGGTACATCACCGCCCCCATCCACAGCGCCAGTGCGATCTTGAGGAACTCCGCGGGCTGGAATTGGAAGCCGGCGATCGAGACCCAGTTGCGGTTTCCGTACGACTCGATGCCGAGCCCGGGCACGAACACGAGAAGCTGGAAGACGGTCGCGCCGATGAGGGCCGGCCACGCGATCCTGCGGAGGAACGTCACAGGGAATCGGCTGATGACGAACATCAGCGGGATGCCTAGCACCGCGAAGACGCCCTGTTTGATCACATGCTCGAACGGGTTCTGCGCCCCTCCGAGCGCCGACGTCGCCGACAGCACCATGATGAGCCCGAACCCGGTGAGCAGGAGCGCGGTGGAGGCGATGAGGAGGAATTCGCTCGGCACCGGTGCGAAGACCCGTCCGAGCGACACCTTCGCGGCGAGACCGCGACGAGAGGGGTCGGCAGGGTCAGGCGCCTGGGTCGGGGGCGGTGTCGTCGTGGTCACGCGGTTCCCCCTTCCCTGCCGGCGGGCGGCCGGCGATACGTTCGTTCACCGCATCGGCGAATCGCCTGCCGCGGTCGGCGTAGGAGGAGAACTGGTCGAAGGATGCCGCCGCCGGTGCCAGCAGCACCACGTCTCCGTCGCGAGCGACGTCCATCGCCAGGTCGACGACCCGTGCCATGACGTTCTCAGTCTCTGCGGGGTCGACCTCGAACACCGGCACCCCGGGCGCGTGTCGCGCGAACGCGTCCAGCACGGCGCCGCGCTCGACGCCGATCACGATCGCGGCCTTGGCCGCCGCACCGCGCCCGGCCACGAGCGGGGCGATGTCGACGCCCTTGAGGAGTCCTCCCACCACCCACAGCGCACCGGGGAACGCTGCGAGCGAGGATGCCGCGGCATGCGGATTCGTCGCCTTCGAGTCGTCCACCCACGTCACGCCGTCGTGCACGGCGACCACCTGGATGCGGTGCGGGTCGAGCGTGAACGACGCCAGTGCCGAGCGGATGGCCGCGGGCGCGACATCCCGGGAGCGAGCCAGGGCGCTGGCGGCGAGGACGTTCGAGACGATGTGCGCAGCGCCGAGCCCTGCCGCGGCGAGGTCGGCGACCGTGGTGAGCTCCAGAGCCGAGGTGCGCCGCTCCTGGAGGAACGCGCGGTCGACGAGGATGCCGTCCACCACGCCGAGGTCGCTGGGTCCCGGAACGCCGAGGTCGAATCCGATCGCCCGCGCGCCCTCGACGACGTCGGCTTCTTCGACCATCTCCCGCGTCGCGGCATCGGCCTTGTTGTAGACGCACGCGACGCGCACGTTCTGGTACACGACGGCCTTGGCCGCACGGTACGCCGCGAACGAGCCGTGCCACTCGAGGTGGTCGTCGGCGAGGTTGAGGCACACCGATGCGTACGGCGACAGCGGGTCGGGTCCGCTCTGCCGCCCGAGGTACCAGAGCTGGTGGCTGGAGAGCTCGACCACCAGCACGTCGAAGCCGGCGGGTTCGCGGACGGCGTCGAGCACCGGCACGCCGATGTTGCCCACCGGGGCAGCGCGCAGCCCGCCGGCTGCGAGCATCGACGCCGTCAGCCGGGTCGTGGTCGTCTTGCCGTTGGTGCCGGTGATCAGCATCCAGTCCGCCGGCGTGCCGTCGGGGCGCAGCACCTTGTCGCGGACGCGCCACGCCAGTTCCACGTCGCCCCACAGCGCCGTGCCGGTGTCCTGGGTCCACGCGACCACCGGATGCTGCGGCGAGAACCCCGGCGAGGCGACGACCACGTCGGGGGCGAAGGCGACCAGCTCCTCCGGCACCGAGGAGAGGGCGCCGGTCCACAACCGCGCCCCGATCACCGGGAGGAGCCGCTCGTACTCGTCGTCGACGGACTCGGTGAAGACGAAGACGACGGCCCCGAGCTCGGCGAGAGTGTCGGCGACGGAGAATCCGGTGACCGACATGCCCAGCACTGCGACGCGCAGGCCGCGCCAGTCGGCATGCCAGCTGGTGAGGGTGTCCAGGCGCTCGGCGCTCATGCCCGCGACAGCCACTCGACGTAGAAGAATCCGACGCCGGAGACGGCGAGCAGGCCCGCGATGATCCACATCCGCACCACGATGGTGACCTCGGACCAGCCGCGCATCTCGAGGTGGTGATGCAGGGGGCTCATCAGGAAGAGCCGTTTGCCGCGCGTGATCTTGAAGTACGCGCGCTGCAGGATGACCGACCCGGACGCGATGACGTAGACGCCTGCGACGAGAACCATCAGAAGCTCGGTGCGGGTGAGGATCGCCATCGCGGCGATCACGCCGCCGATGGCCATGGAGCCCACGTCGCCCATGAAGATCTTCGCCTTGGGCGCGTTCCACCACAGGAATCCGACGAGCGCGCCCACGAAGGCCGCCGAGATGATGGCGAGGTCGAACGGATCACGGGTGCCGTAGCAGGCGGGTTGCACGGCCTCTGCGACGTTCGTGCAGACCTGCTGCACCTGCCAGAAGGCGATGAGGCTGTACGCGCCGACGACGAAGATGCCCGAGCCTGCCGCGAGGCCGTCCAGCCCGTCGGTGACGTTGACGGAGTTGGAGGTGGCGACCCCGATGAGCGAGACCCATGCGAGGTAGAGGAGCCAGCCGATGACGGGGCCGAGGGCGAACAGCCACAGCAGCGGGACGTCGCGGAACACGGAGATGTAGGCGGATGCGGGGGTTTGCCCCGCCCGGTTGGGGAAGTTCAGGGCGACGATGCCGAACGGCACGGTCACGATCACCTGCCCGACGATCTTCCGCCAGCCGGTGAGGCCGAGGCTGCGCTGCCGTCGGACCTTCATGTAGTCGTCGATGAAGCCGACGGCGCCGAACCCGACCATCATCCAGATCACGAGCCAGCCGGAGATGGTGGGCGGGTTGTTGCCGGTGAAAGAACCGACGAGGTAGCCGACGATCGTGCCGAGGATGAAGATCGTGCCGCCCATCGTGGGCGTGCCGCGCTTGGCGCCGTGGGAGGGGTTGCGGATGTCTTCGGGCGTGCGGATCACCTGACCCCAGCCCCACTTGCGGAACAGCCGCAGGAAGACAGGGGTGAGGAAGAGCGTGAACGCCAGGGAGATCGCCGCGGCAGTCAGGAGGGATCTCACGAGAACGATTCTCCCAGACGATCGCCGAGGAACCGGAGGCCCGCGGAGTTGGAGCTCTTCACCAGCACGCGGTCACCGTCGCGCAGTTCGCCGAGGAGGTAGTCGTATGCCGCGTCGGCGTCCGGGAAGAACACCGCCTCGCCGTCCCACGAGCCCTGAGAGATCGCCTCCAGGTACATCCGTCGCGCGTCGGAGCCGACGACGACGATGCGCTGGATGCCCAGGCGCACCGCGAGGAGGCCGATGCGGTCGTGCTCGTCGCCGGAGTACTCCCCCAGTTCGCTCATGGCGCCGAGGACGGCGACGGTGCGCTCGTGGGGTGCGGTGATCTGCGCGAGGGTGCGGAGGGCTGCGGCCATCGAGTCGGGACTGGCGTTGTACGCGTCGTTGAGGATGCGGACACGGTCCGAACCCAGCGGCTGCATGCGCCAGCGCTCGGCGATCTCGACCGTCTCGACGCGGGCGATCGCGTCGGCGGCGGTGACCCCGAGCGCGGTGGCGGCGGCGATGGCGGCGAGGGCGTTCATCACGTGGTGCTCGCCGAGGACCTGGAGGCGAAGGGGCATCGCCACGCCGTCCACGACGAGGTCGGCCCGGGTGCCCCTCGCGCCGACCTCCACGTCGATCGCGCGGACCTCGGCGCCGGGGCCGCGTCCGAACCAGCGCACCGACACGTCGCCCTCGGCGGCGATCGGCGCCATCGCGCTCACCCGCGGATCGTCGGCGTTGAGGACTGCGAGTCCGCCCGGGCGGACGGCGCGGACGAGTTCGGATTTCGCCGCGAACGTGGCCTCGATGCCGCCGAATCCGCCGGCGTGCGCCATTCCGACCATGAGCACCACGCCGATGTCGGGGGTGACGAGGCCGGCCAACCGGGCGATCTCCCCGGGGCCGCTCGCCCCGAACTCGCTCACGAGGAACCGGGTGCGCTCGCTCACGCGCAGCATCGTCAGGGGGGCGCCGACGGAGTTGTTGAACGAGGCGCGCGGGGCGACGGTCTCCCCTTCGCCCTCGAGGATGCGGGCGAGAAGGTTCTTCGTGGTCGTCTTGCCGTTGGACCCGGTGATCCCGACGATGCGCAGGTCTCCGCGCTCGCGGACGCGGGCGACGACTTCGCGCGCCAGGTCGGCGAGGGCGGCCACCGCATCCGGGACCACCACCTGTGTGACGGCGGCATCGACCGGGTGCTCGACGACCGCGAGGGCGGCGCCGCGCGCGACCGCCGCATCCACGAATTGATGCCCGTCGGTGGTCTCGCCGGGCTTGGCGACGAAGATTCCGCCCGGCTCGATCAGCCGGGAATCGGTGTCGACGGCGCCGGAGACGACCGTCTCGGGGGTGTCGGATCCGGCGAGACGGAGGACGCCGCCGACGGCGTCCGTGAGCTGTGTGAGGGTGAGGGCAATCATGGTGTGTGCGGCGGAGCGTCAGCCGAACTTGGGCAGTTCGGGAGTGGCGGAGCCCGACGGCATGACGCGGTAGGTCTTGAGAACCTGCGTCATCGCCTTCTGGAACGCCGGCGCGTTGGCCGCAGACGACTTTACCGTCGCGGGCTCGTCGAGAGTGACCGCGACGACGTACTGCGGGTCCTCGGCGGGAGCGAAGCCGATCATCGTCGTGTAGTACGCACCCGCTTTGTAGCCGCCGGCGCCGTCGGGTTTCTCACCCGTTCCGGTCTTCACCGCCAGGCGGTAGCCGGGGATCTCGATCTGCTTGGACAGGGTTCCCTGCGCGGCGACGTTCTCCAGCATCAGGGAGACCTCGTCGGCGGCCTTCTCGCCCACCACCTGCTGCCCGGTGGCGTCGGGCACGTCCGTCACCGTGCCGTCGGCGCGCGTGCACCCCTCCACGAGCGACAGCGGCATGCGCACGCCGCCGTTCGCGAGCGTCTGGTATGCGTTCACGAGTTCGGGAACCGTCGTGGTGAGGCCCTGCCCGAAGTTCACGTTGTAGTAGGTCTGGTTGTCCCACTGGTCGAACGGGCGCAGCTCGCCCTTGGCCTTCTTGTCGCCGTTGAAGTCGATGACCGAGCCGCTGCCGATGCCGAAACTCTTCAGGTAGTCGTAGCGCGTCTGAGCGTTGACGGTGTCGCCGAACTTCGAGATGCCGACGTTGGACGAATCGATCAGCACCCCGGTGAGCGTGTACGTGTTCGTGGGGTGGACGAACGGGTCGCGCACGCTCGCGCCGTTGGGGAACGACTCCTTCGTGGCGGCGGTGACGGTGGACGAGGGGGTGGCCCCGCCCGCGTCGATCGCGATCGCCGCGGTGAGCGCCTTGAACGTGGAACCGGGTTCGAAGGACCCGCTGAAGATGCGGCTGTACCGGTCGTCGTCCTCGGCGCCGTCGACGTGGTTGGGGTCGACCGTGGGGTACTCCGCCATCGCGCGGACCTTGCCGGTGTCGACCTCGGCGACGGTGATCGTTCCCGACTGCGCGCCGGTGTTCTGCACCTGCTCGGCGATCAGCTGCTGCAGGTACCACTCGAGGTCGCGGTTGATCGTCAGCTGCAGCGTCCCCCCGTCCACGGCGGGCTCCTCCACCGCCGTGCCCGGAATCGTGACGCCGTCCTTGCCGCGCTGCCACCGCAGCAGCCCGTCGGTGGCGCTCAGGCAGTCGTTCTGGGCCTGCTCGAGACCCGCGAGGGGCTGGCCGTCGGTTCCCACGAAGCCGATGAGGTTGCCCGCAACGGCCCCGTCGGGATACATCCGCGACGGGTGGGGAACGAACGTGAGGAACGGGATGTCCAGGTCGGCGAGGGCTCGGTACTGCTCTGTCGTGAGACCGCGCTGGAGGTAGGCGAACCTGTTCTCGGGATCCTCGGCCAGGGCGTCCGGAACGATCCTCTCCACCTCCGCTGCCTCCTGGCCGGTCACGCCGGCCAGGAGGACGGCGATCTCGGCCCACGTGACCTCCACGCGCTCGCCGTTCGGGTCTGTCCGCTTCACGCCCTGCTGCGCGAGGTAGGGGTCCAGCTGCGCGTCGTACAGCAGGATGCTGCCGGCCAGGGTCGCGCCGGTCTCATCGACGATGGCTCCGCGGGTGCCGTGGAGCTTGCGCTCGGCGGCGAAGCCGAGCGAGAGGGAGTCGTCGATGTGCTCGCGGGCGTTGACGACCTGGATGTCCACCAGGCGCACCACGAAGCCGACGAGCACCGCGAGGACCACCGCGAGGGCGACCACCGTGCGGCGTCGGGGGCTTCTCGTGCTGCGTGTGGTCATGGGGCTATCGTGTCGCGGGAGTGGGCAGGCCGTCGGTGATCGGCGGGGGTGTCGTCGAACCGGTGCCGTCGGCGGCCGTCCCGGCTTCGGCTCCGTCCTCGACCACGAGCGGAGCGCCCTGGATGGTCGCCTCCGGTGCGGTGATCAGCGGCGTGTCGGTGATGAGCGCGTTCTGCACGGCGCCACGGTTCAGAGCATCCACCGCCGACGTTCCGGCGGCGGCGTGGCCTGCCCCGATGATCGCTCCGTCGCTGAGGCGGAGGTAGGAGGGCGATTCGTTGATCACCATGCCCAGCGCCGCGGCGTTGGCGGCGAGGTACTGGGGGGAGTTGAGTCCGGCGACGTCGTCGGCGAGGATCTGCTTCTCGTACGTGAGGTCGCGCTGCTGCTGCGTCAGCGCGGCCATCTCGTACGTCCCCTGGGTCGTGAGGATCGACAGTCCCATCTGCGCGAGGGCGATCGCGACGGCACCGGCGACGGAGATGACCCCGTAGGCCAGTTTCGGGCGGCGGCGGCGAACGGGCTCCTGAACGACGTGCAGCCGTCGAGACGGCGGCGTCTGCGCGGGCCGCCGGAGCGGGACCGCGGTGGCGAGATCGGTCATGCCGCCTCCCTGATCCGCTCGGCGGCGCGCAGGCGCACGGGGGTGGCACGCGGGTTGCGGGCGCGTTCGTCGTCGGAGGCGAGTTCGGCGCCCTTCACCAGGAGCCGGAAGCGCGGTGCGTGTTCGGGGAGCTCGACGGGGAGGCCCGCCGGTGCCGTCGAACGGCTGGCCTCGGCCAGCACCCGCTTGACGAACCGGTCTTCGAGCGACTGGTAGGACAGGACGACGATGCGCCCACCGACCCCCAGGAGATCGAGCGCCGCGGGCAGGGCCCGATCGAGCGCTGCCAGCTCGCCGTTGACCTCGATGCGCAGCGCCTGGAACACCCGTTTGGCGGGATGCCCGGCGTTCTGCAGGGCGGCCGGGGTGGCCGCCGACAGAATCTCCACGAGCCGGCCCGAGCGCACGATGGGCTCCTCGGCTCGCGCGGCGATGATGGCGCGCGCGTAGCGGCCGGCGAGCTTCTCCTCGCCGTACCGCTCGAAGATGCGACGCAGGTCGCCCTCGCCGTAGGTCGCGAGAACGTCCGCTGCGGTGATTCCCGCGCTCTGGTCCATGCGCATGTCCAGCGGAGCATCCTTCGCGTAGGCGAATCCCCGGTCGGCGACATCCAGCTGCAGCGAGGAGACACCGAGATCGAACAGGATGCCGTCGACGCGGTCGACGCCGGCCCCGGCGACCGCCGCGGCGATGCCGTCGTAGACGGTGTGGACGAGCGTGACGCGGTCACCGAACGGCGCGAGCCGCTCCCCCGCGATCCGCAGCGCATCCGTGTCGCGGTCGAGGCCGATCATCCGCAGCTGCGGGAAGCGCTCGAGGAAGGCCTCGGAGTGGCCGCCCATGCCGAGCGTCGCGTCGACGAAGACGGCGCCGGGGCGGCCCAGGGCAGGGGCGAGCAGCTCGAGGCAGCGCTCGAGGAGGACGGGAGTGTGGATGTCGCGGGAGTCCATGATGCAGGGGCCTCGGCCCCGAGCTCTGATCCCCATCCGCTTCGACCTGGCGCCGGGGAAGTGCGTCAGGGCGAGCGGCTGGGAATCACAGCCGGGGGTCAGAACAAGCCCGGGATCACCTCCTGCTCCATCTCGGCGTACGTCTCTTCGTTGCTCTCGGCGTAGGCGGTCCACGCGTCGGCGTTCCAGATCTCCGCGTGTGCGCCGACGCCGGTGACGACGAGGTCGCGCTCGAGCGCTGCGTATGACCGCAGTGCCGGCGGGATCGTGATGCGGTTCTGGCTATCGGGCTTCTCCGCGCTGGCGGCGGACAAGAACATGCGCAGGAAGTCACGCGCCTGCTTGTTGTTCAACGGCGCTTCGCGGATGCGCTCGTGCACCCGCTCGAACTCCGTCGTGCTGAACACGTACAGGCAGCGCTCCTGTCCGCGGGTGACGACCACGCCTGCACCGAGGTCGTCGCGGAACTTCGCCGGGAGGATGACGCGGCCCTTGTCGTCGAGCTTGGGGTTGTGCGTGCCGAGCAGCATCCGTACACCCCCTCCGTCCGGCCCTGCGAAGTGACTCCACTTTACTCCACTCTCCTCCACTTAACCATCACAATCCACCCCCGCGTGGGCTTTTTCCCCGTCGAGCGGCGAATTCCCCGCGGAGCGGGCGCGGGAGCGCACAAAAAAAGCACCGACTCCGCAGAGTCGGTGCTTGTGTCGTCCGGGCTGCCCGCCCGGTCAGATGCGGGTCAGCGCCCTTCTTGGCGGCGGTCCCAGCGGTCGTTCATGCGATCCATGAAAGAGGAGCCGGTCGCCTGAGCGGGGCGGGGGCGCGAAGTGGAGGACGCGGGAGGTGCGGCGCCGCGCAGGGGGGTCACGGCGAGGATGACGCCGCCGAGCATGAGGGCGAACCCCACGACGCCGACCACGATGCCGGGGGGGTTCATGCCGACCGTCACGCCGAAGATGAGGCCGCCGAGGCCGAGGAGGACGAGGATCGTGCCGTAGACGATGTTGCGGTAGCTGAGCGCACGCACGGGTGCCGTGACGACGTCGGCGTCGTTGCGCATGAGATGGCGTTCCATCTCGTCCAGCAGGCGCTGCTCCTGTTCGGAGAGTGGCATGGAACCCCCTCGGTGTATCTTGGCGTCGATTCTACGCGCGCGGTGAGTTACTAGGCTAGGCCCGTGTCGCCCTCCCCGGATCCCATCGAGGCTGTTTCCCAGCGTCTGAGCACCTTCATCGCGGATCGACGGGCCGAGGCCGGCGACCTCGGCGACGAAGCCCTTCTCCTCATCGAGGCCGCCGCCCACGCGGTGGAAGGCGGCAAGCGACTTCGCGCCCGCTTCTGTCTCACCGGATGGCGCGCCGTCGCCTTCCCGCGGCACGGCGACCCCGTCCCGGCCGCCGCCATCGGCGCGGCCGCCGCCCTCGAGATCTTCCACGCCGCCGCACTGGTCCACGACGACCTCATCGACAACTCCGACACCCGCCGCGGCCGTCCCTCCGGGCACCGCGGTCTCGAAGCCGCGCACGCGAGCCGGCGGTGGCACGGCGACGCCGCCTCGTTCGGCCGCTCGGGTGCCATCCTCCTGGGCGACCTCCTCGTGGCGTGGAGCGACGATCTGCTCGAGGAGGCAATCGCCTCCCTCCCGCCCGGACGCGCCGCCGCCACCCGTGCGGCGTACGCGCGGATGCGCCGCGACGTCACGGTCGGGCAGTTCCTCGATGTGGCCGAGGAGTCGGCCTTCACGAGCCAGCCGGATGTCGCGCACGCCGACCGCGCTCTGCGGGTGGCGTCGCTGAAGTCGGCGCGCTACAGCATCCAGCAGCCCCTGTTGATCGGGGCGGCCCTGGCCGGCGCCGATGCCGCGCAGGATGCCGCGCTGTCGGCGTTCGGGCATCCGGTCGGCATGGCGTTCCAGCTGCGGGACGACGTGCTGGGGGTGTTCGGTGACGCCTCCGTCACCGGCAAGCCCTCGGGGGACGACCTGCGGGAGGGCAAGCGCACGGTGCTCGTCGCCTACGCGCGGGAGGCGCTCTCGCCGGGCGCGCGTCAGGTGTTCGATGAGCTGCTGGGCGACCGCGGGCTGGACGAGGGACAGATCGCCTCGCTGCAGCGCACCATCGCCGAGACGGGTGCCCTTCAGCGCACCGAGGACCTGATCGCCACCTTCGCCCGCGAGGCGGATCGGGCGCTGTCGGGCGCGCACCTGGACAACGCCGCCGTCGGCGAGTTGCGCGAACTGGCACGCGCGGCCACGACGCGCTCGTCCTGACCTGCTGCGGACTCAGGCGAGGGTCTGGGCGACCCGTCGCACCTCCGCCTTGCGCCCCGCGCGGAGCGCCTCCAGGGGCGCGACACCGATCGACTCCTCCGGCGTCAGCAGCCAGTCGATGGCCTCGTCGTCGCTGAAACCTGCGTCATGCAGCACGATCGCCGTCCCGCGCAGGGACGACAGCGGCTGACCGTCGACGAGGAACAGCGCCGGGACCTTGATCGGCCCCTCACGGCGAGAAGCGATGAGGTGGTGCTCGTCGATGAGCCGCCGGACGCGGCCCAGTGGTTCGCCCAGCGCGTCGACGAGTTCGGGGAGGGTCAGCCACGTGGTTTCGAGGGGGGTACCGGTCACCATTTCACTATCTCACCCCGTCCGCGCCGTCCTCCGCTTTCTCCGCTCCGCGCGCGGTTTCCTGCGTCTCATTCACGCGGCGTCCGCGCTCGCGGTGTCACAGTTTTCACAGCAGTCACAGTGGTTGACATCATTAACACATCCGTGACAGCGTGACCGCAGTCGAGAAACGGAGCATCCCATGCGACATTCCGGGCGAATCCCCCGCGTCCGCTCGTTGGCCTCCGGTCTGCCGCTGGCACTGGCCGGATCCATCGCGCTCGCGCTCACTCCCGAATCCGCGCACGCGGTCGCGCCGCCGTCCGCGCCGGAGCCCGCGCGTTCGGGCGACTCCCCCGGCCCTGTCACCGCCCCCACGGGAAAGGCCAGGGCCGCGCACGCCGCCCCGCTGGCACTGTCAGCGCCGGCCGAGTACGTCGTCCAGGCCGGCGACACCATCAGCAGCATTGCCGGCCGCCACGGGCTCCGCACCGGCGACGTGCTCAGGTCGAACGGCCTGAGCTGGTCGTCGATCATCTACCCCGGTCAGGTGCTGCGACTGGCCGCTTCCGCCGCCGCCCCGGCGGCCCCGGCGGCGGCCGCCCCCGCGCCCGCCGCACCCAGCGCCGCGCACACGGTGCGAGCGGGTGACACGGTGAGTGCGATCGCCTCCGCCCACGGGGTGAGCACGCAGGCGGTCCTCGATGCCAACGGCCTGACGCGGGCATCGATCATCTACCCCGGGCAGACCCTGGCCCTCCCGGCACCGGTCCTCTCCGCTGCGCCGGCCGCGTCATCCACGCCTGCTGCCCCTGCCGCCGGGCTCGACGCGGAGCAGACCGCCAACGCCCAGACGATCATCCGCGTCGGGCGCGAGGTCGGGGTGTCCGACCGGGGCATCGTCATCGCCCTGGGCACCGCGATGCAGGAGTCGTGGTTGCGCAACCTCGACGGGGGAGACCGCGACTCGCTCGGGCTCTTCCAGCAGCGCCCGAGCACCGGATGGGGAACGGCCGCCGAGATCCTCGACCCCGTCCGATCCACCCGTGCATTCTTCGGCGGGGCCGGCGACCCCAACGGCGGGAACACCCGCGGGCTCCTGGACATCCCCGGGTGGGAGACGATGGCCTACGCCGACGCAGCGCAAGCCGTTCAGATCTCCGCATTCCCCGACCGATATGCCCAGTGGGAGCAGCCGGCCACGGTGTGGCTGGCCGCGCTGGGCTGACGCCGGGAATCCGCCGGGAACGACTGGGTAACGCCGGTGAGGCGCTCCCGGGGCTCGCACAGCCTCCTCCGTAGACTCTCCCCGTGAGCACGACTCAGGCCGACCCGCTGATCGGACGTCTCGTCGACGGCCGATACCGGGTTCGCGCGCGCATCGCGCGGGGCGGGATGGCGACCGTGTACGTCGCGACCGACCTCCGCCTGGAGCGCCGGATCGCGCTCAAGGTCATGCACGGGCACCTCAGCGACGACGCCGTGTTCCAGAGCCGCTTCATCCAGGAGGCCCGCTCCGCCGCGCGCCTGGCCGACCCGCACGTGGTGAACGTGTTCGACCAGGGCCAGGACGGCGACATGGCCTACCTCGTCATGGAATACCTGCCCGGCATCACGCTGCGCGAGCTCATGCGCGAGCACCGCCGGCTCACCGTTCCGCAGACGGTGACGATCATGGATGCGGTGCTCTCGGGCCTGGCAGCGGCCCACCGCGCCGGGATCGTCCACCGCGACGTCAAGCCCGAGAACGTCCTCCTCGCCGAGGACGGCCGGATCAAGATCGGCGACTTCGGCCTCGCACGAGCAACCACGGCCAACACCGCCTCCGGCCAGATGCTCATGGGCACGATCGCCTACCTCGCCCCCGAGCTCGTCACCCGCGGCACAGCCGACGCCCGCAGCGACATCTATTCGCTCGGCATCATGCTCTACGAGATGCTCACCGGGGAGCAGCCCTACAAGGGCGAGCAGCCGATGCAGATCGCCTTCCAGCACGCGACGGACTCCGTGCCCCGGCCGAGCGTGAAGAACCCCGGCGTCCCCGAGCAGCTCGACGAGCTCGTCCTGTGGGCCACCGAGAAGGTGCCCGACGATCGTCCGCTCGACGCCGGCGTCATGCTCGCCCGCCTCCGCGAGATCGAGCGCGAGCTCGGCGTCGCGCCCCAGGTCGCCCGCGCCGTCGCGGTCGGGACCACGGCGACCGAGGATGAGGTGGATTCCCGCGAGCTCACCAAGGTGCTGCCGCACACCGTCGTCAGCGCACCGACGGCGGTGGAAGAATCCGACAACGGCGCGCGCCTGCGTGCGCGGACGAAGCGCCGGGCGGCGAAGGGCGGATGGCTGTTCGTGCTCGTGCTTCTGCTGGCCGGGCTCGCCGGCGGCGCGGGATGGTGGTTCGGTTCGGGCCCCGGGTCCCTCGTGGTCGTCACGGACGTCTCGGACGGGACCTTCGCCGACGCGCAGGCCCGGCTGGCCGAAGACACGCTCGTCGCCGTCGAGGAGGGCGTCTACAACCTCGAGGTCCCCGCCGGCACGGTCGTCACCACCGACCCGCCGGCCGGCTCCCGCGTCGACCGCGAGACGAGCGTGACCGTGCTGGTCTCCCTCGGACCGCGGCCGCAGACGGTGGAGCCGGTGTCCGGGATGACGGCCGAGCAGGCCCGCGGCATCCTCACCGGCGTCAATCTCGTCGTGAGCGAACCGGATCAGGCCGAATTCACCGATGCGCCCGCGGGGTCCGTCATCGGCGCGACGTTGACCCCCCGGGCCGGCGAACCCGCCGACTGCTCACAGGGATGCGAGGCCCACGAGGGCGACACGATGTCGCTGCTGGTGTCCCTCGGCCCGGTGCCCGACGTCTCCGGTGTCAGCGTCGACCGTGCCACGCAGCGGTTGACCGACGTCGGCCTCGAGGTCTCCGGCGACCGCCCGTCGGACTACAGCAACTCGATCGCCGAGGGGGATGTCATCGGCATCCTGGATCGCGAGGAGAGCGGCAACTGGCGCCCCGGCGACGCCGTGACGCTGCTCGTGTCGGAGGGTCCTCGCCCGATCGAGGTGCCCGACGTGGTGGGCAGCACGGTCGCGGATGCGATGAACACGCTGCGCCGCGCCGGCTTCGAGCCCGGCACGGCCCTCCCCGAACTGGTGTGGGGCATCTTCACCGTCAACCGCACCGACCCCGAGGCCGGGACATCCCACCGCCCCGGCACCGCGGTGCGGGTCTTCGCCACCGGTTGACCTCGGCCGGGCCCGCGGGAGCTGTCCGCGGCGCGCACGGGCTCCGCGGTGTCGTCAGAGCCTTTCGAGCTCCTCGGCGACCAGGAAGGCGAGCTCGAGGCTCTGCATGTGGTTCAGGCGCGGGTCGCACAGGCTCTCGTAGCGGGTCGCCAGGGTGGCCTCGTCGATCCGCTCCGAGCCGCCCAGGCACTCCGTCACGTCGTCGCCGGTGAGTTCGACGTGGATGCCGCCGGGGAAGGTCCCCACGGCGCGGTGCGCCTCGAAGAACCCGCGCACCTCGTCCACCACGTCGTCGAAGCGGCGCGTCTTGTAGCCGGTCGGCGTCGTGATGCCGTTGCCGTGCATCGGGTCGGTCACCCACAGCGGGGTCGCGCCGGAAGCCTTCACGGCCTCCAGGAGCGGCGGAAGCGCGTCCCGGATCTGTGCGGCGCCCATGCGCGTGATGAACGTCAGACGCCCGGGCTCGCGCTGGGGGTCGAGCTTGTCGATGAGCGCCAGCGCGGTCTCCGGCGTCGTGCTGGGCCCGAGCTTGACGCCGATGGGGTTGCGGATGCGGGAGAAGTAATCCACGTGCGCTCCGTCGAGGTCACGCGTGCGCTCCCCGATCCAGACGAAGTGCGCCGAGGTGTTGTAGGGCGTCCCGGTGCGCGAATCGATCCGCGTCATGGGCCGCTCGTAGTCCATCAGCAGGCCCTCATGGCCGGTGTAGAACTCCACGCGCCGCAGCTCGTCGAAGTCGGCGCCGGCGGCCTCCATGAACTTCATGGCGCGGTCGATCTCCGACGCCAGTCGCTCGTACCGCTGGTTCGCGGGGTTGGAGGCGAAGCCCCTGTTCCAGCTGTGCACTTCGCGGAGGTCGGCGAAGCCTCCCTGGGTGAAGGCGCGGACGAGGTTCAGGGTCGACGCAGCGGTGTGGTAGCCCTTCAACAGGCGTGCGGGGTCGGCTTTACGGGATTCCTCCGTGAAGTCGTACCCGTTGACGATGTCTCCGCGGTACGCCGGCAGCGTCACGTCTCCGCGCGTCTCGGTGTCGCTCGAGCGGGGCTTGGCGAACTGTCCCGCCATGCGGCCCATCTTCACGATCGGCATCGAGGCGCCGTAGGTCAGCACGACGGCCATCTGCAGAAGCGTCTTGACCCGGTTGCGGATCTGATCGGCCGTCGCACCGGCGAACGTCTCGGCGCAGTCACCGCCCTGGAGGAGGAAAGCCTCTCCGGACGCGGCCCGGGCGAGGCGTTCGCGCAGCAGATCCACCTCACCGGCGAACACCAGCGGGGGTAGGCTCGCGATCTCCGCGGATGCTGCGGCCACCGCATCGGCGTCATACCACTGGGGCTGCTGCTTGATGGGCAGAGTGCGCCAGTGATCGAGGCCGTCGAGGTGCTGAAGCATCCTCGAAGTCTATCGGCGCGGGGAGTCCCCGGTGCTCCCGCGGGACGCCAGGAGGCGGTCCTTGACCGTGGAGGCGTAGACGTCCTCGTACTCCTGCTCGCCCAGCCGCTGGAGTGCCACCGTGATCTCGTCGGTGACCGACCGCAGGATGTAGCGGTCGCTTTCCATGCCGGCGAAGCGCGAGAAGTCCAGGGGCTCTCCGATGACGACCCCCACGCGTCCGATCCGCGGGATGCGCGTGCCGATCGGCTGGATCGTGTCGGTGTCGACCATGACCACCGGCACCACGGGGACATGGGCTTCCAGCGCCATCCGGGCGATCCCGGTACGCCCGCGGTAGAGCTTGCCGTCGGGGCTCCGCGTGCCCTCGGGGTAGATGCCCAGGAGCTCGCCGCGGCCGAGGACGCGCAGGCCCGTGTTCAAAGACGCCTCGGAGGCCTTGCCGCCGGTGCGGTCGATCGGGATCTGACCGGTGGCCTTGAGGAACCCGCGCGTCGCCCAGCCTTTGATGCCTTTGCCGGTGAAGTAGTCGCTCTTGGCGAGGAACGCCATCCGGCGGTCGATCATGAGGGGGAGGAAGACCGAGTCGGCGAAGGACAGGTGGTTGCTGGCGAGGATGGCCGCGCCCTCGGTGGGGACGTTGCGGCGACCCACGATCCAGGGGCGGAAGACCGCCTTGAGGAACGGCCCGATCACGACGTACTTCATCAGCCAATAGAACATGCTCAGCCGTCCCTGCCCGCGAGATCGGCGACACCGATGACCCCGGCGTCGTTGCCCAATTGCGCCACCGCGAACTCCGCGACCGGGCGGTCGCCGAACCCGGGGAGCGATGTCTCGTAGGCGATCCGCACCGGCTCGAGGAGCACATCGCCCAGCTGGGCGACTCCCCCGCCGATGACGAACACCTCGGGGTCGAGCACGGCCTGGAACCCGCCGCACGCCTCCCCCAGGGCGGTGGCCACCCGGCGGAGCGCTTCCAGCGCACCGGGGTCGCCGGCCAGCACGAGACGCGAGATCTCCGACCCGTGGATGGTGCCGTCCACGTCCCGTGCGTCCGCCAGAGCCTGCCCGATCCCGCCCTGAGTCGCCAGCGACGACGCCTCCCGCTGGAGCGCCCGCCCGGACGCATACTGCTCGAGGCATCCGTTCTGTCCGCAGCCGCACGGGAGTCCGTTGCGGGCGAACCGGATGTGGCCGAGCTCGCCGCCGATGCCGTGCCCTCCGCGGTACAGCTTTCCTTCCGCCACGACCGCCCCGCCGACGCCCGTGCCCATCGTGAGCATCACCATGTCCGATCGCCCCCGCGCGGCCCCGAAGCGGAACTCGCCCCATCCGGCGGCATTGGCGTCGTTCTCGATCGAGACGCGCGTGCCCAGCCGCGCCTCCAGTACGGCGCGCAGCGGCTCGTTCCGCCAGGCGATGTTCGGGGCGTGGATGACCGTGGCACGGGTGCGGTCGATGAACCCGGCGGCTGCCACGCCGATCGCGGAGACGTCGTGACGCGAGCGCAAGGCGTCGGCCATCGCGACGACGGCGTCCACCAGCGCATCCACATCCACCGGGGTGTCCACACGGAGCTTCTCGATGACGCCGCCCGCGGCGTCGACGACGGCCCCGGCGATCTTCGTCCCGCCGATGTCGATCCCGACGTTGAGCACCGTGCTCCCTCCCCACCGACGACCGACGACGGCGCCTGAAAGTCTAGTCACGCGGCAGGTACCCACGAAGGGTCCCCGCGTCCCGATACACTCAAGTATCGGAAGGCTGTTCTTCCCGGTACCGAAGGAGTTGCCGTGATTCAATTCGATGTCCCTGTGGTCGTGCCCGCCGACCCGAGTGCGAACATCTCAGATCTGCTCGCCGAGCGCGCCGCCGGCACGCCCGACCGCCCGCTTTTCGCGGTTCCGGACGGCCCTGGTTGGCGTGACGTGACCGCGGCGGAGTTCCAGCGCCAGGTGATCGACCTCGCCAAGGGTTTCGTCGCCGCCGGAATCCAGCCCGGCGACAAGGTCGCCTTCCTCGCCCGCACGACGTACGACTGGACGCTGGTGGACTTCGCGCTCTTCTACGCGGGGGCCGTGATGGTGCCCGTCTACGAGACGAGCTCGCCCGCGCAGATCCACTGGATGCTGTCGGATTCGGGGGCCATCGCCGTCATCGTGGAATCCCCCGACCATTCCGCACGACTGGACGAGGTGCGCGCCGACCTGCCGCTCGTCCGCGACGTGTGGGGGATGCACCTGGGCGATCTCGACAAGCTCAGCAGGGCCGGCGCATCCGTCGATGAGGCCGAGATCCAGCGCCGCCGCAGCCTCGCCCAGGGCGACGACATCGCGACGTTGATCTATACGTCGGGGTCCACCGGTCGCCCGAAGGGGTGCGTGCTGACCCACAGCAACTTCGTCGAGCTCTCGCGCAACGCCGCCAAGGCACTCCATGAGGTCGTCGCGCCCGGTGCCTCCACCCTGCTGTTCATCACGACCGCGCACGTGTTCGCGCGCTTCATCTCGATCCTTTCCGTTCACGCGGGGGTGAAGGTGGGGCATCAGCCCGACACCAAGCAGTTGCTCCCCGCGCTCGGATCGTTCAAGCCGACGTTCCTCCTCGCGGTGCCACGAGTGTTCGAGAAGGTGTACAACTCCGCCGAGCAGAAGGCCGAGGCCGGCGGCCGGGGCAAGATCTTCCGCTCCGCGGCGCATGTGGCCGTGGAGCACTCCAAGCTCCTGCAGGAGGGCAAGAAGGTTCCGCTCGGCCTGACGCTCCGGTTCCGGCTCTTCGATCGCCTGGTGTACTCGAAGCTGCGTGCCGCCATGGGCGGGCGCGTGCAGTACGCCGTGTCGGGTTCGGCACCGTTGGGCGAGCGTCTCGGCCACTTCTTCCACAGCCTGGGCGTGGTGATCCTGGAGGGCTACGGCCTCACCGAGACCACCGCCCCCGCGACGGTGAACCTCCCGACCAAGTCCAAGATCGGCTCGGTCGGACCGGCGGTGCCCGGGGTGGGCGTCCGCCTCGCCGACGACGGCGAGATCGAGGTGCGCGGGATCAACGTCTTCAAGGAGTACTGGCGCAATCCCGAGGCGACGGCCGCGGCGTTCGACGGTGACTGGTTCAAGACCGGCGATATCGGCGCGTTCGACGGCGAGGGCTTCCTCACCATCACCGGGCGGAAGAAGGAGATCCTCGTCACCGCCGGCGGGAAGAACGTCGCGCCGGCGGCGCTGGAGGATCCCATCCGCGCCAACCCGATCATCGGGCAGGTCGTGGTGGTCGGCGACCAGAAGCCCTTCATCTCGGCGCTGATCACGCTCGACTCCGAGATGCTCCCGGCATGGCTGGCCAACAACGGGCTCTCAGCGGACATGACGCTCGCCGACGCCGCGCGCCACGAGGCGGTCCACGCGACCGTCCAGCGTGCCATCGACGAGGCCAACGCCCACGTGTCCCGGGCCGAGTCGATCCGGAAGTTCACGATCCTCCCGATCGAGTGGACCGAGGCGAGCGGTCACCTCACGCCCAAGCTCAGCATCAAGCGGAGCGTCATCATGACCGACTTCGCCGCCGAGGTCGAGGAGATCTACGCCGCGCCGGTGACCACGAGCAACGTCACGCTCCCCTGACGCATCCCGCGCCCGCCGCGAGAAACCACATCCGGGTCGAGAAACCCCGCGTCGCGGGGTGTCTCGCCCGAGATGTGGTTTCTCGCGTGTGGGGCGGGTCAGAACCAGGCGCTCTCGCGGATCTCGCGCATCGCCTGGCGACGCACGTCGGCCGGCAGACGCTGGACGAACAGCATCCCGTCGAGGTGGTCGGTCTCGTGCTGGAGGGCCTGGGCCATGAGCCCCTCCCCCTCGAGGATCAGCTCCTCGCCGTCGAGGTCCATCCCGACGACCTTCGCGTACGGATGGCGCGGAGCATCGTGCCACACGCCGGGGATGGAGAGGCACCCCTCCGCCGTCGGCACGAGGTCGCCGTCGGTCTCGACGAGCACGGGGTTCAGGACGTAGCCGATGTCACCATCGATGTTGTAGCTGAAGGCCCGCAAGCCGACGCCGATCTGTGGCGCGGCGACCCCCGCGCGGCCCGGAGGCTCCACGGTGTCCAGGAGATCGCGGACGAGCGCGCGGACGCCGTCGTCGATGTCGGTGATGAGGGCGCTGGGCGCGCGGAGGACGGGGTCGCCGAAGAGGCGGATGCTGCGGACAGTCATCGCCTCACGCGGCCTGACCGGGGTCGCGCAAGCCTTCGACGACCGCGGCGGCCAGCCGGCGCGCGGCCTGCCGGGTGCCGGGCTGAAGGTCGCGGAACGTGATGTGGCTGCCCGAGCCGATCAGCGGGTCGTACGGCATCCGCACCACGGAGCGCACACGCGTGCGGAAGTGCGCCTCGAGCTCGTCCTCGTTCACGAGCGGGGGGCCGGGTCGAGCGTTGTTGAGCACCACCACGGCGCTGCGCACCTGGTCGGAGTATCCGTTGGTCTCCAGCCACGTGAGCGTCTCGGACGCGAGCCGCGCCTCGTCCACGCTCAGCCCCGCGACGATGACGAGTTCATCGGCCATCTCGAGGGTGGCGCCCATGACCGAGTGCACGATGCCGGTGCCGGTGTCGGTCAGGACGATCGAGTAGTAGTGGGCGGCGACGGCGGCCACGTCGTGGTAGTCGCGGTCGCTGAAGGCCTCGGACACCCGCGGGTCGGAATCGGAGGCCAGGACATCCAGGCGCGTGGTGTCACGCGCGACGATCGTGGAGATGTCGTTGAAGCCCGTGACCTCGCCGCGCACGCGGGCCAGGTCTCGCACGGTGCGCCCGCGGGCGCCTCCGATGCGGTCGGCGAGCGTCCCGCGATCGGGGTTCGCATCGATGGCGATGACGCGGTCATCCCGCGCCGACGCCAGCGCCATGCCGAGGAGCGTCGTGATGGTCGTCTTGCCCACCCCGCCCTTGCGCGAGAGCACCGGGACGAAGCGCGCTCCGCCCGGCAGCGGCGCGCTGATGCGCACATCCAGCTGCTTGCGTGCACGGGCCTTGCGGCTGTCGCCGAGGTTGATGCGGTGGCGGGAGAGGGAGTACACCAGCTGCTGCCACAGCCCCTCCGGCTCCGCACCGCTGATCTGACCGCGGTCGAGCAGCCGGTCGGCCGTCAGCAGGTCGGGGGTCTCTCGGCTCGCGTCGAACTCGCCCAGGCGCTTGGACGCGAGATCCAGTTCGGGTTGCGGGGGGTGGACCCGCTCGACAGCGTGCGCGCGCTCACCGCGACCGTGCTCGTCGGAGTGATGAGCGGCTCGGCGGCTGGAGGGGACGACCCCGGTCAGCGGAACGGGGTCGCCCACCGGGATCGAGCCGGTCGCGCGCGCCACGGGCACCGCAGTGGTGTCGGAACCGGCGGGCGGCGTCTCAGCCGGCATGCCCGCGGCGGGCGGCGTGGATTCCTCGTCCGCGGCGGGCTCGTCGACGACCTCGTCGGCGTCGTGGATGTCGCCGGTCGGCGTGTACGACTCGGGGGCGTGCTCGAGGATGATGTCGCCGGTCGCGATCTCCTCGACCGCGACGTCGTCGACCGCTTCGTCCTCGGCGAGGTCGTCATCGTCGACCGGAAGAGACAGGCTCACGCGCGCCGTACGGGCTCCGAGGATGCCGATGCCGGCCGTGTCGAGGCTGCCGGCATCGGTCAGCATGCCGTGCTCGGCCTCTTCGTCGGGCGTCTCGTCGTGTCGATCGGGCGTCACAGCAGGTCTCCAAACGGGGTCGGGCGCGCCGCGCCCATCCCCCCAGGTTACTGCGAGGGGCGGATGACGACCAAAAGGTCCCCCGCGTCCACATGCCGGGTCGAGTCGATGACGAGGCGCTCCACGACGCCGTCCAGGGGGCTGGTGATGGCGGCCTCCATCTTCATCGCCTCGATCGAGGCGACCGGCTGTCCCGCTGCCACGGTGTCGCCGACGGCCGTCTTGACCGTCACGACCCCGGAGAAGGGCGCTGCGACCTGACCGGGCTTGGAGGTGTCCGCGCGCTCGGCCGCGCGGGTCTCCACCGCGATCGATCGATCGCGGACGAAGACCGGTCGCAGCTGGCCGTTCAGCGTCGTCATGACGGTGCGCATGCCCTTGTCGTCGGCTTCCCCGATCGCCTCGAGGCCTACGAACAGCTGCACCCCGCGCTCGATCTCCACCACGTGCTCGGCGCCGGGCATGAGGCCGTAGAGGTAATCGGCCGTGTCGAGAGCGCTGAGATCGCCGTAGTTCTCCCGTGCCTCGGCGTACGCCTGGGTCGGTGCGGGGAAAAGCAGCCGGTTGAGTCGGTCGCGTCGCCGGGGCGAATCCGCCGCCAGCTCCCCGGCATCCTCCTCGGTCAGTGGCGTCACGCCGATCTTCACGTCGCGACCGGCGAGGACCTTCGTCCGGAACGGCTCCGGCCAGCCGCCGGGAAGGTCGCCGAGCTCCCCCGCCATGAAGCCCACGACCGAGTCGGGGACGTCGTACTTCTCCGGGTGGGCGGCGAAGTCAGCCGGATCGGCCTTGACGGCGGCGAGGTGGAGCGCGAGGTCTCCCACGACCTTCGACGACGGCGTGACCTTCGGGACGCGGCCGAGGATGTCGTTGGCGGCCGCGTACATGTCTTCGATCAGCTCGAAGTCGTCGGCGAGACCGAGCGCGATGGCCTGCTGGCGGAGGTTGGAAAGCTGCCCGCCCGGGATCTCGTGCCGGTACACCCGCCCGGTGGGGCCGGGAAGGCCCGACTCGAACGGGCGGTAGAGGTGCCGGACGGCCTCCCAGTACGGCTCCAGATCCGACACGGCGCGAAGATCGAGCCCGGTGTCGCGCTCGGTGTGCGCGAGCGCGGCGACCAGCGCGGACAGGGACGGCTGGCTCGTCGTCCCCGACATCGGCGCGGACGCCGCATCCACCGCATCCGCGCCCGCCGCCGAGGCGGCCAGGAGCGTGGCGAGCTGCCCGCCCGCGGTGTCGTGGGTGTGGACGTGGACGGGCAGATCGAACCGGTCGCGCAGCGCCGCGACCAGCCGCGTCGCCGCGGCCGGCCGGAGCAGCCCCGCCATGTCTTTGATCGCCAGCACGTGGGCGCCGGCATCCACGATCTGCTCGGCCAGACGCAGGTAGTAGTCCAGCGTGTACAGCGTCTCGTCCGGGTCGAGCAGGTCGCCGGTGTAGCAGACGGCCACCTCCGCGACCGAACGCCCCGTCGCGAGCACGGCGTCGATGGCCGGACGCATCTGCGACACGTCGTTGAGCGCGTCGAAGATGCGGAAGATGTCGATGCCGCTGGCGGATGCCTCGGCCACGAAGGCGTCGGTCACCTCGGTCGGGTACGGCGTGTACCCGACGGTGTTGCGGCCGCGCAGGAGCATCTGGACGGCGATGTTCGGCAGAGCGGTGCGCAGCGCATCGAGGCGCTCCCACGGGTCTTCGGCGAGGAATCGCAGCGCGACGTCGTAGGTGGCTCCGCCCCACGCCTCCACCGACAGAAGCTGCGGCGTGAGCCGTGCCACGTACGGGGCGACGGTGACCAGGTCCTTCGTGCGCACCCGCGTGGCCAGCAACGACTGGTGCGCGTCACGGAACGTCGTCTCGGTGACGGCGAGGGCCGTCTGCTCTCGCAGCGCCCGCGCGAACCCGGCGGGGCCGAGCTCGTCCAGGCGCTGGCGGGAACCGGCCGGCGCGGGTGTCAGAAGGTCGAGCGCGGGGAGCTTGAGCCTCGGGTTCACCGTCACCGGGTTCTCCCCGTTCGGGCGGTTCACCGTGGCGTCGACGAGCCAGCTGAGGATCTTCGTGCCCCGGTCCTTCGACTCCCGGCCGCGCAGCAGTTCCGGGCGCTCGTCGATGAACGATGTGCTCACATCGCCGGCGAGGAAGGCGGGGTCATCCAGCACCGCCTGCAGGAACGGGATGTTGGTCGAGACCCCGCGGATGCGGAACTCCGCCAGTGCCCGCCGGGCACGCGCGACGGCCGCGGGGAAGTCACGTCCGCGGCAGGTCAGCTTGGCCAGCATCGAGTCGAAGTGCGGGCTGATCTGCGAACCGGCCGCCGTCGTCCCGCCGTCCAGCCGGATGCCCGCGCCGCCGGGCGAGCGGTACGTCGTGATCTTGCCGGTGTCGGGACGGAACCCGTGCGAGGGGTCTTCCGTGGTGAGCCGGCACTGCAGCGCGGCGCCCCGCAGTCGGATCTCGTTCTGGGCGAGGTGCAGCTCGTCGAGCGTCTCCCCCGCGGCGATGCGCATCTGCGACTGGACGAGGTCGACGTCGGTGACCTCTTCGGTGACGGTGTGCTCCACCTGGATGCGGGGGTTCATCTCGATGAAGACGACCTCGCCGGTGCGGGGGCCGGCCGTCTCCAGGAGGAATTCCACCGTGCCGGCGTTCTGGTAGCCGATCGATTCGGCGAACGCGACCGCGTAGCGGTGCAGGGCGGTGCGGATGTCGTCGGACAGGTTGGGGGCCGGCGCGATCTCGATGACCTTCTGATGACGCCGCTGCAGCGAGCAGTCGCGCTCGAACAGGTGCACGGTGTGCCCGGTGCGGTCGGCGAGGATCTGCACCTCGATGTGACGGGGCCGCTGCACGGCCTGCTCCAAGAACATCCGCGCGTCGCCGAAGGCGCTCTGCGCTTCGCGCATGGCCTCCGCCAGTGCGGGGGCGAGCTCTCCCCGGGACTCGACGCGCCGCATGCCGCGCCCGCCGCCGCCGGCGACCGCCTTGGCGAACAACGGGAAGCCGATGTCCTCGGCCTGTGCCACCAGCGCGTCGACGTCGTCGGAGGCGCCCGTGGAGCGGAGGACCGGGACCCCCGCGGAGGTGGCGTGCTCCTTGGCGGTGACCTTGTTGCCGGCCATCTCCAGCACCGGGGCGGGCGGGCCGATGAAGGCGATGCCGTTGGCCGCCGCGCGCTCGGCGAGGTCGGGGTTCTCCGAGAGGAAGCCGTACCCGGGGTAGATCGCGTCCGCACCGCTTTCGCGGGCGACGCGGATGATCTCGTCCACATCGAGGTACGCCCGGACCGGGTGGCCCCGTTCGCCGATCTGGTAGGCCTCATCCGCCTTCAGCCGGTGCAGCGAGAAGCGATCCTCATAGGGATAGACGGCGACCGTTCGGGCGCCGACCTCGTACGCGGCTCGAAAAGCACGGATGGCGATCTCGCCGCGGTTGGCGACCAGGATCTTCTTGAACATGCGCACCTCACGGTGGTGGTGGCCGGAATGTGCTCACAGCTTATGGGACGGTAACGTAGACGATTGTGCACGTACTCTCCGTCAGCTCCCTCAAGGGCGGCGTAGGCAAGACCACCGTCACACTCGGGCTTGCCTCCGCGGCTTTCGCGCGCGGCGTGCGCACCCTCGTCGTCGATCTCGACCCGCAATCGGACGTTTCCACGGGGATGGACATCCAGGTAGCGGGGCGTTTGAACGTCGCGGATGTCCTCGCCAATCCCCGGGAGAAGGTGGTGCGTCAGGCCATCACCAGCAGCGGCTGGGCGAAGGTGCACCCCGGCACGATCGACGTGCTCATCGGCAGCCCGTCCGCGATCAACTTCGACGGCCCACATCCGAGTGTGCGCGACGTCTGGAAGCTGGAAGAGGCCCTCGCCACGATCGAGGCCGACTACGACCTCGTCCTCATCGACTGCGCTCCGTCGCTGAACGCCCTCACGCGTACCGCGTGGGCCGCGAGCGACCGGGTCATCGTCGTCACCGAACCCGGATTGTTCTCGGTCGCCGCCGCCGACCGCGCGCTGCGCGCGATCGAGGAGATCCGCCGCGGCCTGTCCCCCCGTCTCCAGCCGCTCGGGGTGGTCGTCAACCGCGTGCGTCCCCAGTCGATCGAGCACCAGTTCCGTATCAAGGAGCTGCGCGACATGTTCGGCCCGCTCGTCCTGAACCCGCAGCTGCCCGAGCGCACGTCGCTGCAGCAGGCGCAGGGCGCCGCCAAGCCCCTCCACGTATGGCCCGGCGACTCGGCCCAGGAGCTGGCCGCGGACTTCGATGCGCTACTGGACCGCGTGATGCGCACCGGCCGCATCCCGGTTCCCGGCGACGCCGCCAGCGTCTGATCGCCGCGGCGCACTCCGATCAGTCCCCTCCGCCCGACTCCGGACAGATGCACGTCGGACGTTCCCCAATCCCGGGAGATCGGGAATCCGGGACGGTTCCGGGAGCCTAGGCGCTGCGCTTGACCCGACGAGCGGCGAGCTCGTCGACCGGGTCGGGTACGGTCGCGTCGAACTCCACGAGCGTGGACTCGACCTCGCGGAGCACCTTGCCCACGGCGATGCCGAAGACGCCCTGACCGCGGCTGACCAGGTCGATCACCTCGTCGTTGGAGGTGCACAGGTAGACCGATGCGCCATCGCTCATGAGGGTCGTCCCGGCGAGGTCGCGGATGCCGGCGGCACGGAGCTGATCCACGGCGGTGCGGATCTGCTGCAGGGAGATGCCGGTGTCCAGCAGCCGCTTGACGAGCTTGAGAACCAGGATGTCGCGGAAGCCGTACAGCCGCTGGGATCCGGACCCGGTCGCACCGCGCACGGTGGGCTCGACGAGCTCGGTGCGGGCCCAGTAGTCGAGCTGGCGATACGTGATCCCCGCGGCCCGAGCGGCGACGGCGCCGCGGTAGCCGACCTCGTCATCCATCGCGGGCAACCCATCGGTGAAGAGAAGATCCGAGACGAACCGAGGTTCGCCGACAGCTTCATCAGCGGTCATGCCGGAAACCTCCTCACCGAATTGGATAGCTCCACGCTAGATGAGCGAGGGGTCCCGGGCAACGACATCCCCGGCGCGGCGTGTCGAGCGATCACGACATGATGCGTTCGATGGCGTCGCGCACGAAGACGGCTCGGACGTCCTCCAGGCGCTTGGCGAGCTCGGGCGCCAGCTCGCTCGCACGGGCGCGCGACGCGGCATCCGTCCGCCGCATCAGCGTCGCCAGCGCCGACTCGATGAGCGCGGCCTCGCGCTCGGCGCTCTGGCGCAGTGAACGCAGATGGCGCGGCTCGATCCCATGCCGGTCCAGCGCCACCAGCGCGCGCAGCAAGGCCACGGTCTGGTCGGTGTAGGACTCCGCAGCGGCGATCACACCCGTGCTGATCGCGTCATTGAGCAGCTGCGGAGCCGCACCGGCAGCGGCCAGCAGCTCGGGGCGCCGATAGCGACGCGCCGCCGGCACGATCGAGGGGACCGCGTTGGGCGGTGACGGGTCGCGCCCAGCATCGAGCTCGCCGAGGTAGTCGCGGATGACGTTCAGGGGCAGGTAGTGATCGCGCTGCAGGGTCAGTGCCAGCCGGAGCCGATCGAGGTCGTCCGCGCAGAATTTGCGGTACCCGGAGTCGGTCCGCGTGGGCGTGACGATGCCCTGAACCTCGAGGAAACGCAGTTTGCTGGAAGTGAGGGAGGGAAACTCCGGCGTCAGCCGGGCGAGGACCTGACCGATGCTGAGAAGTCCCGCGGACGAAGAGGATCGACCGCGGGCAGAGGCGGCGGGCATCAGGCGTCGGCGACCAGCGGGAGATCCGCCGGCGAGACGAAGAAGGTGAGCCGGAATTTTCCGATCCGCACCTCGGCGCCGTTGGTCAGCGCGGTGCGGTCGACCCGTTCCCCGTTCACGTAGGTGCCGTTCAGGGACCGTTGATCGACGATGTCGAAACGCGGCGTCTCGCGGATGATCTCGGCGTGGCGGCGCGACACGGTCACGTCGTCGAAGAAGATGTCGGCCTCGGGGTGGCGCCCCACCGTGGTCACATCGGTGTCGAGCAGGTAGCGCGCACCCGCGGTCGGCCCGGAACGGACGATCAGCAGCGCGGCGCCCGAAGGCAGGGCGCCGATCGCCTCGACCTCGGCTTCGTTGAGTTCGCTTCCGAACGGCACGAAGGACAGATCGGCGTCGTGGCCGAAGGTCTGCGTGGTGTCATGTGAGCGCGCTTGCGGCGTACCGTCATCGGCGTCACGCCGGATCTCGCCCGGCTCGGGTCGACGTGTTTCGTCCACGAGTCCTCCTTCCGCGTCCACACTATCCGATCGCCCGGGTGTCACCAGGTCCGTCCCCAGGGCGGGCGAGAGGGAGTGTTGCGCTGTGTAACGGCGTCGGGAGCGCCGTGTGTCGTCTCCGCCTAGCCTGGCGGGACTTCGAACCTACTGACAAGGAGTCCGCCGTGTCGAGCCCGTCCCCCCGCCGCCCGCCCCTCGAGGTGAGGGAGCGGGCGGCGTGCAGGTGCGTGGCCGGTGATGCGTGCTCCTCGTTCGCTCCCGGGCACGCGCTGCACCTCATCCAGGCGCGCCTGGCGGCGGCGACGCCGTCGGAGTGGGTCGACGCGCTGGTGGCCGCCGTCGATGCCGGCGCCGGTGAGGTGGAGCTGCGGGCGGTGGCCGACGGCACGCCTTTCACCGTGTGGCACGCCGCACCGCTCGGCCTCACCGTCGGGGAGCCCGTGACGCTGCACTCCCGTTATGCGGTGCTCGCGACCCGCGGGCGGCGCCTGAACGTCGCACGGCTCGGCTGAGCGCCCGCGGGGGCGCGGTCAGGCCGCGGCCATCATCGAGTCCCTGAGCGCCATGCACGCGTCGATGCAGGCGCGGCACGCCTGAGCGCACATGTCGCACACCACGTGATGCGGGGCGTGCTCGAGGCACTCCTCCTCGCACACCTGGCACATCGCGATGCATGCGTCGAGCATCGCCATCATCGCCGCCGGAGTGGTGCCCTGCATCCGCAGCAGCGTGCGCATCATCGTGTTGCACATGTCCGCGCAGTTCATGCAGGCCGGCGCACACGAGAGCATCTGCGTCGCGCACACGGTGCACGCCTGCTCGCACGCCGCACACGCGTCCAGGCACGCCTGCAGCACCTCCATGTCCATCGTGTCCATGCCGGGCATCGACATCCCGTCGGCCGACATCACGTCCATCATCCGAGCATCCATTGCGCGCCTCCGTGTTCTCCGGCGGCGGGCAGGACCGCCCGCCTGCCCGTCATGGTAGGGCGCCGGACCGTCGCGCAGAAGCCCCAGTTAGGCTCGGAACGTGATCACCGCGCAGCTCCGAATCCGTCCCGCCGCCGCTCTCGTGGCCGCTGCCGTGCTGGCCGTCGTCCTGCTGGGGGCGTTCGCCTCCCCCGCTGCCGCCCACGACGAGCTGCTCTCCAGCGACCCCGGGGCCGACGCCGCCGTGGATGCCCTCCCCGAGACCGTGACCCTCACCTTCAGCGGCGAGCTGCTCGGCGGCGAGGACGCGAACGAGGTGCAGGTGACGGATGCGGCGGGGGCGACGCTGAGCGAGGGGCCCGCGGTCGTAGACGGAACCACGCTCACCCAGACCCTCGCCGGTGAGGCCAGCGGCAGCATCCAGGTGCTGTGGCGGGTGGTGTCCGGCGACGGCCATCCCATCTCCGGCGAGTTCGCCTTCACCGTCACCGGCTCGCCCGAGCCGACCGCTTCGCCGAGCGAGAGCGCCGCCACCGCGGAGCCGCGCGAGACCGCGACCCCCAGCGCCGCGCCGGAGCCGTCGGCAACGCCCGCTGACGCCCCGGCCGAGGATGCCGCCGCTCCGCTGCCGTGGATCATCGGGGTGGTCGTCCTGCTGCTCGTCATCGCCCTCGTGCTCTACCTCCTCGTGGTGCGTCCACGGCGCAACCGAGCCGTCTCCGACCCCTCCGCCGACCGATAGGCTGGGAGTCATGCCTCACTACGACGTCGTCATCCTTGGCGCGGGTCCCGGCGGTTACGTCGCGGCGGTCCGCAGTGCTCAGCTCGGCCTTTCGGTCGCGGTCATCGAAGAGAAGTACTGGGGCGGTGTCTGCCTCAACGTGGGCTGCATCCCCTCCAAGGCGCTTCTGCGCAACGCCGACCTGGCGCACACCTTCCACGCGAAGGCCGACCTCTTCGGCATCTCCGGAGACGTCACGTTCGACTTCGGCGCGGCGTGGGATCGCAGCCGCAAGGTCGCGGACGGCCACGTCAAGGGCATCCACTACCTGATGAAGAAGAACAAGGTCACCGAGTACGACGGCCGCGGCACCTTCGTCGACGCGAACTCGATCGATGTGGCCAAGGCCGACGGCGCAGTCGAGCGCGTCACCTTCGACAACGCGATCATCGCCACCGGCTCCACCGTCCGGCTCCTGCCCGGTGTGACCCTCAGCGAGAACGTCGTGACGTACGAGGAGCAGATCCTCAACCGCGAGTTGCCCGAATCGATGGTCATCGTGGGCGCCGGCGCAATCGGCATGGAGTTCGCCTACGTGCTGACCAACTACGGCGTCAAGGTCACGATCATCGAATTCCTCGACCGGGCCCTCCCCAACGAGGATGCCGAGGTCTCCAAGGAGATCCAGAAGCAGTACAAGGGTTATGGCGTCGACATCCTCACCTCGACCAAGGTCGAGACCGTCGTCGACTCCGGTGACAAGGTCACCGTCACCTACACGGCCAAGGACGGCACGAAGGGCTCGATCGAGGCCGACCGCGTGCTCATGTCCATCGGCTTCGCGCCGCGCGTGGAGGGCTTCGGCCTGGAGAGCACCGGCGTGAAGCTCACCGAGCGCGGCGCCATCGGCATCGACGACTACATGCGCACGAACGTGCCGCACATCTACGCGATCGGTGACGTCACCGCGAAGCTCCAGCTGGCGCACGTCGCCGAGGCGCAGGGTGTCGTGGCGGCCGAGACCATCGGCAAGGCCGAGACCATGACGCTGGGCGACTACCGGATGATGCCGCGGGCGACCTTCTGCACCCCGCAGGTGGCGTCGTTCGGTCTCACCGAGCAGCAGGCCCGGGATGCCGGCCACGAGATCAAGGTCGCGAAGTTCCCCTTCAGCGCCAACGGCAAGGCCAACGGCCTGGGCGAGCCGGTCGGGTTCGTCAAGCTCATCGCCGACGCCGAGCACCTCGAACTCCTCGGCGGTCACCTCATCGGCCCCGACGTCTCCGAGCTTCTGCCCGAGCTGACGCTGGCGCAGAAGTGGGACCTCACCGCGGTCGAACTGGCCCGGAACGTCCACACCCACCCGACGCTGTCGGAGGCGCTTCAGGAAGCGTTCCACGGCCTCGCCGGGCACATGATCAACATCTGACGCGCCCGGTCGCCGCTCTCCGCGCGACCGGACAGCAGACCTGCGGCGCCGCCCCGTCCGAAGCCGGGGGCGGCGCCGTGGCGTTTCCCACGCAGTCGAGTCGCCGGAAAACGTCGGGTTGCAGGCGGAAACCGCGCGTTTGTTGGCGACTCGACGGGTCAGCGGCCGAGCGTGCGGGCGAGCTTCGAATCGGATGCGGCGGGGCGGCCGCCGGCGGCAGCGACCGCGGCGTCCACGGCCGCGAAGAATGCGTCGCGCCAGGCCCGATCGGCGGGGGCGGCGGGGCCGAGTTCGACCTCCCACTCGCGCCACCGGGTCTCTCGGCCCGCTCGTTCGTCCAGCGCCCGGACGCGGTCGTCGACGAATTCCGCAACGAGTTCCCCGTCCGCATCCCGCAGCGCGTATGCCGTGCGCGTGTTGCGGACGCGCGCCAGCGGGGCCAGCGGCGGCGCCGCCCACCCCGCGATCGCGGCGATGAGCCCCTCGGGGGGAACGGGGTCGCCGTCCGAGTCATCCAGCGGCCACTGCCATTCGTGGCGGCCGTCCGGGGCCGACACCTTCACGTGCCATCCGGCGTCGGGGCCGCCCGATCGGCGCCGCACCGCGACGTGGGCTCGCGCGAGCGCGGCGTCAGCGGTGTCGAGGTAACGCGCGTCCAGCTCGCGTACCTCCGGTGCGCCGACCCGCACCACCCCCGGCAGAGCCGACCAGTCCGGAAGCGCGGTGCGCGCATCGACGTCGTACTTGCGCTCGACCTCGACGGAGCGGTGCGGCTCGGCGGCCTCGGTCACCCCAGGCGTCCATCCTCATTCGGGTTGATGTCCTCGGTCTCCTCGGCGTAACGGTAGGTCGCCCGCGTAGGACCGTCGTCATCGCCGGTGTTCTCGAACTCGCCCTCGCGGCGGTAGACCAGCTGGCCCTCGCCGTAGGGCACGATCAGGGTGTCGTCGTCGTTGTCGTCGTCGAGGGGAAGAACCTGGCCGTCCAGCGGCCCTCCGGTCAATCGTGCGATAGCCATTCCGACAGCGTAGCCCCCACCCGTCGACCACCGCGGGGCCGGCGTCCGGCTCACTTAGACTCGGTGGGGTGAAGGCCCTGCGTACGTTCACCGTCCGGCCCGTGCTCGCCGAGCCGCTCGCTCCGCTGGACCGCCTCGCATCCAACTGGCGATGGTCCTGGAGCCGTGGCACGCATGCGCTGTTCGCGTCGATGGACGGGCAGCTGTGGCAGCAGGTGGGCGAGAACCCGTCCCGGATGCTGGGGGCTCTCGGCCAGTCGAGGTTGGACGAGCTCGCCGGCGACGAGAACTTCACCTCGCGTGTCCGCGAGGAGGACGAGCGCCTGCAGGCGTACCTGACCGGCGACCGCTGGTTCCAGAGCCTGCCCGAGCCCAGACCCCGCTCGATCGCGTACTTCTCCCCCGAGTTCGGGGTCGACGGCTCTCTCCCGCAGTACTCCGGCGGCCTCGGCATCCTCGCCGGCGATCACCTCAAGAGCGCGTCCGACCTCGGCGTTCCGCTCACCGGCGTGGGGCTGTTCTACCGCGCGGGATACTTCCGCCAGTCCATCGGCGACGACGGCTGGCAGCGGGAGAGCTATCCGGTGCTCGATCCCTACGGCCTGGGCCTGACGCTCCTGCGGGAATCCGACGACTCGCCGGTCGAGGTCTCCTTGACCGTCACCGGCGGCCGCACCCTGTTCGCACGCATCTGGGTCGCCGACATCGGGCGCGTGCCGCTCCTGCTCATGGATTCGGAGACCCCCTCCAACCCGGAAGACCTCCGCCGCGTCACCGACCGTCTGTACGGCGGAAGCGGGGAGCACCGTCTCCTGCAGGAGCTGCTGCTCGGGGTGGGCGGCGTCCGGGCCGTCCGGGCGTGGACCCGGGTGACCGGCCGCGACGAGCCGGAGGTCTACCACACCAACGAGGGCCACGCGGGCTTCCAGGGGCTCGAGCGCATGTCGGAGCTCATCAGCGGGGCGGGCCTGTCCTTCGACGCCGCGCTGGCGCAGGTCCGCGCATCCACCGTCTTCACCACGCACACCCCCGTCCCCGCCGGTATCGACCGCTTCCCCCGCGGGCTCGTCGCCGAGTACCTCGCGACGGGCCTCCTGCCCGGGCTCGACACGGAACGCGCACTCGCGCTCGCGGGCGAGGGGTACGCCGGCGGCGACGGCGACGTCTTCAACATGGCCGTCCTCGGACTGCACCTCGGGCAACACGCCAATGGCGTGTCGGCGCTCCACGGCAAGGTCAGCCGATCGATGTTCGGGGCGCTCTGGCCGGGAGTGGACACCGACGAAGTGCCCATCGGGTCGATCACCAACGGCGTCCACGGCCCCACGTGGGTGCACCCGGCTCTGAAGGGCCTCAGCGAGCGGGCGTTCGGCGACGCGCTGACGACCGAGCACGACTGGCGCGACGGCGCGCTGGTCTCGGACGGGGAGCTGTGGGCGGTGCGCGCCGAGATGAAGCACGAACTCATCGCCGAGGCGCGGCGACGCCTGTCCGAGGCGGCGGGGTCGACGGCCGGAGCCTGGGCCGGGGAGGTCCTGGACCCCGGGGTCCTCACGATCGGATTCGCCCGGCGGGTGCCCACCTACAAGCGGCTCACCCTCATGCTGCGCGACCCCGAGCGGCTCACGCGGCTTCTCACCGACCCCGAGCGACCGGTGCAGATCGTGATCGGCGGCAAGTCGCATCCGGCCGATGACTCGGGCAAGCAGCTCATCCAGCAGCTCGTGCGCTTCAGCCGCGACCCCCGGGTGCGCGGGCGCATCGTGTTCCTGCCCGACTACGACATCACCCTGGCCAAGACGCTGTACCCGGGATGCGACGTGTGGCTGAACAACCCGCTCCGCCCGCTGGAGGCGTGCGGCACCTCGGGCATGAAAGCCGCGCTCAACGGTGCGCTGAACCTGTCGGTGCTCGATGGCTGGTGGGACGAGTGGTACGACGGCCGCAACGGCTGGGCGATCCCCACCGCCGACAGCGCCACGAGCGACGAGGAGCGCGACGACCTGGAGTCCGCGGCCCTTTACGACCTCATCGAGCATCAGCTCATCCCGGCGTACTACGAGCGCGAGGGCGGGATCCCGCGGGCGTGGCTGGATCGCGTGCGCCACACGATGACGGACCTCGGGGCGAAGGCGACGAGCGACCGGATGGTGCGGGAGTACGTCACCGACCTCTACGCGCCCGCCTCCGTCCACGCCCGCGCCCTGACGGCCGACGGGTACGCCGCAGCCGCCGAGCTCGCCGCGTACCTCACCCGCGTGCGCGCGGGCTGGTCTGCCGTCCGGGTGCTGAGCGTGGATGCCACGGGAATCTCCCAGCAGGCGCACGCCGGCAACCGACTGGGGGTGCGCGCCGAGGTGGAGCTGGGCGCGCTGGCTCCGGAGGATGTGGCGGTGCAACTCGTGTCGGGCCGCGCCGACCCGGACGGCGAGCTGACCGGTGAGCGCGCGATCCTCGCGCTCACGCCCGGCGAGAGGGGGAACGGCGGTCCGACCGTCTTCGAAGGGGTCCTCGACCTCGACGTGACCGGCCCCTTCGGCTACACCGTCCGCGCCGTGGCGCACCATCCGCACCTCGTCTCGGCCGTCGAGCCGGGCCTGGTGACCTTCGCGTCGTGACCGTGGTGACGCAACGCCCCTTCGTCCTTCTCGCCACGCGCGCGGAGGACGACCCCGCCGACGAGGAGTACGCGCTGTTCCTGCGCTACAGCGGACTGCGTGCCGACCAGCTGCAGCGTGTGCGGCTGGAGGCGGGACCGCTCCCTCCCCTGGACCTGGACGCGATCTCGGGGATCTTCGTCGGCGGCAGCCCCTTCAACGCGTCCGACCCCGTCGCGCGGAAGTCCGCCGTCCAGCAGCGCGTGGAAGCCGAATTCGCCGCCCTGCTGCCGGAGGTCGTGGCGCGTGATATCCCCTTCCTCGGCGCCTGCTACGGCGTCGGCACGCTGGGGACGCACCTGGGCGCGGCGATCGACGGCCGGTACGCCGAGCCCATCAGCATCGTGCCGGTCTCGCTCACCGACGCCGGGGCGGACGACCCCCTGCTGTCCGGGATGCCGCGCACGTTCGACGCGTTCGTCGGACACAAGGAATCGATCAGCTCGCTGCCGCCTGAGGCCGTGCTGCTGGCGTCGTCGCCGGGATGCCCCGTGCAGATGTTCCGGGTGGGAGAGAACGTCTACGCCACCCAGTTCCACCCCGAGCTGGATGTCGACGGCATCACGACACGCATCCGCGCGTACGCAGGGTACGGCTACTTCCCCCCGGACGAGATGGATGCCACCCTGGCGGCTGTCCGGCGTGTGCCCGTCACCGAGCCCGGCCGCATTCTGCGCCGGTTCGTGGAGCGTTACGCCCGCTGAGTGCGGGGTACGCGCACGACCGGAACCGGTCCGGTCACGGCCGGTCTGGTGCGCGCCAGAGCGGGCTCAAGGCCAAGCTCGACCAGCCGCAGGTCGCCGGCCAGCCGCGGACCGCGGCCGCGGACGAGGCCGGCCTTGACGGCGCCGAAGGTGACGGTCGTATCCGCGGGGAGCACCGTGTCGTCGGCGTCACCGTCGTCGGGATGCAGGCCGCTGGGCAGGTCGACAGCGATCACCGTCGTGCCGCCCGCGCGGATCACCGGGAGGAGCGACTCGACCACGGCGCGGGCCACACCGCGCAGGCGCGGGTCGGCGGAGGCGCCGATGCCGAGGATGCCGTCGAGCACGAGGGCATAGGTCGCCGGTTCCCGGCACACCTCCCCCGCCGCTCGCAGTTCGGCGCCGGCGCTCATCGCGGCGGCCAGTGCCTCCCGGTGGACCCGGTCGGAGGTGAGGACCACGTCCACGGGTTGGCCCGGTGACGCGACCTCCGCGGCGGCGTACAGGGCGTCGCCCCCATTGTCACCGCTTCCCGCCAGCACCAGCACCCGGCCCGGCGCCTGCGCCAGCCGCTCGCGCACGACCTCGGCGAGGGCGGAGGCGGCCTCCCGCATGAGAGGCTCGCCGGCGGCGAGCAGCGGCGCCTCGGCAGCACGGACGGCAGCGGCGGTGTAGGCGGGGACGAGCGCGCGCTCAGGCATTCTCGCGTTCTTTCGCCTCCGCCTCGCGTGCGGCGCGCAACTCGTCGGTCATGGCTTGCACCGAGCGCTCGGCGCGGCGCACCCGGAACTGCGCGAGAGTGCTGGCGCCGTGGCGCGCGCCCAGGCGGTCCTCGTCCTCCTCCGTGCCGATGACGATGTACGCGGAAGCGATCAGGATGACCTGGCTCGACAGGTTGAGCCACAACAGGAGGGCGATGAGGGAGGCGAACGAGGCCAGCAGCGGATTGTTGGACGCTCCGCCGACGAAGAAGCCCGACAGCTGCTGAAGCACGGTCAGGCCGAACCCGCCCAGCATCGCGCCGGTCCACAGCGTCCGCGCCCGAGGGCGTACGCCGGACAGCAGACGGAAGGATGCCGCGACCACGACCGTGTCCAGCGCGAAGACCACCAGCGCCGACACGAGCCACGCGACGAAGCCGAGCGCGGGAGAGCCCCCCGGGATGCCCAGCCAGCCGGTCAGCAGCGTGAGTCCGGCGGTGGCGAGGAACGTGGTCGCCGCCGCCGCGGCCAGGCCGGCACCGATGCCGATGGCCAGGAGGAGATTGCGGAGGATGACCCAGACGAACAGGATGTCGTCGGTGGCGATGCCGGCGATCGAGCGCAGCGCCGAGCGCAGCGATCCCACCGCGCCGATGGCCGCGCCGACGAGCGCGACGACCGAGATGGCGCCGGCGATGCTGAGACCGGCAGGCTCCGGGAGCTTGTCGAGGTCGACCAGCTCCAGGAGCCCCGGGATGGCCGCGTCCAGCGCGCCGACGAGGGCGCGCCACGCCTCGCGGTTGCCCGCGAGCCATAGCGCCGCGACCGAGAACCCGAGGAGCACCCCGGCGAACAACGCGAAGAGGGTTCGGTAGGTGACCGAGTCGGCGAGCATGGGTCCGCGCGCCCTGGTGTACAGCAAAGCAGCGCGCACCGGGCGACGCGCGAGCGCCCAGGCCGTGACGCGGGACAGCACCGTGCTCGACATATCGTCAGGCTATCGGCTGGCCCGTCCGGGATCCGGGGGTTGACGCCCGACCGGCCGGCCGTCAGTCCGCGCCGAGCGAGGGCAGAAGGGCCGCGATGATCGCGAACCAGGCCCCGCCCAGCATCCACGGCCCGAAGGGGATCGCCGTCGCCGCCCGCGCCCTCCGCGCGACCATCAGGAAGAGCGCGTAGAACCCGGCGAGGAGGAACCCCGCCAGCGCGCCGGTGAGCACGGCGTCCCACCCGATGAACCCCAGGTAGGCGCCCACCACTCCGGCCAACTTGACGTCTCCCCCGCCCATGGCGGCGGAGCGGAGCATCCGCAGCACCAGGTAGAAGGCGAACAGGGCCAGCGCACCCCCGGCGGCGACGAGAAGGCGGTCCGCAGCGCCGGAGGTGAGAGCGGAACCGGTCAGGAGGACGGCGGCGACCGGGTATCCCGGAAGGACATACCGATCGGGCAGCCGGTGGGTGCGCGCGTCCAGGACCGCGAGGACGACCGACTGCACGGCGAAGAAGCCGTACGCGGCGAGCGCGCATCCCACGGCGATCCCGGTGGCAGGCGTCATCTCAGCCGTCGAGGATGTCGAGCCGTACGGTCAGGGGGCCGCCGTCCACGAGGCCCTCCGCCACGCGGACGGCGCGCTTGAGCGGGAGCGAGTAGATGCCCGAGGAACCCGGGAAGATCGAGGTGCGCCACGTCGTCGTCCCGACCGTGGCCTCCACGCGCACCGCGCCGAAGCCCCGCGCGAAGGGCTCCATGATCTCCCGGATGTCGGCACTCAGCTCCTCCGGGACCTCCGCGAAATACCATGCCGAGTCCTCACGCGCGTTCCAGCGATACACCTCGGAGTCGAACTCGATCTGCATCGTCACCTCTTCCCGTCCTCGGTGGGCGCTCCGTCCGCGGGCCAGGAGATGCGGGCGGCATCCAGCGGGTGCGCTTCGTGGGATTCCCGTGCGCGGTGCCACGGCGCACCGGTCGGCCAGCTGGCCGCGAAGGTGGGGACGACCCGCCACACGCGCCTCAGGAGCGCGGAGGGGCGCGCGAACGGGCGGGCGGAGACCGGCATGCGCAGGTGCGGGTCGTATCGGACGCCGTCGGCCGGGCGGAGGTGGATGGTCAGGTCGAGGTCGTCGTGGATGCGGGGGTTGGTGCGGTCGACCTCGTCGCGCACCCGCGCCCACACGCTCGAGCGCATCGCAAAGTTCGATCCGAAGACCAGCGGGATTCCCAGCCACTGCCGCACCCAGTAGGTTCCGCCCCCGATGTACCAGTGGGCGCCGAGGTAGTTCACGAGCGGTGTGGAGCCGTAGAACTCCGCGCCGCCGGTGAGAACGCCCAGGTGGGGGTCGGCGACGAAGGACTGCACGATGCGCGAGACCCAGTCGGGATGCGGCCGCGAGTCCGCGTCCACGCGTGCGATGAGATCGAACCCGAGCGCTTCGTCGTAGCCGCGCGCGGCGGCGGGCCAGATACCCACGAGCGGTTCCGACACGACGCGCGCGCCGTGGCGCCGGCCGACGTCGCCGGAGCCGTCGGTGCTGGCGTTGTCGACGACGATGACCTCGTCGGGCCGACGGGTCTGGGCAGCGAGGGCCCGGAGGCACGCGTCCAGGAACGACGCGTCGTTACGGCACGGGATGACCACGGCGATACGCGGGACCAGGGACACGCGGCCTACGCTACTCGCGGGTCCCCGGCCCCGCGGCCCGGGCGCCGGCGGCTGGGGAGAGCGGCTCACTCCGCCCGCACCGACAGGCGGAACAGGATGCGGGCGACCTCGTACCGCGTGCGGCCCACCGGTGTGCGCGGGTCGTACCCGAGCAGCCGGGTGAGGGCGTCGTGGCGCGCCTGCAGGGTGGAGTGGTGCATGCCCATCGCCACCGCGGCCGCCCGCACGCTCTCGGCGTGGGCGAGCGTGTCGAGCGCCGATCGGCTGTGGGGGTCCAGGCCGGCCAGGACGGCGACATCCGGGTGCGTTCGGCCGGCGGCGTGGGCGGCGAGGACGGCGTCCAGCAGCACTCCGTACTCGGCGGCGTCGATCACGGGCGTCGCGTCGTCGGAGAGCCGGTACGCCACCAGCGCCGACTCCCATGATCGCGGCAGGTCCAGGACCGTTCCCGGAGCTCCCCTTCCCCCGCGGGAGAGCGCGGCCGTGCCGCGGGAGACGGTGGCACGCACGACGCCGTACCGGGTCGCGACCAGCCGGGACGGCCCGGTGGGAGTGACCTCCGGGGATGTCGCGAGCACGCACAGGGCGCCCGGGTCCAATCGGAGCCGCGTCGCGGCGGCCTCGCGGTCGGCCGGGGCGCGCGCGGCATCGAGCACCGCCTCGACGGCATCGTCGGGTGCTGCCACTCGGCGGGCGCGCACCGACGCGACGCCCAGCCCCCACCGTTCCAGGACCAGCTGGTCGTTGATGTGCCGCTCGCCGTCCCGCTCCAGCCAGATCCGGGCCGACTCGTCCACCCAGAGCGTCAGCCAGCCGCTGGCCGGATCGGCGTCGACAGGGTCTGCCAGGCGCCTCCCGGACGCATCGACGCGGATGACCCTGCCGGAGGCCTGAAGCCCGGCGACCGCGCCGGACAGTGCCGCCGCCCCCCGCACGAGGGTCTCGAGGTTGACCCCGCCCGCCACGAGGGCGTCGAAGTAGGAGATCACCCTGAAGCTCTCGCTCACGGTGGGATCGAGTGACGTGACCCGGCCCATCAGCTCCTGCATGCTCGGCTCCCTCGCGCGCGCCCGCGTTCATCCTGCCACGCCGGCCGAACGGGGCAGGTCAATACTCCAGGAGCCGGTGCACCCAGCGGTCGCGTGCGTCGCGCATCTGCTGTGACAGAGCGGCCTGCGGCGCGTACCCCTCGAAGCCGTGGTACCCCCCGGGCCACACGTGGAGCTCGGCTTCCCCGCCCGTTGCCCAGATGGCACTGGCGTAGGCCACATCCTCGTCGCGGAACACCTCGGCACTTCCGCAGTCGATGAAAGCCGGGGGGAGGCCCGAGAGGTCGGTGGCCCGCGCGGGGGCGGCGTAGATGGAGACATCCGCGGTGCCCCGCCGGTCGCCCAGGAGGGCGGTCCACCCGGTGCGGTTGCTGCCACGATCCCAGACGCCCACCCCGTCGATCTGCAGCGTGGAGGAACTGCGATCGCGATCGTCGAGCATGGGGTACATCAGAAGCTGGCCGAGGAGCGGCCGGTCGCCGCGGTCGCGCATGAGGAGCGTCACTCCCGCCGCGAGCCCGCCCCCCGCGCTGGCGCCGACGAGGAGGATTCGCTCGGGATCGGCGCCCAGCTCGCGGGCGTTGTCACGGAGCCAGCGAACGCCGGCGTAGGAGTCCTCGACCGGATACGGGTCGGGGAACTCCGGCGCGAGGCGGTACTCGAACGAGACGGCCACCGCGTCGTAGCGGTGCAGCCAGTCGAAGAGCGCCGCGACCCCCGACCAGCGGTCACCCACGATCATGCCGCCCCCGTGCAGGTACGCGATCGCCGGGCCGCCGCGGCGCCGGCCGCGCGCCTCGAGGACGGTGGCGACCAGCGATGCGCCGTCGAGGCCCGGCACGCGCACATCCCGCGTCACCAGTCCTGCGCCATGGGCCATCTCGGCCGTCACGCGCACCCGCGGGTTGCGGCGCATCGGCTCGATCATGTCCGGGGTGACCGTCTGCGGCACGCCGTCGGCGAGCGCGGTGAGGGCCGCCTCGAGTTCGGGGTCGAACGGGGGCCGGGCGATCCGCGGACCGCTCCCGGTCCTGTCAGTGGTGCCGATGTGTTCCATTGCGCTCTCTCACCCGGGTCTCGTCGGTGCGACCGCCACCATCCTGCCGGTATCGCCGACCCCTCCGCACCGCCATCTGGCGCGCCGGCGGGCACGAACTGCCCGCCAGCCGGCGGGGCGCGGCGATCGTCCGCGGTCATACGGTGGCGTGCGTCGAGAGCCGACGAGGGCTTTCGTCCGAAAGGATGACCATGAGCACTGCCGCAGGGGTCGACACATCGACGACCGATCCCACCGTCCGCCGCCGCCGGGCGATCCGAGGAGCCTTCTGGGGGTTCCTCGTCGACTCGTTCGACATCTACCTCCCCTCGATCGCTCTGCTGCCGGCGATGATCTACTTCACCCAGGGCATGGATGCGGGGCAGACGGCGGTGGTCACCGGCTTCACGCTCGCGACCACGCTTTTCGGTCGTCCGATCGGTGCGTTCCTCTTCGGCCACCTCGCCGACAAGCTCGGGCGTAAGCGCGTCGGGGCGATCTCGATGTACGGGTTCGGTCTCATCACGCTCCTCATCGCGTGCCTTCCCGGCGCCGAGCAGATCGGCAGCGTCGCGGCGATCACCCTTCTCCTCCTCCTCCGCTTCGTCGACGGGATCTTCCTCGGCGGCGAGTACACCGCGGCCACGCCCATGGCGATCGAGTACGCGAAGGTGTCACGGCGCGGTTTCATCGGCGGTTTCGTCCAGAGCGCCTCGACGATCGGCTACCTCGCGATCGCGGTGTTCACCTTCCTCGCCCTGCAGATCTCCCCCGCCGGCGACATCGACTCGCCCTACGTGCAGTGGGGCTGGCGGATCCCGTTCGTCATCGGCGCGATCTTCGCGTGGGTCGTCGCGCGGTACCTCCGCAACGACGTGGAGGAGTCGGTCATCTGGATCGAGGCAGAGAAGGCCAAGAACCCGATCCGCGAGATGCTCGGACGCACGCACATCACCGCGTTCATCCAGGTGTTCGTCCTGATGACCGGGGTGTTCTTCATGGTGAACATGGTGGGCTCGGTCATCCCCCAGCTGCTGCTGGCCCGCGAGGGGTTCACCGCGACCGATCTGACCCTGAGCATCATCTTCGCCAACATCATCGTCCCGTTCGCGTACATGCTCTCCGGGCGCCTCAGCGACACCTTCGGGCGCAAGCCCGTCCTGCTGTTCGCGGGGAGCCTCGTCCTGGTCGTGATGTCGGGGCTGTTCCTCGTCCTCGGCAGCGACATCCAGATCCCCTTCTTCGGGCTGGTCGCGATCGTGTTCTTCGTGCAGTGCGTCAACGGCTTCACGATCGGCACCCTGCCCTCGTACATCAACGAGCGTTTCCCCACCCGTATCCGCTCCTCCGGCTGGGGCATCGGATACTCCCTCGCCGTCGTGATCCCCGGCTTCTTCGCCGCCTACCAGGCGGGACTGTCGACCCTCATGCCGCTGAGTCTGACGCCGGTCGTGCTGACGGTTGTCGCCGGCGTTCTGATCATCGTGAGCGTCGCGGTCTCGCCGGAGACCCGCGGAGTCGACCTCTCCAGCGACGCGGCCGTCCGCTCGCCCAGGGAAGAGGAGCAGGCGAAGGCCTGATATCGGCCGAGACCGTGCGCCGCTGCCGCAGGCGGTGCCTGCTCAGCGGATGACGACGGGGGTTCCCACCGGCAGCTGCCCGAGGCGGTCGATGGCCTCCGGCGCGAGCCGGATGCAGCCGTTGGAGATCGCACCCGATCGGGCGTCGTGGTAGTGGAACGCCGTGACGGCGACCGGGACGCCCCCGAAGCCGTCGAGGGTGGGCGACTGGACGGAGAGGTACACCAGCGGATGACCCCGCGTGTAGGCGAGCGCCGCTTCCGTGCGGACCATCATGACGAACGAGCGGCCACGGGGCGTGGGAGTCGCCTCCGTTCCCCAGGCGAAGTCGTCGGCCACGCGTTCGCGGGCTCCGTCAGCCGTGACGATGTCCAGGGTGCGGGCGCCGAGGTCGACCTCGATCGTCGCCTGCGCAGCGGTGAACTCGACGTCCTGGGCTCGCACCCAGCCGGTCAGCTGCGCCGGGTTGCCCGTCGACGGCAACGCGGCCCGACCGGTGAGCAGCACATGCACCCAATGCTCCTGCCGCTCGATCACGGGAACCGTCGTACCGTCGTAGTGGTGGTCCCGCGGAAGCGCGGCGACCGGCTCCCCGGTCGGATCGGCGAAGACCGGGACCCGCTCGGCGGTCGCGCGCGCCAGCTCGCCGGTGAGGGGCCCGTACGGATCGGCGTCCACCGGGAGGCCCGGGATGACGGCGTACACGTCGACCTGCGGCAACGAATCCAGCGCGTATGCCGTGGTGTTGGCGGGGAATCCGGATGGCGTCGGGGTCGTCGTCGCACGCGGTGACGGCGCGATGCTCGGAGCCGGCGGCGCCGGCGGCGCGGTCGCCGCCGGAGTCGACGTGCCACCTCGGTCGGCGAGGACCCACACGGCGACACCACCGCCGGCGACGAGGACGGCGGCGACGGCCATCGCGACGCCGCGGGCAGCGCGGGGTGCGGGGCGGCGGAGATCGGTCACTCCCCCATGGTCGGCCTCCGCGCCGCGCGGGGCAAGCGCCGTTGACTACTCCGGCTACTCCGGCTACTCCGGCGCGATCGTCAGGCGCGAGATCCGGCCGTCCGTCAGCTCGAACGTCATCGGCCCGGTGCCGTTGTAGCCGTCGCCGCTGACGGTGAGGGTCACCACGAAGGAACCGGTGCCCGTGCCGGGGGCGATGTCCACCAGGGAGAAGTGCGCCCGCTTGCCGATGTTGTCGGTCTGGTTCCACTGCGCGACGCCGTCGCGTCCGCGGAAGACCCGGCCCCAATCCGACAGCACGGCGTCATCGGAGAACGCGGCGAGGAACCCCTCCGCGTCGCCGGCGTTGGTGGCGTCGACGAACGCGGCGATCGCGGGGGGTACGGGGGTGTCTGCCATGGGAGATCCTTCCGGATGAGGGGTGCTGACCACAGCGTGCCCCCTCCCGGGGGTCGGCGGCAACCGTCGGGGCTCGGGTCGACGGACCGGGGGGCGCGGCGCAGCGTCCTGTTCTTCCGGACAGGGCGGACTGATCCCGCGGCCGGGGTGCCGGCCGATGCGAAGGCAGATGCTGGTGTCATGACCGAGAACACCACCTCCCCCGCCCCCGCCTCCTCCCCCGCCGAGGGGCGCCCCCAGCGCCGCGGCCGGATCGTGCTGGCCAGCGCGGCCGCCGCTGCCCTCGTCGTCGGCGCGTTCGCCTTCGGCGCCGCGGCGCGCAGCACCCCCGCCGATGCCGAGCGCGAGAGGCTCGAGCAGCGTCTGCAATCCATCGTGGACGCCGGTTACCCCGCCGCGCAGGCCGCCATCACCCACCCCGACGGCACCAGCATCGAGGTGCTGGTCGGCGACGGCGACCTGGATTCGGACCGCGACACCCCGCAGGACGGCGAGGTGCGCGTCGGCAGCAACACCAAGATGTTCGTCGCGACGGTCGTGATGCAGCTCGTCGAGGAGGGTCTGGTCTCCCTCGACGAACCGATCGACACCTACCTGCCCGGCGTGATCGCCGGCGAAGGCATCGACGGGACGGCCATCACCGTGCGGAACCTCCTGCAGCACACCGCCGGCCTCGCCGAGAACGCCGAGGAGTTCGCCCTGGACGCCTTCGGGTCGCAGGAGCTCTACGTCTCTGCGCGTGACATGGTGGACATCGGTCTCTCCCAGCCGGCCAACTTCGCCCCCGGCGAGCGCTTCGACTACAGCAACACGAACTATTTCGTCCTCGGTCTCCTCATCGAGCGCGTCACACAGCGCGCCCTCTGGGAGCAGATCGACGAGCGGATCGTGCAGCCGCTGGAGCTGGAGCACACCTACCTCCCCGGACCGGCCGAGCGCGAGCTGCGCGGCGACCACATCGAGGGGTACCACGCCGATTTCCCCGGAGAGCTGCGGGAGATCACCGACCTCGACACCTCGACGGCATGGTCCGCCGGCGCGCTGGTGTCCACCCCGACCGAGGTGAATCTCTTCATGCAGGCGCTGCTCCGCGGCGACCTCGTGAGCGAGGAGAGCCTGGCGCTCATGCAGCAGACGGTCCCGGCGCCCGACCCCTTCCACCCGGACAACGCGTACGGCCTCGGCCTGCAGAGCTTCTCGCTCGATGACGGCGGCCTGGCCTGGGGACACGGGGGCGACATCCAGGGGATGCAGACGCGCAACGCCGTGGCCCCCGACGGAACCGCCGTCACCATCGCCGTCAGCGCGCTCCCGTGGGCGATCGCGGACCCGGAGGCGGAAGAGCCGCTGGAGGAGAAGTACCAGGTCATCTTCGACGTGCTGGACGAGACGCTGGCGGATCAGTGATCCGCTCCGATCAGACGACGGGTGTCGGCGCGACTGCGCGCCGGCACCCGTCGTGGTTGACTCTGACCATGTCCGAGCCCGCGGCACCTCCCCCCGCATCGGGGTGGCGGGTCGCGGTTGTGCCCGTGCTGGTCCTCGCCGTCGCGGTGGGGTACGTCGGGGTGGACTTCGCCGGCAGCTTCGATGACCCGGTGATCTCGCCGGTCCCGCCCGTCGCCCACGCCGCGCTGGTGGCGCTCCAGGCCCTCGCCCTGGTCTCACGCACACGCTTTCCGGTTGCCGCCCTGGCCGCGGTCGTCGGTTTGGATGCGGCGATCCTCGCCACCAGCGGCGGAGAGCTGGGGATCGGGGCGCTCGCGGTCCTCTTTGCGACCTACGCCGTGTGGCGGCGGTTGCGGTGGCCCGCCTCCCTCGTCCCGGTCGGGGTCGCCGCGGCCGCGACCGTCGCCGTCGGTGCCGTCGCGATGACGCTGGCCGGCATGCCCGCAGCCGCCATCGTCATTGCGAGCATGTCGCGGATCGTCGTTCTCTACGGGTTACCCGTCGCCGCCGCCGAATACGTCGGCAACAGGGAGCAGCTCGCTCTCGCGCATCGCGAGCGGGCCCTGTTCCTCGAGCGCGAGCGCCGCGAGAGGGCCGAACGTGCACTGCGCAGCGAACGAACCGCGCTGGCCCGCGAACTCCACGACGTGGCCGGCCACCACCTTTCCGGCATCATCGTCTCGGCGCAGGCGGCGTCGGCACTGACCCGGACCGATCCGGAACGCGCGCGCGAGATGCTCGCCGCCGTCCAGGCCGACGCCCGCACCGCCCTGACCGACCTGCGCCGAACCGTCGGACTGCTGCGCGAGGACGACGGGGCGGGGGCGGGGCCTCAGGCGCCCGCCGAACCACCGTCGCTCTCCCGCATCCCCGCCCTGATCACCCAGGCCCGGGAGTCGGGCCGCAGCGTGGACCTGGTCGTCGAGGGTGAGTCGCCGCCGCTCGGGCCGCTCGCCGAGACGGCGGCCTACCGGATGGTTCAGGAGTCGCTGGCCAACGCTGCGCGCCACGCTCCCGGCGCCGCATCCGAGGTGCGGGTGGAGGCCGGTGCGGATGCCGTCCGCATCGTCGTGCGCAACGAGCCGAGCGATCAGGCGCCACCCCGCGATGTCACCGCAGGCTCGGACGGGTACGGCCTGGCCGGCATGCGGGAGCGTGCCGAACTGATCGGGGCGCGACTGAGCACCGGCGCGCAACCGGACGGCGGGTGGCGGAACGAACTCGTCATCCCGCGACCACCAGAGAGGAACGCCGGATGATCCGAGTGCTCATCGCCGACGACCAGTCCATCGTGCGGGCCGGGCTGTCGGTCATCATCGGGGCCGAGGACGACCTCGAGGTCGTCGGCGAAGCGGCCGACGGGGCCGAGGCGATCGCGATGGCCCGGATGCTGCATCCCGACGTCGTGTGCATGGACATCCGGATGCCGGGAACGGACGGGATCGCCGCGACCCGGGCGATCACCAGCGACCCCGCGCTGTCCACCGACGTGCTGGTGCTCACGACCTTCGACATCGACGAAGACGTCTTCGCCGCGCTGGAAGCGGGAGCTGCCGGGTTCCTGCTCAAGGGGGCCGACGAGGCGGCACTGCTGGGAGCCATCCGCTCCGTGGCCGCGGGCGACGGGACGCTCGATCAGCGGCTGACCCGCCGCATCCTGAAGGAGTTCACCGAACGGCGGCCCGGAGTCGCATCCCGCACCGGCGGAGCGACCGCGGTGGCGCTGACCGAGCGCGAACTCGACGTCCTGCGGCTGCTGGCCGAGGGGCTGTCGAACGCGGAGATCGGCGAGCGACTGTTCGTCGAAACCACGACGGTGAAGTACCACCTGGCGCAGATCCTGCAGAAGACGGGCTCCCGCGACCGCCTGCAGGCCGTGCTGTGGGGCATCCGCACGGGCGTGGTCCCGATCGGCTGACGCGGCGTTGTGACGGGCGCTGCGAGCGGTGGCCGGAGTTCAGGAGAGGATGCCCGCGGCCCGGGCCGGTTCGGCGTACGCCGTCGCCAGCGACGCGACGGTGTCGTGCGCGTTCAGTCCGCTCGGGTGCGGGACGACCCACGTCGAGACACCCGCGATCTCGTTGCTTTGCCGCCCCACCGACGCGCGGGGGTATCCGAACGCCTGCCGGTAGGCCGTCACGCCTAGGACGGCGATGACGCGCGGCTGCCAGCGCTGCACGTCCACGGCCACGCGCTCCGCGCCGTCCCGCAGTTCGTCCCGGGTCAGCTCGTCGGCGCGGGAGGTGGCCCGGCGGACGAGCGCCGAGATCCCGATCCCGGCGTCGAGGATCATCCGCCGGCCCTCGTCGCTCAACGGCTCGGAGAAGGCGGGAAGGCGGGGCAGGATGCCCGCCGCCACCAGCGCCGGGTAGAACCGATTGCCCGGATGGGCGAACGGCGTTCCGGTCGCCGCGGTCCACAGACTCGGGTTGATGCCCACGAAGAGGAGCTTCGGATGCTCCGGCACGAGGTCGGGGATGGTGGCGCCCCGGAACGACTCCAGTTCTGCGCGAGTGAACCGCATGTCACCAGTGCGGGTGGATGTCCGCCCGCAGGCGCTCGTCGTACACGCGATGTACGGCCGCGTCGAAGCCGCTGAGATCGACGTCGGACAGGACGGCCGCCGCATCCGCGTTCTTCTCCGCCTGTGCGACGCTGCGGGCTCCCGGGATGACGCTCGTGACGCCGGGCTGGGAGGCGATCCACGCGAGGGTGGCGGCCGGGAGGGACACCCCCTCCGGGAGCGCCTGGGTCAATTCGGCAACGGCGGCAAGGCCGACCTCGAAATCGACGCCCGAGAAGGTCTCGCCGCGGTCGAATGCCTCACCGTGCCGGTTGAAGGCGCGGTGATCGTCGGCGGCGAACGTCGTGTCGGCGGTGTACTTGCCCGACAGCAGACCGGACGCCAGTGGCACCCGAGCGAAGATCGCCACTCCGGCCGCGCGCGCGGCGGGGAGCACCTCATCCAGCGGCTTCAACCGGAACGGGTTGAAGATGATCTGGACGTTCGTCACGTTCGGCCGTGCGATGGCGGCGAGGGCCTGCGCCGTCGTCTCCACCGATACGCCGTGGGCGGCGATGGTGCCGTCGGCCACGAGCGCGTCCAGCGCGTCGTACGTCGCGTCGCTCTCGATCACCTCGGTGGGCGGGCAGTGCAACTGCACGAGATCGAGCGTGTCCGTGCCGAGGTTCCGGCGCGAACGGTCCGCCCAGGCGCGGAAGTTCTCCGGCGTGTAGTTCTCCGGCGTCTGCTCCACTCGGCGTCCGATTTTGGTCGCGACGAAGATGTCCGCTCCGGGATGCTCCGCGAGGTAGGCCCCGATGAACCTCTCGCTGCGTCCATCCCCGTACACATCCGCCGTATCGAACAGGGTCACGCCGCGATCCGCCGCCGTGGTGAGGATGGCGCGGGCCGCGTCATCGGTGACCTCACCCCAGTCGGCCCCGAGTTGCCAGGTGCCCAGGCCGATGGCCGAGACGGTGCGGCCGGTGCGGCCGAGTTCGCGCTGCTGCATGATGTTCCCTCCGAGCCGGGCACACGGCCCGCCGCTACGACAATGCCACGGATCTCTTCGCGACGGGACCGACCTGGGGCCGGGCACCTCACCGCATCTGGTCGCGTCAGCGCCGCCACAGCCGCACTGATGCCTCGGCCGCCGCGTGGTCGTGGATCTCCTGCCAGTTGCGGCCTCCCCGGGCGAACGCGACAAGCACGCGCCGGGGAACGTCGTTCTCGGAAACCGGGTCGTCCAGCCAGGAGCAGCGCCGGACGTGAACGAGGTCGACGCGCGCTGCCTCGGCGCTGCCGTCGTAACGCCAGGGTCCTCCGAGGCGCCCGAGCCAGAAGAGGCCGTCGACGTCCCGGGTCCACACCAAGGCGCCATCGGGGACCGCAGCGAATCGCTCGAGGCGGCGCGCCATCCGCTCATCGTGGTGGGCAGCCAGGCCGGCGGTCGCCTCCCCCAGCGACCCCGGCTGCGATGCCAGGATCCCACCGAGGCCGCACAGACCTTCCGAAAGCGCGCGCTCCACCGCTGCACCGTCCGGCACGTCGTCGTTCCGCGACCGCATCGGAGCGCGGAACGCACGGGGGAACTCGGTCACGGATGTCATCCTCGCAGGCCCCGGTCGCGCCGGACGCACCTGTCGTCGGGGCCTCAGGGCAGACTCCGCGTCATGACGGAGGTAGGTCCTCTGGTCCTGCCGTGGAACGCCGACAGCTGCTGACCGACTCATCGCGAACCGGTCAGTCGTGCCATCCGAGCTCGCGTCCGATGGCGTGGACTGCCGCGAGCTGTCGAATGTTGAAGTCCACGCCGAGCTGGTTGGGGATAGTGACGAGAACGGTGTCCGCAGCGGACAGTGCCACATCGTGTCGGAGGCGTTCGACGAGATCTTCGGGCTCACCGATGAATGAGGCGCCATACCGGTAGGCCGTGCCCTTGAGGACACCGATCCCCTCGTCCCGGTCGAGGCTCGTGCCGAAGTAGGCCCGGCTCTCCTCGTCGACGAGCGGAACGATGCTGCGAACGACGGTGACCCGGGGGCTCCACGACCACCCGTGCTTCCGCCACGCATTCCGAAAACCTTCGATCTGTTCGAGTTGGAGCTCGCTGAACGGGATGCCCTTCTCATCGATGATCAGTGTCGAGCTCATGAGCCCCAACCCCTGCTCCGCCGCCCAGAGCGCGGTGTTGAGATTGCCGGCACCCCACTGAATGCGCTCATGCAGGGTCGAGGACTGTGGGCTCACCGGCAGACGGCCGAAGCCGGCGCCATGCTCCGGGTTCGGGGCGGCGATCGCCGCTCCCCGGATGGCGGCCAGCGCCTGCTTCGTGTGCTCCCGCGCCATCTCCCCGGGCTCCTGACCCGCTGCGGGAACGTGGCCGAAGTGCCGGTAGCCACGGTCGGCCGCCTCGGGCGACCCGCGTCCGACGCCGAGTTGCACACGCCCTCCGGAGAGCAGATCCAGCGACGCTGCCTGCTCGGCGAAATAGAGCGGGGACTCGTAACGCATGTCGATGACACCGGTGCCGACGTCGAGCTGCCTGGTGCGCGCGGCAATGGTGGCCAGCAGCGGGAAGGGCGAGGACTGCTGCTCCGCGAAGTGGTGCACCCGGAAGTAGGCACCCCTCATGCCGATCTCCTCGGCGGCGACGGCGAGATCGACAGACTGCGAGAGCGACTCACCGGCCGATCTCACACGCGAACCCATCCCCTGACTCCAATACCCGAACGAGAGGAATCCGATCTTCTTCACGCCACTCCTTGATTACCCGCAACTTGACGATTCAAGTAGAACCTAGGCCGTACAACTTGAACAATCAAGTCAGCTGTGCGAGATTGGCGTGGAGGGGGAAGTATGAGCCACCGGCCGCCATTGAGCCACGACGAAGAGTCCGCGTGGACCCAGCTGCACATCATCGCGCAGTGCCTCCCGACCGTCATGGAGCAACAACTGCGACGCGACGCGGGTCTGGGCTACTACGAGTACGCCGTGCTCCTGACCCTGCACCGTCAACCGGACCACTCCACGCCGATGAACGAGCTCAGCGCGATCACGGCCGGCTCGCTCTCTCGCCTCTCCCACACCATCACGCGAATGACGGAGCGCGGGCTCGTCACTCGGGAACGCCGCGGCACGAACCGGCACGTCGCTCTCACCGAGACCGGGCGTCGCACCTTCCTCGCCGCCGCAGCCGGACATATGGACCAAATCCGGGAGCAGGTGCTCGACCACATCCCCCCGGACATGGTCGCGTTGCTCGGCGAGATCCTCCGCCCTGTCGCCGAGCAACTCCGCAGGACAGTGCCGCGCGGCTGACGCCGACGCCGGGTCCGCCCCACCCGGTGCGGGCACCCGCAGAGGAGCGGCAGCGAACCGGGGGACGGTTCACCAGCCCCCGGTTACGACCCGCAGTGCCTCCATCTCGACCACCAATACCTCACTGACGCCGCCACCCTCGGCCCATCCCGGGCCGCCCGCCCTATGGAGTACTCGTGACCCGTTCCTCTGTCCTCGGTCGTCTCGCGACCTGCGCCGTCGCCGTCACCGCGTCGGGGGCGATGGCTCTCGCCGGATGCTCCGCATCCGGACCGGCGACGGAGCCGACCGCGTCCGCCCCGGCGGCGACCGCGATCGCACCGCCCGATACCTCTGCGGCCTTCACCGAACTCGAGTCGCGATTCGACGCGCGGGTGGGCGTCTACGCCCTCGACACCGGAACGGGCGCGGAAGTGGCGTGGCGCGATGACGAGCGCTTCGCCTATGCGTCGACGGTGAAGGCGATCGCAGCCGCAGCCGTACTCGACCAGCGGGGCGTCGAGGGCCTCGAGGAGGACGTGCGGATCACCGCCGACGTCCTCCTCCCCCACTCACCGGTCACCGAGCAGCGGGTCGGTGAGACGATGACCCTCGCTGAGATCGCCGCGGCTGCCGTGACCCGCAGCGACAACGCCGCAGGAAACTACCTCTTCGACGCCCTCGGCGGCCCCCAGGCACTCGACGCCGCGCTCGCCGAGCTCGGCGACGACGTGACGACCGTGTCACGCGACGAGCCCGAACTGAACGAAGCCGCCCCCGGCGACGACCGTGACACGACCACACCGCGCGCCTTCGCCGAGAACCTGCACGAGTACGTTCTCGGCGACACGCTGACCGACGACGAAGAAGCACTCCTGGCCGGGTGGCTCACCAGCACGCAGACCGGCGACACGCTCGTGCGCGCCAACCTGCCCCGCGACTGGGTCGTCGGAGACAAGTCCGGCGCCGGCAGCTACGCCAGCCGCGGTGATATCGCGGTCATCTGGCCCACGGAGGGCGCACCGATCGTGATCGCCGTCTTGTCGGGACGCGACACGCAGGACGCCGAGTACGACGACCGGCTCGTTGCGGAGGCCGCCGAGGTCGCCGTCTCGGCCTTGAGATGAACCGCGGTACCGCGGTTCCGGTCAGCGCTCCGCGTCGACCAGCAGGTCGCCCGGCGTCCGCTCCGGCGCCGATGCGGACGCGAGGAGGGCCAGCTTCTCGGCCGCGACGGTTCCCGCATCCGCGTGATAGACGACGAGCATCAGGCCCTGGGTCCCGCCGATGCTGAGGCGCTCGCGGTTGAGAGCCAGCTCGCCGACCTGAGGGTGGACGATCCGGATGAGAGTCCCGCGCTGTCCTCGCACCTCGTGCCGGGCCCAGAGCTCGCGGAACAGCGCGCTGCCCCGGGACAGCTCGCCCACCAGAGCGATGAAACGGGGATCATCGACCGCCGTGCCGGCGGACTGCCGCAGATTCGCGATCAAGCACTCCGCCAGGTCTGCCCAGTCGGGCTGCAGAGCCTGCTCGGAGGGGTCGAGGAACATATCCTTCAGCTGGTTCCTGCCCGGTGCGAGGCGCGGATTCAGCACCGTGGCGAGTGGGTTGGCGGCCAGGACATCGAAATACCGCCCCTCGATGAAGGCGGGCTGAACCAGCGAATCGAGGAGCTTGAGCGCGCTGGGCGGCACGGTCTCCGTGGGCGCAGGGCGTCGATGGAGCCGCGGCGCCTCGGCGCCCAGCGCCAGGAGGTGGGCGACGTGCTCGTCATCGAGGCGGAGCACCCGGGCGATCGACTCGAGGACCTGCGCCGAGGGGTTGCGATCGCGTCCTCGCTCCAGGCGCAGGTAATAGTCCGCGCTGATGCCGGCGAGCATGGCGACTTCCTCCCGCCGCAGGCCCGGCACCCGCCGTCTGCCGACCTCCGGGATCCCCGCCTGCCGCGGCGTCACGAGCTCCCGCCGCGCACGCAGGTAGGCACCCAGCGGGTTGTTCGTCTCGTTCGCGCTGTGCATGGGATACTCAACCGGCCGGGCGGACGGATTATTTCGGGCTGTCGCGCTACGACGCCACGCGGCGTGACGAATGCGGTTCCCGCCCCGTGGCGGGAGCGGGCAGCGCACTCACGCCTCGGAGTCGGATCGGCGGAGTCCTCGGAGCAGGAGAGCGACCATGCGGCGCGGGTCGTAGCGCGCGTCGGCGTCGCTCCCCACGCACAGGTTGCCGATCGCGCGCATCACCTCGTACGCGTCCGCGTCCGCACTGATCTGGCCCGCCTTCTCCGCCGCTGCCAGCATGTCGGCGAAGACGGGCACGAGCCGCTCGAGGAAGTGCTCGTGCAGCCGCTGGAATCGGGCGTCGTCCGACCCCAGCGCGTCGGCCAGCCCGTGTTTGGTGACGAGGAAGTCGACGAACTGGTCCACCCACGCCTCCAGCGCGACCAGGGGTGACCGTTCCGAGGCCAGCAGCCGGGGGCCCGCGACTGCGCAGTCCTCGACTTGATGGCCGTACACCGCGATGACGAGGTCGGTGCGGGTCGGGAAGTGCCGGTAGATCGTGCCCAGGCCGACACCCGCCGCGCCGGCGATCTCCCGGATCGGCGCATCGACGCCGGAGGTCGCGAAAACGGTGGCGGCAGCGACGAGCACCCGCTGCTCGTTGCGCATCGCGTCGGTGCGACGCGCGCGGGGTGGCGAGGTGGGCGGCATTGGCTGAGTCATCGAACTTCTTTCTGTCTCTTGACAATGCGGAACATTGTTCCGTAACGTTACCGGAACACAGATCCGCTACCACTCTACTCGTGCGGCGTTCTCTGTCACCTCGCTCCATCACTCACTACCCGGAGAGGCTCACGTCGATGACCTACACCAGCTACACCCGAACCCCGCATCCCCCGTGCTCTCGCTCGCACCGGTGACGATCTCCACGCCGGATCGCGTGAAAGATCTGGAGGTGCGCGTGTCCGCACCCGTCGACGGCACGGACCTGCCCATCGTCCTGCTGTCGCACGGACACGGGCCGGCGAACTTCCTGTCGTCGCTCTACGGGTACGGCCCCGTCGCCAACTTCCTCGCCGCGCACGGGTTCGTGGTCATCCAGCCCACGCACCTCGACTCGGCCACGCTCGGTCTGCGCGAGTCCGACGACCCGGAAGCTCCTCTGTTCTGGCGCTCGCGCGCCACGGACATGTCGCGCATCCTCGATCACCTCGACGCGATCGAGGCCGCGTTGCCGGGGCTCGCCGGACGTACCGACCGGGACAAGACCGCGATCGTCGGCCACTCGATGGGCGGTTTCACGGCCAACCTGTTACTGGGCGCCCGCACGATCGATCCTGCCGATGGCTCCGTGGTCGATCTCACCGAGCCGCGTTTCACGGCCGGGGTCGTGATGTCGGCGCCAGGGCGCGGAGGCGACTCGCTGAGCGATTACGCGCGCGAGCACTACCCGGTCTTCACGGGCTCAGAGTTCTCGCACATGAGCACGCCCGCTCTGCTGATCGCCGGCGCGGACGACGCGTCGGAGCACCTGACGGTGCGCGGGCCCGACTGGTACACCGACCCCTACACGCTCTCCCCCGGGCGTAAGGCGCTGGTCCAGCTCTTCGGTGCCGGTCACAGCCTGGGTGGAGTCCCGGGATACGACGCCGCCGAATCGGCGGATGAGAACCCCGAACTGGTCGACGCCGTCGAGTGGCTCACGTGGGCGTTCCTTCGGACCGAGCTGGGCCTCGACGAGAACGCGTGGACGGTGGCGAGCGAGTCCTTCTCCGGCGCCGCCACTCCGCTCGGACGCCTCGAGTCGAAATAGCGTCCGATGTCCCCGGTCTCTCGCCACCGGGGACATCGAGGCAGGATGAAGGGGTGACCGAACGGCATATCCGGGAAGCCCTCCCCTCGGACGACACCTCGGTGCTGATGCTCATGACGGAGTACATGACGTGGGCGTTGGCGACGTTCGAGAGCACGTACGGGTTCTCCATGGAGGGCGAGGCGGAACACACCCCCGCGTCGTTGCACCGCTTCCGCCGTCCCCGCGGGCTGCTCGCGCTGGCAGAGGTCGACGGGATGCCCGCCGGGGTGGGAGCTGCGCGGGCGCTGAATCCCGGTGTGGTCGAGATCAAACGGATGTACGTGCGTCCCGAGCACCGCGGCGTACACCTCGGATCTCGGATGCTGGACTGGCTGCTCGATGGCTCCCGCGATCACTTCCAGGCGCCGATCATCCGGCTGGATAGCAACCGCTTCATGGGCGACGCCCACCGACTCTACGAATCCCGAGGCTTCGTCGAGCGAGCACCGTACGACGAGACCGACATCCCGCCCGACCTCCGGCACCTCTGGCGGTTCTACGAGCGCTCCCTGGCGTAGTCCAAGGCGCTCACGCGGCCGCGTCGGCGGGCGCCGCCATTCCTCGGGGTTCGGGGGTGTACGGCGTCCAGGCGGGTTCTCGGAGGGGGGGACAGTGTTCAGCAGTCGGATGGTTGGCGATGTCGATCATTCGATCGAGAGCATCCCGCGCCGCGGCGAGGTCTGCCATCGCGGTGGTGATCCGGTCACGTTCGGCCGCCATCAGCTCGAGCGCTTCGGGAGAAGCGTGCCCGGCTTCGATGCAGGGCAGGAGCTTGCGGATGGTGCGGCTGGGCAGGCCTGCGGTGAAGAGCTGCTGGATCAGGCGGACGCGTTCGACGGCCGAGTCGGGGTAGGTGCGCTGGCCGCTGAAGGTGCGGTCCGAGGCGAGCAGGCCTTGCTCTTCGTAGTAGCGGAGGGCTCTGGTGCTCACGCCTGCCCTTCGCGCGACCTCTCCTATGCGCACGTGCATCCTCCCTCTCATCCCGCCTCGGCGGACCGCCCACTTGACCTTGACGCCAACGTGAAGGATTAGCGTAGCCGCCGGCGTGCCCACCCCGGACCGCTGAACGAAAATAAGCACACAGGAGCACCGCACACATGAACGTCACCCCTCAGATCGCTCTCGTCACCGGCGCCAACCGCGGTATCGGTCGGCAGTTCGTTCTCGAACTGCTCGAGCGAGGGGCGAGCAAGGTCTACGCGACGGCTCGCCGGCCCGAGAGCCTCGACTTCGACGACGCCCGCGTGGTGCCGCTCCGCCTCGATCTGTTGGACCACGAGTCCATCGTCGCTGCCGCGGAGGCCGCCCCGGACGTGTCCCTTCTCATCAACAACGCCGGCATCAGCACCGGTACCCCGCTCGTCACGGGCGATCTGAGCATGATCCACCGCGAGATGGACACGCATTTCTGGGGCACGCTCGCCACGATCCGCGCGTTCAGCCCGATCCTGGCGGACAACGGCGGAGGAGAGATCGTGAACGTCCTCTCTGCAATGTCCTGGTTCGCCGCGCCGGGCGCAGGCGCCTACGCGGCAGGGAAGGCCGCCGCGTGGAATATGACCAACGCCGTCCGCCTGGAACTGGCCGCTCAGGAAACGCACGTCCTGGGGGTGCTCCTCGCCACAGCGGACACCGACATGATGGCCGGATACGAGGGCCCGCTGATGCACCCTCGGGACGTGGCTCGCGCGACGCTCGACGGTCTGGCCGCGGGGTCGATCGAGGTTGTCGTCGACGACTGGACCGCCATGGTGAAGGGATCACTCTCCGGTGACCAAGCCGCGTTCTACGTGAGGATCACCGAGCTCCTCGGGGCGTAGGCGTCTCACCGGCCGGCTTCGCGGCGCCGCATCCACGACCCGGGGCGCCGCTGAGCAGGCGCCGGTGAAGTCAGGCTCACATTGGGGTCGAGCGCCCCTACTGGGGTCAGGCCACCAATGACACGCTGCAGAGAGGGCGAGGTTCCCCTCGTCCTCTCACTGGGAGGTCACCATGACGCAGTCGACAACCGACCACGAAGTCCGTACTTCGAGAAAGCGCCCCTTGATCTGGTGGGTCGGCTTGCTGGCGATCGTCGCCGGCATCGTGATGATCGTGACCGGCGGGGTGGTGTGGGGTGTGGTGAGCTCCCAACTCGCCGACCAGCGCATCACTGTCGCCGACGACGCGTCCTTCCTCGCCGGCGCGGAGGTCAGGGGCCCGCTCACTGCGCTGGCTCAGGCAGACATCATCAACGTGCATGCCACGGAGATGGCCGACGGGAAGACGTACGCCGAGCTCGATCGGGACGACCCCCTCCGCGACACGGTGATGAACGCCTCGTTCCTGCGCGCATCGCTTTTCACCTCCGTCGTGTCGTTCGGCGTGGCCCTGTTCGCGATGGGCGCGGGTCTCGTCTTCGCTCTGCTCGGTTGGGCCGTCATGAGGCTCAGCACCACCCGCTCCTGAGCGCGATCAGAACGCGAAACCGGGCCGGGGTCCCTCTCGGAGCCCTCGGCTCTTCACGGACATGCAGAAGGCCCGGAACCTCTTGTGAGATTCCGGGCCTCTTCCGGTCGGGATGACAGGATTTGAACCTGCGACCCCTTGACCCCCAGTCAAGTGCGCTACCAAGCTGCGCCACATCCCGGTGCCCGCGAGCGGACAACTCCCCCATCTTAGCCCGTCCGTTCGGCCGCCGCGAACGCGGCGCGGACACTTCAGCGTCGTTGTCCACGAGCCCCGGAACACTCGAACGAATGTCCGAGGTTGGTGATTCCATAGAGGCATGAACAACCCGGTGGACCCGCTCCTGGAGACCACGACCGCTCTGCGGGCGGCGTGGGGCGCGGCGAGTTCCGCCCACGGAGATGCGCGCGCGATGACTGCGGCGGATCTGCTCGACATGAACGAGCGGATCGCCGCAATCCGACGCCAGCTCGACGGCCTGCACACACAGGTCGCAGCCGAGATGGCGGCCCGGTCGCGCCCCGAGCTCGGCAAGGACGGCCTCGCCCGGCAGGCGGGATTCCGCACCCCCGCCAAGCTGATCGCCGCGAGTACCGGTGGCCACGTCGGCGACGCCGTCCGGCTCATCCAGGTCGGCGAGGCCACACGCGAACGCAGCCTCCTTTCGGGCGAGTCGGCTCCCCCGCGGCATCCCGAGGTCGCACGTGCGGTAAGCACGGGCGCGATCAGCGTCGCAGCGGCCTGCGCGATCACCGGGATGCTGGATCGCATCGCCCTCCGCGTCGACATGGCCACATGGACCGAAGCCGAACGAGCCCTGGTCGGCCAGGCGCCGCTCCTCTCGCTCGAAGAACTGCACGCCGTGCTGCGCCGTGCCGAGGCACACCTCGACCCCGACGGGCTCGAGCCGGCCACCGGCGAGATGCACGGCGAACGGTCGTTGAAGATCGGGCACGACGCCTCCGGTATGACCGTGCTGACCGCGCGGCTCGACCCGGAGAGCGCAGCGCCCGTGGTCGCTGCGATCGATGCGATCGTCACGGCACAGCTCCGAACGTCGCGGGGACGCAACACCCCGGACGGGGTCGTGCTCGAGGACGGTTCCGCACCCGTCGCGGCGGAGTCCCGATCGCTGCCGCAGCTCCGCGCCGACGCCCTGGCCGCGATCTGCCGCCACGCGATCGGATGCGACTCCCACGTCGTACCCGGGCCGTCGACATCGGTCATCGTGCGCATGGATCTCGATCACCTCACCACCGGTACCGGCATCGCGACCATCGACGGGATCGAACAGCCCATCGACGCGGGCGCCGCCCGCCGTCTCGGCGCGGCGGCGAACATCATCCCCTGCGTCCTCGGCACCGACAGCGAGGTCCTCGACTTCGGGCGAAGCAGGCGGCACTTCACGAAGGCGCAACGCCGAGCACTCGTCGAACGGGACGGCGGATGCGCCTTCTGCCACCTTCCCCCCGCCTACGCCGAAGCGCACCACATCCTCTGGTGGCTGCGAGACGACGGACCCACCGACCTCGACAACGGGATCCTCCTCTGCACGGCATGCCACCACCGGGTGCACTCAGAAGGATGGGAGATCCGGATCGAAACGCCACCGGGTTCCCCGCCATCCGCCGGCGCCGTCTGGTTCATCCCACCCGCGCACATCGATCCCGACCGCACGCCACGCTTGGGCGGGCGAAGACGCTTCGACCCCCTCGCCTTCATCCTCGCCGCCTGAGCCGATCGGGATGTCCCCGCCCGCGATTACCCTTCCGATATGAGCATCGAGATCCTCCCCGCAACCGCCGAACGGTTCGACGATGCCGAGCACGCCCTGACCGGCGGCGGCGACGGTCCGTCGTGTCAGTGCCAGTGGTGGATGATCCCGGCCGCCGAGTTCCGCACCGCCACGCGCGAGCAGAAGACCGACATGCTGCGCATCGAGACGGCGGGCGACCGGTCCCCGGGGCTGGTCGCCTACGTCGACGGGGGCCCCGCAGGCTGGGTGCGCGTCGGGCCGCGCACAGCGCAACCCCGTCTCCTGCGTACTCGGATACTCATTGCCAACACACCCGAGCCGTTGGATGACCCGTCGGTGTGGGCGGTCTCCTGCTTTGCGATCCGCAAAGAGCACCGCGGCGCCGGCCTCATGCGGAAGCTTCTGGATGCCGCCGTCGCCCACGCCCGAAGCGCCGGCGCTCGCGTCCTAGAGGCTTACCCGTTCGACCCCTCCGTGAATAAGCGCCCGTCCAACGACCTCTACCGCGGCGTGCTGTCGGTGTTCACCGCGGCCGGGTTCGACGTCGTGGCACGGCCCAGTGACGACCGCGCCCTCGTGTCGCTCACCCTCCGCGAGTGACGCGGCGGGCCGCATCCGCCTCCACGGCCACCATCACCCCGGTCATCACGACCGCCGCGGCCGCAAGCGAAGCGCCCCGGTCCCGGGCGTCGTGGGGGCAACTACACTCGTTCGAATGCGCGACCTGGAAATCATCACCGCCGCAGAGACCCGCGAGATCAACACGCTTCTGAGCCTGTTGAGTTCCGGCACACAACAGACGCGTGATGCGCTCGGCATGACCGCCGTCCAACTCCCGAGCGGAGTGGCTGTCACGGCGCTCGGGAAGGACCCGGGCGGGTTCTGGAATCGAGTGCTCGGTCTCGGCCTGTTCGAGCCCGCCACACCGGAGGCGACGGATGCTGCCATGCAGGTTCTGGCGCAGAGCACCGCAGACGTGGCCAGGGTCCAAGTGGTACCCGAACTGCTCACCGACGAGTGGGACGACATCGCCGCGCACCATCGACTTCGCCGATCGGGGGCGTGGTACAAGCTCGGGCTGCAACTCTCGCAGTTCGATGCATCGCCATCGGGTCCCCCGGTTCGACAGTTCCGGGGCGACGAAGTCGACGAGGGAGCACGCCTCCTCGGTGGCGCGTTCGGTTGGTCCGACGAGGTCGTCGACGCGGTCTACAGCTCCCCGGTCCGGTCGGGGGCACTTCTCGGTTACGGCGCCTTCGATGGCGACCGGATGATCGCCGCTGCCGCTGTCGCAGTCGACGGCCCCACCGCGCACATGTACGGCGCGGCCACATTGCCCGAGTATCAGAGGAGGGGCGCTCAGACGGCGCTCATCGCTGCCCGCGCGGTGGCGGCCCGGGAGGCAGGCTGTGAGCTGGCGATCGCCGAAACGTGGGTACCCGAGACCGAGGGAGGCAACCCGTCGCTCAACAACATGATGCGTTCCGGCTTCGAGGTGCTGTATCAGCGCGACAACTGGGTGTGGGAGCGCTCGAAGGACGCACCCGGCGCCGAGGCGTGACGACGCTCATCGACGACGGTGATGTGCGGCCGGCGTCGAGGATCGCGCGATGACGGGCGGTTCGGCCCGCGTCGACGCGTGGCTGTGGGCCGTGCGCGTCTACAAGACACGATCGATCGCCACGACCGCCTGCCGGGCAGGGCACGTGCGCGTCAACGGCGAGCGAGCCAAGGCCTCGGTGCAGGTGCGCCCCGGAGACGAGTTGCGGGTGCGCGTCGCCGGATTCGACCGCATCCTGGTCGTTCGTGAACCGATCGCCAAGCGCGTGAGCGCTGCGCAGGCAGCACTCGCCGCGGAGGATCGGACGCCTCCCCCGCCGCCACGCGAGAGCATCCCCGCGTTCGCGGTGCGCGACCGCGGTGCGGGGAGGCCCACCAAGCGCGAGCGGCGCGAGATCGATCGCCTGCGCGGATCCTGACTCAGCCGAGCAGCTCGAGCAGCCAGCCCGCGCCGCGGGTGGATGCCCCGAGAGCCTCCACGCGCTCCCGCAGTCCGCGGTCACTGGTGACGACGATCGCCTGATCCGGATGCGGCAGCGCGGCGGTCTGCCGGACGATCTCGTCATCGCCCTCGCCGGGCGCTGCAACCACCCTGACCCCCGCCCACTCCGACGCCGCACTCCGTGCAGCCCCCTCCACGACCGCCACCAGGGACGGGAACCATCGCGTCGCGCTGAGACCGAGCGCCTCGGCGTCGACGCCCGTGGCGGCCAGGACGTCGAGCCGTTCCAGCAGGCGCCCTGCCGCGCCCGCCCGGTCACGCCACCAGCCGTCGGGAACCGAACCCATGACGTTCGCGACGTCCACGACGATCGTCGGGCGGATGTCCAGCGCTCCGCGGAGAGCCGGCCACGACGCCGCGAAACCCGGATGCAACGGCAGCTGATCCACGTCAGCGATCGGCACCCACGCCAGCGCGCGGCTCTCCGGGTCGCTGATGACGGGCTCGAACGGTTCGATGACATCGCCGACGAGAGTGGTATAGCTCCACACGTCCAGGTCGAGCACGCTCACGAATCGCGGCACCACCGATCCGCCGGGGACCCCGGCTTCTTCCGCCGCCTCACGCAGCGCGGCCGCGCCGGCCGACTCGTCCTCGTGCCGGGCACCCCCTGGGAGGCCCCACGTGTCACCGAAATGGCTCCACGCCACCCGATGCTGCAGCAGCACTCCGCGCTCCGGGTCGACGGCGAGGAGCCCCGCGGCGCCGAAGCGCCCCCAGTACCGCTCGCCGGAGGCGGCGACCACCCACGCGTCGCCGGGGTCGCGCGGACCCGACGGGCGGCGCGGCTCCCCTGGGCGGGGCGGCTGATTGCTCACGCTCCCAGCCTGTCATAGCGCTGACGGGTCGAGTCGCCGACATCCGCGCGGCGGCGGCGAAAAAGGCGACGGATGCTGGCGACCCGACCCCCTCGTTCACCAGCGCAGGACGCCGGCTTCGTCGTGGAACGTTCCGGTCGGGCCGTCCTCGCCGAGGGTGGCCCACTGGACGATGAACCGCGCCGTCTCCTCGACCGGCCGCCCGACTCCGAACGCCGCGGTCATGTCCGTGGCCGTCGTGCCCGGCTCGATCGCATTGAACTTGATGCCGGGGTGGGCCTTGGCGTACTGCACCATGAGCATCGTCGCCGCCGCCTTCGACGCCGAGTACAGCACGATCGCGAAGCCCGACTCCACCCGGTCGGGGTTGTTCACGGCCCAGAAGGAGCCGAGGCTGCTCGAGAGGGCGACGACGTTCGGGTTCGACGAGCGCTCCAGGAGCGGCAGTGCCGCCTCGGTGACCCGGACGATCCCCACCGCGTTCGTGTCGAACGAGCGCTGCGCGGCAACGCTGTGACGCTCCAGATCCTGAACACCGGCGTTGTGCACGAGAACATCCAGGCGTCCTTCGGCTGCCTCGATGGCCGCCATCGCGGCGTCCACGGACTCGTCGTCGGTCACATCGAGGTGCACGTACTTCGCGCCGACGCTCGCAGCGGCCTGCGCCCCGCGATCCGCGTCGCGCGCGCCGATGTAGACGGTGTGGCCCATCTCACGCAGCTGCTTGGCGGTCTCGAATCCGATGCCTCGGTTGGCGCCGGTGATCAATATGACGGTCATCTCTGTCCTCCCGGGCGGTTCGATCGAACCGCCCGTTGAGACGCTAAGCGACGCGCCGCCGGCGAGTCAGAGCCCTCTCGACACGGGGGTCTGACGGGACCCCCGTTCCGGTCAGCGCTGGCGACGCTCGCGGATCCGCATGTTCAGGACGATCGGCGTGCCCTCGAAGCCGTAGATCTCCCGCAGGCGCCGCTGGATGAACCGGCGGTAGCCCGGGTCGAGGAACCCGGTCGTGAACAGGACGAACGTGGGCGGACGGGTGGAGGCCTGCGTGCCGAAGAGGATGCGGGGCTGCTTGCCGCCGCGCAGGGGGTGCGGGTGCTCGGCGACGAGTTCGGAGAGGAACGCGTTGAACTTCCCGGTGGGGATGCGCTGGTCCCACGAGTTCAGGGCCGTGTCCAGGGCGGGGACGAGCCGGTCGAGGTGCCGGCCGGTGCGGGCGGAGATGTTCACCCGCGGCGCCCAGGCGACGTGGGCCAGATCCTGTTCGATCTCGCGCTCGAGGTACCGGCGCCGGTCCTGGTTCTCGAGCTCCGGCGTGTTGAGCAGATCCCACTTGTTGAACGCGAGCACCAGGGCGCGCCCCGATTCGAGGACGAGGTCGATGATGCGCACGTCCTGCTCGCTGAGGGGCTGCGAGATGTCCAGCACGACGACGGCGACTTCGGCCTTCTCCAGCGCGGTCGCGGTGCGCAGCGACGCGTAGAAGTCGGCCCCCTGCTGCAGGTGCACGCGCCGGCGGATGCCGGCGGTGTCGACGAAGCGCCACAGCCGTCCGCCGAGCTCGACGACCTCGTCCACGGGGTCGCGGGTGGTTCCGGCGAGCTCGTTGACGACGACGCGCTCCTGGCCTGCCGCCTTGTTCAGCAGCGACGATTTGCCGACGTTCGGACGACCGAGGATCGCCACCCGGCGCGGTCCGCCGATCTCGTGCTTGGCGATGGCGGAGACCTCCGGCAGCACCTTCATGAGCGCATCGAGCAGATCCGCCACTCCGCGCCCGTGGATCGCCGAGACCGGGTACGGCTCACCGAGGCCGAGGTTCCACAGCGCTGCGGCCTCGGGCTCCTGGCGTGCGTCGTCGATCTTGTTCGCCACGAGGAACACCGGCTTGCCGCTGCGACGTAGGAGTTTGACGACGTGCTCGTCGGTGGAGGTGGCGCCCACGCGCGCATCCACGACGAACAGCACGACGTCGGCGAGGTCGATGGCCACTTCGGCCTGCAGTGCGACGGAGCGGTCGATGCCGCGCGCGTCGGGTTCCCACCCTCCGGTGTCCACCAGCGAGAAGCGGCGGTCCATCCATTCGGCCCGGTAGGTCACCCGGTCACGCGTCACGCCCGGGGTGTCCTCCACGACCGCCTCTCGGCGACCGAGGATGCGGTTCACCAGGGCCGACTTGCCCACGTTGGGGCGTCCGACGATCGCCACCACCGGCAGCGCGGGCAGGAATTCGATCCCGTCACCGCCCTCGGCGAGCCCCGCCAGGAGCGCGGCGTCCTCGTCATCCAGCTCGAAATCATCGAGGCTGGCCCGAAGAGCCGCAGCCCGCTGCTCGGCGAGCGTCTCATCGAGCTCGTCCATCTTCTCGGCGAGCTGGTCGGGACCGGCGTCGTATTCGTCTTCAGCGCCCATCGAGGGCTCCCCTCGTGCGTTCGATCGCCGTGAGAACGGCGTCGACGGTTTGTGCGAAATCCAGGTCGCTCGAATCGACGACCTCCACGCCGGGGGCGGCGGTGAGGAAGTCGACGACAGCGGAGTCGGTGGCGTCGCGGCGATGCAATGCCGCCGCGACGGAGGCGGCGTCCTGGGTGGTCAGTTCGGCGCTGCGGCGCGCGGCGCGGATCTCGGGGGCCGCCGTCAGCAGCAGTCGCACGGGTGCGTCCGGGGCGACGACGGTGGTGATGTCGCGTCCCTCGACCACGACGCCGGGACGGCCCGACTCGGCGATGAGTCGCCGGAAGAGCGCGTTCACGGCGTGCCGCACGGCGGGGATGCGCGCAACGCCGCTCACGGCGTCGGTCACGCGCGGCTCACGGATGGCGTTGGTGACATCGCGATCGCCCACGCGCACCCAGTAGTCGTCGGGGGCGAGCGAGATGGCGAAGTCGAAGTCGCCGAACACGTCGAGGACGGCGGAGGCATCCGACGTGTCGGCGCCGTGGTCCAGCGCATGCCATGCCAGGGCGCGGTAGGCCGCGCCCGTGTCGAGGTAGCCGAAGCCGAGTCGGCGGGCGGCTTCTTTCGAGACGCTCGATTTCCCGCTGCCCGCGGGGCCGTCGATGGCGATGATCGTGGGGTCAGTCATGGGTGCTCGCAATCCGCCAACCGCGGGCGGTCAGGCCATCGGTGGCGCGGCGCACCGCGTCGGGGACGACACTGATCTCGGCCAGGCCGAACTGCGCACCCGGGGAGTGTTCGAGGCGAAGGTCTTCGACGTTGACGGCCAGCTCCCCCAGTTCGCCGAAGAGACGGCCGAGCTGCCCGGGGGTGTCGTCGACCATCACGACGAAGGACTCGAAGCGGCGGTTCTGGCCGTGCTTGCCGGGAAGACGCTCGACTCCCTCGTTGCCGCGGCGGATGAGGTCGGCCACCGCGCGGCGCGCCCCCGGGGCATCCGGTGCCCGCAGCGCATCGGCGACGGCCGTGAGGTCTCCGGCGAGCGCGTCGAGGACATCGACGACGGGAGCGGCGTTGGCGCCGAGGATCTGAACCCACAGCTCGGGGGCGGATGCGGCGATGCGCGTGGTGTCGCGCACCCCCTGACCGGCCAGTCCCAGCGCAGCATCGGGAGCATCGACGAAGCGACCGGCAAGAAGGCTCGCCACCAGCTGCGGGACGTGGGAGACGAGCGCGACCGAGCGATCGTGCTCGTCCGGCGACATCTCCACCGGTACCGCGCCGAGTTCCAGTGCCAGGCCCTCCACCAGCGCGAGGTCTTCGGGCGGCGTCTCGCCGTCGCGGCAGACGACCCACGGCCGGCCGACGAACAGATCGGCACGGGCGGAGATCGCGCCGCCGCGTTCGCGTCCGGCCAGCGGGTGCGACCCGATGTAGTGGGTGAGGTCGACACCGCGCGCGCGCAGCTCGTGCAGGGGCTGCAGCTTGACACTGGCGACATCGGTGACCACGGCCCCCGGGTGGTCGGCGAGCTCACGGGCGATGACGTCGGCGGTCACGTCCGGCGGCACGGCCACGACGATCAGCGCCGGCGCGTCGTCGGGGTGCGCGGGCCGGCCGGCGCCGTAATCTACGGCCAGGCGCAGCTGCGCGGGAGACGCGTCGTCGAGCGCGACATCGACACCGCGTGCGGCGAGGGCGTGCCCGATGCTCGCACCCAGGAGTCCTGCTCCGACGATCCGCACCGTCCCTCGAACACGCGGGGCCAGCGGGGCGGCCGCGCGCGCGGAAGAAGTCTCTGAATCGCTCACGGGGTTTCGTCTGGTGCGCCCTCGCGACGCGAGAGGGTCAGCAGCGCACCACGTTCCACCTTAGTCAACTCGCGCGCCCGCCCGACCGGGAGGCTTCCCAGGTGCAGCGGGCCGAACTGGCGGCGCACCAGTTCGACGACGGGATGCCCCACCTCGGCCATCATGCGGCGCACGATCCGGTTGCGCCCGGAGTGCAGCGTCAGTTCGACGAGACTCGACTCGCCGGACGCGTCCAGAAGCCGGGCCTTGTCCGCAGCGATGGGGCCGTCTTCCAGCTCGATACCGCGGGTCAACCGTGCGATGGTCTGCGCGGTGACGCGCCCGTCCACCTTGGCGATGTACACCTTCGTGACCCCGAACGAGGGGTGCGCGAGCACGTGGGCGAGGTCGCCGTCGTTCGTGAGGACGAGCAGGCCGCTGGTGTCGGCGTCGAGGCGGCCGACGTTGTACAGACGTTCGCTCCATTCCTCGGTGAACCGGCGGAGGTCGGGGCGGCCGTGCTCGTCCTTCATGGTGCTCACCACACCGGTCGGCTTGTTGAGCATGACGTAGCGCTTGTCGGTGTCCAGCTGCACGGCGACACCGTCGACGTCGATGAGGTCGACGTCGGGGTCGACGCGGCTGCCGAGCTCGGTGACGACCGTGCCGTTGACGCGCACCCGGCCCTCGACGATGAGCTGTTCGGAGACGCGGCGGGATGCGACGCCGGCGTTGGCCAGCGCCTTCTGCAGTCGAACGCCCTCGGTGTCGCGCGGCTCGCTCATCGCACCCCCTCCAGGTCGAAACCCTCGGACCCGTCATCCAGGAGCGGCGAGATGTGCGGCAGCTCGTCGAGCGAGTTGATGCCGAGGTTGCCCAGAAGCGCCTCGGTCGTGCCGTAGTGGATCGCCCCCGTTTCCGGGTCGGTGAACACCTCCGTGATGAGGCCGCGGGCCAAGAGCGTGCGCACGACGGAGTCGACGTTGACGGCGCGGATCGATGCGACCTGTCCCCGCGTGACGGGCTGCTTGTACGCGATCACCGCGAGAGTCTCCAGCGCCGCCTGGGACAGGCGCGAGGGGGCCTGCGTGTTGACGAACTCCGACACGAGGTCATCGAACTCGGCGCGGACGTACATCCGCCACCCCCCGCCGACCTCCCGCAACTCGAAGCCGCGACGCGGGCCGGAGGCGTTCCCGTCGTAATCATCGACCAGGGACTCCACCGCCTGGCGCACGGCCGCGACCGGCGCGCCCACGGCGGCGGCGAGACTCACGAGGCTCTGCGGCTCTTCGACGATCAGCAGAATGGCCTCCAGCCGCCGGGCGACGTCGGTTGCCGCCCCCGTGCCTGTCGACGTGTCATCGGTCATAGTCGGCTCCCAGGGTCGCGAGGTTCTCCTCCGACCACCGTTCGGCGGTCCAGCGGAGGGTGAGTTCCCCGAGCGGTTCGAGCTGCTCGAACGTCAGCGCCGCGTGGCGATACAGCTCGAGCACGGAGAGGAAGCGCGCCACGACCACTCCGGTCTGCGTCACCCCGGCGATGAGGTCGCGAAACGACAGGACGCCGGCGCTGCGGAGGAGGGTGACGACGACCGCGGCCTGTTCCCGGATGCTCACCAGCGGGGCATGCAGATGGTCAAGGCCCACACGCGGGATCTCCTTGGGCGCGAAGGCGAGCAGGGCCAGCGCGGCGAAGTCGTCGGGGCTGAGCGTCCAGACCAGGTCGGGGGCGGCGTTGCGGTACTTCTCATCCAGTCGCACGGCGCGCACGTGCCGGCGGTCTTCCGCCTGGAGGCGGTGGGCGAACCATGCCGAGACCTCCTTGAAGGCGCGGTACTGCAGCAGCCGCGCGAACAGCAGGTCGCGGGCTTCGAGCAGGGCGACGGATTCGGCGTCCACGAGCTCGCCCTGCGGCAGGAGCCCGGCGACCTTCATGTCCAGGAGCGTGGCGGCCACGACGAGGAACTCCGAGGCTTCGTCCAGCTGCGCGTCAGGTCCCAGTGCCCGCAGGTAGCCGATGAACTCGTCGGTGACGGCGCTGAGCGCCACCTCGGTGATGTCGAGCTCGCGCTGCGAGATGAGGGAGAGGAGCAGGTCGAACGGGCCGTCGAACACCGGCAGCGAGACGCGGAACCCTTCGACATCGCTCAGGGACCGCCCTTCGACATCGCTCAGGGACCGCCCTTCCGTCCCCTCGTCGGTCGGCGGAGCCTCGTCAGGCGACGGCGCCACGGGCGACCAGCTCCCGCGCCAGGCGCAGGTACGCCTGTGCGGCCGCGTGCTCGGGCGCGAATTCGGTGATCGGCACACCCGAGACCGACGCGTCGGGGAACTTCACGGTACGGCCGATGACCGTTTCCAGAACGTCGTCGCCGAACGCCTCGACGACGCGCTCGAGAACCTCGCGCGAATGCAGCGTCCGCGGGTCGTACATGGTGGCGAGCACGCCGTCGAGCATGATCGCGGGGTTCAGCCGGTCGCGCACCTTGTCGATGGTCTCCACGAGGAGCGCGACGCCGCGGAGCGCGAAGAACTCGCATTCCAGCGGGATGACCACGCCGTGGCTTGCCGTGAGGGCGTTGACGGTGAGGAGCCCGAGCGACGGCTGGCAGTCGATGAGGATCACGTCGTACTCGGGGGCGACATGGCGCAGCACCCGGGCGAGGATGGTCTCCCGGGCCACCTCGTTGACGAGGTGCACCTCGGCGGCGGACAGATCGATGTTGGCGGGGATGACGTCCAGGCCCTCGACCGAGGTGTGCACGATCGTGTCGTGCGGGTCGCGCTTGGTGTCCAGCAGCAGGTCGTAGATGGTCGGGATCTCGTGCGTCTGGATGCCCAGACCTGCCGACAGCGCACCCTGCGGGTCGAAGTCGATCGCGAGGACCTTGCGGCCGTAGCCGGCGAGGGCTGCGGCGAGGTTGATGGTCGTCGTGGTCTTGCCCACGCCGCCCTTCTGGTTGCACAGCGCGATGATGCGCGCCGGCCCATGTCCGTCCAGCTTCGGGGGCGTCGGGAAGCCGTGGTAGGGACGACCCGTCGGGCCGAGGATGACCTCGTCCCGGGCCGCTGCGGCCTTCGCCTTGCCCTTGGTCGCGCTGCCCGCCACAGACTCTCCTGACCTTGCCATAATCTCCCCCGATTCTAACCGGCCGATGGCCCTGTCCCCTGGACGCGCGCCGCATCCGCATGATCCCGGCGCTCGACCGCGGTGACGCCGCGTCAGCGGGCGCGGGGGTGCGACGTGGCGTACACGTCGCGCAGCGCGTCGACGCTCACGTGCGTGTAGATCTGGGTGGTGGCCACCGAGGCATGTCCGAGCAGCTCCTGAACCACCCGCACGTCCGCGCCGCCCTGCAGCAGATGCGTCGCGAACGAGTGGCGGAGGGTATGCGGGGACACGTGCGCCGACAGCCCCGCGCGCTCGGCGGCGCTCTGGAGGATGAGCCACGCACTCTGGCGTGACAGCGGTGCGCCGCGCACCCCGAGGAACAGCCGCGGAGACGCCGTCCCGCGACGGGAGAGCTCGGGCCGCACGCGGGTCAGGTAGGCGTCGACCGCGGCGCGGGCGTACGAGCCGACCGGCACGATGCGCTCCTTCGAGCCCTTGCCCCGCACGCGCAGCACATCGCCGTGCGCGAGGTCGTCGACATCCAGCTGCACGATCTCCGACACGCGTGCGCCGGTGGCGTACAGCAGTTCGAGGAGAGCCCGGTCGCGGATGCCGGCGATGTCGGCGGCGGCGGCCTCCTGCGGCTCGGGGCCCGACGCGTTCAGAAGCCGCGTGACCTGGTCGATGGTGAGCGCCTTCGGGAGGCGCTGTGCCGCCTTCGGTGGGCGCAGCCGGCCCGACGGGTCCTCCGCCGCGATCCCTTCACGGGCGAGGAAGCGGTGCAGCCCGCGCACCGAGGACTGCAGCCGCGCGATGCTGGATGCTGCCGGCGGCGGCTGAGCGGAAGCCCGCTCCGCCGCGAAGCGGGCCACCAGCCCCGGATTCACCGCATCCGAGTCGTCCGCGCCGTGCTCGCCGAGCCACTCCAGGTAGCCGGCGAGGTCGCGGCGGTAGGCGGCCACGGTGTGCTCGGACAGGCCGCGCTCGAGCGAGATGTGCCGCAGGTACGCGTCGACCGCGCGCGACAGGCGCACGTCACCGTCCCGTCGGGTCGCCCGCCTCGCGGCGCAAGACCTCGGCGGCGGCGAGCACGCCCGTGGCGAGGATGCCGTTGGTCAGGCGCCCCTCCAGCACCCCGGTGACCGCGTCGGCCAGCGGAATACGCGCCACGCGCATGTCGGCTTCCTCATCCGCGCGGGCGAACGCCTGCGGAGCATCCGACAGTCCCCGCGCCAGGAACAGGTGCACCGTCTCGTCGTTGCCGCCGGGGCTCGTGCGCAGAGACGCGAGGGGCTGCCACCGGGAGGCGACGAGATCGACCTCTTCGGCGAGTTCGCGCTTCGCGGTCTCCAGCGGCGGCTCACCGGCGACATCGAGCAGCCCCGCGGGGATCTCCCAGTCGCGGAGGCGCAGCGGATGGCGGTACTGCTGGATCAGCACCACGTTCTCGTCGTCGTCGATCGCCACGATCGCCGACGCGCCGGGGTGCTCGACGTACTGGCGGACGATCTCGCCGTCGCCGTAGCGCACGGTGTCCGATCGCACGTTCCACACGGCCCCGCGGTAGACGACCTCGCTCGAGACGACCTCGGGCGCGAGGGGCTCGTCGCGCAGCGCCTCGTCGCCGGCGGTCATGCCTGCTCCACATCGAACAGTTCGCTGGCACGGTGGCGCTCCAGCGCCGCACCGATGAGCCCGCGGAACAGCGGATGCGGCTCCGTCGGGCGGGAACGCAGCTCGGGGTGCGCCTGCGTGGCGATGTAGTACGGGTGCACCTCGCGCGGGAGTTCGACGTACTCCACCAGGCCCAGCTCGGGGTTCACTCCGGAGAAGACCAAGCCGGCTTCGGCGAGCTGATCCCGGTAGGCGTTGTTGACCTCGTAGCGGTGGCGGTGGCGCTCGGACACCCGGGGCGTCCCGTAGACCTCCTCGGCGATCGACCCGGCGAGCAGGTCCGCGGGATAGAGGCCCAGTCGCATCGTGCCGCCCAGATCGCCCCGGTCGAGGATGTCGATCTGCTCGGCCATCGTCGCCACGATCGGGTTGGCGGTGTCGGGGTCGAATTCGCTGGACGAGGCGTCCTCGATGCCGGCGACGTTACGCGCGTACTCGATGACGATGCACTGCAGGCCGAGGCAGATGCCCAGGGTCGGGATGCCCTGCTCCCGGGCGAAGCGCAGCGCGCCGAGCTTGCCCTCGATCCCCCGGATCCCGAAACCGCCCGGGATGACGATGCCGTCCAGGGCGCCGAGCGCCTTGGCCGCGCCATCCGGCGTCTCACACAGGTCGGAGGGGATCCACGTGATGTTCACATGGGTCTCCTCGCCGAATCCACCGGCCTTGAGCGCCTCGGTGACCGACAGATACGCATCGGGGAGGTCGATGTACTTGCCGACGAGTCCGATGGTCACCTCGTGCTTGGGATTGTGCACGGCCTGCAGCACGCGCTCCCAGCGCGACCAGTCCACCTCGTCGGCCTTGCCGATCCCCAGAGACTGGACGATGTAGTCGTCGAGTCCCTGCTCGTGGAGCATCGTCGGGATGTCGTAGATGCTCGGCACGTCCACCGCGTTGACGACCGCGGCCTCGTCGACGTCGCACATGAGGGCGATCTTTCGCTTGTTCGACTCGGTGACCGGGCGGTCGCTGCGCAGCACGAGGGCGTCGGGCTGGATTCCGATGGAGCGCAGCGTCGCGACGGAGTGCTGCGTGGGCTTGGTCTTCTGCTCGCCCGAGGCTCCCATGAACGGCACGAGCGACACGTGCACGAAGAACACATTGTTCCGGCCGAGCTCATGGCGGATCTGGCGGGCGGATTCGATGAAGGGCTGGGACTCGATGTCGCCCACCGTGCCGCCGATCTCGGTGATGATGACGTCGGGCCGTGGCTCCTCGGTGGCCTGCAGCCGCATCCGCCGTTTGATCTCGTCGGTGATGTGCGGGATCACCTGCACGGTGTCGCCGAGGTACTCGCCCCGTCGCTCGCGCGCGATCACCTGCGAGTAGATCTGACCCGTGGTCACGTTCGCGGCCTGGCTCAGGTTGATGTCGAGGAAGCGCTCGTAGTGTCCGATATCGAGGTCGGTCTCCGCACCGTCGTCGGTGACGAAGACCTCGCCGTGCTGGAACGGGTTCATCGTGCCCGGATCGACGTTCAGATACGGATCGAGTTTCTGCATCACGACACGCAGGCCGCGAGCGGTGAGAAGGTTGCCGAGGCTGGCCGCCGTCAGGCCCTTCCCGAGAGACGAAACGACACCGCCCGTCACGAAAATGTGCTTGGTGGTGTCGTTCGGATGTCCCGCGTCTGAAGTCTGCATCACGGGCTTCGATCCTATCAGCCGGCTACCGGTAAGACTCCGCCGCGGCGCGTGCGGAACTGGTTCCCTGCAGTCTGCCAGCATCCGGGCGTTCTCATGGTCTCCGCCGAGTGACGAACGCATTCCAGCCGGCCAGCACGACGGCGATGCCCGCGGGGATGCCGAGCAGGATCAGAAGGGGGTCCTCCCCCACCGCATCGGCTGTGCGCCATACGGAGATGACGACCGCCGCGGCGGCGAACCAGGGCGGAAGCCACCGCACGACGTCTCGGAGCAGGCCGGGGCGCTTCACGCGCTCCACGCCCCCGCCCCGCAGGATGAGGCCGAACAGCGCCGTGCCCGCGGCCAGGGCCGACAACGCGAGGGCGATCACCGTCGGGGCGACGCGCGCGGTCTCCGCCACCCACCAGGAACGGCGGTCCACATCGACGAAGGTCCCGGGAGGGAACACCAGGTGGACCCCGATGTCCTCGTTGGCCTCCGTGGGCCAGTAGCCGTCGGACTCCACCGCCATCTGCCAGCCGTCACCGACATCGCCTCCCGCTCCGCCCCGCTCCAGTGCACGCACGACGGCCTCGCCGCCGCTGCGTCCGGCCAGCCATCCGCTGGCATCGGACGCTTCCCCGGCCAGCGCCGCGGGGATGCGCACAGACAGCGAGACCCTTTCCAGCGTGTGCTCCGGCTGCCACGACCACGCCCACTCCCACCCCTCGTTCAGCGCGGTCCACAACACCTCCTCGGACCACTGGCCGCCCCGCTGCACGGGCACAGCCGCATTCGCGAGGATGTAGTCGATCGTCACGACATGCTCGCCACCCCAATGGCGTGTCAGGGCCGTCTGCAGAAAGGCCATCCCCTGCTCGCGGCGCACCTGGAACGGCACGGGTTCGCCGTCCACAACGACCGCCGAGACCTCCAATGCCATGTCGTGGCCGGACACCACGTCGCGCCACTGCCGCATCACCTGGGGCAGGAGATCGCGGTCGTCATCGATGAACACCGCGAGCGTCTCGGTCACCGAGACGCGGGCCTTGCCGGCGGCGGTCCGCTCCACCTCGGCATCGGCGGTGAACTCGCTCACGACCCAGCCGCGCCCACCGGGCAGATCACCCGAGTATGCGAGATCCTCGGCCCTCTCGCGCTCGGACGGTGAAGGCACGAGGTATGCCAGCAGGAGGACCGCGGCCACGCTCACAACGGCGACGGCACGAACGATCAGCCGCGGCAAGGAGAGGAACCCGGCCGGCATGCGGGAGTGCGGAGAGCCGTGGTCGGAGAGCAGTCGCGTCACCAGCGCACCGGCGCCCCGAGGCGGGGAGAACATCACCGCGTACGTGAGGAGCTCATCGCGCAGGGTCATCCGCTCGGCCGACTGCGTCTGCTCCAGGTAGAGCCGCAGACCCAGCAGGTGCTCCTTCGCGAGTGCACCGGCACGAGTGAGGGGGCGGGCCGACAGTGCCACGGCCAGGACGACGGCGGCGAGGAGGAAGCTCGCCGTCACGATCAGGAGGGGCCACCAGTAGACGGACAGGGGGATCTGGTGCGACAGCTGGCGCACGAGACCCAGCTGGAGCAGCAGGAGCCCGAGGGCCGCACCGACGAACACGTCGCGGACGATGCCGCGGGGCACGCGCCTCAGCCCGGAACGGAACTGTTCCCCCCACGCCGGGGCGGTGAGGTAGGTGCGCCACGCCGGAACGATGTCGCCCGGCCGGCCGGTGCGCCATGCGACCGGCCCGACGCCGGCCCATGGCCCGCGGTCGCGGCGCCTCTCATGCAGCGCCTGCACGAGAGGCGCGGTGAGGACCTGACGCATCACCCGGGAGGCGACGGGGGCCGGCACGGCGGGGTCCGGTTCGTATTGGGCGACGTACCAGGCCCGGCCCGCGTCGTCGTTCCACACCGTCGCTCTGGCTGCGAGCACGAACAGCATCCCGACGGCGAGGAGGAGGAGCGGCACGAAGGGGCCGACCATGAGCACCCAGTACAGCGGCGGCGGGTCGGGCATCGCGAAGGTGCCCTCGGCGAAGCGGGCCGTGAACCAGAACTGCGCGTACGGGGGCAGCGACTGGTCGTTCTCCACGACGTAGGTCACGGTGTCGGCGGTCTCGGTGTCGGGCGTGAGACTGGTGGCGTCCGACAGCAGGGTCCACGCGACGGCGGCCCGCGGGGGACGCTCGAGCGCATCGTCGAGCTCGCGCGGAATGACCAGGGTGGCGGACGTGCCGGCCACCCCCTGTGGCGAGGCCGGACCGAACAGGTCCCACTCCAGCAGGTCCTGCATCCGATCGGTGGATCGGTCGAGGGCGCGGTAGGCGACGTCGGAGAGGGTGTAACGCACGACGAACTCGTGCGCGCCACGGAGGACCGCGCCGCTCTCCCAGCGCAGCGTGGTCGTCGTGGCGTCGGGGTCGACGGTCACCTCGGCAGGCGTCCCGTCGATCTGCGCCCCGGTGACCTCGGGGTGCAGGTCGTGCCCGCCGTAGTGCGACGCGATCGTGCGGCTGATCCCGGTCTCGACTACCCCGTCCGGGAAGACCGCGTCGATCCGCTCCTCCACGTGCAGCAGCATCCGTCCCTCGTCGGTGCGCTCCACCTCGAAGGTCGCGTCGAACGATCGCGCGATCCACCGGTCGGTGGCCTCCGATGCGGCCGCTGTGATGTCGTCGAGGTCGCGGGGCTCGTTGACCACCGGGCCGAGCAACAGGATCAGCCCAGAACCGGCGATCAGCAACCACACCCCGAGGTTTGCGAGGCGGAGCCCGAGTGGTCCCCGCGCCCGTGTCCGCGCCTCCAGCCAGACCAGAGAACGGGACAGCGCCCGGTAGAGCGGTGTGGGGCGCCGCGTCTGGATGTGGACGGCACCGTCGGGGGCCGGTCCGTCCGCGGCCACCGGCCCGTCACTACCCGTCGGGTCGGACGCCTCCGGGGTCACCGGGTCACGCGGCCGGCGGCCAGCAGCTCACGCGCGTGCGTGATCGCGGCGTCGGAGTCGGGCATCCCCGACAGCAGCCGTGCCATCTCGGCCTCGCGCTCGGCGCCGTCCAGGCGCCGGACGCTGGAGGCGGTGACGGACCCGTCGGTGCCTTTCACCACGGAGAGGTGGTTGCCGGCGAAAGCGGCGACCTGCGCGAGATGCGTCACGGCGATCACCTGCGATGTCTCCGCCAGACGGGCCAGGCGTCGGCCGACTTCGATCGCCGCCGCCCCGCCGATTCCCGCATCCACTTCGTCGAAGACGAACGTGGGCACGGGATCCACCCCGGCGAGCACCACCTCGATGGCGAGCATGACCCGGCTGAGTTCCCCACCCGAAGCGCCCCGCGCCACCGGTCGAGGCTCCGCGCCGGGGTGCGGGGCGAGCAGGATGGTGACGTCGTCACGTCCGGATGCGGAAGCGGCCCCGGGCGCGACGGCGACGGTGAGCGTCGCATCCGGCAGCGCGAGGGCGTGGAGCTCCTCCGTCACCGCTGTTGCCAGCCGTCCTGCCGCTTCGACGCGAGCCGCGCTCAGCGCTTCCGCTGCCCGGTCGAGGCGCCCGGCCGCTTCCGACCGCTCGGCGGAGAGACGCGCGATGCGGTCGGAGTCGTCATCCAGCTCCGCGAGACGGGCCGAACCCGTCTCGAGCAGGTCGAGGGCCGCGTCCAGGCTGCCATGGGTGCGGGCGAGCCCGGCGAGCACTGCCCGGCGCTCCTCGACGGCGGCGAGCTCGTGCGGGCCGGTCTCGTCGAGATCGGCGAGGTAGCCCGACAGCGCCGCGGCGATGTCGGTGACCCGGTAGCCGAGTTCGGCCACCTGATCGGCCAGCTCGGTCAGCGCCGTATCCCCGCCGCGCTCGAGCGCCCGCCGCGCGTCGGCGAGCAGTGCGGTCACGTCGGGCGCGTCGCTCTCGGAGGAGAGCGCCTCGTGCGCGGTGACGGCTGCGAGCCGGAGCTCCTCGGCGTTCCCGAGGCGTTCGGCGCGCGCTGCCAATTGCACGTCCTCCCCCGCGACAGGCGCGGCGGCCTCGATCTCGGCGATGCGCGCGCGCAGGTCGTCCGCCTCACGCGCACGCACATCCCGGTCGTTCTCGATCGTCGTCAGCTCCGCGTCGAGCGCGCGCCAGCTCTCGTACGCGTCCCGGTACGCGGCCAGCGCGCCTGCGAGCGGGGCGCCGCCGAAACGATCGAGCGCATCCCGTTGCGCGGCCGATGAGCGCAGTCGCAGCTGGTCGGATTGACCGTGGACGACGACGAGATCGTCGGCGAGGTCGGCGAGCACCCCCGCGGGGGCGGTGCGTCCTCCCACGGTCGCCCGCCCGCGGCCCTCGCTGGAGACGGTACGTCCGAGGTACAGCTCGGCGCGGCCGTCGCCGATGGGTTCGATGTCGCCGCCGGCCTCCCGGACGCGATCGGCCACCGAGCCGTGCTCGGGCACGACCCAGACGCCTTCCACCCAGGCCTGGCCGGCACCCGAGCGCACCGCACCGGAGTCGGCCCGCTGGCCCAGCAGCAGTCCCAGCCCGGTGACGACCATGGTCTTCCCGGCTCCGGTCTCCCCCGTGATCGCGGTGAAACCGGCACCGATGGGCAGTGTCGCGTCGGCGATCACGCCCAGATCGCGCAGGCGCATCTGCTCGATCACGCCGGCGCCCCGTCGGGGCCGCGCCACCCCTCCACAGGAAGGCGGAACTTGCGGACGAGCCGGTCGGTGAACACGGCGGGATGCAGCCGCGCCAGGCGTACCGGTCGACTGGAGCGGCGGACCACCACGCGGGCGCCGGGGGGCAGATCGTGCGAGCGCCGGCCGTCGCACCAGAGGATGCCGACGCCACTGGTCCGCTCGAGCACCTCGATGGCCACGGACGCGTCGGGATCCACGACCAGCGGACGCGCGAACAGGGCGTGCGCCGAGAGGGGCACCACCGCGATCGCCTCGACGTTCGGCCAGATCACGGGGCCACCGGCGGAGAAGTTGTACGCGGTCGACCCGGTGGGTGACGCGACGACGACCCCGTCACATCCGAACGACGACAGCGGCCTCCCGTCGACCTCCATCACGACCTCGAGCATGCGTTCGCGGCTGGCCTTCTCCACGGTCGCTTCGTTCAGCGCCCACGTCTCGTAGATGACGTTGTTGGCCGCGTCCTTCACCCGCACCGCGAGCGCGAGGCGCTCCTCGACGCGATAATCCTTGGCGATCACGCGTCGCACCGCATCGTCCATGTCGTCGCGTTCGATCTCCGCCAGGAAGCCGACGTGACCGAGGTTGATGCCCAGGATGGGCGCCGTGCCGCCGCGGACCAGTTCGGCGGCCCGCAGGATCGTGCCGTCGCCGCCCAGGACGATGGCGAGCTCGACGTCTTCCAGGGGCACGTCCACGGCGAGCGTGCCCACGCCGGTGAAGTCCAGCAGATCGTCGAGCTCCGCCCGGTCGTCTGCGGAGAGCACGGGCCGGGCGCCCGCCGACCGCAGCTCCGACAGGACGCGGCGCGCTGCATCCACCGTGTCTTCCCGGCGGGAGTGCACGACGACCAGGATGCTGCGTTCGCTCGAATTCATGGGGTACCGACCACTTCGTTCAGGGTGCTCCCCCATTCTGACGGATCGCTTCCCCGACCGGTCGCCAGATGCACCACGAACTCGCGATTGCCGTGCGTGCCGGGCACCGGCGACTGGATGATCCCCACCGTGCGAAGACCCACGTCCCACGCCGACCACAGCACGGTACTCACCGCGTCCGCCCGCAGCGCAGGATCGCTCACGAGGCCGCCTTTGACGGCGGTGCGGCCCACTTCGAACTGGGGTTTGACCAGGAGCACGACATCGGCATCGGGCGCCGCCACCGCGACCACCGCGGGGAGGACGTGGGTGAGGGAGATGAAGGACAGGTCGCCGGTGACCACCGTGGGCGCGGCGGCGATCCCGGTGGCCTCGGCCAGACTCGCCGCATCCATGTACCGGACGTTGTAGCCCTCGACGGCGATCACCCCAGAATCCGCCGCCACCTGGGGCGCGAGCTGCCCGTGGCCGACGTCCACGGCCAGGACCGGAGCGGCTCCGCGCTCGCGCAGAACCTGGGTGAACCCTCCCGTGGACGCTCCGAGGTCCAGCGCCAGACGCCCGCGGACATCGATGCCGAACGCGTCGAGGCCCGCCAGCAGCTTGTGCGCGGCACGGCTGACGTAGGAGTCCGCGGCGGCGACTTCGATGAGCACGTCCTCATCGACCGGGGTGGAGGGCTTGACCACGGGACGCCCATCGACGCTGACGGACCCCGCGCTGATGAGCTGCGCGGCCTGGGTACGCGAGCGCGCGAGTCCTCGCGCAGCAACGGCCGCGTCGAGGCGCTGCGTCATCCGCGCGATCCGCCGTCCGCGGTCGGCCCCGACTCGAGCCGCCGGGCGAGCTCGTCGTGCAGGGATGCGTAGGCGCCCGCGCGATTGGCGAGCGGCTGCGATTCGATCACCCGGAGGCGGCTGATCAACTCGTGGCCGTCGTCGGAGGGGTCGTCGCGGTCGGGCATGCCGCTATCGTAACGACCTACACCCGCCAGAAGGGGTCGGCATACAGGCGTTCGGGCACGCGGAACCCGTAGATGGCACGTCCCGATGACCAGATGGCCGACGCCCCGGCGCGGAGTAGGTCGACCGGGCGATCGCCTTCCGCCACGATGCGGAGGTCGGCGCCGTCGATCTCGACGGTGGACCGGCCCACGGTCGTGCGGGCCCCGTCGACGAGAGTCTGCGGGTACGGCTCGAAGAGCTCGCGCAGATCACCGAGGATCACGTCCGGTCGCGCGTCCGGCGGGGCCGCGAGCACGTGCTTGGGACGGTCGATCCCGGTGAGCACGAGCGCGGAGGCGATCCCGGCCCGCGAGGCGCCCTGGATGTCGGTGTCGAGGCGATCACCGATGAACAGGGGTGAGGCGGCACCGAAGCGGGCCACCGCTTCGGTGAAGATGGGCGTCTCCGGCTTTCCGGCGACGGTCGCCAACCGCCCGACAGCCGTGTGCACGGCCGAGACGAGTGTCCCGTTCCCCGGCGCGATTCCCCGTGCCTGCGGGATCGTCCAGTCGGTGTTCGTGGCGATCCACGGGATGCCGCCCTCCTCCTCCGGCCGCTGCAGGGCGTAGGCGGCCTCGGCAAGCTGTGCCCAGCCGACCTCGGGCGCGAACCCCTGCACCACGGCGGCCGGGGCATCCTCGGCGCTCCGCGTCACGGTGTAGCCCGCCTTCTCCACCTCGACGACCAGTCCTTCCCCGCCGACGACGAGGATCGTGGCGGGCGGGGCGACGCGATCACGGAGCAGCCGCATCGCCGCCTGCGGGCTGGTGACGACCGCGTCCGCCCTCACGGTGAGACCGAGCTCGGTCAGATGCGCGGCGACTGATGCATCGGTGCGGGAGGCGTTGTTGGTGATGAACCCGAGCCGGCGCCCCTCCCGCTCGGCACGGTTGAGGCTATCGACGGCGTGCGGGATCGCACCGGGACCGGCGTATACGACGCCGTCGAGGTCGGCGAGAACGACGTCGACCCCGTCCAGCGGCGCAGGGCCGGAAGGTGCCGGACGGCGACGGATCACTCCGGGGACCCCGGGCCTTCGACGCGCCGCGTCGCCGGGGCGTCATCATCCTCCTCGTCGACCTCCTCCACGACGAGCACCTCGCGGTCGGCCGCCCCTGTCGCGGCATCGAGCGCGTCTTCGGCTACCTCGGCGCGGCGATACCACTGTTCCGCCTCGTCGTCGCGGCCGAGCTCCTCCAGCACCGCCGCGCGGGCGGCGAACAGACCGGGGCTCCACTCGAAGGCGCGATCGGGGTCGAGTTCGGGGATATCGAGTTCCCGCAACGCCTCCTCCGGCTGCCCCAGGTCGAGCCGCGCGCCCGACATGGCGATCGCGAGTTCGACCCGCACCCCGACCGGCAGGGTGGAGCGTTCCACCGAACGGCCCACCTCGAGAGCGCGATCGGGACGCCCGACGCCGCGCTCGCTGTCGACGATGAGCGGCAACTGGTCGTCGCGTCCGGAGATCCGGCGGTACGTCCGCAGCTCCCGCAGGGCCAGCGCGAAGTCCCCGATCGCGTACGCAGTGATGGCGGCCGTCTCGCGGACCACCCCGACACGCCCTGCGCGGCGGGTCGCTGCCAGCGCGTGCTCATGCGCCAGCGCCGGGTCCTCGTCGATCAAGCGGGCTGCCATCGCGAGATGGCGGGCGACGTTCTCCGCGTTCTCCTTGCTCAGCGTCTTCAGCTCGTTGCGGGCCGGCGACGCCAGGTCGTACGGCGTGACCTCGTCGGGAATGAGCGGCTCGGCCACGCGGGCACGACGGTCGTCACTGGTCGGAATCGGACGCGGCGAACGGTGATCGGCTCCGCCTCGCGGGGCCGCGCCCCGGCCCGACGCGTCGTCGCGACCGCTCGGACGCTCTCCGGAGGGTCGTCGATCCGCGCGACGCGCGCCGTCGGCCGCCGGGCGCTGGCCGGATCCTGCGGAACGGGGGCCGTCACCCCACGGCCGACGCTCCCCGCCCCCCGCCGGACGGCGAGGCCCGTCACCCCACGGTCGACGTTCGCCGTCGCTGCGGGGACGACGTTCGCCATCACCGGCCGGCCGCTGCGGCCGATCGCCCGACGGGCGGCGCGGAGCATCGCCGTTCGGGCGTCGCGGAGCATCGCCGTTCGGGCGTCGCGCCCCACCGCCGTCGCGCCGCGGCGCGTCCGAGGAGGCCCGAGGAGGACGCTCGTCGCGGCGGTCGCGGTCCCCACCGCCGGAGCGCGCCGTGCGCGGTTCGCGGTCGTCGCGGTCGTCCGTTGCCACGGTGATCTCCCTTGGGATAAAAGTGCCCGTAAAACGCGAAATGGCCACCCAACGTTGGGTGGCCATTTCTCGAAAGAAGTCCGGCGGTGTCCTACTCTCCCACAGGGTCCCCCCTGCAGTACCATCGGCGCTGTGAGGCTTAGCTTCCGGGTTCGGAATGTAACCGGGCGTTTCCCTCACGCTATGGCCGCCGAAACACTATTGATGTTTCAGTCGTACACAAACGTAAATCATTATTGTGTTGTTTTTCCCGACCGTACATCGGGAACCACTCAGTGGACGCAAGCACCAAAAACGGTGTGTTATCAAGTCATCGGCTTATTAGTACCGGTCAGCTTCACGCGTTACCGCGCTTCCACATCCGGCCTATCAACCCAGTAGTCTGGCTGGGAGCCTCTCGCCCGAAGGCATGGAAGTCTCATCTTGAGGCCGGCTTCCCGCTTAGATGCTTTCAGCGGTTATCCATCCCGAACGTAGCTAATCAGCGGTGCTCCTGGCGGAACAACTGACACACCAGAGGTTCGTCCAACCCGGTCCTCTCGTACTAGGGTCAGATCCTCTCAAACTTCCTACGCGCGCAGCGGATAGGGACCGAACTGTCTCACGACGTTCTAAACCCAGCTCGCGTACCGCTTTAATGGGCGAACAGCCCAACCCTTGGGACCTACTCCAGCCCCAGGATGCGACGAGCCGACATCGAGGTGCCAAACCATGCCGTCGATATGGACTCTTGGGCAAGATCAGCCTGTTATCCCCGAGGTACCTTTTATCCGTTGAGCGACAGCGCTTCCACAAGCCACTGCCGGATCACTAGTCCCGACTTTCGTCCCTGCTCGACCTGTCAGTCTCACAGTCAAGCTCCCTTGTGCACTTACACTCGACACCTGATTGCCAACCAGGTTGAGGGAACCTTTGGGCGCCTCCGTTACTTTTTGGGAGGCAACCGCCCCAGTTAAACTACCCACCAGGCACTGTCCCTGAACCGGATTACGGTTCTAAGTTAGATATCCAGAGTGACCAGAGTGGTATTTCAACGATGACTCCACATGAACTGGCGTCCATGCTTCAAAGTCTCCCACCTATCCTACACAAGCCACACCGAACACCAATACCAAGCTGTAGTAAAGGTCACGGGGTCTTTCCGTCCTGCTGCGCGTAACGAGCATCTTTACTCGTAATGCAATTTCGCCGAGTTCGCGGTTGAGACAGTTGGGAAGTCGTTACGCCATTCGTGCAGGTCGGAACTTACCCGACAAGGAATTTCGCTACCTTAGGATGGTTATAGTTACCACCGCCGTTTACTGGGGCTTAAATTCTCAGCTTCGCCTTGCGGCTAACCGGTCCTCTTAACCTTCCAGCACCGGGCAGGCGTCAGTCCGTATACATCGTCTTGCGACTTGGCACGGACCTGTGTTTTTAGTAAACAGTCGCTACCCACTAGTCTCTGCGGCCTCCAAACGCTTTCGGAGCAAGTCCTAATACGCCGAAGGCCCCCCTTCTCCCGAAGTTACGGGGGCATTTTGCCGAGTTCCTTAACCACGATTCTCTCGATCTCCTTGGTATTCTCTACCTGACCACCTGAGTCGGTTTGGGGTACGGGCAGCTAGAACCTCGCGTCGATGCTTTTCTTGGCAGCATAGGATCACCCACTTTTCATCCGCATCGTGTCTCAGCCTTAATGAGTGACGGATTTGCCTATCACTCGGCCTACGCACTTGCACCAGGACTACCATCGCCTGGCTGGGCTACCTTCCTGCGTCACACCTGTTAATACGCTAACCGCACCAGCATGGGGTCGAGCGTTCGCCAAGACGGCTTCACCCCGAAGGGATCCGTCCATTCCTGGTTAGGACTCTTAGCACCACTGGATTAGCTTGGGCGGTTCTTCGCCGGTACGGGAATATCAACCCGTTGTCCATCGACTACGCCTGTCGGCCTCGCCTTAGGTCCCGACTTACCCAGGGAAGATTAGCTTGACCCTGGAACCCTTGGTCTTTCGGAGGACATGTTTCTCACATGTCTTTCGCTACTCATGCCTGCATTCTCACTCGTGTAGCCTCCACGGCTGGTTCACACCGCCGCTTCGCTGGCCACACGACGCTCTCCTACCCATCAACACGGCTGGACCACGAAGGCCTACCAATAATGTCAATGCCACAACTTCGGTGGCGTGCTTGAGCCCCGTTACATTGTCGGCGCGGAATCACTTGACCAGTGAGCTATTACGCACTCTTTCAAGGGTGGCTGCTTCTAAGCCAACCTCCTGGTTGTCAAGGCAACTCCACATCCTTTCCCACTTAGCACGCGCTTAGGGACCTTAGTTGGTGGTCTGGGTTGTTTCCCTCTCGACTATGAAGCTTATCCCCCACAGTCTCACTGCTGCGCTCTCACTTACCGGCATTCGGAGTTTGGCTGACGTCAGTAAGCTTTTGGGCCCCATCGGCCATCCAGTAGCTCTACCTCCGGCAAGAAACACGCAACGCTGCACCTAAATGCATTTCGGAGAGAACCAGCTATCACGAAGTTTGATTGGCCTTTCACCCCTATCCACAGCTCATCCCCTCAGTTTTCAACCTAAGTGGGTTCGGTCCTCCACGACGTCTTACCGTCGCTTCAACCTGGCCATGGATAGATCACTTCGCTTCGGGTCTAGGACACGCGACTGAATCGCCCTATTCAGACTCGCTTTCGCTACGGCTACCCCACTCGGGTTAACCTCGCCACGTATCGCTAACTCGCAGGCTCATTCTTCAAAAGGCACGCTGTCACAGCTGCTATGGCTGCTCCAACGGTTTGTAAGCAAACGGTTTCAGGTACTATTTCACTCCCCTCCCGGGGTACTTTTCACCTTTCCCTCACGGTACTTGTCCGCTATCGGTCATCTGGGAGTATTTAGGCTTATCAGGTGGTCCTGACGGATTCACACGGGATTTCTCGGGCCCCGTGCTACTTGGGATACTTCTCGCGCCAAGGAAGGCATTTCGACTACGGGGTTTGCACCCTCTATGACCGGCCTTTCAATGCCGTTCGTCTATACCTGCTTGTAACGCCGGCTGTTCGGCAGAACAGCCTGAAAAGTCCCACAACCCCGAATACGCAACTCCTGCCGGATATCACACGTACTCGGTTTAGCCTGTTCCGGTTTCGCTCGCCACTACTAACGGAATCGCGGTTGCTTTCTCTTCCTGTGGGTACTGAGATGTTTCACTTCCCCACGTTCCCTCTACCCGCCCTATATATTCAGGCGGGAGTCACTGGGTCGGCACGCCGCCCAGCGGGGTTTCCCCATTCGGAGACCCTCGGATCAAAGTGTGCTTATCCACTCCCCGAGGCTTATCGCAGATTGCTACGTCCTTCTTCGGCTCCAGATGCCAAGGCATTCACCGTTTGCTCTTAAAGACTTGAAATCACATGAGTTTTATCAAGAATCGGTTCGGACTAAAAGTCCGACTCGAAATTGATTAATGATCTTTAAGATCATCTATATGAGCTGATCTAAAAGATCAGCTCAAAGATGCTCGCGTCCACTGTGTAGTTCTCAAAGTACGGGCGGTGCCCTTCTCGTGTGTCGCACTGCGACAACGAAAAAGGCCCAGAGGTTCAGCTGCGGTCGAAACCGCATCCGGTCCCTCAGGACCCAACAGCGTGCTTGTGCCGGCCAGTTCACCAAGTTCATTTCCAGCTGCAAGCAGCGTACTGAGAACCGGGAGACCCGATCGGCACCTCGTCAAATGTTCCACCCTTGAGCTACCAGCGAGAACATTCGTCTCGATCTGGCGCCTGGACACTCCGAAGAGTGCCAGATGCTCCTTAGAAAGGAGGTGATCCAGCCGCACCTTCCGGTACGGCTACCTTGTTACGACTTAGTCCTAATTACCGATCCCACCTTCGACAGCTCCCTCCACAAGGGTTGGGCCACCGGCTTCAGGTGTTACCGACTTTCATGACTTGACGGGCGGTGTGTACAAGACCCGGGAACGTATTCACCGCAGCGTTGCTGATCTGCGATTACTAGCGACTCCGACTTCATGAGGTCGAGTTGCAGACCTCAATCCGAACTGGGACCGGCTTTTTGGGATTCGCTCCACCTCACGGTATTGCAGCCCTTTGTACCGGCCATTGTAGCATGCGTGAAGCCCAAGACATAAGGGGCATGATGATTTGACGTCATCCCCACCTTCCTCCGAGTTGACCCCGGCAGTATCCCATGAGTTCCCACCATTACGTGCTGGCAACATAGAACGAGGGTTGCGCTCGTTGCGGGACTTAACCCAACATCTCACGACACGAGCTGACGACAACCATGCACCACCTGTATAGAGACCTTGCGGGGCGACTGTTTCCAGCCGTTTCCTCTATATGTCAAGCCTTGGTAAGGTTCTTCGCGTTGCATCGAATTAATCCGCATGCTCCGCCGCTTGTGCGGGTCCCCGTCAATTCCTTTGAGTTTTAGCCTTGCGGCCGTACTCCCCAGGCGGGGAACTTAATGCGTTAGCTGCGTCACGGAATCCGTGGAATGGACCCCACAACTAGTTCCCAACGTTTACGGGGTGGACTACCAGGGTATCTAAGCCTGTTTGCTCCCCACCCTTTCGCTCCTCAGCGTCAGTTACGGCCCAGAGATCTGCCTTCGCCATCGGTGTTCCTCCTGATATCTGCGCATTCCACCGCTACACCAGGAATTCCAATCTCCCCTACCGCACTCTAGTCTGCCCGTACCCACTGCAGGCTGGAGGTTGAGCCTCCAGTTTTCACAGCAGACGCGACAAACCGCCTACGAGCTCTTTACGCCCAATAATTCCGGATAACGCTTGCACCCTACGTATTACCGCGGCTGCTGGCACGTAGTTAGCCGGTGCTTTTTCTGCAGGTACCGTCACTTTCGCTTCTTCCCTGCTAAAAGAGGTTTACAACCCGAAGGCCGTCGTCCCTCACGCGGCGTTGCTGCATCAGGCTTTCGCCCATTGTGCAATATTCCCCACTGCTGCCTCCCGTAGGAGTCTGGGCCGTGTCTCAGTCCCAGTGTGGCCGGTCACCCTCTCAGGCCGGCTACCCGTCGACGCCTTGGTGAGCCATTACCTCACCAACTAGCTGATAGGCCGCGAGCCCATCCCAGACCGAAGTTCTTTCCAGCTGCTGACCATGCGGTCGCAGCTCGTATCCGGTATTAGCAGCTGTTTCCAACTGTTATCCCAGAGTCCGGGGCAGGTTGCTCACGTGTTACTCACCCGTTCGCCACTGATCCGGAGAGCAAGCTCTCCTTCACCGTTCGACTTGCATGTGTTAAGCACGCCGCCAGCGTTCATCCTGAGCCAGGATCAAACTCTCCGTAGAAGAATTTTGCTGCGATCGAACCGGAATGGGTTCGGCCGAGCGAGTTTGATCTGACGATCGGATGTCATTACTGACATTTATCCGTTTAATCTCAAAAGAATCTCATCGGTCAGACAAGCTGACCGCGAGGTTTTTTGGCATTTGACAAGTGCACGCTGTTGAGTTCTCAAGGATCGGATGCTCCTGCTGCTCGGCCTCTCGGCTCTGCCCGCAGGGCAACTTCTCTATCTTATCCGTTTCGCTCAGCTTGTCAAATCGACGTTTCGTTCGTTCCGAATCGGAACCGAGCGTCGGGGACGCAGCCTGAGCGGCCGGAACCCCATCCTAGACCCGGAGGTCGTCACACTCAAGTGAGTGTGAGGCTGGGGGTGGTTCTCCGCTTGAGAGGTAGCGGGGCCTTTCGGCCTCTCCGCTCTCCCCTGTGGGGCGAACAAGTAATAAGTTACGTGGGATCCGGGGACTCGGCAAATCTCGGCGCATCCCGGGCGTGTCGCCCGTGTTTCCGGGCCTCGGGGCAGACGGTGGCGCGGGGCCGGTGCCGCCGAGAAGTCACCCCGCCGCCCGCCGTCGCAGCAGGATCGCGAGGCACAGGAGCAGCGTCGCGGCGCCCCACCCCGCCGCGGCGGGGGGCAGCACGCGGTAGGCGAGGTGGGCGGGGGTGAAGCCGGCGCCGAGGGGGCCGTGCACGGCGAGGCCGATCAGCCACGCGCCGGCGAGGACGACGGGCAGCGAGCACCACCATGCGGTGCGTACCGGTGCCGGAAGCAGGCGCACCACCGGCTCGGGCGTGCGGCGGCTCATCCGGATCAGGCCCCACGCGGCGAGGATCGTGAGACCGACGACGCTCGAGCCGTGCTGCAACCACGAGTACCCCCGGAGCGCGCCCCACCGTTCGTCGAGCACGGGGAGCAGTTCCACTCCCCCGCGTCCTTCGTGCGTGAACAGGTCCCACACGATGTGCGTCACCACGCCGAGCGCGAGGGAGAGCACGACCAGGCCCACGCGTGGCCACGACAGCCGCCTACCCGGAAGAGCGACCGTCTCGCGCAGGCCCTCGGTCGCCCCGGCGTCCCACGCGGCGGGAAGCCGCTCGGCCACCCGCCGCGGGACGAGTTCGCGGACGGCAGGACGCAGGACGCATCGCCACACCAGCAGCAGCATGGCCGCCATCGCCACGGTCAGGGGCAGCCATGCCAGATCGTGCGTGCGACCGTAGGGCGGCACCACCCCCCGCACGAACAGCGGCAGATCGGGTGCCATCGCCCCGATCGCGAGTGCCGCCGGAACCAGGGGCGTGCGCACGAATGCCAGGGCCACCACCGCGTGGCTCGGCGTCAACGGCACGGCGCGGGCTCAGTCGAGGAAGACGCCGGCGAGAGTCTTCTTGCCACGTCGGAGCACCGAGACCCCGCCGGGAAGCGATGCGTCGACGACGGCGTCGTCCGCGGTCACCCGCTCACCATCCAGCGTCACCCCGCCCTGCGCGATCGCGCGCCGCGCCTCGCTCAGACTCGTCACGAGCCCGGTCGCCACCAGCGCATCCACCACCGATGTGCCCGCCGGCACCCGGGCGTGCGGAAGCTCTTCCAGCGCGCTGCGCAGTGTCGCCGCATCCAGCGACGAGAGGTCTCCCTGACCGAAGAGAGCCTCGGATGCCGCAGCCACTGCGGACGCGGACTCCATGCCGTGCACGAATGCCGTCACTTCCAGCGCGAGTCGTCGTTGCGCGCCACGGCGGAACGGCTCCTCGGCCACCAGCCGTTCGTACTCCGAGATCTCCGCCCCCGTGAGGAACGTGAACACCTTCAGGCGCGCGATCACATCCGCGTCGAGGGTGTTGAGGAAGAACTGGTAGAACGCGTACGGGCTGCACATCTGCGGATCCAGCCAGATCGCGTTGCCCTCGCTCTTGCCGAACTTCGTGCCGTCGGCGTTGGTGATCAGCGGCGTGCCGACCGCGTGCACCGATCGCCCCTCCACCCGGTGGATGAGGTCGACGCCGCTGACGAGGTTCCCCCACTGGTCGCTCCCCCCGGTCTGCAGAACGCAGCCGTACGAGCGGAAGAGCTCGAGGTAGTCCAGCCCCTGCAGGATCTGGTAGCTGAACTCGGTGTAGCTGATGCCGGCGTCGGAGTTGAGCCGCGCCGCCACCGCGTCCTTCTTCAGCATCGCGCCCACGCGGTAGTGCTTTCCGATGTCGCGGAGGAAGTCGATGGCGCTCAGCGGCGCCGTCCAGTCGAGATTGTTCACGATCCGCGCCGCGTTGTCGCCGTCGAAGCTCAGGAAGCGCTCGACCTGGGCGCGGAGGAAACCGACCCATTCCTGCACGGTCTCGGGAGTGTTCAACGTCCTTTCGGCCGTCGGGCGCGGATCGCCGATCAGGCCGGTCGACCCGCCCACGAGCCCGAGCGGCCGGTGGCCGGCCAGCTGCAGACGTCGCATCGTCAGCAGTTGCACGAGGTTTCCCAGGTGCAGGCTGGGCGCCGTGGGGTCGAACCCGCAGTAGAACACGATCGGAGGCCCGCCCAGGAGCGTGCGCAGATCCCCGGCATCCGTGGACACGTGCACGAGCCCCCGCCAGTTCAGCTCGTCCCAGACGTTGTCGAAGGACGGGTCGTTCTCGGGCGCGAGCGCGCTCACAGCGCTGTCGGTGGGTGGGGCGGACACATCCGCCAGGCTACCAGCGGGCGTGGGGCCTCACGACGCTGCGACCTCATCGAACAGCCCGATGAGGTTGCCCTCCGAGTCCCTGATGTAGACCCATCGGGAGGTGTCGGTGAGGGGCTGGATCTCGCCGATCTGCTCAGACCGCAGCACCCCACCACACGAGCGCTGCGGCCCCCAGGGCGCAGGCCCAGCTGACGAGGCTCCCCACGAGGAAGTACTCGGCACGGTCTCCGGCGTCGCCGTCACGGGAGATCTCGGGGAAGCGCACGATGCCTTTCGCCGCGAGAACGGCCGCCAGCAGCGTGTAGGCGCCGGCCAACGTGAGCGCGAAGACGAGGAGGCGCTCGAGCGGGCCGATGAGACGCCCGCCCTTCAGGGCGGAGTCGGCCGGCGCGAGCGCGACGCGCTCCCCGCGTAGCGCCGAGCGGACGACGATGTTCGCCGATTCGAGCAGGAACATCGCCGCGCCCACGACGACGACGAGCGCGTCGATCGCGACCGGGCCGAAGGGCGCCACCGGCTGCCAGCTTTCGCCGAGCGGTCCCGGCGTCGCCCGCGGGCCCGCGGCGAGCACGGCCGTCGCGCAGATCGCCGCCACGACCGCTGCCGCCCAGATACCGGCGCGCCGCGCCCCGTCCGGGGAGACCAGCGCCACCCAGCCGGCGGCCAGGAGCGCCGCCGCGATCGCCACGGGGACGGCGTCCACCGCCGCGCTCGCGGCGATCAGCACGACGGCGGCGGCGAGGTAGGCGAGCCATCGGCCGCGCGCGGGCGCGAACTGGCGCAGCAGATCGGCTGCCCCGATCATCAGCAGGAGCATGCCGGCGAAGATCACGGCGTCCCCGCCGGGGTCAGCGAGGCGAAGCCCTCCACGATCGCACCGGCACCGGCACCGCCGAGTGCCTGTGACACGGCGGACTGCGTGATGCCCTCCGCCTCGGCCAGCGCCCGTTGCGTGCGACCGAGGCACCGTCCGTATACGAGGCGCCGCGTGCGCTCGCTCATCGAGCCCACGAGCTGGTCTCGTGCGAGGAGATACGCGTTGGCGAACGCGGCGGAGGAGCGCATGCCGGCATTCTCCTCCCCCTCTGCGACGCTCACCCATGTCCGCGCGCTCGGCGCGGCGCGCTGCTGCAGGCCGTGCACGCGGTCGATCGCCGCCCGCGCCGCCCACCACCCAGGGCCGTCGGTGAGCTCGCTCGCGCCCGAGGGCACGGGGTTGACGCGGCCGAGGCCGACGCCGAAGCGGCACTCCACGCCGTCGGGCAGTGCCAATTGCAGCAGGAGCAGCGAACTCAGCGCCGCCTCCAACCCCGGATAGACCGCCTGCAACTCGTCGCCGACGGTGGGTGTCAAGCGGCGTTCGGCGAGGGGATGCTCCGCCTCCACGCGCGCGATGGTCTCCTCGAGGACGCGCTGTGCGTGCGCGCGGTCGGCGAGGCGGCGGGAGCCGACGATGTCGGCGATCACGACCGTGGTCATCCGATAAGCATATAACTGATCGTCAGGAAATATCAGCCAAAGACTTATCTCAGAGTCCGAGTTCGCGCGTCACCGCCTGCGCGCGAGTGACGAGCTGACGCCGCTGCTCGCTCACGCGCTCCGGGGCGGTCCCGCCCACACCCGAGCGACTGGCGACCGAGCCTTCGACCGTGAGGACGTCGCGCACCGCGGGGGTGAGCGCCGGGGAGACCTCCGCGAGGAGCTCGTCCGGAGCATCCTCGAGCCCGATCCCGCGCTCCTCGCAGGCCCGCACGAGCGAGCCCGAGATCTCGTGCGCATCACGGAAGGGCACTCCCTGCCGCACCAGCCAGTCGGCCACGTCGGTCGCGAGCGAGAACCCCTCCGGCGCCAGGGCGGCCATCCGGGCGGTGTCGAAGCGCAGCGTCGCGATCATTCCCGCGAAGGCGGGAAGCACCAGCTCGAGGGTGCGCACGCTGTCGAAGACCGGTTCCTTGTCCTCCTGCAGATCGCGGTTGTACGCCAACGGCAGGCCCTTGAGCGTGGCCAGGAGCCCCGCCAGGTTGCCGATGAGGCGCCCCGCCTTGCCCCGGGCAAGCTCCGCGATGTCGGGGTTCTTCTTCTGCGGCATGATGCTCGAACCGGTCGAGTACGCGTCGTCGAGCGTGACGAAGCCGAACTCGCGCGTGTTCCACAGGATGACGTCTTCGGCGAAGCGCGACACATCCACCGCGATCATGGCCGTGACGAAGGCGAATTCGGCCACGACGTCGCGCGAGGCGGTGCCATCGAGGGAGTTCTCCGCCGGGCGGGCAAGGCCCAGTTCCCGGGCGACCAGCTCAGGGTCGAGCCCGAGGCTCGATCCCGCCAGCGCTCCCCCGCCGTACGGTGACACCGCGGCGCGACCCGACCAATCGCGCAGACGCTCGAGCCCGCGCAGCAGCGCCCAGCCGTACGCCTGCAGGTGATGCGCGAGCAGCACGGGCTGAGCATGCTGCAGGTGCGTCCGCCCCGGCATGACCGCGTCGGCGTGCGCGTCGGCCTGAGCGACGATCGCGTCGATGAGGCGCAGGACCTCGCGCGCGATCGTGCGACCGTGATCGAGGAGGTAGAGCCGCACGAGGGTGGCGATCTGGTCGTTGCGGCTCCGGCCGGCGCGGAGCTTCCCCCCGAGCCCGGGGCCGACCTGCGCGATCAGCGCGGCCTCGAGGGCGCCGTGGACGTCCTCGTCGTCCGGGCCGGCTACGAGAGTTCCCTCCACCACCCGGGCGGCGAGCGCGTCGAGCCCCGCGTGCATCGCCGCCGCCTCATCCACGCTCAGATAGCCCGCCGCCTCCAGCGCCTTCGCGTGCGCATGCGAGCCGGCGATGTCGTAGAGCGCGAGGTCCCAGTCGAAGTGCGTCGAACGGCTGAGCGCGGCCAGTTCGGCTGACGGGCCGCCCGAGAACCGGGCACCCCACAGGGCCCCGTCGTTCGTGCCGTGCCCCGACTGACTCATTGCTCCAGCCTATCGACCCGCTCGCGGGCGGCCGGCTCCCGCACGACCCAGTCGCTCACCCGGGCGATGCCGGCCTCCAGCGGTCCGCGTCCGATGAGCAGAGCCCAGAGCGTGCACGCCGCCAGCAGCGCGAGCGTCATCGGCCAGAACGGTTCGAGCGCCCGGAACCCGCGGAGGTCACCGCTGTCGCCCAGCACGGATGCCGCGATCACGGCCCACACGACCAGCTGCGCCGTGTAGGCGGTCAACGGCATCGAGCCCACGGCGCGCAGCGGCACGACCACCCAGCGGAGCACCGTGCGGCAGACGAGCAGGGACAGACCGATCACGGCGATCGCGAAACCTCCTGAGCCGACCACCTCCAGCACGCCGCTGGAGTGCGCGCGGGCCGTCCATACGGCATTGAAGAGCGACAGCGGCTCGTCGGCGAACTGCGAACCCGATACGGCCGCCACGGCGTACGCGAGCACGGCGAGGGCGGAGCCGGCGCCCAGGAGGAGCACGGCCGTCCGGACCGACCGCAGGTCGGTGCGGCCGATGGCCATCCCCGCGAGCAGGAACGCGATCCACACCGGGAAGGGGTAATGCCACCCGATGACCGTGGAGATCGCGGCCCCATCAGGGGTGAACCAGAAGGGCGACGCGTCCCACAGCGCCTGCGGGAAAGGCATGACGATGCCGAGGACCGCGGCGAGCACGAACAGCGTACGGGCGCGGAGGCCGAGGAACGGCAGCGACAGGAGGAACAGGATGGCGTAGGCGGGCAGGATGACGTAGACCGGCACCCCGGTGCTCACCAGGGCCACCCCGATGACCCACAGCAGCGCACCCCGCAGCGCGATGCGCCCCGAGGCGCGGGCGCGCGCGGGGCCCTGCAGCGGCCTGGGACCGCCGGTGACCAGCGCGATCGACACACCCGCGAGCGTGGCGAAGAGGATCGAGGACCGGCCGTTGACGACGTCCACCCACGTGGCCGGGTCGGCCGGGACGAACGCCTCGATGACGAGCAGGTGCGCCGCGAGCATCCCGACGACGGCCAGTCCTCGCGCCAGGTCGATGCCGGCCAGGCGCGGCGGCGCGTCGAAACGCCGCCACCGCGACGTGAGCCAGCCGGTCAGTCCTGCCGCAGCAGCCACACCAGGAGCGCCTTCTGCGCGTGAAGCCTGTTCTCGGCCTCATCCCACACGACGCTCTGGGGGCCGTCGATGATCTCCGCGTCGACCTCGTAACCGCGATCGGCGGGCAGACAGTGGATGAAGATCGCGTCCTGCCGCGCGAGCCCCATGATGTCGTGCGTCACCTTGTAGGCGCCGAGATCACGCAGGCGTGCGAGTTTCTCCTCCTCCTTGCCCATCGACACCCAGGTGTCGGTCACGACGACATCCGCCCCCGCGGCCGCCTCGATGGCGTCGGTGTACAGCGTGACCGAGCCGCCGGTGCGGGCGGCGATGGCGTCGGCATCGGCGACGACATCCTCGCGCGGCGCATAATTCTCCGGCGAGGCCACGCGCACGTGCATTCCGGCGGTGACGCACGCCAGGACGTACGAGTGCGCCATATTGCTCCGGCCGTCGCCGAAGAAGGAGAGGGTGAGGCCGGCCAGCTCGCCCTTGTGCTCGCGGATGGTCAGCAGGTCGGCCAGCAGCTGGCAGGGGTGGAAGTCGTCGCTGAGCGCGTTGACGACGGGAACGCGCGTGCCGCGGGCCATCTCCTCGAGCCCCGACTGCGCGTACGTGCGCCACACGATCGCGGCGACCTGCCTCTCGAGCACGCGGGCGGTGTCCGAGGGGGTCTCCTTGCCGCCCAGCTGGCTGTTGGCGGTGGAGATGATCAGCGGGGATCCCCCGAGGTCGGCGATGCCGACGGCGAAGGACACCCGCGTGCGCGTGGACGACTTGTCGAAGATCACCGCCACGGTCTGGGGGCCCGCGAGGGGCCTGGTCCCCCAGCGATCCTTCTTCAGTTCGAGCGCGAGGTCGAGGATCTCGGATTGTTCGGCGGGACTGAGGTCATCATCACGCAGGAGGTGTCGGGTCACGCGGAAACTCCCTTCGCCGCTTCGGCGGCATCCTCGAGCAGCAGCGAGTCGGAAACGGTCGCGAGCGACGCGGCGAACAGCCGCGTGAACTCCTCGATCTCGGTGTCGCCGATCGTCAGCGGCGGCGCGAGACGGATGGTGTCATCGTTCGGGGCGTTCACGATCAGGCCGTGCTGCTGAGCGGCGGCGACGATCGCCTTGGCGACGGGGTGGCTCAGCGTCACACCGAGGAGCAGTCCCCGTCCGCGGATGCCGGTCACCAATGTCGAGCCGATTCCCTCGATCGCGGTGCGCACTTGAGCGCCGCGCCGGCGGGCGTTGTCCACGAGCCCCGCCCGCTCGATCTCATCCAGGACCGCGCCGGCCACGGCGGTGCCGAGCGCATTGCCGCCGAAGGTGGAGCCGTGGGTGCCGGGGTAGAACAACTCGCTCGCGGCGGCGTAGGTGATCAGCGCGCCGATCGGGAAGCCGCCGCCCATACCCTTCGCCACCGTGATCGCGTCGGGGGTGATGCCCTCGTGCTGGAAGGCGAACCACTCCCCCGTGCGCCCGGCGCCCGTCTGGATCTCGTCGATGATCAGCAGCGCGCCGGAGCGCCCCGTGAGAGAACGGGCTGCGGCGAGATATCCCTCCGGAAGGTCCACGACGCCGGCCTCGCCCTGGATCGGTTCGACGATCAGGGCGGCGACGCGGTCATCCATCGCCGCCGCCAGGGCGTCGATCGTGGGGTCGATGTGCTCGACGCCCGGCACCATGGGGAGGAAGTCGGCCTGGAGGGCCGGCTTCCCGGTGAGAGCGAGGGTGCCCATGGTGCGGCCGTGGAAGCCGCCCTTCAGGGTGAGGATGCGGGTGCGACCGGTTTCGCGGCCGTGCAGGCGCGCCAGCTTGAACGCCGCTTCGTTGGCCTCCGCACCGGAGTTGCCGAAGTACACGCGCCCGGCGGGGCCGGTTCCGGCCAGCCGCTTGAGGCGGGCGGCGAGCTCGAGTTGCGGCGGGGTCGCGAAGTAGTTCGACACGTGCACGAGGGTGGCCGCCTGACGGGAGACCGCCTCCACGAAGACCGGGTGCGCATGGCCCAGCGCGTCCACGGCGATCCCGGCGAGGAAGTCGAGGTAGCGCCGTCCGTCCTCGTCCCACAGATATGCGCCTTCACCGCGGACGAACAGCGCCATCCGTTCGCCGAAGCTGCGGACGAGGTCGCGCCCGGCGTCCTCCTGCCACGTCGTTGCGTCGCTCATGCGACGACCTCCGTTCCGATCCCCTTGCTGGTGAACAGCTCCACGAGCACCGAGTGCGGCACCCGGCCATCGATGATCGCCGCCGTCGGCACGTCACCGTCGACGGCGTCCAGGCACGCCTGCATCTTAGGGATCATCCCGGACTGCAGGCGCGGCATCATCGCTCGAAGCTCGGACGATGTCAGGTGGGAGACGAGGGATTGCCGGTTGGGCCAGTCGGCGTACAGCCCCGCCACGTCGGTGAGGATCACGAGCTTCTGCGCTTTCAGCGCGACCGCGAGCGCGGCCGCGGCCGCGTCGGCGTTCACGTTGAGCGAGTGGCCGGGACGATCCAGGTCGGGGGCGATGCTCGAGACGATCGGGATGCGGCCGGCGGCGAGGTGGTCGAGGATGGCCTTCGGATCCACCGACTCGACGTCGCCCACCCGGCCGAGGTCGTGCTCGATGCCGTCGACGACGACGCCGCGGCGCCGCCCGCCGAACAGCCCCGCGTCCTCACCGCTGAGGCCGGTGGCCAGCGGGCCGTGGGCGTTGACCTTCGCCACCAGCTGCGGGTTGATCTGGCCGGTGAGCACCATCCGCACGACGCTGATCGCCTCCGTCGAGGTGACCCGGTAGCCCCCCTTGAACTCGCTGGGGATGGCCAGGCGATCGAGCATCGAGGAGATCTGCGGGCCCCCGCCGTGCACGACCACCGGGAGCACCCCGACATAGCGGAGGTAGGCGATGTCGGCGGCGAATGCCTCCTGCAGCTCGTCGCTGACCATCGCGTTGCCGCCGTACTTGATCACGATGATCGAGTCGCGGTACCGCCGCAGCCACGGGAGGGACTCCACGAGGATGGCCGCGCGCTCGCTCGCGGCGGCGGGGTCGGTGTCTTGAAGATCGATTCCGGTCATGAGGAGTAGGCGCTGTTCTCGTGAACGTAGTCGTGGGTGAGGTCGTTGGTGAGGATCACCGCGCCGGCGTCGCCGGCTTTCAGGTCGATCCCCACCCGCGTGGCACGCGGAGTGAGATCGACCTCTTCGCGGGGGCGGTCCGGCCCGCCGGCCGTGCACACGCGCACCCCGTTCATCCACACGTCCACGTCGTACGGGTCGAACTGCGCCGTGGTGGTCCCGATCGCGGCGAGCACCCGGCCCCAGTTGGGGTCGTTGCCGAAGATCGCGGCTTTGAAGAGATTGTTGCGGGCCACCGAGCGGCCGACTTCGACGGCCTCTTCCTCGGTGGCGGCGTGCACCACCTCGATGCGGATGTCGTGGCTCGCGCCCTCCGCGTCGGACTGCAGCTGCTCGGCCAGATCGAGGCACACCGCGGCGAGCGCCGCACGGAACGACCCGGCCTCGGGGCGGATGCCGCTGGCCCCGCTCACGAGAAGGCTGACCTGGTCGTTCGTGGACATGCAGCCGTCGGAGTCCAGCCGGTCGAAGCTCACGCGGGTCGCGTGCCGGAGCGCGGCATCCGCCTCGGCGGAGTCGAGCACCGCGTCGGTGGTCAGCACCACGAGCATCGTGGCAAGCCCGGGGGCCAGCATCCCGGCACCCTTCGCCATCCCGCCGATCGTCCAGCCGCCCTCGCTGTGCACGACCCGTTTGGGGCGCGAGTCGGTCGTCATGATCGCGAGCGACGCGTCCTCTCCCCCGTCGTCCGAGAGCGCCGCGACGGCCTCCTCGACACCGCGGAGCACCTTGCCGCGGAACACCTCGTCGCCGGTGCCGATGAGACCGGTCGAGCACACCAGCACGTCGCCGGCACCGACCCCGAGGAGCTCCCCGGTCTTCTCGGCGGTCTGATGCGTCGTCTGGAATCCGAACGAGCCGGTGAAGCAGTTGGCCCCGCCGGAGTTGAGCACGATGGCCTCGACGACCCCGTCCTTGATCGCCTGCTCCGACCACAGGATCGGGTTGGCCTTGGCGCGGTTGGACGTGAACACGGCCGCTCCCACCTTGAGCGGGCCGCGGTTCACCACGACGGCGACATCGGGCTTGCCGGTGGATTTGAGTCCGACGGCCACGCCTGCGGCGTCGAATCCGGCGGGGGCGGTGACGCTCACGGTGCCACTCCGTTCACGCTCAGCGCGCGGGTTTCGGGAAGCCCGAGCGCGATGTTCATCGACTGCACAGCGGCACCTGCGGTGCCCTTGACGAGGTTGTCCACGGCCGTGACCACGACGACGCGGTTCGCGTCCCGGTCGATCGCGAGCCCCAGCAGAGCGGTGTTCGCGCCGATCACGTCCGCGGTGCGTGGGAAGGCGCCGGCGGGCAGAAGGTGGACGAAGGGCTCACCGTCGTACGCCTCCTCCCACGCGGCACGGATCTGATCGTCGGTGGCCCCGGGGGTGATCGGCGCGGAGGTGGTGGCGAGGATGCCGCGGGCCATCGGGACGATCACCGGGGTGAAGGAGACACGCACCGATGCCGCATCCGCGCCCGCCGCCACCAGGGCCTGGCGGATCTCGGGGATATGGCGGTGGGTGCCGCCGACGGCGTACGGGTTGGCCGAACCGAGGACCTCGCTGGCGAGGAGATTCGTCTTGAGGCTCTTCCCCGCACCGCTGGGGCCGACCGCGAGCACGCTGACGATGTCGGACGCGGACACGACGCCGGCGGCGACCCCCGGCGCGATGCTGAGCGACACCGAGGAGGCGTTGCATCCGGGGGCTGCGATCCGCGTCGCACCGACGAGGGCGTCGCGCTGCTTTCCGGAACCGACCGGCAGCTCCGGCACTCCGTACGTCCACGCCTCGGCGAAGTCGCCGCCGTAGAAGCGGCCCCAATCGACGGAATCGGTGAGGCGGTGGTCCGCTCCGGCGTCGATCACGAGCGGCGTATCGGCCAGCGCGTCGGTGTACTGACCGGATTGTCCGTGCGGAAGAGCCAGGATGACGATGTCGTGCCCGGCGAGGACCTCCGGCGTCGTCTCCTGCAGGGTGAGACCGGCGAGGGAGCGCAGGTGCGGCTGGTGCTCGATGAGCGGCTGGCCGGCGGTGGAGTGCGCGGTGACGGTGCGGATCTGGACGTCCGGGTGTCCGGCGAGCAGGCGCAGCATCTCGCCGCCGGCGTAGCCGGATGCACCGGAGACGGCGACCGAATAGGGCATGACTTCCACCTTATGTCTGGGACGGGGCCGGAGACGGCGACACCCGAGCCGCAGACGCGCTCCCGGAGTCGCCTAGAGTCGGCGGCCGCGGCGAAGCGGGCGCACGCCGGGGCCGCGGAGCGCGAGCGAGGCGGAGCCGGCGGGAAGCATGCGCCGACCCTAGCCCCGTGCGAGACCGGTATGCAAATCCCGTCCCGACAGCATCGTCACCGAGCTGGCCGACGGCGAGGCGGCGTTCGGCGTTCAAAACTCAGGAGATTCCGCCCCATCCGGGCCCCAACGGCCACCCCGCACGGCGTGTCTCCTGAGTTTTGAACGCCGACAGGCCGCACCGGGTACCGACACCCGGCGCCACGCCGCGAGGCCCGGTCTGTTCAAAACTCAGGAGATTCCGCCCCATCGGGGCCCCACGGCCACCCCGCACGGCGTGTCTCCTGAGTTTTGAACGCCGAGGTCAGTCGCGGATGCTGGCGCCGAAGCGCTCAGAGGCGACCGCCACGCCGGCGAGCTTGGCCTCGGTGGCCTCCGCGGACGTGAGCGTGCGGTCGGGCGCGCGGAACCGCAGTGCGTACGTGAGGCTCTTGCTCCCCTCCGCCACGCCCTGCCCGCGGTAGTCGTCCACCAGCCGCGCGGACTCCAGCAGCGCGCCCGCGCCGTCGACCAGCGCGGAACGCACCTCGGCCGCCGGCACATCGGCGCCCACGACGAGGGACACGTCCTGCGTCGCTGCCGGGTAGCCGGAGAGGGATGCGGCGACCACGGGCCCACCGGTCCGCTCCAGGAGCAGGTCGAGGTTCAGCTCGGCCACCGCGACACGACCCGGAAGGTCGGCGTCGGCGGCGACGGAGGGAAGCAGTTCGCCCACGTAGCCCACCTCGGCGCCGCCCACCGTGAGCACGCCGGTGCGGCCGGGGTGAAGGGCCGCGCGCCGGCCCTCGGCGACGCCGATCTCGACTCCGGCTGCGGCCCCGATCGTGCGCACCGCGTCCAGCGCGTCGGCGACGCCGAAGGGCTCGGCGTCGACGCCGGGCTGCTTTGCCACCCGGTTACCGGTGAGCAGCACCGCGACGTGCCGGGGCTGCGGGGGGATGGCCGCGTCGAGTTCTGCCAGCGTCGCTGCATCCGGACGCACGGCCGGCTCCGGGACGATCTCGGTGCCGTAGGTGACACCGGGCTCGGGGAGGAACACCGTGCCGGTTTCGAAGAGGGCGAGGTCGGTCAGTCCGCGGGAGACGTTGCGGTGGGCCACCTGGAGGAGCCCGGGCACGAGCGAGCGCCGCAGGAACGGCGCCTGTCCGTCAAGCGGGTTCGCGAGCTTGACGCTCGGGAGGTGCTCGCCCCCGGCCGACCCGTGCAGGTGGTTCTGCTCGGCGGTGGTGAAGCCGAAGGACGGCGTCTCGACGTATCCCGCGGCCGCCAGCGCGTTCGCGACACGGCGCCGCCCCTGCTGCAGCGGGGTGTAGCCGCGGCCGGACGGGGGGACGGGGAGCTCCGACGGGATGCGGTCGTACCCGGTGATGCGCGCGACCTCTTCGGCAAGGGTCCATTTGTCGGTGAGGTCGGGGCGCCACGACGGCGGGATGACGATCCAGGCGCCGGCGGCGGCGTCTGCTTCGGTCACGTCGCACCCGATGGTCTCGAGCGCGCCAGTGATCTCGGCATCCCGGTAATCCACCCCGATGAGTCCGGAGACGAACACCTTGGGCAGTTCGACCGCCTCGACGAACACCTCGGCGAAGATCGCTCCGCCCGTCTCGGTGTCGAGGGTGCCGCCGGCGTGCTCGACCATCAGGTCGGCGACGCGCCGCGCCGCGACGAACGGGATGAGGGGGTCGACGCCCCGCTCGAAGCGGCGCGACGCCTCGGACGGCAGCTTGTGACGGCGCGCGGTGCGGGCGATGGTGACCGGGTCGAAGATCGCCGCTTCGATGAGGACGTTGCGGGTCTGCCCCGTCATCTCGGTCTTCCCGCCGCCCATCACGCCCGCCAGCCCGATGGGGCCCGACTCGTCGGTGATCAGCAGGTCTTCTGCGCTGAGCGTGCGCTCCTTGCCGTCGAGCGTCGTGAGCTTCTCGCCGTGGTGCGCCCGGCGCACCGTGATGCCGCCGGTCAGCGTGTCCAGGTCGTAGCCGTGGATCGGGTTGCCGAGCTCGAGCATCACGTAGTTGGTGATGTCGATGAGAATGCCCAGAGACCGGATGCCCGCGAGGGTGAGCCGTGCCACCATCCACGGCGGCGTGGGCCTGGTCGGATCCACGCCGCGGACGATCCGGGCCACGAACTCGCCCGCCCCGACGCGTCCCCGGATCGGCGACTCGTCGATGACGGCGACCGGGAACCCGCCGGTGGGCTGGTCGAGCTCTTCGAACGGGCGGTCGCCCGGGTCGCGGAACGCCGCGCCCGTGGCGTGGGAGTACTCGCGTGCCACGCCGCGCAGACTCAGGGCGTACCCGCGGTCGGGCGTGACGTTGATCTCGACGGCGACGTCATCCAGCCCCAGCAGCGCAATCGCGTCGGTGCCGACCTCGGGGTCGAGGCCGAGTTCGGTGAGTCGCAGGATTCCGCTGTGCTCCTCCCCCAGCCCCAGCTCCTTGGCCGAGGCGATCATGCCGTCCGAGACATGGCCGTACGTCTTGCGCGCGGCGATCGGGAACGGACCGGGGAGGACGGCGCCCGGAAGGGTCACGACGACCTTGTCACCGACGAAGAAGTTGCCCGCCCCGCACACGATCCCGCGGACATCCCGGTCACCGCCGCCAGCGGCGGTGTCGGTCCCTGAGCCTGTCGAAGGGCCGACGTCCACCTGGCACCAGCGGATGGTCTTGCCGTTGGACTGCGGCTCCTCGACGAAGTCGACCACCTGTCCGACCACGATCGGGCCGGTCAGGCCGAACCCGTGGACGTCCTCCTCCTCGAAGCCGACGGAGACGAGGGAGGCGAGGATGTCTTCGGGCGTGGCGTCGGCGGGAACGTCGACGTACTCACGCAGCCACGCGATGGGAACGCGCATCAGACCACCATTCCGAACTGCTCGCTGAAGCGGATGTCACCCTCGGCCATGTCGCGCATGTCCTGGACGTCGGAGCGGAACATCAGCGTCCGCTCGAAACCCATCCCGAAGGCGAAGCCGGAGTACACCTCCGGGTCGACCCCGGCCGCGCGCAGCACGTTGGGGTTGACCATGCCGCATCCGCCCCACTCGATCCAGCGCGCCCCGCCCTTGAAGGTCGGGTGCCACAGGTCGAACTCGGCCGAGGGCTCGGTGAACGGGAAGTAGTTCGCGCGCATCCGCGTCTTGGCCTCTGCTCCGAACAGCTGCCGGGCGACATGGTCGAGGGTGCCGCGGAGGTGGGCCATGGTGATGCCCTTGTCGACCACGAGCCCCTCGAACTGGCTGAACACCGGGAGGTGCGTCGCGTCGAACTCGTCGGTGCGGTACACCCGGCCGGGCGACACGATGTAGATCGGCAGTTCGCGGGTCAGCAGCGAGCGCATCTGCACGGGGCTCGTCTGCGTGCGCAGCAGCAGGTGGCGCGAGACCGGGTCGACGTAGAAGGTGTCCTGCATCTGGCGGGCCGGGTGGTCGGCGTCGAGGTTCAGGGCGTCGAAGTTGTACCACTCGTGCTCGAGCTCCGGGCCCTCCACGATCTCCCAGCTCATCCCGACGAAGATGTCGGCGACCTGGTCCTGCAGGAGGGTGAGCGGATGCCGCGCACCGACGCGGGCGCGCTGCGGGAGCGCCGTGATGTCCAGGCGCTCCGCCTCCAGCTTCGCCGCGGTCTCCGCCTCGGCCAGCGAGGCCTCGCGAGCGGCGAGCGCCTGGTTCACGCGGCCGCGCGCCTGCCCGACGAGCTTGCCGAACTGCGCCTTGTTCTCCGGCGCCACGTCGCGCAGGCGGGCATTGAGCCGCGCGAGCGGCGACCCCTCGCCGGAGTGTGCAGCACGAGCGGACTTCAGGTCGGCGGTGCTGGCGGCGGCGTCGATGGCGGCGAGAGCCGCATCCACGGCGGCGTCGACCGCTTCAGGGGTGATCTCGGGGGCGTCGGACACGAGAGTCGAGTCTACCGACGGGCGGGCGGCGCCCCGTTCGTGTGGTCAGCCGGCGCCGTTGTACTTGCCCGGCGCCCGCTGGGCGACGATCAACTCGGTGTCGGTGACCTCCTGGGTGGGCTGGTTCGCCCCCGCCACCCGCGCGACCCTCGGCGAACGGCGCAGGCGTCGCTCGACCGCGGTGGCCACTCCCGAGAGGATGAGGCAGAGCCCGATGTAGATCGCCGCCACGATGATCGTTGCCGGGACGATCGGAGAATCCAGGGACGCCTGCGAACCGATGAAGCGCGCGTAGAAGAGCAGCTCCGGGTACGTGATGATGAAGCCGAGCGCGGTGTCCTTCAGGGTGACGACCAGCTGCGCGATGATCACGGGCATCATGGCGCGGATCGCCTGCGGCAGCAGCACCAGGCGCATGACCCCGCTCTTGCGGAGCCCGATCGCGTAGCCCGCCTCCCTCTGCCCGCGAGGAAGCGACTCCACCCCGGCCCGGATGACCTCGGCGAGCACCGACCCGTTGTACGCGATGAGCGCGATCACCACGGCCCAGTAGGGATCCATCCGCACACCCAGCACCGGGAAGCCGTAGTAGAGCAGGAACATGAACACCAGCACGGGGATGGCGCGGAGCACTTCGATGACGGCCGTGAACGGCCAGCGGATCCAGGCGTGATCCGACAGGCGCCCGATCGCGAGGACGAACCCGAGGACGAGGGCACCGACGGCTGCGACCGCGAACGCCGACAGCGTGCGCAGCGTCGCCAGACCGATCTGGAGCCACACGTTGGTGTACGTGAAGGCCGACCACTTCTCCGCGGTGAACTGTCCGGTCGCGGCCAGGCGCCACAGGAAGAACCCGGTCACGGCGAGCACGACGAGGATCGTGAGCACCCCGAGGATGCGGTTGCGGATGATGGCGCGGGGGCCGGGTACGTCGTAGAGAACGCTGCTCATCGCGCTACCCTCCATCGGTTCTCGAGGCTCCGCTGAAGCCACGAGAGGAGGAGCACCAGTGCGATGAAGATCACCATGACCCACAGGATCACGACGAACTGGTTCTCACCCCGCTCGCTCAGATAGTTGCGGACGGAGCCGAGGTTCACCACGGAGAAGCCCGCTGCCACGGTGGTGTTCTTCAGGAGGGCGATGAAGACGCTGACCATCGGGGGGATGACGGAGCGGAACGCCTGGGGCATCACGACGAGCGACATCACCTGGCCGAACGTCAGCCCGAGGGCGCGGGCAGCTTCGGCTTGACCCACCGGGACGGTATTGATTCCCGAACGGATGGTCTCGGCCACATACGTGGCCGTGTAGATGCCCAGGGCGCAGATGGCGAGGATGAGGGAGACCTGGCCGGTCAGCCGGAGACCCAGAAGAGGCGGCAGCGCGAAGGCGAAGCCGAAGAAGACGAGAGTCAGCGGCGTGTTGCGGATCGTCCCGACGTAGATCGTCCCGACCGCGCGGGCGACCGGTATCGGGGAGACCCGCATGGCCCCCACGATCGTGCCGAGGACCAGGGCCAGGACGCCGCCGCCGGCGAACAGGATCAGCGTGCCGAGCAGCGTCTGCCACCAGAGATCAAGGTTGTCGGTGATGACGCTCACGGCGACTCCTCTTCATGGACGGTCCCACACGGTGGTGGATGGTCGGGATGGGCGTGGGAGCGGTCGAGAGGCCACTCCCACGCCCCCGCACTCACTCCTCGACGGCGGGCTGCTCGGCCTCGATACCGGCCGGTGCCAGGTGCTGCTCGAACAGCGCCGTCCACACGTCGCCGCCGTCGGTGAAGACGGCGTTGATGTGGCCCTTGAGCGCGGTGTCGCCCTTTTCCAGGCCGACGCCGTAGCGCTCCTCGCTGAAGGGCTCGCCGGCGATCTTCAGGACGTCGGGCTCGAGCGCCACGTAGCCGGCGAGGATCGCCTCATCCGTGGTGATCGCATCGACCGAGCCGGCCTTCAGCTGCTCGACGCACTGGGAGTACGTGTCGTACTCGACGGCGTCGCCGGGGTTGTACTCGTCGCGGATGCGCTGCAGCGGGGTCGAACCCGTCACCGAGCACACGATCTTGCCGGCGAGGTCGTCCGGGCCGGTGATGTCCTCGTTGTCGGCGGCGACCAGCAGGCCCTGACCGGTGATGAAGTAGGGACCGGCGAAGTCGATCTGCTGCTTGCGCGCGTCGGTGATCGAATAGGTGCCGACGTAGTAGTCGATGTCGCCGTTGACGATGGCCTGCTCGCGGTTCGCGGAGGGGATCGTCACGTACTCGATCTGGTCTTCGTCGAAGCCCAGGGATGCGGCGATCCAGCGCGCGGTGTCGACGTCGAAGCCGGTGCGCTCGCCCGTGGCGGCGTCTTCGTAACCGAGCCCGGGCTGGTCGTTCTTGACGCCGACGATGACGCCGTCCCGCTCGACCATGCGGTCGTAGGTGGGGCTATCGGCGAGGTCGACATCGGTGGCAACTTCCCACAGGGCGTCGGTGCCGGGCGTTTCCCCACCCCCGCCGCCGGTGCCGGCGGTGGGTGAGCCGCTGTTGCAGGCGCTGAGGGTGAGCATGGCGACGGCCGCGAGGCCGATGCCGCTGAGGATTCGTGAGGTTCGCATGTGAGATCTCCTTGATGCGGGCTACTGCGGGGCGATGGTGCGGGGTGGGGCGGTGCGCGGGGCGGAACGGCCTCTTGTCGGCGGATGGTGCGGTCAGTGCGTGATCAGCTTGGAGAGGAAGTCCTTCGCACGGTCCGACCGCGGGTTGGTGAAGAACTCCTCGGGTGTCGCCTCTTCGACGATGAGCCCGTCCGCCATGAAGACGACGCGATCCGCGGCCTTGCGGGCGAACCCCATCTCGTGGGTGACGACGACCATCGTCATCCCGTCCCGGGCAAGCCCGACCATGACGTCGAGGACCTCGTTGATCATCTCGGGGTCGAGGGCGCTGGTGGGCTCGTCGAAGAGCATCAGCTTGGGCTGCATCGCCAGCGCACGGGCGATCGCCACGCGCTGCTGCTGTCCGCCCGAGAGCTGGGCGGGGAGCTTGCCGGCCTGCGCGTCGATCCCGACGCGCTCGAGCAGCCGGTGGGCCTCGCGTTCGGCGTCGGCGCGCTTCATCCCCCGCACCTTGATCGGTCCGAGGGTCACGTTCTCGAGGATGGTGAGGTGCGCGAACAGGTTGAACGACTGGAAGACCATTCCCACGTCCGCGCGCAACTGCGCGAGAGCCTTGCCCTCCTTGGGCAGCTCGGCACCGTCGATGGAGATGGTTCCGGAGGTGATCGTCTCGAGCCGGTTGATCGCGCGGCAGAGCGTCGACTTGCCCGACCCGGACGGGCCGATGACCACGACCACCTCACCGCGACCGACGGTCAGGTTGATGTCCTTCAGCGCTTGGAAGTCGCCATAGTGCTTCTGCACATCCTCGAGCACGACAAGAGGATCGCCTGGGGCGCGGGCGTCGGGGGTCACCATAGTGACACCCTAGGAGGGCAGTGCACACTGACCAAGGATTGACCGGCGGCTTTATCGACTTGTAACAGCAGGGGGCCGGCGGGTCACTGGCCGGCGCGCTGCGCGAAGGCCGTCTCGTACAGGCAGACGCTTGCCGCGGTGGCGAGATTCAGCGACTCCGCACGACCGTAGATCGGCAGGCGCAGGGTGAGGTCGGCCTGGGCGAGCGCACTCTCCTCGAGTCCGCGCGCCTCGTTGCCGAACAGCCACGCGGTGGGCTCGGCCAGCACCGCGCGCGAGTCGAGGAAGTCCGTTCCGGCGACATCGGCGGCGACGACCCGCATGCCAGCGCCGTGCGCGCGCTCGACGACGGTTTCCAGCTCCACTCCGACCACGATCGGAAGGTGGAAGAGCGATCCGGTCGTGGCGCGGACGACCTTCGGGTTGTACGGGTCGACCGTGCGACCGGTGAGGACGATCGCGTCGGCCCCGGCGGCGTCGGCGGCGCGGATGATCGTGCCCAGGTTCCCCGGGTCGCGGACCTCCTCGCAGATCGCGACCAGGCGAGGGGAGTCCGCGAAGACGTCCTTCAACGCCGTCGGTGACTGCTGCGCGACGGCCACGATGCCCTGCGGGGTCACGGTGTCGGCCATCGCGTCGAGCACGTCCTCGGTCGTGAACTGGATGTCCAGACCGGCCGCGCGCGCGGCATCCCGGACGTCACCGTGCCGCTCCATCGCCGACGGTGTCGCGAACAGTTCCAGCACCGTGGCCGGCACATAGGCGAGGGCCTCGCGGGCGGCTTGGGGGCCTTCGAGGAGGAAGAGCCCCGTCTCCTGGCGCGCGCTGCGCTTACTCAGTTTCGCGACCGCGCGAACGCGCGGCGAGCGGGGGTTCTCCAGCACACCCTCAGTGTATGGGGACGCCTGCTCCCCGCCGACCACCGACGCCCGGGAGAACGTGAAAAAGGGGCGCCCTCCGAAGAGGACGCCCCTTTGACGTGGATGCGAGATTTACGCGGTCTTCGCGGCGTTCACGTCGCCGGGCAGCGCGTTCTTCGCGGTGGCGACGAGCGACGCGAACGTCGCCGGCTCGTTCACCGCGAGCTCGGCGAGCATGCGACGGTCGACCTGCACGCCGGCGAGCCCGAGACCCTGGATGAAGCGGTTGTACGTGATGCCGTTCGCGCGGGCAGCGGCGTTGATGCGCTGGATCCACAGGCGGCGGAAGTCGCCCTTGCGCTTGCGACGGTCGCGGTAGGCGTAGACGAGGGAGTGGGTGACCTGCTCCTTCGCCTTGCGGTACAGGCGCGAACGCTGTCCGCGGTAGCCGGACGCGCGCTCGAGGATGACGCGACGCTTCTTGTGGGCGTTGACGGCCCGCTTGACTCTAGCCATTTCTTCTATTTCCTAACGTGCGACGGCGCTCAGATGCCGAGGAGCTTCTTGGCGACCTTCGCGTCGCCCTTGGCGAGGACCTGGTCCTGCGACAGGCGACGGGTGCGCTTGGTGGGCTTGCCTTCGAAGTTGTGACGGAGTCCCGCCTGCTGCTTCATGATCTTGCCGCTTCCGGTGACCTTGAAACGCTTCTTGGCACCCGAGTGGGTCTTCTGCTTCGGCATGTGTCTTCCTTCGTTGTCTTTCCCGCTCGGGCGGGCGTAGTGGGGGGCCTCAGTCGGCCGCGGCCTCGGTGGACCGGGCCTGGTCGGCCGTGTCCTCGTCGTCGGCGTGTCCGTCGCCACGGGCGGCCGCACGAGCGGCTTCCCTGTTGGCGGTGCGCTGTGCGTTCTGCTCGGCTTTGGCCTCGGACTTGTTCTTGTGCGGGGCCACGACCATGACCATGTTGCGTCCGTCGATGGTCGGGTTGGATTCGACGGTGCCGAATTCTGCGACGTCTTCGGCGAACTTGCGTAGGAGGCGCACTCCCTGCTCGGGCCGTGACTGCTCGCGACCGCGGAACAGGATCATGGCCTTCACCTTGTCGCCGGCCTGCAGGAAGCCTTCGGCGCGCTTGAGTTTGGTTATGTAGTCGTGTGCCTCGATCTTCAGGCGGAACCGCACCTCCTTGAGGACGGTGTTCGCCTGGTTGCGACGCGCTTCCTTGGCCTTCTGCGCAGCCTCGTACTTGAACTTCCCGTAATCCATGATCTTGACCACGGGGGGTTTCGAGTTCGGGGCCACCTCGACGAGATCGAGGTCGGCCTCTTGGGCCAGGCGCAGCGCCACCTCGATGCGGACGACGCCGACCTGCTCACCCGCGGGCCCGACGAGGCGGACCTCGGGGACGCGGATGCGATCGTTGGTGCGGGGATCGCTGATATGGAACTCCTCTTCTGCGGATGTCAGCCACCGCGCCGCAGGTGCGGCGGGAGCGGAAGAGGAATACACGCCACCCGGCACGACGTTTTCAACGCCGGCTTCTCGCACCCGAACAGCCCCGCAGAACGGGACGGAGTGCGTGGACCCGGTAGCCTGGAGCGGCGAACGGGTGGGATGGAATCCTCTTTCGTCCGAAGCAGAACGCTCCGGAGCCCGCCAAAGTCTACCAGAGAGAACCCTGTGCACACGATCCCCGACAGCGAACCCACCCCTGACCCGGATGCCGAGCGTCTGGCCCGCTGGGAAGAGCAGGAGCGCGTCGCCGCATCCGCTTCTCGTGACATCGCCGACGTACCGGCGGTCGAGGTCATCACCACCACGGCCGTCCACCTGCTGAGCGCCGCTGCGGTCAAGGTCGGTCTGGCCGATGACCCCGAGAACCAGACCGACCTCGACGAGGCGCGGAAGGTCATCAACGCGCTGGCCGGACTGGTCACCGCCGGAGCGCCGGAGATCAGCGACATGCACGCCCGGTCACTCCGCGACGGCCTGCGCTCGGTGCAGCTGGCCTTCCGCGAGGCCTCGGTCATCCCCGACCCCATCGGCAAGGGGCCGGGCGAGAAGTGGACGGGACCCGTCACCTGACTCGGCCGGGCTCCTAGCTCTCGGCTCCCAGCACCGCTCCACGCGCCGGATAACGAGGAAATCACGGAAATCGAGGGTGGCTGGAGCCGAACCGGACCTCGATTCGCGAGAACTCCTCGATTTCCGGGTACGCGGCTGCGGGCACGGGAGCGGCTGCAAGAGCGGACCCCGTGAAGGCTAGGAGGAGCGGTGGAGTTTCACCGTGAGGGAGTCCACCAGCACGGCGATGCGATCGTCGGCGGCCCAGCGGCGTGCGACGCGCGCCAGCACGGCGTCCAGCTCCTCCTGGTCGAGGCCCTGCATCAGGTGCAGATGGACGACGAGTTCGGGGCCGCGCAGCCGGGACGACGGGTCTCCGGGCTCGACCGCGAGGTCCAGCACGGCGAGCTCTCCGGAGATGCTCTCCTGAAGCCCCGTGAACACGTCCGCCGACAGATGACTCGGCTCCCACGCCAGACCCTGCCCGATCGCCCACACCGCCGGTCGCCGCAGCACGAACTCCGTCTCGGACCCTGGGTCGATCACGATCAGATCCGTGTCATCGGATGCGGCGGCCAGCGCCGTGCGCACTCCGTCGGCCGGCACCGGTCGCGCCGACGCATCCCACCTCCCCATCGCCCCCACGGAGGAGAAGACCGGGAGCACTTTGCGGCCGTCGGGGGCGGCGACGGTCACGATCGACAGCTCCTGCGTCTTGTCGACGGTCAGCCCGTGCGCGCCGACACCGGAGTCGCCCTTCTCGGCGATCAGCGGAATGAGCAGACGCGCGTGGCGGTAGGCGTCGACGACGGCGACCGCATCCCCGCCGCCCGCGCGGAACGCCGTCAGCGCCGCGAGCAACGACGGGTCGGCCGACCCGTCATCGCCGGAGTGAGGGTTCGCTTCGAACCGGCGCCCCTCCCATGGCACGCCCGCCGAATCGGCGCCGGGGTCAGGCTCCGGCGACATCCAGCGCCTCGGCCAGCGTGAAGGCACCGGCGTACAGGGCTTTGCCGACGATGGCGCCCTCGACCCCGAGCGGCACCAGTTCGCGGAGGGCGACGATGTCATCCAGGCTCGAGACGCCGCCGGAGGCGACGATCGGTTTCGGGGTACGGGAGGCCATCTCTCGAAGCAGCTCGAGATTGGGGCCCTTCAGCGTGCCGTCCTTGGTCACATCGGTCACGACGTATCGGCTGCATCCGGCGTCCTCCAGCCGGTCCAGCACCGTCCACAGATCGCCGCCGTCGCGCGTCCACCCGCGGGCGGCGAGGGTCGTGCCGCGCACGTCCAGCCCCACGGCGATGACATCTCCGTAGCGGCCGATCACATCGGCCGCCCATTCGGGGTTCTCCAGGGCCGCCGTGCCCAGGTTGATGCGCGCGGCACCGCTGTCCAGCGCCGCCTGGAGCGACTTGTCGTCGCGGATGCCGCCGGATAGCTCGACCTGGACGCCCCGGACCTGCCTGATCACCTTGCGGAGGATCCCCGCGTTGCTCCCCCGACCGAACGCCGCATCCAGGTCGACGAGGTGGATCCATCGGGCACCCTGTCGCGCCCACTCGGCGGCGGCATCCACGGGGTCGCCGTAGCTGGTCTCCGTGCCTGCCTCGCCCTGGGTCAGGCGCACGGCCTTCCCTCCGGCGATGTCGACGGCGGGCAGAAGGATCAGCTCGGGGCTGGACGCGAAATCGTTCATGGTTCCTCGTGCGTACGGACGGCGGGCGCCCGCGCTGGGCACAAGCTCAGAGAGTAGCCCCGCGGAGGCCGCCGATCCAATTGGACAGCAGCTTGATGCCCGCCTCGCCCGACTTCTCCGGGTGGAACTGCGTGGCTGCCAGCGGGCCGTTCTCCACCGCAGCGAGGAACGGCGTGCCGTAGGTGGACCAGGTGAGCGTGGGCGAGGGGAAGGGCGGCATGGCCTCGAGCTGCCACTGCTGGGCGGCGAAGGAGTGGACGAAGTAGAAGCGCTCCGATTCGATTCCCGAGAACAGCCGCGAGCCTGCGCCGGCATCGACGGTGTTCCACCCCATGTGCGGGAGCACCGGAGCATCCAGCTCGCTGACGACGCCGGGCCACTCCCCCAGCCCCTCGGTGTCGATGCCGCGTTCGACCCCGCGACCGAACAGCACCTGCATGCCCACGCAGATCCCGAGAACGGGGCGTCCGCCGGCCAGGCGTCGTTCGATGAGGTGGTCTCCGCGACTCTCCCGGAGCGCCTCCATGACCGCGTGGAAGGCGCCGACGCCGGGAACGAGCAGACCATCGGCGTCGCGGATGAGCCCGGGGTCATCCGTCAGACGCGCGTCGGCACCCGCGGCGGCGAGGGCCTTGACGGCCGAGTGGACATTGCCCGAGCCGTAATCCAGGACCGCGACGAGAGGTCGGTCCGTCACAGCGCGCCCTTCGTGCTCGGGATGCCCTCCACGAGGGGATCGACGGCCTTCGCCTGGCGGAACGCTCGCGCGAACGCCTTGTACTCGGCCTCCGCGATGTGGTGGGCGTCGCGGCCCTCGAGCACGCGGACGTGCACGGTGAGTCCCGCGTGGAAGGCGAGGGCCTCGAACGTGTGCCGGACGAGGGAGCCGGTGAAGTGGCCGCCGATGAGGTGGTATTCGAAACCGGCCGGCTCGCCGCTGTGAACGAGGTAGGGGCGACCGCTGATGTCGACCACGGCCTGCACGAGCGCCTCGTCCAGCGGCACGAGGGCGTCACCGAACCGCGTGATGCCGGCCTTGTCCCCGAGGGCCTGCCCGATGGCGTCGCCCAGCACGATCGCAACGTCTTCCACCGTGTGGTGGGCGTCGATGTGCGTATCCCCCGTCGCGCGCACCGACAGGTCGGTCAACGAGTGCTTCGCGAAGGCGGTGAGGAGGTGGTCGTAGAAGGGCACGCTGGTGGAGATGGAACTGCGACCCGTGCCGTCGAGGTCGAGCTCGAGCTCGACGCTCGACTCGCTCGTGGCCCGTCGCAGAGCAGCGGTGCGCGGCGCGCCGGTTCCGGTCATACCTTCGATCCTACCGAGGCCAGCGCGTCGAGGAACGATGTGGTCTCCTCCTCCGTGCCCGCCGTCACGCGCAGCGTGTGCGCAATGCCGACGTCGCGGATGAGGACTCCTCGGTCATAGAGCGCGTTCCAGGTCGCTGACGGGTCATCCACCCCACCGAAGAGGACGAAGTTCGTCGCCGACTCGTACGGCGTGTAGCCCAGTGCGGACAGGGTCGCGCCGATCCGGTCGCGCTGGAGGATGATGTCATCGACCATCCCGAGCATCGTCGACGCGTGACCGAGCGCCGCCACGGCCGCCGCCTGCGTGAGAGCGCTCAGGTGGTACGGCAGGCGGACGAGCCGCAGCGCGTCGATGAGCGCCGGATCCGCCGCGAGATACCCCACGCGTGCGCCCGCGAAGGCGAAGGCCTTGCTCATGGTGCGCGAGACCACCAGCCGCTCGCGCCCCGGCAGCAACGACAGAGCGGAGCGGCCTTCTCGAGCCGCGAACTCCTGGTACGCCTCGTCCACGATGACGATGCCGTCGGTGGCGTCGTAGACGGCCGAGACGACATCGAGCCCGAGAGGCGTGCCGGTGGGATTGTTCGGAGCACACAGGAACACCACATCCGGCCGCGCGCGGGCCACCTGCTCTGCGGCCGATTCGGGCGAGACGCTGAAGTCGTGCGCCCGTTCCCCGGCGACCCACTGCGCTCCGGTGCCCCGGGTGAGGAGGGGATACATCGAATAGGTGGGGGCGAAGCTGAAGGCGGTACGCCCGGGCCCGGCGAAGGCCTGCAGGAGATGCTGCAGCACCTCGTTCGAGCCGTTGCCCGCCCAGATCTGGTCGGGGGTCAGCCCGTGCCCGAGGTAATCCGCGAACGCCTCGCGCAGTGCCGTGAACTCCCGATCGGGGTACCTGTTCACGTCCCGCAGTGCCCGGGCGAGGGAGTCGAGGATGTCGTCGGCGACCTCTTGCGGAACCGGATGCGTGTTCTCGTTGACGTTCAGGGCGATGGGAAGCGGGGCCTGCGGGGCCCCGTACGGCACCATCCCCCGCAGATCGTCGCGCAGGGGGAGATCGTCCAACCGGGTCGTCATTCTCCCCATGCTACGGCGAGAGGTCTCCCCTACGAGGTCGGGGCGTACTCCGCGGGGATGGCCAGGCGCTGCCCGGCGGACACCGCCGAGGAGTCCAGCATGTTGAGCCGCGAGATCGCGTCGACGACGTCGCGGGGATCGGCGCCGGGGGCGACGTCCTGTGCGATCGACCACAGCGACTCCCCCGACATGACGGTGATCTCGGCGAAGCTCCCTGCAGGCGTCCCGGCGTCACCGGATGCCAGGGCGGCCCCGCCCCCCAGGACCGCGAGGGTGATCGCGATCACGGCCGGCAGCGCCGCGACGGATGCGAGCACTCGGCGGCCGCGCGCGGTCAGGCGCAGACGGGTGGTCGGTGCGACGCTCGCGATGGTGGCCATGGTTCCTCCTCTGGGGGAAGATTCGCATCCGGCTCTCGGCCGGGAGGGCCGGATGCGAATCTGTCTTCCGAATCTATCTTCGATATACTGCGCGTGTCAAACATCCCGGGATCGGACATCGATCGGATGCGACACGCGCAGCGCAGCCGCACGCGAGGCCCGATACCGGATACGGTTTCGACAACGGAAGACCATCACGGACCTCCGACATTCGAAGACCGGTGCCATCGCGGGCACGGAGGGAGCACGAGAATGACCGACGCGACCGCTCGGGACAAGCCGCAGACGCGGCGACGCAAGAGCCTCAGCGACAAGCAGCTCGCGATCCTCGAGGTCATCCAGCGTTCGATCGCGCGGCACGGTTATCCGCCGAGCATGCGCGAGATCGGCGACGCGGTGGGGCTGAAATCGCTGTCCAGCGTGACGCACCAGCTCAACCAGCTGGAGCTCAGTGGTTATCTGCGCCGCGACCCGGGAAAGACCCGGGCCATGGAAGTCCTGATCGATCTGCCCGGGACCGCCGCCGAGAACCCCGCCGACACGGCACCGCCGCTCGGTGACGCGGCCATGGTGCCCCTCGTCGGCCGCATCGCCGCCGGGGTGCCGATCACCGCCGATCAGCAGGTCGAGGAGATCTTCCCGCTGCCCCGTCAGCTGGTCGGCAAGGGCGACCTGTTCATGCTGAAGGTGTCGGGCGACTCGATGATCGACGCGGCGATCTGCGACGGGGACTGGGTGGTCATCCGCTCGCAGTCCACCGCCGAGAACGGCGAGATCGTCGCGGCGATGCTCGAGGGCGAAGCCACCGTGAAGACGTTCCGCCGACGTGATGGTCACACGTGGCTGCTCCCGCGCAACTCGGCGTTCGAGCCGATCCTCGGCGACCACGCCGTCGTCCTCGGTCGCGTCGTGGCGGTGCTGCGCGCCGTCTGACCCTCCCCTCACACCGCGACAAACAACATTCCGGCCCAGAAGTCACGCGCCGCGTGGTTTGTGGGCCGGAATGTCGTTTCTCGGCGTCAGGCGACCGGCGCGGACACCCGCTCACGCGTCCGACGGGTCGCCTGGATGATGTTGCGGAGCGATGCGACGGTCTCGTCGTACCCGCGCGTCTTCAACCCGCAGTCGGGATTCACCCACACCTGGCGCACGGGAAGCTCGGCGACCGCGCGGTCAAGCAGCTCGGCGATCTCGTCCACCGACGGCACGCGCGGCGAGTGGATGTCGTAGACGCCCGGGCCGATGCCGTGCGCGAACCCGGACGTGCGGATGTCGCCGATCACCTCGCCGCGGCTGCGCGCGGCCTCGATCGAGGTGACATCCGCATCCAGAGCCGCGATCGCGTCGATGACCACCGCGAACTCCGAGTAACACAGGTGCGTGTGCACCTGTGTGGCGGTGCCGGCGCCCGCCGTGGCGAGCCGGAAGGATCCGACCGACCAGTCGAGGTATGCCGGCTGAGCGTCGCGTCGCAACGGGAGCAGTTCGCGAAGCGCCGGCTCATCCACCTGGATGACTCCGATCCCGGCCTCCTCGAGGTCGCGGATCTCGTCCCGGAGGGCCAGGGCCACCTGATTGGCCGTCTCCCCCAGCGGCTGGTCGTCGCGGACGAACGACCACGCGAGGATCGTGACCGGACCCGTCAGCATGCCCTTCACCGGCAGCGCCGTGAGCGACTGCGCATACGTCGCCCACCGCACCGTGATCGGTGCCGGCCGCGATACGTCGCCCCACAGGATCGACGGGCGCGTGGCCCGCGAACCGTACGACTGCACCCAGCCGTTGCGGGTGACCGCGAAGCCGTCGAGGTTCTCCGCGAAGTACTGCACCATGTCGTTGCGCTCGGGTTCCCCGTGGACGAGCACGTCGAGCCCGAGCTCCTCCTGCAGCGCGATGACGCGGGCGATCTCCTCGCGAAGGAACCCCTCGTAGGCAGCCTCATCGATTTCGCCCCGCGTGAACCGCGCCCGCGCGCGGCGGATCTCACCGGTCTGGGGGAACGACCCGATCGTCGTGGCGGGAAGGACCGGCAGATGCAGCGCCTCCCGCTGCGCCGCCTCACGCGCGGCGTAGGCGTCGCGGGCGAAGTCGGCCGCGGTGAGCGCCGCGGCGCGGGCGCGCACCGAGCCGTCGGCGACGCCGGGCGCGTGCGATCGGTCATCCAGCGCGGCGGATGCCGCCGCCACGTCGGCAGCGATCGCATCGGAACCCTCCTCGATGCCGCGGGCGAGGATGGCGACCTGGCCGATCTTCTGGTCGGCGAAGGCGAGCCACGGCACCAGCCGGGGGTCGAGGTCTGTCTCGTCCTCGACATCGTGCGGAACATGCTGCAGGGACGTGGATGTTGCGGCGGCAACGGCTGCCGGGCCGAGCTCCGCGAGCGCATCCAGGCGCGCCCATCCCACGCCGAGGTCGCCCCGCCAGACGTTCCGCCCGTCGATGACACCCCCCACGAGCGTCTTGCCGGCCAGCCCGTCGACGACAGGGGGCACGGCGCCGCGCGTGAGGTCGAGGGCGATCGCCTCCACCGGCGCGGCTGCCAGCGCCGTCCACGCAGCATCGCTCAGCTGAGCGTAGGGCGCCGCCACCAGGATCGCGGGGCGTACGGATGCCCCGCCCAGCACCGCATACGCGCGTTCGGCCGCTGCCGCCAGGGTCGCCGCATCCTCCGGCAGGCTCTCGCTCACGAGGGCCGGCTCATCCAGCTGCACCCACTCGGCGCCCGCCGCACGCAGCGACGAGAGGAGTTCGACATACACCGGCAGGAGGTCCTCGAGGCGGTCGAGCGGACGGAAGCCGTGCGGTGAGCCCTCCGCGGCCTTGGCCAGTGCCAACAGCGTCACCGGCCCGACGACCACCGGCCGCGTCGTGTAACCGTCGGCTCGGGCCTCGGCCACGAGGCGGGCGTAGTGGTCGCTGGAGAGCGCGAACACGGTGCCGGGCGAGATCTCGGGCACCAGGTAGTGATAGTTGGTGTCGAACCACTTCGTCATCTCCAGGGGCGGATGCTCCCCCGCGCCCCGTGCCGCGGTGAAGGAGGCCGCGAGGGGAACGGCGCCGTCGGCCTCCCGCAGCTGCGCGAAACGCTCCGGCAGCGCCCCGACCGTGACGGCGGCGTCGAGGACCTGGTCGTAGTACGAGAACGACTCGGGGATCGCCGAGTCGGTGCGTCCGAGCCCCAGCGCCGCGAGCCTCGCGCGGGTGGCGCGGCGGAGCGCCGCGGCCCGCGCCTCCAGCTCGCCCTGGTCGATGGTGCCGCTCCAGTACGCCTCGACGGCGTGCTTGAGCTCGCGCCGGCGGCCGATCCGGGGGTAACCGAGGATCGTACCGGTGGGGAATGCGGTCATCTCGTCGTCTCCTTGTGCGGGGTGAGGACACCGGCCTCGCGGAGCACCGCGAGCACCGTGTCGTGATTGTTGACGGCATAGAGGTGGACGCCGGGAGCGCCCCCGTCGACCACGTCGGCGAGGAGGGCGGCCGCGTGGGCGATTCCCACCAGACGCCGTCCCGCCACCGTCGGCTCGACCTCGAGGTCGATCGCCAGCTCCGCCGGCAGCTCCTCTCCGGTGAGGTCGAGCACGCGCCGGAGGCGTGAAGGTGAGGTGATCGGCATGATGCCGGGAAGGATCGGGATCGTCACCCCGGCTGCGCGGGCACGCGAGACGAACCCGAGATAGTCGTCGGCGTGGAAGAACAGCTGGGTGATCGCCAGCGTCGCGCCGGCGGCCTCCTTGGCCAGCAGCGCGTCGATGTGCTCGCGGGGATGCCGCGAACGCGGGTGTCCGCGGGGAAAGGCGGCCACGGCGATCTGCACGTGCGGGCGTCGGTCCACGCGTGCGGCGCCGGGGAGCCCGGGGATGCCCGCCTCCGTGTACGGCGCTCGCTCGGCCTGGACGCGGTCGATGAGCTGCACGAGTTGCGCCGAGCTCTCCAGATCGCCGAGCTCGACCTCGTCCTCGCCGACGCCCTCGGGCGGGTCGCCGCGCAACGCGAGGAAGCTCGTGATCCCGGCGTCGAGGAACTCGCGGATGAGAGCGGCCGCTCCCGCGTAGGTGTTGCCGATGCACGTGAGGTGCGCGAGCGGGCGGACATCGGTGGTGCGGCGGATATGCCGGAGCACATCGAGGGATCGCCCCCGCGTGGAACCGCCGGCGCCGTAGGTCACCGAGATGAACCGCGGCCCCACCTCGGCCAGACGCGCGATCGTCTCGTGCAGCGCCGGCTCCGAGGTCGCCGAACGCGGCGGATACAACTCGAAGGAGAACGGCACGTGGGTGCGCGATTCGTCGGGCATCTCTGGCTCTCGAACGGAGGTGGGGGCCCGCCGCGCGCGATCACGAGCGGCGGGGGCGGCTGCGACGCATGCCCGCAGGCGGCGTCGTGAGGTATGACGGTACCGGCGCCGCATCCGGGCCGCAGCGGTGTGTCGGACTGTTTCGCGCGCCTAGGCTGACGGCATGCCGACTCCGCTCCCCTACGGTTCGTGGCCTTCCCCGCTGTCGGCGCAGGAGGTCGCGACGGCCTCCCCCCGTCTGGACGGCGCGCGATTCGTCGGCGACGAGATCTGGTGGGGGCAGACCGTGCCCGAAGAGGGCGGGCGCTCCACGGTCCGGCGCCGCTCGGCGGACGGGTCCGTGACGGACGTGCTGCCGGCTCCCGCGAGTGCGCGCTCGAGCGTTCACGAGTACGGCGGCGGCGCGTGGACGGCCACGGATGAGGGCGAGCTCGTCTACGTCGAGAAGAGCGACCAGCGCGTGTGGGCGCTGGTACCGGGGGCCGAGCCCCGCCCGCTGACCCCGCCCGACGATCGCACCCGGTTCGGCGGGCTGCACCATCGATCCGGTCTGCTCCTGGCGATCCGGGAGGTTGCCCGGGACGGCGCGACCCCGGCCCGCGACATCGTGCGCATCCCCCTGGACGGTTCCGGCGCCACGGATGCGACGGCCGTCCGACGAGTCGTCGGGGGAAGCGACTTCCTGGCACAGCCCGCGCTCTCCCCCGACGGCACGCGGCTCGCATGGGTGGCATGGAACCATCCGGACATGCCGTGGGATCGCACCGAGGTGCGCGTCGCCGAGCTGACCCACGGTGCGGCCGACACGTGGACCACCGTTGCCGGTGGCGCCGGTCGAGCGCCCCTGCAGCCGGAATGGACCGGCCCGGACGAGCTCACCTACATCGACGAGACGACCGGACGGTGGAACCTGTGGCGCGCTCGGCTCGGCGAGGCGCCGCATCCGGTCGCCCCCGCCGACGCCGACACGGGCGGCGCGCTGTGGGTGCTCGGCTCGCGCTGGTTCGCGCCGGTCAACGGCGGCCTGGTCGCGGTGCGCACCCAGGGGGCCGACGAGGTCGTCTACCTGGACGGCACCGGGGAGCGGAGGCTGCCGGTGCCCGTCACGTCGGGCGCGGTGATCGAGCACGCGCGCGGGCGCCAGGTGCTCGTCTCCGGAGCCGGCCATCGCCGGCAGAGCGGACTGTGGCTCGTCGACGTCGACACCGAAGACGCGGTCCTCGTGTCGGGCGGAGCAGCGGTGCTGCCGGACGAGTGGATGCCGACGCCGCAGTCGCTCACGGCGGACGGGCCGCACGGCCCGGTGCACGCCTTCGCCTATCCGCCGACGCATCCGGACCACACGGGGCCCGCCGGCGAGCGGCCGCCGTACGTGGTCTTCGTCCACGGGGGGCCGACCTCCCACGTGGGCCCGGGCGCGTCGGCGAAGATCGCCTACCTCACCAGCCGCGGCATCGGGGTGCTGGACGTCAATTACGGCGGTTCCACGGGCTACGGTCGCGCGTACCGTGAGCGCCTGCGCGGACAGTGGGGCATCGTCGACGTGGACGACGTCGCGGCAGCGGCAGCCGACCTGGTGGCCCGCGGCGACGCCGACGGCGCGCGCCTCGCGATCGACGGCGGATCGGCCGGAGGATGGACGGTGCTCGCGGCTCTCGTGGGCACCGACGCATTCGGCGCCGGCGTCGCCCGATATGCGGTCGGCGACGCCCGGTCGCTGGCGACCGACACGCACGACTTCGAGGCGCGCTACCTCGACGGGCTCATCGGCCCGCTGCCCGAAGCCGACGACCTCTACCGGCAGCGGTCACCGCTGAGCCGGCCGGAGCGCTTCCGCGTGCCGGTGCTGATCCTGCAGGGCGCCGACGATCGCGTCGTACCGCCGGCACAGTCCGAGGCCATCCGCGACGCGCTCGCTGCCCACGGGATCCCGCATGCGTACGTGCTCTACGAGGGCGAGGGGCACGGCTTCCGCCGTGCCGAAACCGTCGCGCACGCCCTGGAGAGCGAACTGTCGTTCCTCGGGCAGGTCTTCGGGTTCGATACGCCGGGGGTCGAGCCGATCACGCTGGATTGCTGAGCCTCTGCGGCGCCACGTCCGGAGCTGTCAACCGAAAGTTGACACTTGCCGTCAACCAATGGTTGACTTCCGGCATGGACGAGATCCGTGCAGCACAGAGAGCGGTGCAGAAAGCCCGCCGGCGCCTGGAGGCTGCGGTCGACGCGGCGCGCGCCGACGGCCGGACCTGGGCCGATATCGGGAAGGAATTGGGAATGACACGACAGGCGGCATTCAAGCGATTCGGGAAGCCGGTCGATCCGGTGGGCGGCGAGCCGCTGACCAAGCGCGGGGTGAGCGATGTGCGCACGATCACGGAGCACGTCTTCACGCTCATCGCGACCGGCGACCAGGACGGGCTCGCCGCCATCATGCACCCCGTCACCGCGCGCGAACTGCCGAGGGAACGGATCGCGGAGACGTGGCGGACGGTGCTCGGGGAGGTGGGGGCGTTGCAGAGCCTGCGCGATACCCGCGTGGAGATGCCCGGCGGTGCCGAGCTCTCCGACGACGACGAGGTGGTCGGCACCGTCGTGGGGGCGACGACCCTGGTGTGCGAGGCCGGAGAAATGACCGGTCGCGTCGCCGTGAACGAGGACGGGCTGGTCGTCGGCATCCTCATCGTGCCGGAGGGCTACTCGCCTCTGCCCTTCTGACGCTCCGCACCGGAACGAACGAATCGGCCGCCGAACTCAGGTTCGGCGGCCGATTCTGGTGGTGGCGACGTCAGGAGGAGTAGGGCGCGAGCTCGGCGGCGAGCCGTTCCCCCACGTGCGCATGCAGGAAGGTCCCCTCGGCGCGGTGCTCCTCCGCCAGGATGAGGCCGGAGTCGTGCGCCGCGGAGATCAGCTCGCCACGGTCGTACGGGACGACCGCACGGACCTCGACAGCGGGAAGCGGCAGAGCATCCTCGATCGCGGCACGGAGTTCACCGATGCCCTCACCGGTGCGTGACGAGACGAACAGCGCGTTCGGCTGGAAGCCGCGCAGGACGAGCCGTGCGTCCGGGTCGAGAAGGTCGGCCTTGTTGAAGACCACGATCTCGTGCGTCGAGCGCGCACCGACGTCCCCCATGACGTTGCGCACCGTGGCCAACTGGGCCGCCGGGTCGGGGTGCGATCCGTCCACGACGTGCACGATGACGTCGGCACCCGCGACCTCCTCGAGCGTCGAGCGGAACGCCTCGACCAGCTGAGGGGGCAGATTGCGCACGAACCCGACGGTGTCGGTGAGCGTGTACACGCGGCCGTCGGCCGTCTGCGCCCGGCGAACGGTGGCATCCAGCGTGGCGAACAGGGCGTTCTCCACCAGCACTCCGGCGCTGGTGAGCCGGTTGAGCAGGCTCGACTTGCCGGCGTTGGTGTAACCGGCGATGGCGACGGCCGGAATGGTGTGGCGCTTACGCTCGGCACGCTTGGCGTCGCGGGCGGGGCCGAAGTCGCGGATCTGGCGGCGCAGCAGCGCCATCCGGGTGCGGATGCGGCGCCGGTCGAGCTCGATCTTGGTCTCACCCGGTCCACGCGAACCCATGCCCGCACCGCCGGCACCCACCTGGCCACCGGCCTGGCGGCTCATGGAGTCACCCCATCCGCGCAGACGCGGCAGCAGGTACTCCAGCTGTGCCAGTTCCACCTGCGCCTTGCCCTCGCGGCTCTTGGCGTGCTGGCTGAAGATATCGAGGATCACGGTCGTCCGGTCGATGACCTTGACCTTCACGACGTCTTCGAGGGCACGCCGCTGGCTCGGGGCGAGTTCGGTGTCGGCGATCACGGTGTCGGCACCCACGGCCGCGACGATGTCGCGCAGCTCCTGGGCCTTGCCTCGTCCGACGTAGGTCGCCGGGTCGGGGTGCGGACGCCGCTGCAGGACGGCGTCGAGCACCACGGCGCCGGCGGTCTCCGCGAGCGCGGCCAGCTCTCGAAGCGAGTTCTCCGCCTCGTCCTGCTCGCCCTGCGGGTGCACACCCACGAGGACGACGTTCTCCAGACGCAGCTGGCGGTACTCGACCTCGGTGACGTCTTCGAGCTCCGTGGACAGGCCCGCGACGCGCCGCAGCGCAGCGCGCTCCTCGCGGTCCCACTGCTCACCGTCGGTGTCGCCGTCGCTCACGGTGGTCTGGTCTTGCAGAGCCTGTGCGGCTCCGAACACACTGACCCCGGAGCGAGCCGCGCTGCGCGCGAGCACACGATCCACCGGATCCACCGGCGTCTCCTCGGCGCTCTGCACGGGCGTGTCCTGCCCGTGCCGGGGTGTGGTGGTGTCCGTCATATCATCCTTCCTCGGTGCCCCGGCCTCCGGTTCCGGCCGGACGGGGCATCCCTGGCACTCTAACTCTCCCCCTGTGCGGATGGTCTCCGCTACGCTTCCGGCATGGGGAGCGACCACTATTTCAGCGCGTCGCCGGCGAGTCCCGCGCAGTTGCGCCGTATCCGCGTCTCCTTGGCCGGACGTGACCGTGAAGTGACGACGGCGGCCGGAGTCTTCAGCCCCGACCGGCTCGATGCCGGTACCGCGGTGCTGCTGTCCCACACGCCCCCGCCGCCTGCCGGCGGTCATTTCCTCGATCTCGGCTGCGGCTGGGGCCCGATCGCGCTGTCACTGGCGCTGCAGTCGCCGCGCGCCACTGTGTGGGCGGTCGACGTCAATGAACGGGCCCTGGACCTGGTGCGGCGCAATGCCGAGGAACTCGGGCTCGATAACGTCAACGCCTCGAGGCCCGAAGATGTTCCTGCCGATGTCGTTTTCCGCACGATCCGTTCCAATCCCCCCATCCGCGTGGGCAAGAACGAGCTGCACGGGATGCTGGAGCAGTGGATTCCGCGGCTGGACGAGCGCTCGGACGCCTGGCTGGTGGTGCAGCGCAACCTCGGTTCGGACTCCCTGCAGCGATGGCTCGGTGCCACCTTCCCGAGCGGCTACAGCGTGTACCGCGCGGCGACGGGCCGTGGGTATCGCGTGCTGAAGGTACGCCGGCACGGGTCGCCGGAGACGGGAACGATCGCGCTGCCCTGAGGCGGCGAGCGGGCCGGGGTCAGGCGAGGGAGATCTCGCCGGAGTACACCAGCGACGCCGGTCCGGAAAGCAGCACGCTTCCCTCTTCCATCCGCACGCCCAGGCGCCCGCCGGGAACATCGACGATCCACCGGTCCGGTGCGGCAGGACCTGCCCAGTGCCGGACGGCCAGCGCGGCTGCGGCGACGCCGGTTCCGCAGCTGAGGGTCTCTCCCACTCCCCGCTCGAACACCCGCATCCGGATCCGCCCGATGCCTTCGTGCACCAGGGGGTCGGCGGGCACCACGAACTCCACGTTGGCCCCCTGCCGGGGAACCGGGTCGAGGATCGGCTGGTACCCCAGGTCGAGCCCCTCCAGCTCCGCGGCGGATGACAGCGCCACGACGACGTGGGGATTGCCCACGTCCACCGCGACGCCCGGCCGCGCGACATCCAGGCCGCGTGCCCGCACGAGGCTCTCGCCCGCGTCGATCCGGTAACGCCCGAGATCGACCTCGAATCCGTCGTCGCTGCGCGTGAGTGTCTTCACCCCGGCGCGGGTGCCGATGCGGAGTCCTCCGTCCACCGAGGCCAGTCCCGCCTGCTGCAGGTACTTGGCGAAGACCCGCGTGCCGTTGCCGCACATCTCGGCCTTCGATCCGTCGGCGTTGCGGTAGTCCATGAACCATTCCGCCCCCGCGGCAGCGGCGTCCGAGCCATCGTCGATGGCGGCGGAGCGGACCACCCGCAGCATCCCGTCCGCGCCGATCCCGAAGTGGCGATCGCACAGCACCGCGACCTGGGCATCCGTCAGGTTCAGCTCACCATCCGGGTCGAGGATCACGACGAAGTCGTTTCCGGTGCCGTGCCCCTTCGTGAAAGAGACGGTCTGCGGCATCAGGCCATTCTACGGTGCGCAGGACGGGGCCGATCCGGGCCGCAGCGCCCGCACCGCGGCGGTCAGTCGGCGATCAGGCGCTTCCCGGTCGCCCACGTGTCGAACGTCTCGTAGCCGAGGGCGTCGTAGAAGCCGCGGGCGGCGGCGTTGTCGGGGCGCACCATGAGCTGCACCTTGGGGCACCCCATGCGCTCCAGAAGGCGCTCCGCCTCGGCCACCAGCGCCCGGCCGACGCCGTGTCCGCGCGCGGCCGGGTCCACCGCCAGGTAGTACAGCCACCCCCGGTGGCCGTCGTACCCGGCCATCACCGAACCGACGAGCACGCGCTCGGTCTCGGCGACGAGGAAGAGCTCGGGCTGCACCGTCATCTTGCGCTGGATGTCGCGGTACGGGTCGTTCCAGGGCCGGGTCAGCCCCGCATCCCGCCACAGCGCGACGACGGCCTCGGTGTCGTCGGCGATGAAGGCGCGCACCACCGTGTTCATGCGTCGTCCGCCACGAGGGCCGCGGCATCGGCCGTCCGCGCGTCCAGCCACGTCACGGCCTCGTACCGGCGGAACCATGACACCTGACGCCGCGCGTAGCGCCGGGTGAGCGCCTGGGTCTCGGCGATCGCCTGATCCTGACTCACCTCGCCACGCAGCTGCGCGAGGGCCTGCGCGTACCCGATCGCACGGCGCGCGGTGACGCCCTCCTCCAGACCGCGAGCACGCAGCCCGTCGACCTCGGCGACGAGACCCTCGCGCCACATCCGTTCGACCCGGAGGTCCAGCAGCGGGACCAGCTCGGACCGCTCCATCCGCGTGCCCACGATGCGGGTGTCGGGATGCCACAGGACCGGGCGGTCGGGTAGGGCCGCGCCGTGCGTCGCCTCCCCCTGCGCGAGAACCTCGAGCGCGCGGACGATGCGGCGGCCGTTGTGCGGATCGATCCGGGCGGCGGTGGCGGCGTCGGCCTCACGCAGGCGAGCGTACAGAACCCCCGGGCCGAGCTCGTTCAGTTGCTCCTCCAGCCGCGCGCGCAGCACGTCGTCGTGCGGGGGGAAGCGGAAGTCGTAGATCACCGCGGAGACGTAGAGCCCGGACCCGCCCACGAGGATGGCATCGGCGCCGCGCTCATGGATGCTGCGGATCGCCGTGCGGGCAGCGTCCTGATACCACGCGACCGCGGCCTCGTCGGTGACCTCGAGGACGTCGAGCAGATGGTGCGCGATGCCGCCGCGGTCGGCGCTCGGCAGCTTCGCCGTGCCGATGTCCATCCCGCGGTACACCTGCATGGCGTCGGCGTTGACGATCTCCGCCGATCGACCGGCCGCCGTCAGCGCGTGGGCGAGCGCGAGCGACAGGGCGGTCTTCCCGGTGCCGGTGGCCCCGACGACCACCCAGAGCCGTGGCCCGCTCACACCCCGACGCGCAGGCCCGGAAGACCCAGCGATACGGGACGGGCGGCCGCGGCGGTCGCCGGCACGGCGCACGAGCCGGCCTCCCCGCGGTCCCAGGCGTCGCCGGCGCGCGTGCGCCGGATTCGCAGCGGGGCACCGTCGGGGCTGTCTGCGAGCAGGTGGAACGGCGCGGCGTGGGTGATGACGGCGGTCACGACGTCGCCGGGGCGCGCACCGGCCGATCCGGCCGGCACCTCGACGTGCACCAGGCGGTTGTCTTCGGCGCGCCCGGTGATGCGGTGCGTGGCGGCGTCCTTCTTGCCCTCCCCGGTGGAGACGAGAACATGTGCTTCGCGACCGAGCTGACGGCGGTTCTCCTCCAGCGCGATCCCCTCCTGGAGGGCGAGCAGCCGCACATACCGCTCCTGAACAACCTGCTTGGGCACCTGGTCGGGCATCGTGGCCGCCGGAGTACCCTCGCGGATGGAGTACTGGAAGGTGAAGGCGCTGGAGAAGCGCGACGCCGCCACGACCCGCATGGTGTCCTCGAAGTCCTCGTCCGTCTCACCGGGGAATCCGACGATGATGTCGGTCGTGATGGCCGCGTGGGGAATGCGGTCGCGCACGCGGTCGAGGATGCCGAGGAATCGCTCGCTCCGGTACGAACGGCGCATGGCCTTGAGAACGCGGTCGCTGCCGGATTGCAGCGGCATGTGCAGGGACGGCATGACGGCGGGGGTTTCGGCCATCGCGGCGATGACGTCGTCGGTGAACGCGGCCGGGTGGGGGCTGGTGAACCGGATGCGCTCCAGGCCATCGATCTCGCCGGCCGCCCGCAGGAGCTTGCCGAACGCCCCCCGGTCGCCGAATTCCACACCGTAGGAGTTCACGTTCTGTCCGAGGAGGGTGACCTCGATCGCGCCGTCGTCCACGAGCATCCGGATCTCGCTGAGGATGTCGCCGGGGCGACGGTCTTTCTCCTTACCGCGGAGGCTCGGCACGATGCAGAACGTGCACGTGTTGTTGCATCCCACGGAGATCGAGACCCAGCCGCTGGCCGCGGAGTCACGCTTGGTGGGCAGCGTCGAGGGGAACACCTCGAGGGACTCGAGGATCTCGAGTTCCGCTTCGCCGTTGTGACGGGCGCGCTCGAGAAGACTCGGGAGGGATCCCATGTTGTGCGTGCCGAAGACGACATCGACCCAGGGCGCCCTGTCCAGGACCGCCTGCTTGTCCATCTGCGCCATGCATCCGCCGACGGCGATCTGCATGCCGGCGCGGACGTCTTTGCGTGACTTCAGGTGGCCCAGCGTGCCGTACAGCTTGCCCGCGGCGTTGTCGCGCACCGCGCACGTGTTGATGACCACGACGTCCGCCTCCTCGCCCGACGCGGCGCGGATATATCCCGCGCTCTCCAGCGACCCGGACAGGCGTTCGGAATCGTGCACGTTCATCTGGCACCCGAAGGTGCGCACTTCGTACGTGCGGGGGCGCCCGTCCGCGCTGTACGCGGCGGTGGACGGCGCGATGAGCGTGGGTGCGGCGGACAGGATGGTCATGGTGCCCCATTCTAGGTTCGGCGGCGGGCGGAACGGAGGCGACCGGCGCGATCCGTCGCGGTCCCGCCCGCGCGCCGGTCAGCGGAAGCGGACCCCTCCGCTGGATCGGTTCTCGGCGAGGGCCGCGCGCGCCGCCGTGGCGGCCACCGACCCGGGGTAGCCGCGGCGGGCCAGTTGCCCCATCAGCCGCCGCAGTGCCGTGTCGTCGTCGTAGCGGCCCAGCTGCCGGGCTTTTCCGCGGGCGAATTCGAGCGCGCGCTCGGCGTCATCGTCGGGGAGCCCGTCCAGCACCTGTTCCGTGACGGCGCGAGGGATGCCACGTGCGGCCAGGGTCTGCGCGATGGCGCGCCGGCCCTGTCCTTTTCGCTCCGTGGCGGCGTGGATGAGCTGCTCGGCCAGCATCGCGTCGTCGAGGTATCCCCGTCGGACGAAATCGGCGAGCAGAGCCTCCGCCTCACCCGGACCCGCAAGCCTCTCGACCACGAAGGACCGTGCCTCCGAGATCGACAGCTGCCGCGTCCGGAGGCGGCGGAGGAGGGCACGTTCGGCTTCGGCGGCAGCGTCGGAGGGCGAGATCTCCGGTGACGCGACGTCGTCCTCCGCAGAGGGGTCGGCCTCGCCCGTCCAGGCGGGGTGCCACCCGCCTGCCTGCGGCTCGGAGCCGAACAGGGGGACGACGGGGGCGAGGCGCTCGTCCTCGCCCCCGTCACTCATAGCTCACCCCGGTTGTTGAGCGACGTCGACATCAGGCCGGACGGCGAGCGGCGAGCTCGTCCTCGACCGAGGTCGCGCGCGGCGCACCGATACCGAGCTTGTCCTTGATCTTGGTCTCGATGTCCGCGGCGATGTCAGGGTTCTTGAGCAGGAAGTTGCGCGCGTTCTCCTTGCCCTGGCCGAGCTGTTCCCCGTCATAGGTGTACCAGGCGCCGGACTTCTTGACGATGGTGTGCTCGACACCGAAGTCGATCAGGCTGCCCTCGCGGGAGATACCCGTGCCGTACAGGATGTCGAACTCGGCCTGCTTGAACGGCGGAGCCATCTTGTTCTTCACGACCTTGACGCGCGTGCGGTTTCCGACCGCGTCGGCCCCGTCCTTCAGCGTTTCGATGCGGCGGATGTCCAGGCGCACGGAGGCGTAGAACTTCAGCGCCTTTCCACCCGCGGTGGTCTCGGGCGAACCGAAGAACACGCCGATCTTCTCGCGCAGCTGGTTGATGAAGATCATCGTCGTGTTGGTGGTGTTCAGCCCACCGGTGAGCTTGCGGAGCGCCTGCGACATCAGACGGGCCTGGAGACCGACGTGGGTGTCGCCCATCTCGCCCTCGATCTCCGCGCGCGGCACGAGCGCGGCAACGGAGTCGATCACGACCAGGTCGATCGCGCCGGAGCGGATCAGCATGTCGGCGATCTCCAGCGCCTGCTCGCCGGTGTCGGGCTGCGACACCAGCAGCGAATCGATGTCGACGCCGAGCTTCTTGGCGTACTCCGGGTCGAGCGCGTGCTCGGCGTCGATGAAAGCGGCGATTCCGCCCTGACGCTGGACGTTCGCGATCGCGTGAAGGGTCAGGGTCGTCTTACCCGAGGACTCGGGGCCGTAGATCTCGATGATGCGGCCACGCGGGAGGCCACCCACGCCGAGGGCCACATCCAGGGCGATCGATCCGGTCGGGATGACCGCGACGGGCGCGCGCTCGTCGCTGCCCAGCCGCATGACCGAGCCTTTCCCGAACTGCCGGTCGATCTGTGCGAGGGCCGATTCCAGGGCCTTCTCGCGGTCGGCGGGTGATGGCATGGCCTGCTCCTTCTGCTGCGCGTGTCCGTCGCCTGTAGGCTGTCGCGCTTCCATCCGGCGGACGGGATGCTGCGACAAGGCGTGTGGTGTCGTTCGACGTTGTTCACGCTAGGCGGGGCCTCCGACATCGCGGAGGATCCCCGTCGTGGCGTGGACAACGAAACCTCGACACCTGCTGTGCAGGAGCCTACGCGCCAGTCGAACAGAACTTCGATGACACGCCGCGAACGCGCGTCAGCGCCGGCGGGGTTCCAGCCGCCCGGCGCCGTACCGGCGCGAGGGCGGGACATCCGTCTCCTCGCACAGCGCCAGCCACACGTCACGCGGCGCGACCCCCGCCTCCAGCGCGGCGGCGGCCGTGCGGCCGCCCACGGCGGACAGCACGAGATCCGTCACCAGCGAGGATCCGCGCGCACCGAACTCATCCGATACCGCGCGGTCGAATTCCGACCGGCGCACGTCTCAGCGCAGCGAAAGCTCGGGCTCGACCGAGGCGACCAGGTCGTCGGGAACCACGTCGGGGAAGCTGTGCACGCCCTCGAGGACCGAGATGCGGTCACCGACCTCACGCATGATGGTGGAGATCGGAACGTCGAGTGCTTCGGCCACCGAGGCGAGGATCTCGCTCGAGGCCTCCTTCTGACCGCGCTCCACTTCGCTCAGGTAGCCCAGGGCGACGCTCGCGCGGCCGGCGACCTGCCGAAGGGTGCGGCCCTTCTGCTGACGGAGCTCACGCAGGACTTCGCCGATCTCTTGTCGTACCAGGATCATTTCAAGCCCCTCCTCACGTTGACTCCGCATTCTGCCGGGTGCACAACGGTACAACACCCCATGATGGCAATCTAATCCCTCGCGCTGGGGAATGGATGGGAATCGCCGGATGTAACGGCGCAGAAACACCTGCTATTCCCGTGTGCGGCACCGGCGCTCACAGGGCCAGGAGAGCCCGGCGGACGGCGATGCGCGCCGCCTCCACGCGGATGGCGTTCCGGTCTCCTCCGAGCACCAGCGAGTCCACGCGGGTGCCCAGGGGCGTCGACACCGCGATGTGGACCGTTCCGACGGGCTGCCCGTCGGGAGAGTCCGGTCCGGCGATCCCCGTCGTGGCGATTCCCACTTCCGCTGCAGCACCGTCCTGCCCGAGCACGTCGCGCACGCCGCGAGCCATCTGGCGGGCCACCCGGGGATGAACCGCCCCGTGCGCCTCCAGGAGGGAGGCATCCACGCCGAGGACGCTGCGCTTGAGGTCGGTGGCGTAGGCCACCACTCCCCCGCGCACGACGCGCGAGGCCCCCGGCACGGCGACCAGCGACGAGACCACGAGCCCGCCCGTGAGGGATTCCGCCACGGCGACGGTCCACCCCAGTTCGGCGAGACGCGCGACGAGGCCGGCGGCGCTCTCACGGGGGTTGCTGACGAGGGTCTCCTCGAGCTCCGCGGGGAGGTCGTCCATCACGACGCGGCCCTCCGCGACCGGGCGGCGCGGAGCTCGCTGACGAGATAGTCGATGCCGCTGGCGATCGTGAGGGCGATGGCGATGGTCATCGTGAGGACATTGGCCCACCACACCGTGGCGTCCCAGACGGGCTGGTCGACGAGGGCGGCCAGGGGAAGGAGCGCGAGAGAGAGCGCCACGGCCTGCGCGACGGTCTTGAGTTTGCCCATCCACGCCGCGGCGAGGACGTGGTCGCTCACCACGACGAAGCGGTACACGGTGATGCCGATCTCGCGCACCAGCACGACGATCGTGACCCACCACGGCAGCTCGCCGAGGATCGACAGGCCGACGAACGCGGCGCCGGTGAGCACCTTGTCCGCGATCGGGTCGAGGAGCTTCCCGAGATCGGTGACGATCTCATACCGGCGCGCGAGGTACCCGTCGATGCCGTCTGAGGCGATCGCGACGATGAACAGCACCGCCGCCCACCACCGCAGCGCACCGTCGGCGCCATCGTCGGCCAGCAGCATCCACAGGAAGACGGGCGCGCAGAGGATGCGGACGACCGTGATGACGTTCGGCAGCTGCCGGGGAACAGCCATCAGTCGCGGCCCGTGAGCTGCCAGGCGTCGCCGTCGTCGTCGTCCGCGTCGACGACGGGGAGGCCGGCGAACTGCGCCTCGACCGGGTCGGGGCCGTACCCGTCGGACGCGACGGCCTGGGGTGCGTCATCCCCGCGAAGGCGTGCCAGCACCGAGGGCAGTTGCTCGGCCGTGACCAGCACATCACGGGCCTTGGAGCCCTCGGACGCCCCCACGATCTCTCGCGACTCGAGCAGATCCATGAGGCGCCCCGCCTTCGCGAAGCCGACTCGGAGCTTCCGCTGCAGCATCGAGGTCGAACCGAACTGCGTCGACACGACCAGTTCGGCCGCCGCCAGCAGCAGCTCCAGATCGTCCCCGATGTCGGCGTCGATCTCCTTCTTCTCGGCCGTCGCCGCCACATCGGAGCGGTACTCCGGGCGGGCCTGCTGCGTGACGTGCGCGACGACCTTCTCGATCTCCGACTCGCTCACCCACGCGCCCTGCACACGCAGCGACTTCGACGTCCCCATGGGGAGGAAGAGGGCGTCGCCCTGTCCGATGAGACGATCAGCACCGGGCTGGTCGAGGATGACGCGGGAGTCGGTGACGCTGGTCACGGCGAAGGCCAGGCGGGACGGCACGTTGGCCTTGATGAGTCCGGTGACCACGTCGACCGAGGGCCGCTGGGTGGCGAGCACCAGGTGGATGCCGCTCGCGCGGGCCAGCTGGGTGATGCGCACGATCGAATCCTCGACATCGCGCGGGGCCACCATCATGAGGTCGGCGAGCTCGTCGACGACCACGAGCAGGTACGGGTAGGGCTTGAGGACCCGTTCGCTCCCGGCCGGCAGCTTCAGTTCGCCGGCGACGACGGCCTTGTTGAAGTCGTCGATGTGGCGGAACCCGAACGACGCGAGGTCGTCGTACCGCATGTCCATCTCCTTCACGACCCACTGCAGCGCCTCGGCGGCCTTCTTCGGGTTCGTGATGATGGGCGTGATCAGGTGCGGCACGCCGGCGTACGCGGTGAGCTCGACGCGCTTGGGGTCGACGAGCACCATGCGCACCTCCGACGGCTTGGCGCGCATCAGCAGGCTCGTGATCATGGAGTTGACGAAGCTCGACTTACCCGAACCGGTGGAGCCGGCCACCAGCAGGTGGGGCATCTTCGCGAGGTTGGCCACGACGTAGCCCCCGCCGACGTCCTTGCCCACCCCGATGGTCATGGGATGCGTCGAGGCGGCCGCGTTCTGCGAGCGCAGGACGTCTCCGAGGGTCACGATCTCACGGTCGGTGTTGGGGATCTCCACGCCGATCGCGCTCTTGCCGGGGATGGGGGCGAGGATGCGCACCTCATTGGAGGCGACGGCGTAGGCGATGTTGTTGGTCAGCGCCGTGATGCGCTCGACCTTCACGCCCGGTCCGAGCGAGATCTCGTACTGCGTCACGGTGGGCCCCCGGGAGAACCCGGTGACGCGTGCGTCGACGTTGAACTGCGACAGGACGCTCTCGATGGCCGCGACCACGGCGTCGTTGGCCGCCGAGCGTTCCTTGTGCGGCGTGCCGGCCGAGAGGTGCGCCACGGAGGGCAGCCGGTAGTTCGCCGCAGGCGGGAGACCCTGATTGTCGCCGCCGAGTCCGGAGATGCTCGGCAGCTCTTCGGCGGTGTGGGCGGGAGCGTCGTCGCGCAGCGTCGTGTCTCCGGGGATCGCCCCCGCGAGGGCCCGGTGGTCGAGAACCTCGGTGAGTGCGTCGGGGGTCGGAGGCAGCGGCGGAGGCGGCGGGGTCGGTGTGGGGAAGACCTGTTCGAATCCGCCCTCGGGCACGCCCGGCGTGAGCAGCTCGGTGAGATCCTGCGAGCCGAGGCCGCCGTCGGCGTCCTGCTCCCGCCCTGAGCGATTGCGGCGCCACCATGGCAGGGACGGGTCGGCGTCTTCGCCCTCGTCGGGGGACGCCGCATCCATCTGCTTCGTCTCGGCGCGCATCTCGGCGCGCTGGGCGCGTTCGGCGGGGTCGGCGCCGAACAGCCAGTCGTACAGATCGCCGAGGCGGCGACCGATGCGGTTGGGTGGCGTCTTGGTGAGGATCAGGATGCTCAGCACCGCGACGAGTGCGAGCACCACGGATGCGCCGACGGGAGTGAGGAGCATCGCCAGCGGCTCGCCCACCATCCATCCGAAGAGCCCTCCCGCCGTGCTGAGGACAGGCAGGCCGGCGCTGGGCTGCGGGCGGCCGCCCAGGACATGGCAGAAGCCGGCCACGGTGATCAGGAAGAGCGCGAAACCGATGCCGATGCGGCCGTTGTCGTGCACGGAGGAGGGGTGACGGAAGAGCCATCCCGCCAGCAGGAGCAGCAGCACGGGGAACACGAACGCCTCGCGCCCGATCAGGCCTCCGACGCTGTACGCGCTGATGATCGCGGCGACCTCGGTGCCGATGAGGAACCACTCCACCACGGCACCGGCGGCGGCCAGCAGGACCAGCAGCAACGGGAAGCCGTCGCGGCGCTGATCCTTCTCGAGGGTCTCGGGCCCGAACGCGCGGAAGGCTCCGCCCACCGCGTGGGCCAGGCCCAGCCAGGCGCGGACGATGACCGGCGGCTTCTCCGGTTCTCCGACGTAGCGCTTGGGGGCGGGGGCCGGTTTGCGCGCGCCACCCTTTGCGGACGCGCGGGCGCCGGTCGTCGTGGTGGTGCGGGGCATACTCCCACGGTAGGCCGCCGAGCCGACGTTTGGCCGGATTGACGCGGGAGTCTCAGCGGAGCCGCTTGACCATCGTGCCCCGCCGGGGCGGGACACCGTGTGGACGGGGGCGCCCGGACGGCTCAGCGGAGCCGCTTCACCATCGTGTCGCGTCCGATGCTCGCACGGGTGATCGCGAATCCCTCCGAGCGGTACAGCGTCGAGGCGAAGTTGCCGCGCTCGACACTGAGACTGATCCGAGCGAACCCCTCCGCGCGCGCATGCTCGCAGAGGCCCTGCAGGAGCAGGCGGCCGACGCCGTGGGAGCGCCAGATGGGGCGCACGCCGATGATGAGCTCGGGAACCCCGGTGCCCACGTAGGCGAATCCGGGCTCGCTCCGCGGCAACATCCGGTACCAGGCCGCCCCCACCGGCTCGCCGGCGGGCGACTCGGCCACGGCGCCGGCGTCTCCCGGCCGCATCCACCCGGCGAGGTAGCGCTGATAGTCCGTGCCGGCGAGCACCTCGTGGCGCGGCCGCGCCGCCCCCGGGCGCCAATTGGCGGCCTCCACCACCATGTCCGCGAGGAAGGTCCCATCCGACTGACGGGCCGCGCGGACACGGGGGGCGGGCATGGTTACGCCTCGATCACCAGGGGAACGATCATCGGACGCCGGCGCAGCGTCTGGTTCACCCAGCGACCGATCGTGCGACGGACGACCTGCGACATCGCATGACTGTCGCGGGTACCCGACTGCGCGGCCTCGGCCAGCGCAGCGGCGATCTTCGGCTTCACGCTCTCGAAGACGCCCGCGTCCTCGGCGATGCCGCGGGCGTGGATCTCCGGCCCGCTGATGATCTTCCCCGTCGCCGAGTCGATCACGACGATGACGGAGATGAAGCCCTCTTCACCCAGGATGCGGCGGTCCTTCAGATCGGCCTCGGTGATCTCTCCCACGGAGGAGCCGTCGACGTAGACGAACCCGAGGTCGAGCTGGCCGACGACCTCCGCGAGACCGTTGCGCAGATCCACGACGGTGCCGTTCTCTCCGAGGATCGTGCGCTCGGCCGGGATGCCGGTGTCCTGGGCGAGGCGGGCGTTGGCCATCAGGTGGCGGTATTCGCCGTGCACGGGCAGGACGTTGGCCGGCTTGATGATGTTGTAGCAGTAGATCAGCTCGCCCGCGGCGGCGTGACCGGACACGTGCACCTTCGCGTTGCCCTTGTGCACGACGGTGGCGCCGAGCTTGGTCAACCCGTCGATGACGCGGTACACCGCATTCTCGTTGCCGGGAATGAGGCTCGAGGCGAGGATGACCGTGTCGCCGGGTCCGGGCTCGATCTCATGGTCGTTGTTGGCCATGCGCGAGAGCACCGCCATCGGCTCACCCTGGGATCCGGTCGACATGTAGACGATGCGGTTCTCGGGGAGGTCGCGCGCCTTCTTGTAGTCGATGAGGACGCCGGCGGGAACATGCAGGTAGCCGAGCTCTTCGGCGATCGTCATATTGCGCACCATGCTGCGGCCGAGCAGCGCGACCCGCCGTCCGTGCGCGGCTGCGGCATCCAGAACCTGCTGCACGCGGTGCACGTGGCTGGAGAAGCTCGCGACGATCACGCGGCGCGGCGCCTGGCCGATGACCTGCTCGAGCACCGGGCCGATGCTGCGCTCGGTCGGCGTGAAGCCGGGCACGTCGGCGTTGGTGGAGTCGACGAGGAACAGGTCGACGCCCTCCTCGCCCAGGCGCGCGAAGGCGCGGAGGTCGGTGATGCGGCCGTCCAGCGGCAGCTGGTCCATCTTGAAGTCGCCGGTGGCCAATGCCATCCCGGCGGGCGTGCGGATGGCGACGGCCAGCGCATCGGGGATGGAGTGGTTGACGGCGACGAACTCGAGATCGAACGGTCCGAGACGCTCGCGCTGCCCCTCGGCGACGGTGAGCGTGTACGGCTTGATCCGGTGCTCTTTCAGCTTCGCCTCGACGAGGGCGAGGGTCAGCCCCGACCCCAGGAGCGGGATGTCGCTCTTGAGCCGGAGGAGGTAGGGCACCGCCCCGATGTGGTCTTCGTGCCCGTGGGTGAGCACGACGCCCACGATGTCGTCGAGCCGGTTCTTGATCGGCTCGAAGTCGGGCAGGATCAGGTCGACGCCGGGCTGGTGCTCCTCGGGGAACAGCACACCGCAGTCGACGACGAGGAGCTTGCCCTCGTACTCGAACACGGTCATGTTGCGGCCGACCTCGCCGAGTCCGCCCAGGGGCGTCACTCGGAGCGTCTGGGGGGCCAGCGCGGGCGGTTCATAGACGGTCGTGGGCATCTGTAGCCTCCTCGGGACGGCGAAGCATCCCTTCGTGGGGCTCGCTCAACGCGAGCCCGTTGTCATCGTGTGGTGCCGTGCACCTTCGGCAGCGCGCCACCGGCGGCCGCGTTGCGATCGGGACGGAAGTTCGAGAAGTCGGCGCCGGGGACGTCGCGGACGAGAGCGAGTTCGTCCTCGATGACCGCGGCCTCCCACTCTTCGGGGCCGACGAGGGGAAGCCGGACCCGGGGACTGGTGATGCGTCCCAGGCCATGAAGGATGTACTTCGCCGCGACGGTACCCGGCACGTGCGTCATGACCGCGCGCACGAGCGGTTCCAGCCGCTTGTGCTCGGCGGTGGCCGCTGCGAGATCGCCGCGGTTCACCGCATCCACGATCGCGCGGTAGGGGGCTGCCGCGACGTTGGCGGTCACTCCGATGAGTCCGACGGCACCGATCGACAGGTGCGGGAGGACGTTCGCGTCGTCGCCGGAGAAGTACATGAGATCGGTCTGGTTCAGCACCCGGCTGACCTCGCTGAAGTCGCCCTTGGCATCCTTGATGGCCAGCACGTTCGGGTGCTTCGCGATCCGGAGGATCGTCTCGTAGCGGATGGGAACGCCCGTGCGGCCGGGGATGTCGTAGAGGATCACCGGCAGGTCGGTCGCGTCGGCGACGAGCCGGAAGTGCGTGAGGATGCCCGCCTGAGTGGGCTTGTTGTAGTACGGCGTGACGATCATGATGCCGTCGGCGCCGGCCTTCTCGCTGGCCTTGTACAGCTCGATGGCGTGCGCGGTCTCGTTCGATCCGCCGCCGGTGATGATCTTCGCGCGGCCGGCGGCGACGTCCTTGCCCACCTCGACCAGACGGAGCTTCTCGGGGTCGGTCAGGGTGCTGGTCTCACCGGTGGTGCCGGTCACGACGATGCCGTCGGCGCCCGCCACGATCACGTCGTCCATGTGCTTCTCGACGGCGGGCCAGTCGACCTCGCCGTCGGCCGTCATCGGGGTGACGAGCGCGACGAGCACCTGCCCGAAGGGATTGCCCGAATGCGTCATGTTCTCAGGGTATCGGTCGGCGCGGCGTCGCCGCGGCATCCTGGCGCCCAGGCGTTCGCAGGGGGTTCTGTCGCCCGAGGCTGGCGGGCGGGGCGGGCGGGCGCAGCGGGCGCCGGCGCGGGGGTGGGCGTGCACGTCGGGAGGAGAAGTGCACTCGGGAGGGCCGAATCCGGCACTCACCCCCTCCCCAAGCGACATCTCCTCCGCCAGCGCACAGGTATCGGGAGGTTCGGAGGGGGAGGCCGCGTCAGCGGCCGCGACCGGCGGCCTTGACCACCACGGCGTCGGGCAGGAGACGGGAGGCGGTGACGAGCGCCTTGTATCTGCGGGACGGGATGGAGACCGACCTGCCCCGGCCGAGGTCCCGGAGCGACTCGCGGACGACGTCCGGCGCGTCCAGCCACATCCAGGCCGCGATCCCCTCCTCGCCCGGCGGCAGTCCGAGCCGCTCGTGGAAGTTGGTGTGCACGAAGCCGGGGCAGACGGCCGTCACGGTGACACCCCGGTCGCGGTACTGCACGTTCGCCCACCGGCTGAAGCTGACGAGCCACCGCTTCACGGCGCCGTAGGTGCCCCGCGGGATCAGCCCCGCGACGGACGCGACGTTGAGGATCTTGCCGCTCCCCCGCGCGAGCATGCCGGGCAGCGCCGCGTGCATGAGCCGCATCGGCACCTCGACGTGCAACTGAAGATGCCTCACCTCGTCCTCAATCGGGTTCCGCTCGAACGCCAGCGGCAGGCCGTAGCCGGCGTTGTTCACGAGCAGGTCGATCGGATGCTGCCCATCGGACAGGCGCGCGACCACCGTGTCGCGCTGCTCGGCGTCGAGAAGGTCGGCGACCAGCACCCGGGCCGAAACCCCGTGCGCGTCGCGGACGGAGGTGGCGAGTGCCTCCAGCGCGTTGCGGTCGCGGGCGACCAGCACGAGATCCATCCCCCGCGCGGCCAGCTGTCGCGCGTACTCGGCGCCCAGGCCGGAGCTGGCTCCCGTGATCAGTGCCGTGCGTGCCATCACGGCCAGCCTAGGACCGCCGTTAGCCTGGCGCCATGACGCGCGTGTGGCTGACCGGATGGGAATGGGGATGCTGCGGGGAGCCCTTCCGCGTGGGCGACGCCGTCGACTTCGGCATCGCCTCCCGCACGGGCGATGCGTGGCTTCACGAGCTCCTCGGATCCGACCTCGCCGCAACCGTCGACGCGGTCGAGTCGCACCACGAGAAGGAGTTCCCCGACCGGGTGCGCGGGGTCGTCACGGCCGTGCACGCGGTCGCGATCGGATACGTGGAACGCCGCGAGCTGCGCCGTCCGGGGCACGGCGCGCCCCCGGATGCCGTCGCTCCACGACCGGGCGAGGAGTGGCCGGAAGCTCGGCGACAGGTCGGCGACGGGATCTTCATCGGTACGCGCCCGTCGCGGTACGTGGTCGTCTGCGAACCCGTTCCGGACAGCGCGACCCTTCATCCGGTCGAGGGGGTGCGTCTGGCCGAACCAGAGGGCGGAGCCGTCATACCCACCAGGGACCCTCTGCCGGACCCGTCCCCGGAGCGCCGTCTGCGATCGACGGCCGGATGGCTCGTCGACCTCGAGGCTGACCGCGCGTGACCGGGCATCGGCCGACCGTCACCCGATCCCTTCGGTCACCGTCTCGTTGTACGAGAACTCCAGGTCGAGGTTTCGACCGAAGTAGTGGTCGCGGGTGGTGTCCCTCGCGCCTGCGCACATGGGACCGTCTCCGATGGGTGCTCGTTCGTCTCACGTTGGAGGCCTCGGTACGTCCGGCCCAGACCGCATCGCCAGGGGCGAACGACCGAACAATCGCTGCTGCTCGGCGCGACCCGCCGCTGGTTCCGCCGCTCTGCGCCGCATTCTCCACGCGCGCCGCCGCTCCGACGGGCCATCCGTCCGGGGGGACGAACGACCCTGGTCCGGCCGCGTGCCCCCGGCGTACGCTCGCCACGGGTGCACGGCCGCGGACTCCTCGTCGGCCGTCGCACCTGTGACGACCACCTACTTGTGGCCGCTCGGGAGCTAGACAGGAGATGTCATGAACGCATTCCAGGCCAGCGGTGATCTGACTCCGAGGTTCGCGCGGCCCGGTGAGGCGACCATCGCCGCCCGCCACGTCATCCCCCAGGAGGAGTCCCTCCCCGACACCGCAAAGCAGATCGTCGACGACGAGACGATGCTTGACGGCAACTCCCGCCTCAACCTCGCCACCTTCGTGGGGACCTGGATGGACGAAGACGCCAAGCAGGTGTACGAGGCGTCGTTCGACAAGAACATGATCGACAAGGACGAATACCCGCAGACCGCGGCTATCGAGGACAACTGCTGGCACATGCTGGCGAACCTCTGGAACGCGCCCGACGCCTCCCAGAGCATCGGCACGTCGACGATCGGTTCGTCGGAGGCCTGCATGCTCGGCGGCCTCGCCTTCAAGCGGCGCTGGCAGCAGTCTCGCCGCGTCGCCGGGAAGGACACGTCCAAGCCGAACCTGGTGATGTCATCCGCGGTGCAGGTGTGCTGGGAGAAGTTCTGCAACTACTTCGACGTCGAACCCCGGTTCGTGCCGATCAGCATGGACCACAAGACCCTCGACGGGTACGGGCTCGAGAAGTACGTGGACGAGAACACGATCGGCGTCGTGGCGATCATGGGGGTCACCTACACCGGCATGTACGAGCCGGTCGCCGAGATCGCCAAGGCGCTGGATGACATCGAGGCCACGACCGGCCTCGACATCCCGATCCACGTGGACGGGGCATCCGGGGCGATGATCGCGCCGTTCCTCCAGCCCGACCTCGTCTGGGACTTCCGCCTCGAACGCGTGCACTCGATCAGCACCTCGGGCCACAAGTACGGGTTGGTGTACCCGGGCCTGGGCTGGGTGGTCTGGCGCAACACGCAGTGGCTGCCCGAGGACCTGGTGTTCCAGGTGAGTTACCTCGGCGGGCAGATGCCGACGTTCGCCCTGAACTTCTCCCGCCCCGGCGCACAGGTGCTGCTGCAGTACTACATGTTCCTCCGCCTCGGCTTCGAGGGGTACCGCGCCGTGCAGCAAGCGTCGCAGGACGTCGCGAAGTACCTCGCCAAGGGTATCGCCAAGATCGGCGCCTTCGAGTTGTGGAACGACGGCAGCGACATCCCCGTCTTCGCGTGGTACCTGAAAGACGGGCACACCAAGAACTGGAATCTCTACCATCTGCAGGATCGACTGCGGATGAAGGGCTGGCTCGTGCCGGCGTATCCCATGCCCGATGACCTGAGCGATCTGACGGTGCAGCGCATCGTGGTCCGCAATGGTCTGAGCATGGACTTGGCCGCCGAACTGCTCGAGAGCATCGAGACCGAGACCGCCTACCTCGATGCACTCGAATCGCCCATGCCCGTCGAAGCTCAACACTCCGGTTTCCACCACTAGGCGGCGGAGATGTCGACCAACGCATCGAATCAGACAGCGGATGCTGCCGCGAAGGCCGCGTCCAATCATCCGCTCACGTCCCGCAAAGTCGTCACGAGCTTCCTGGGAGTCGGCCAGCTCGCACTGCTGACGCTCGTGGTCGTGGCGAGCCTGCGTTCGCTCCCCGCGATGGCCGTGTACGGGCTCGGGAGCGTCACCCTTTACATCATCCCCGCCGTCCTCTTCCTCATCCCGACCGCGCTCGTGGCCGCCGAGCTGGCCACAGGGTGGAAAGGCGGTGTCTACGTCTGGGTTCGCGAGGCCTTCGGCAACCGCTGGGGGTTCACGGCGGTCTGGCTCCAGTGGATCCAGAATGTCGTCTGGTACCCGACGCAGATCGCGTTCATCGCCGCGGCGCTGGCGTTCGTGTTCGTCGACCCGTCGCTGGCGAACTCAGGGCTGTTCACCGCGATCGTGATCCTGGTGCTGTACTGGGGGTCGACGCTCATCACGCTGCGCGGCGGCAACCTCTTCGCCAAGCTCGGCTCGTGGGGCGGCATCCTCGGCACGCTCCTGCCGGCCGTGCTGCTCATCGTGTTCGGCTTCATCTGGCTCGGCACCGGCCAGAAGAGCGAGGTGCCGCTGGACGCCTCGGCGATCATCCCGCCGTTCACCGGCATCGCCTCCATCGTGCTGATCGTCTCCAACGTGCTGGCGTACGCGGGCATGGAGGTGAACGCCGTCCACGTCAACCAGATGAAGGATCCCGGCAAGGGGTACCCGCGGTCGGTGCTGCTGGCCTCGATCCTGATCCTTCTGGTGTTCATCCTGCCGACGATCGCCATCTCGATCGCCGTGCCGGAGAAGGAGCTGGGGCTCACCAACGGCATCATGCTCGCCTTCCAGGCCTACTTCGACAAGTGGGATCTCGGATGGGGAACCGCGGTGGTGTCCGCGCTCATCGCGGCCGGCGCGCTCGCATCTGTCATCACGTGGATCGCCGGTCCGTCGAAGGGTCTGCTCGCCGCGGCCGAGACCGGGCTGCTCCCGCCGGCCCTGCAAAAGCGCAATAAGGCGGGGGTCCAGTCCGGCATCCTCATGCTGCAGGGCACCATCGTGACGATCCTGGCGGCGATCTTCGTCGTCGTGCCCAACGTCAGCGCCGCGTTCGTCGCTCTCGTCGACATGGCCGCGGCGATCTACCTCATCATGTACATGCTGATGTTCGCCGCCGCGATCGTCCTGCGCCGCAAGGAACCTGACGTGAAGCGCACCTACCGCGTACCGGCGATGAACCTCGTGGCCGGTGTCGGATTCGTCGGGTGCCTCGCCGCGTTCCTGCTCGCCTTCATCCCCCCTGATGGATTCACGGCGTTCCCACCCGCGGTGTACCCGTGGATCGTGGGTGTGGTCATCGTGGTGCTCGGCGCTCCGCCGCTCGTCTTCTACGCCCTCCGCCGACCTGGATGGGACCGCCGCAGCGAAGCCGACAAGACCAAGCACGGCACCCACGACGAGGATGACGCCCAAGGCAACTCGGAGTCAGGACCCACCGCCTCGGCGGCGCGCCCCCCGACGACGGGATCCGCGCGGGGTACGAACAAGTCGAGCCGGACGCCGGATTAGAAAACCCAGAGCCAGCGAGCCCGTCGTGGTCGTCACGAAGGCGCCCCAGGGTTACCCGCTGCGCACGCCCGCGTGACGAGCCCCGGTTCACGACGCGGACCGCTTGAGAGCAGCGGGCAGGGTGATTCGTCGGTGCTGGAGGCGCCGTGGCTCTCGATCCTCAGCGGAGGCATGCTGGGTGCGCCCGGCTTCCGAACGCCACACCGACGACAGCACGCCCGCGAAGGCGGCCGCCACCCCGGGCACGACGACGCTGAGGGGGGCCGGCATACCACGGCGATGCCCGGCTGGCTCGCAACAGCCGGTGGGTGTGGCGAGGGAGCTGCGAGGGGGTAAAAGCCGCGCATCCATCCCCCGTCCTTCTCGGCCATCGATGGGCCGAACCGCTACTGGATGATGCTGGGTTGGAGGTCGCCCAGGGTGAAGAAGCGGGTCATCCGCGTGACGCCCGCCGTGGCCACGATGGCCGCCACCAACGCCCAGCACAGGACCACCCCCATGTCGGTCCAGACGCGGGAGAGGTCGCCGCCGTACATGACCTGACGCAGCGCGTCCACGACGAACCCCATCGGCAGCACGTGGTGCAGCGCCGCCAACGGCGCAGGCAGGGTTTGCCAGGGGAAGGTGCCCCCCGCCGTCACCAGCTGGAGGACCATGAGGACGAGCCCGAGGAACTGACCCACCGCTCCCAACCAGATGTTCAGGGCGAGGATGATCCAGGTGTACGAAGCCGAGGCGAACACGAGCAAGCCCAGCACCGCCGCCGGGTTGGCGAATCTGAACTGCAGGGCCAGCGCAAGCACGGCGAATAGCCCGACCATCTGCACCGCTCCGAGCAGGGCCGGGGTGGCCCATCCGGCGATCGTCACGCGCACCGGCACCTCCATGGCGCTCACCGCCCGACGCGAGACCGGCTTGACGATGAGGAACAGCGCGTAGATCCCGATCCACGCCGCCAGCGCGGCGAAGAACGGCGCCAGCCCCGCGCCGTAATTCTGCGCGGTGGCGAGCGATGTGGTCTCGATGCGGACCGGCTCGGCCAACGTGGCGCTCTGCTTTTCGCGCGTCGCCTCATCGGCGTCGGGCACCTGTCCGGCGCCGTCCTGCAGCCCGGTGGTGAGCTCGCCCGCACCGGCCGACAACTCGGTGATTCCGGCGGCCAGCTGGTCGATGCCGCCGCGCAGCTCGGTCGCCCCCGATTCCGCTGACCCCAGTCCCCCGGCCAGGCTCGACGCCCCGGCAGCGACCTCCCCCGCCCCGGCCGAGAGGCGGTCGATTCGCGACACCGCACCCTGCACGCGGTCGTTCAGGCTGCGGAGCCGGTCACCCACCGGTTGGAGACGGGCGAGGGCCTGGTCGATCTGATCCGGCGGGAGACCCGCGTCGGTCAGGACCTGGACGAGATCGGCCTGCACCTGCGGAAGGTCGGCAGTGGCCCGCGCGGCCAGCGCGCCCGCGTCGTCCGCGACGCCGTCCAGTTCTCGCACGCCGGCGGCGACCTCCTGCGCTCCCACCGCCAGGCTCTCGCTTCCCTCGCGCAACTGCGCGGTCCCATCGAGGAGTTGCTGCGATCCTGAGCGCAGCTGCTCGGCGCCGGCCCCGGCCGTCGACAGTCCCTCAGAGAGTTGCCCGGCTCCGGACGCGGCCTCCAGCAGTTTGGCGCGGATCTCGGCGAGGCCGCCCAGCACAGCCAACGCCGCCTCATCGATCACCTTCCGGGCGATGACGTTCTGCACCCGCTGGACGGCCTGCGTGCCGATCGAGGAGGCCAAGTAATTGTTGGCGTCGTTCGTGCGCAGTTCGATCGCCGCGCGCTCAGGCGCGGATCCTGTGATCGAGGCGACGGCCTCCGAGAAATCGCGGGGCACGACGATGAGAAACTCGTATCTGCCGTCCCGAAGGCCAGTCTCCCCGGCGCGCTCGCCGACGACGCTCCACTGAAACGTCTTGCTCTTGCGCAGTTCCTCGGAGATCTCGTCGCCGAGATTGCGCTGCTCGCCCTGGATCTGAGCGCCCGCGTCCAGGACGACGATTCCGGCGGGAATGCTCCCGAGCCGCTGGTACGGATCCTGGTTCGCCCACAGATAAAAGCCCCCGTAGAGGATGGGCACACACAGCAGTGCGACGAGGGCGAGGGCCGACATCGGTCTCGACACCAACCGCCGCAACTCGGCGGCCACCATATGGGAGATCTTCACGACGCACCGGTCTGGCCCGCCGCGATCGCCCGCGGCGCCGGGTCGTCGGGCACGCCGATGCGCGCACCCAGGACGAGGCGCGAGGCCTCCCCGGCGATCACGAGCACGGCGAACCGGCGGGCGGCCAACTCGGCCACGAGCGACCACCAGTCGCGAGGATCTGCACCGTGGCGATCGGGTGACACCAGCACCAGTCCGCTGACGTTCTTGCGCAGCACCGCCAGCTCACACAGTATGCGCAGACGCCGTACCGGTTCGAGGTTGCTGACCGGACGGCGGGCGGCGTCGCTCATCCCCTGTTCGCGCAGCCAGCGTCGCGCCGCGACCGGCCCCGAACGCTGACCGGCGAACATCAGCTCCTCCGCAACGACAGCCGCGACGGCCACGTTGGGTTCGGGCGCCGAGATGTCCGGGGCGTCGACGAGGGCCACCATCCGGCGCAATGCACGCGCATCGGGTCGGCCGTCGAGGAGCACCGCGCCGGTGTCCGGTCGCATCCGGCCCGCCGCCAGCAGTCCCAGGACCGTGGGTCGCTGCTCCGTCTCGGCCAGCCCGAACGTCGTCCGCCCGGTTTCGAACTCCACCGTCATGGGCGGGAGTGCATGAGCGCGTTCGTCCTTGCCGACGCCGTCCAGGTGGACGCGCACGGCTCACACCACCTTCAGCACCGTCACGGTTCGGGCGCGGAGTGAGCATGAATCGGCCATGTCCACTCCCTCCGGGCGAGGGCCTCGCCGCTGCTCACTCTCGCCGCGGCGGGAACGAATGACCAGAGACTAAAGACCCAATCGGAGGAAGCGCGTCATGCCGCCGGCGTCACTCAGGGAGCCACGCGGCCGTTCGCGTTGAACGCGGAGTGGGTGAGCGGCATGAGCTCGGTCCACAGGGTTTCCATCTTCTCTGCACACATCTCGATCTCCCGCTGCGGGAAGGACGGGAAGTGAGTGCCCTCGACTTTCGTGCGCAGCGACAGGAAGTTCATCAGCGAGCGCGCGTTCATCGTCACGTACATCGACGAGTAGATGTTCAGCGGCAGCACGATGCGCGCGACCTCGCGGGCGACGCCGGCGGCCAGCATCCGCTGGTACGCCGAGAAGGCGAATTCCGCGGCATCCTTCGTCGCGGTGTCGACGATCGCGTGCTGCTCGGGGGTGCCGGGGAGGAACTCGTAGGCGCCGGGCTTGCCGACCTGAACGAGATTGCGCTCGGGAGCGGGAACGTAGAAGACCGGTCGCAGCTCGCGGTAGCGACCGGATTCCTCGTTGTACGAGGCGATGCGGTGGCGCATGAACTCGCGGAAGACGAAGATCGGCGCCTGCACGTAGAAGGTCATCGAGTTGTGTTCGAAGGGCGAGCCGTGCCGGTCGCGCATGAGGTAGTTGATCAGGCCCCGATCGCGACCGGAGGCCTCGGTGCCGGACTGCGCAGCCTCGAGGGTCTGCTCCCCCTGCGTGGACACGCGGGCGGCGAAGAGCACATCGGCGTCCGACGCGCTGGCTCGCACCAGTTCGACGGTGACGTCACTGCGGAATTCGATCTCGGGGCGGATGTCGGGGTCGGTCACCGTGCCACCCTACTGCGAGCGGCCGACCGCCGATCGTTACGCCCGCCGCGTCATATCGAAAATGGCGGCCCCACCCCGAGCCCCCCGGCGCTAGCCTGGGTCCTGATGACGATCCTCGATGCCATCCTCGCGCTCTCGGTCCTTCTGGCCGCGACCGTCGTGGGCGGGCTCGCGCTCCGCCACCGCGCGGGGCGGGTCCGCCGGCACATCCCCCACGAGATCGTCCAGCCCGAGCGTCTGGGCGCCGACGGACTCGGGGAGAGCGCGACGCTGCTGCAGTTCAGCACCGACATGTGCTCCCGCTGCCCGGGGGTGCACCGCATGCTGTCGTCGGTCGCGGCGGGCCACGACGGTGTGCGCCACCTCGATGTGGACCTCACGCACCGCCCCGACATCGCCAAGCACTTCCACGTCCTGCAGACCCCGACGACGCTCATCCTCGACCGCCACGGCGCCGTGCAGTCGCGGATCGGCGGCGTTCCCGGCCGCGACATGCTCGAACTCGAACTCGCCCGCCTGACCACGGAGGCCGCCCGTGCCTGATGCCGAATCACGCCGGATCGATCCGCGCGGGCCGCGTTTCGGCGCCGCGATCACCGCTGTCCTGCTCGCCGTCGCCCTCGTCCCGGCACTGACGGGCATCTCCACCGCCCGGGCGCCGGAGCAGCTCACGGGAGACTTCGCTTTCGTCAGCGGGGCATGGTCTGTGGCCGTTGCCCCTCTCTCGGCACGCATCCTCGACCCGGGCTTCCTGCTCGTCCTCGTGATCGCGCTGTTGTTCCTGTGGGGCGTCGTGTCGCCCCGCACCGCGCCGTGGGGCGTGCTGTACCGGCGGGCCGTCCAGCCCCGGCTGCGCCCGCCGAGCGACCTCGAAGACCCGCGTCCGCCGCGCTTCGCGCAGGGGGTGGGCCTCTTCGTGACCGGCGTGGGCCTCGTGCTGCATCTGGCCGGCGTGCCGTGGGCGCTGCCGATCGCCGCCGCGATGGCGTTCGTGGCCGCGTTCCTCAACGCCGCCTTCGGGCTGTGCCTGGGCTGCCAGCTGTACCTGCTCCTGCAGCGTGTGGGCATCCTCGGTCGTAGCCGCCCGGCCGCTGCCTGAGCACGCTCGCGGCTACCACGCACACCCGTCGCTGTCGAGACATCCCGTCGCCTGCGGGAGCCGATTAGGCTCGCACCGACGCCGCCGACGCGGCGCCACCGTCGACCCTGGAGGTATTCCATGACCGTCACGAGCGAAGCCAGCACCGCCTGGAAAGGGAGCCTGTTCGAGGGCTCCGGACAGGTGTCCCTCGCCACTTCCGGCACGGGGACGTTCGACGTCAACTGGAAGGCGCGCAGCGAGGGCTCCGCATCCGTCACGACGCCGGAGGAACTGCTCGCCGCGGCCCACTCGGCGTGCTTCAGCATGGCGCTCTCTAACGCGCTGGCCGAGAACGGCACGCCCCCCGAGTCGGTCGATGCCACCGCATCCGTGACGTTCAAGCCGGGCACCGGAATCACCGGGAGCCACCTGAACGTCAACGCGGTGGTTCCGGGCATCGACGCCGAGACCTTCGAGCGCATCGCCGCAGACGCGAAGGCCAACTGCCCTGTCTCGCAGGCCCTCGCGGGCATCGAGATCACCCTCGAGGCAACGCTTGCCTGACACCCGCATCGTCGTCGCGGGCGCTTCCGGGCTCATCGGAAGCGCCCTCGTCGACAGCCTGCGGTCGGACGGCGTGGAGGTCACCACCCTCGTGCGTCGCCCGCCGTCGGCACCCGGTGAGGTCGAATGGCTCACCGGGCCCGAGCCCTTGGACCCCGACGTGCTCGCCGGCGCGGACGCGGTCATCGGGCTCAACGGCGCCACGATCGGCCGGTTCCCCTGGACGGCGGCGTACAAGAGCACGCTCCTGTGGTCGCGCATCACCCCGACCCGCACCCTGGCCACCGCGATCAGGGCGCTGGGCGCGGATGCCCCGGCCTTCCTCAGCGCGTCCGCGGTGGGGTACTACGGCTCGGCGCCCGGCGAGCGGCTGACCGAGCAGTCACTGCGGGGAGAAGGATTCCTCGCCGACTTGTGCGGCGAGTGGGAGGGAGCTGCCCGGGCGGCCGGGCCCCACGCACGCGTCGCGCTCCTGCGGACGGCCCCTCTCGTGCACCCCGACGGGGTGCTCAAGCCGCTCCTGCTGCTCACCCGGCTCGGGCTGTCAGGTCCGATCGGACGGGGAACACAGGTCTGGCCCTGGATCTCGCTCGAGGACGAGGTGCGGGGCATCCGTCATGTCCTGGACGAGAAGATCACCGGTCCCGTGAACCTCACCGGACCCGGGCGCGCCACGTCGAACGACCTCGGCTTCGCGCTCGCCCTGCGGATGAATCGCCCCTACCTTCTGCGGGCGCCCGCCTGGGCCGTGCGTCTGGTGCTCGGCCGGGACGCGACGGAGGCGATCCTCACCTCCGACGCGCACGTCGTCCCCGAGGTGCTCGAGCGGACGGGGTTCACCTTCCGGCACCCGACCGTGGAGTCGGTCATCGACGCCGTGGTGCCGCGCGCGGCGTGATTCCCCCCGCACCGCGGGCATCAGCCGGTGCGCCGGCGCTCGGTCCCCTCGAGGCGGATGGCGCGGCGGATGGACTCGCGGGCGCGACGCCGATCGGATGCGGCGTCGTAGGCCAGTCCGAGCCGGTACCAGGCACGCCAGTCGTCGGGATTCTGCTCCACTCCGGCGCGGTAGTGCGGGAAGACCGCGTCCCCGTCCTCTCGCACCACGCGCCCGCTCGGGCGCATCGCCACGGTGTCTTCGGGGAGCTCCCCGTCGCGGTCCAGGCGGCGTCCCAGCCGGTCGGCCCGCCAGCCGAACCACAGCTCGCGGCCCAGCGCCCACGCCGCCAGCAGGGGAAGCACGATGAGCGCGACACCCAGGGCGACGCCGACCGCGTCACCGCTGGCCAGGAGGAGCCACGCGCGCTGACCGACGAGGACGATGTACAGCAGCAGGACCGCCGCCATCAGGGCGACGCCGATGCGGGCGGTCATACGTTCGTCGAGCGGGCGACCTGGCCGGGCACCGCATCCTCGGCCACCGGAGCACCCTCGCGGGGCGCTTTCGTGCGCACGCCAAGATCGATGAAGCTGTCAAGGCCCACGGTGACGCCGCGCGCCTCCCGCGCCGCCGCCAGGGCGATCCGGATGCCGGGCGCGTAGGCGAGGGCCGGGTCGACGGTGTCGTGCACGATCGTGAGCGATTCTCCGGGCCCGGACAGGACGACCTCCTGCCGCGCGATCACACCCGGCCGGCGCAGCGAGTGGACGGGCACGCTGGCGACCTGCTGCCCGCGGGCGCGCTGATCGACGTGGGGCGATTCGACGGGCCCCACCTCGGCCCGCGCGGCTCCGATCATCTCCGCGGTGCGCACCGCCGTGCCGCTGGGGGAATCGACCTTGGTCTCCCGGTGGGCCTCGATGATCTCGATCGAGGGGAACAGCGGGGCAGCGACCGCGGCCAGGACGCTTCCCACCACCGACCCCAGCGAGAAATTCGGGATGAACAGGGCGCCGGTGCCTGCGGCCTCCACGAGGGGACGGATGAGAGCGATCCGCTCGTTCGACCACCCCGAGGTGCCCACGAGCACGTTGATACCGCGTTCCACTGCCGCTCGCACCACGTCGATCGAGATCGCCGGCGAGGACGCATCCACGACGAGGTCGGCGCCATCCATCTCGCCCAGAGCCGACGTGGACGTGAGGACGGCCGTCACCTCGAAGCCGGGCTCGTCATCGACGACCGCCCGGATGACTCGGCCGAGCTTGCCGGTCCCGCCCACGATGGCCACGCGCGTCGTCATGCCCCCAGCCTAGGTGTCCTACCCTCGGAGCATGGTTACGATCCGTCCGGTGGGCGTCGACTCTCCCGATGCCCACGCGCTGCTGGAGGAGTACTTCGCACTGCGCGCCTCGATCTTCCCCGGGGGCCAGTATCGCGTCACGTTCCCCTCCCCCGAGTCGTTCCGGGAACCCGACGGCGTCTTCCTCGTCCTCTACGACGGCGAGGAGCCCGTCGGCTGCGCGGGCATCCGGCGGCTCGCCGACGGTCCGCTCGGCGCCCGCTTCGAGGTCAAGCACCTCTACGTGTGCGATGCGGGCCGCGGCCGAGGCTGGGGGCGGATGCTGCTGGAAGACCTCGAACGGCGCGCGATCGAGGCAGGCGGCACCGACATGGTGCTGGACACGCATCACACCCTGGATGCCGCCGGCGGCCTGTACGCGCGGTCCGGCTACGCGCCGATCGAGCCCTATAACGACAATGCCAACGCGACCGTGTGGTTACGGAAGGTGCTGGTCTGACGCTCCAGCGCCCGAGGATGACCGGTCCACCGACCTCGCCCACCACACGAAGGCATCCTGGACCTCGTCGAAGAACGCCGTCTTCGCGCGCGTGTAGTCGTCGTAGTCGGCTTTACCGGCGTTCTCGGCGGACAGCGCGCGCTTGAGGTGCGCGTACCGCTCCCGCGCGGCGTCGTCGGCGCGCAGCCAGTCGCGGAACCAGACGGTGTACCGGCCCCACGGGGAGTCCGCCCGGCGGATGTGCAGAATCGTCGATCCGTCGTCACCGACGAAGAGTCGCTTCTCCCACACCTCCTCGTTCACCGCCTCGTCGCCGCGGGGGATGTCGCGATCGACGCCGGGCGAGTCCGGCCGGGACCCCCTCGCGCGGACGAAGCCGATGCGGTTCAGCCGCTCGCCGAGAGCGTCCTCGGACGGCAGGGGCAGGATGCGAAGCTGCAGATCCAGGAAGGGCTTGGCCACGAGCCCCGGCACCGCGGTGGAACCGATGTGCGCGTAGTCCGCCTCATCCGCACCGTCCAGTCCCGCCAGTACGCCGCGGATCGCGGCCAGCCGGTCTCTTGCCCTCCCGATCCAGGCGGGATCGTGATCAAAGAGTTCCGCGGGGTTGTCGGTCGTGGCCATCGCGAAAGCCTACGTGCCCCGTGCGTACCGGCCCGCGCCCCGTGGCCACGCCGGCGCCGCTCCGCGTCCGGGCCTCGGGGCCACGGCGGCGCCGCTCCGCCGCGCACAACTGCGGGGATGGTGCGCGGCACGCCGGTGGTGCACGCCGGGCGACGGCGTGTCACCGACGATCTCCGCCGTTGTGGATTTCGCGGCAGGCGCTTCGGCGGTACGGGCCCTCGACGGCGTGGCGGGCTCAGACGGGGCTGGGCTCGGGGAGTCCGGTCCGAAGCTCGAACGGGAGGTGGGCGAGATCGTTGTGCGCCAGCAGCGTCCAGGGGCGTCCGGGCTTCTGGGCGATGACCGTCAACCCGCAGTGCGCCTGGTTCAGCGTCATCCAGCGCCAATGAGGTGCCTGCAGCACCTCCCGCACGAACCAGGCGATGACGAAATTGTGCGTGATCAGCAGCTCATGCACGTCACCGGATCGGCGAGCGAGGAACTCCGTCGTCGCATCGGCCATCTGGGCGCCCCCCGCCTCGATCTCAGCCTCGGTGACGGCACCGAAGAAGGGTTCATAGGCAGCCGGCGTCTCGTCGGTCATTCCGGTGGGGATGCAGTCGAACAGCAGCGCCGACGGGGTCGGGGTCACGGCGGGCAACCGCTCGGCGAAGGCGACCGCGGTCTGCTCGGCGCGCTGGAGGGGTGAATGCCAGACCGCATCCAGGGGAACCCCGGAGAGGCGATCGGCGACGGCGGCCGCCTGGCGAAGGCCTCGCGGCGACAGCGGACCGTCTGCCAGGCCGTGCTCGGCATCCAGATGCTCACCATGGCGCACGAGGTAGATGTAGTGCGTCACGTCAGCTCGCTTCGTCGTCGGTGGGCGTGCCCGAGGCACGTCTCCACCCTACGTCAGGGGCGGTGACGGATGAGGGTGTGAGACGCATCCCGGCGGTGCGCTCAGGCAGCGGCGCGAGCGATGTCGGAGAGGTGAGCGCGGCTCAGCCGGATGCCCACGCCCTGCACGAGTTCTTCCACGTGCTCGCGTGTGAAGGCGTTGACGATGGGCGCCGTGACGATGCGCTGCGCGAGCAACCACGCGATGGCCACCGCGGCGACCGGGACGCTCAACTCCTCGGCCACGCCGTCCAGCGCCCGCAGGGTGCGACTGCCGCGCCGCGTGAGGCTGGCCGCCATCTGCGCGCCTCGAACCGAACGCACATCGCGCGGGCGGCGCCGCTGCACCCCGGCGAGGAAGCCGTGCTCGAGCGCGTGCGAGGGCGTGACGGCCATCCCCTGCGCGCCGGCGACCAGGCGCAGGTCGCCGTCGAACTCGTCACGGCGGAGCACGTTGTACGGGACGTCGAGCACGGTGATGCGGGGGTAGCCCGCCGCCGCGAGGATGCGGGCCTCCACGAGTTGGGCGGCGGTGTATCCGTAGGCCCCGACCGTGTGGACCTTGCCGGCTTCCACGAGCCACTCCGCGGTAGCCAGGGTGTCTTCCAGCGGCACCGCCTCACCCGACTTCGCATCGAGGTAGAGCACGTCGATGCGTTCGATGTCCAGACGGGTCAGCGACGCCTCCACCGCGCGCACGAGGTTGACCGACCCGAGCCCGGGATTGTCGGGGTGACGACCGACGCGGACGGCGACGACCATGTCACCGCGCGTTCCGCGCGAACGCATCCACTGCCCGATGATGTACTCGCTGCGCCCGGCGGAGAAGCTGTCGGCGGTGTGCAGCAGGTTGCCGCCGAGTGCGGCGTACGTGTCCAGGATGCTGTGGCTGTCGTCGATGTCGACATTCCACCCGAACTCGGCCCCGCCCAGCGCGAGCGGGAAGACATCGAGCCCCGACTCCCCCAGCGGCACGCGCACGCCCTCACCGAGCGCGGGGCCCTGCACGGGGATGGGTGCCGACGGATGCGCCGGAACGTGCGAACGCAGACTCGCGGAGGCCGGTTGACCGACGCTCGAGCCCGACATGGTGCACTCCCCAGCTGAGGCCGGCGAGCGCGGATCCAGTGGTGAACCGCGCGCCCCGGCGCGTAGTACGAGGGTATGGCCTGCCTCCGACGCTCCGGGCGATTGGGACGGCATGGCGGTAAATATTCCGTAACGCTTTCGCGGAAAGACGATGCCCGCCCCGCGGAAGCGGGGCGGGCATCGTCTTTGCGACGAACTCAGACCTCGGCGGGCGCCTCCACAGCGGCCTCGGCCGGAGCCTCGGCCTCGGCGGCCTCTTCGACGACCGGCTCGAGCGACAGCTTGCCGCGGTCGTCGATCTTGGTGATGCGCACGAGCAGCTTCTGACCGACGTTGAGCACGTCTTCGACGTTCTCCACACGCTTGCCACCGGCGAGCTTGCGAACCTCGCTGACGTGCAGCAGGCCGTCCTTGCCGGGCACCAGCGAGATGAACGCGCCGAACGTCGCGATCTTGACGACCGTGCCGAGGAACTGCTCGCCGATCTCCGGGTTGGAGGGGTTGGCGATCGCGTTCACCTGGGCACGCGCCGCCTCGGCGGCGGGACCATCGGTCGCGCCGATGTAGACGGTGCCGTCCTCCTCGATGGAGATGTCGGCGCCGGTGGCGTCCTGGATGGCGTTGATCGTCTTGCCCTTGGGGCCGATGAGCTCGCCGATCTTGTCGACCGGGATCTGCACGCTGATCACGCGCGGCGCCGTGGGAGCCATCTCGTCCGGAGCGTCGATCGCGGCGTTGAGGACGCCGAGGATCGTCAGGCGGGCCTCGTGAGCCTGCTGCAGCGCGGCGGTGAGCACCGACGACGGGATGCCGTCGAGCTTCGTGTCGAGCTGGATCGCGGTGACGAATTCGCTCGTGCCGGCGACCTTGAAGTCCATGTCACCGAGGGCGTCTTCGGCGCCGAGGATGTCGGTCAGCGCGGCGTAGCGCGTCTGGCCGTCGACCTGGTCGGTCACCAGGCCCATGGCGATACCGGCGACGGGTGCGCGCAGCGGCACACCCGCGTTCAGGAGCGACAGGGTCGATGCGCAGACGGAGCCCATCGACGTCGACCCGTTGGATCCGAGAGCCTCGGAGACCTGACGGATCGCGTACGGGAACTCGTCGCGGCTCGGCAGCACGGGAACGAGAGCGCGCTCGGCGAGGAAGCCGTGGCCGATCTCGCGACGCTTCGGGCTTCCCACACGACCGGTCTCACCGGTCGAGTACGGCGGGAAGTTGTAGTGGTGCATGTAGCGCTTGCGCGTCACCGGCGACAGCGAATCGATCTGCTGCTCCATCTTGAGCATGTTCAGCGTGGTGACACCCAGGATCTGGGTCTCGCCGCGCTGGAAGATCGCGGAACCGTGGACGCGCGGGATGACCTGCACCTCGGCATCGAGCGGACGGATGTCCGCCAGACCACGGCCGTCCATACGCACGCCCTCGGCGAGGATGCGCCCACGGACGATCACCTTGGTGACCGACTTGTAAGCCGCCGAGAACTCCAGCGTCGCCACGGCGGGCAGCTCCCCCGCCTCGACGGCGGCGAGAAGTTCGGCCCGGACGGCCTCCTTCAGCTCGTCGTCGGCGTTCTGCCGCTCGATCTTGTCGGCGATCTGGTAGATCGGCACGAGCTTGTCGTAGGCGCGCCCGGCGACGAAGTCGTAGGTCTGCTGGCTGTACGGCAGGAAGACCGGGAACTCCTTGATCGGCTTGGCCGCCGTGTTCGCGACGACGTTCTGCGCCGCGACGAGCTGCTTGATGAAGGGCTTCGAGGCCTCGAGGCCCTCAGCGACGACCTGCTCGTTGGGCTTGGTGGCGCCGGCCTTGATGAGGTTCCAGCTGCCTTCGGTGGCTTCGGCCTCCACCATCATGATCGCGACATCCTCGTTGCCGTCGGCATCCGTGATGACGCGGCCGGCGACGATGAGGTCGAAGACGGCGTCCTCGAGCTGCGAGACGGTCGGGAAGGCGATCCACTGGTCGGCGTTCTCGCCGGAACCGGGCATGAGCGCGAGGCGCACACCGGCGATCGGACCCGAGAACGGCAGACCCGAGATCTGCGTCGAGAGGGACGCGGCGTTGATGGCGAGGGCGTCGTAGAACTCGCCCGGCGCGATCGAGAGGATCGTCACGACGATCTGGACCTCGTTGCGGAGGCCTTCGACGAAGGACGGACGCAGCGGCCGGTCGATCAGGCGGCACACGAGGATGGCCTCGGTGGAGGGGCGGCCCTCACGGCGGAAGAACGAGCCGGGGATCTTGCCCGCGGCGTACGAGCGCTCTTCGACGTCGACGGTCAGCGGGAAGAAGTCGAAGCCTTCACGCGGGTGCTTTCCGGCACTGGTGGCCGAGAGGAGCATCGTCTCCTCGTCGAGGTAGGCGGCGACAGCGCCCTGCGCCTGCTGGGCGAGGCGACCGGTCTCGAACCGGACGGTGCGGGTGCCGAAACGGCCGTTATCGAGAACGGCCTCGGCGGCGGTGATTTCTGGACCTTCCAAGAGGTCCCTCCTTCTTTGTTTAGGCTCGCCACCCCATGTGGGCCGCGAGCGAACATACGAAGGAGCAGGAACAGGCAGAAGGGCGCGCGACGACAAGTCGGCGCGGTACCGGGCATCTGGCCACCAGTAGACGACCACCATCCGACACGGATGGGGATCCACCACAGGGGACCAGCGTCTGCCGGCCTGCTCCGCAGCTCATATGGAATTGAGCGGGTGCCGGAATCGGCAACCCCCACCAGCGTATCAGCCGCACTCTCCCCCCGCCTGAGAGCGGGCGCCGGAATCCCTGGTGCGGCGTGCCCGCTTCTCCTCTACGGTGACCTCATGGGCCTCGTACGTCACATCCGTCACAGCGGTGCGGCGTGCGCCCTCGTCCTCGCCCTCGGGCTGTCGGGCCTCCCCGCATCCGCCGCGGCTCAGCCGGCGAGACCCGCGACCGTCGCCGACCTGAGGGCGGAGATCGCGGCCGTGGAGTCCTCGGCCGCCTCCGCCTCGGTGCGCGCACTCAACGCGACCACCGTCGCGGCGCTCTCCCGCGCCGACGCGGATGCAGCGGCCGCGCGGGCGGAGGAGCTGGAGACGCAGACGACACACGCCGAGAGCGAGCTCATCCGGAGGCGGGAGCAATTCGGCACCGTGGCCGCGAGCCTTTACCGGTCGGCGTCGGACGGCCTCGTCCTCGCACAGCTGCTCACCACGTCCGACCCCGAGTCGCTCCTCGGACGCCTCGGCGTCCTCGAGCGCGTGACGGAGGCCTCGGCGCGTTCGGCCTACGCCGCGCGATCCGCGGCGTCGGTCGTCGCCGCCGTGCGGGAGCAGGCCCGCGCAGCAGCGCGGGAGCACGAACAGCTCGCCGCCGAGGCTGAGGCCGCCGCCGCGGCGGCACGCGGGGAGGCGGATGCAGAGACCGCAGCCGTCGCCGCCGCCCAGAGTGCGCTCGACGCCGCGTACGCGCGCCTGGCGGCCGCGCGCGGGACGACCGTTACCCGCGAGAGACAGGCGCATCTCGCGGAGCGAGCCGCTGCGGATGCCGCCGCCCCCGGTGGCGCTGCGGGCGGCGGCGTGACCGCGCCCGCGCCGGCGATACCCGCCGCGGGTGGCCCGGCACGCCACACTCCCCCACCGGCAGCCGCACCGGCCCCCGCGCCCGCACCTGCCCCGCCCGCACCGGCCCCGGCACCCGCACCGGCCCCGGCCCCCACCCCCGCCCCCGCACCCGGAGCAGGCGCGGTCATGTCCCCCAGCCAGGCACAGGCGCACGCGCGCGGTGCGATCGGCCGCTACGGATGGGGTGAGGATCAGTTCGGGTGCCTCGTTTCCCTGTGGAACCGCGAATCGGGCTGGCGCGTGGAAGCCCTCAACCGCTCCAGCGGCGCGTACGGGATCCCTCAGGCGCTCCCGGGGGCGAAGATGGCCTCGGCCGGCCCCGACTGGCGCACCAGCGCGGCGACACAGATCTCCTGGGGGCTGGCCTACATCAAGGCCCGATACGGGGCCCCGTGCGGGGCCTGGGAGCACTCCCAGCACACCGGGTGGTACTGACCCGAGCCCCGCGCCTAGGCTGGGACCATGAGCACCGACGGCAAACCAGAGGGCGCCGCATCCGATGAGATGAAGCGCAAGTTCCGTGAAGCGCTCGACAAGAAGAACGCGGCGAGCCGCAGCGGCGAGGCCCACCTCGACGGCGACTCGCCCGTGCACGGTGCGCACGGGGCGGCCAACATGAAGCGCGAGTTCCGCCGCAAGAGCGGCTGACCGCAGCCCCGGAGGCGGCGTTCGGAGGCTGCGGATGCGGCCGCGCGCGCCGCCTCCGGGAAGCTGCACGTAGTCGTGGTGTTTGGCGACGCGCCGGCCGTGCGTCCGCGCATCAAGGCGCCACAGCCACGGCAGGATGTCCCGCCTGAACCAGCTCCCACCTGACGGCTCGTCGTCGGCGGTCGAAACTCACCTGTTCAAAATTCAGGAGACACGCCGCACGGACCCGCCCCAGCGGCCACCGGAGCCGCGGATCTCCTGAGTTTTGAACCGGATCCGCGGGGCATCCGCGCGCAACCAGGCCGCAGCATCCGTCCCGCCGTGTACAGACCGATCAGCGGATCAGGTCGAGGGTGCGACCCGCGGCGTCGGCCAGCGCACGGCCATAGGACCTCCCGTGCCCGGCGGCGTGCACGGCGAGGGGATGCAGCTGATGCAGCGGGATGCGGTCACGCCAGCCCGCCCGCAGCGGCGAGCGCGCGTGGTACGCGTCGCGAACCACGTCGAGGAACGGGCACCCGAACAGGGCGAGCATCGCCAGATCCGTTTCCCGGTGCCCGCCGTGGGCGGCCGGGTCGATGAGAACCACGCCGTCGGGACTCCAGAGGACGTTGCCGGCCCACAGGTCGCCGTGCAGCCGCGCGGGCGGATCCCCGTCGTCGAACGCCCCGTCCGCGATGACCGCGCAGGCGTCCGCGACGAGCGCCGCTTCGACCGGCGTGAGATTCCCGGCCTCGACCGCCGGCGGGAGGAACGGCAGCACCCGCTGTGCGGCGTAGAACGCCCCCCACGTGGAGGTGGGCTCGCAGGCCTGGCGACGGCGACCGATGAACGTGGGCCCTGCCCATCCCGGCGGTGGTGCGCCGAACCCGTCGGCTCCTGCGCTGTGGGTGTCGGCGAGCGCGCGGCCGAAGGCCGCGGCCGCTGCGGCATCGGGTCGCCCATCGGCCACGCGCTCCAGGACGATGCGCCCGGGCGACACCTCCAGCACGCGCGCCACCGGCACCCCGCCGGCGGCGGCGAGCCACTCCAGCCCCGCCGCCTCGGCTTCGAAGAATCCCGCCGGCGCGTCGGCGCGCTCCTTGACGATCCGCTGCACGCGCCCGGCTACTCCCCCGCGAGCCCGCCGAGAAGGTGTCCGAACGAGCGCCCCTCACCGAGGTAGGACGACGGGTCGTACGGGTCGTCGCCGTGCGCCGCCTCGCGGGTGGACACGGCTGCGGCCAGTTCCCGTGCGGCCCGCTCCACCCGCACCCCGAGCGGAGCGACCTGGTCGGCGGCGGCCCCCCAGTCGCTCGAGGCCGCGAACACCCCGGTGGGCACCGGGTTCGCGTGCAGATAGGTGAACAGCGGACGCAGTGCGTAATCGATCGCGAGCGAGTGCCGCGCCGTTCCGGCGTTCGCCCCGAGCAGGACCGGCACCCCGGTCAACGCGTCGGGGTCGAGGAGGTCGACGAACGACTTGAACAGCCCCGAATAGCTGGTGGAGAAGATCGGCGTGACCGCGATGATCGCGTCGGCCGACACCACGGCGTTGATCATCGACTCCAGCGCCGGCGGGGCGAAACCCGTCAGGAGGTTGTTGACGATGTCGTGCGCATAGTCCCGCAGCTCGAACACGTCCACCTCGGCATCGATCCCGTCAGGGTCGGACGGCGTGGACGTCGCGCGCAGAGCCGCGACGGAGGCGGCGGCCAGCCGATCGGCCAGCATGCGCGTCGATGAGGGGTTCGACAAGCCGGCTGTCACCACGGCGATGCGACGGACGGCCATGTCAGGCCCCCGTCCGGGCTGCCGCGGCGCCGAAGGCGCTGCCGGCGGATGCGGCGGTGTCGCGGTACGGCGATCCGTCGGTGAGGTTGTCGCCCCGGTTGGCCTTCGGACGCGCCTCCCGGGGCGCGCCCTCGCCGTAGGCGGCGGCGACCAGGTTGGCGTGGGTGGGAGCATCCGGTACCGACGCCGGCCGGTTCTGCGCCAGCTCCCTGCGGAGGACGGGCACGACCTCGCCGCCGAGGATGTCGAGCTGCTCCAGCACCGTCTTCAACGGAAGGCCGGCGTGATCGAGAAGGAACAGCTGGCGCTGGTAGTCCCCGAACGCGTCACGCATGCCGGCGTAGCGGTCGATGACCTGCTGGGGCGAACCCACGGTCAGCGGCGTCATCTCCGTGAAGTCCTCGAGGCTGGGGCCGTGGCCGTACACGGGAGCGTTGTCGAAGTACGGGCGGAACTCGCGCACGGCATCCTGCGAGTGGGCGCGCATGAACACCTGCCCGCCGAGCCCGACGATGGCCTGCTCCGGCGTCCCGTGCTCGTAGTGCGCGAACCGCTCGCGATACAGCGTGATCAGGCGCTGGTAGTGCTCCTTGGGCCAGAAGATGTTGTTGGCGAAGAATCCGTTGCCGTAGTACGCGGCCTGCTCGGCGATCTCGGGGGTGCGGATGGAGCCGTGCCACACGAACGGCGGCACGCCGTCCAGCGGCCGCGGGGTGGAGGTGAAGCCCTGCAGCGGCGTGCGGAACTTCCCCTCCCAGTCCACGACGTCCTCACGCCACAGGCGGTGCAGCAGGTCGTAGTTCTCGATGGTGAGGGGCAGGCCCTGGCGGATGTCCTTGCCGAACCACGGGTACACGGGGCCGGTGTTCCCACGGCCGAGCATGAGGTCGACGCGGCCGCCGGACACGTGCTGCAGCATCGCGAAGTCCTCGGCGATCTTCACCGGGTCGTTCGTGGTGATCAGCGTCGTGGAGGTGGTGAGGATGAGGCGGTCGGTCTGCGCCGCGATGTAGGCCAGCGTGGTCGTGGGCGAGGACGACCAGAACGGCGGGTTGTGGTGCTCCCCCAGCGCGAAGACGTCGAGGCCCACCTCCTCCGCGTGCTTGGCGATCGTCAGGGTCGCCTGGATCCGCTCCGCCTCGCTGGGAGTCCGCCCCGTCGTGGGGTCTTCCGTGATGTCGCTTACCGTCATGATGCCGAACTGCATGCCCGGCCAGGTCTTCTCGTTCACGTCTTCTCCCGTGTCTTCCACGCTCGGATTATATGCGCGTGAATATATCCCGTGTAACGCGTCGTTCCCGAGGTTATTCCCGCTCACGCGGTGGCGAACAGGTCCACCAGGTCGCGGACCACCTGGTGCGGTGCGGTCTCGCACGGGCTGTGCCCCGTGTCGTACACGGCCGAGCGTGCACCGATGCGCCGGGCGTAGGCGCGGTGCTGGGCAGTGGGCCAGAGGTCGTGCGAACCGACCGCGGAAAGGACGGGAACGCCGGCATTGCGCACGTCCGACGCGACGTCGGGCATGCGCATCATCAGGCCGACGATGTCATCGACGCTCTCGCGTCGGGTCAGCGCGAACCGCTCCCGCACGAACGCCAGGCGTCGCGGCGGCACGCCGTTGAGGTTGTTGCGGATGCCCCAGAGCATCAGCGTCGCCCCTCCCCGACCGGATGTCAGTGCACTGAGCCGTCCGATGCGCTTGATCCCGCGAAAGACGTTTCCCGTCGCCGGCGGCGTCGACAGAAGCGTGAGGGAGGCGAAGAGGTCGCCACGCCGCGAAAGGGCCACCTCCGCGACGAGGCCGGCGAAGGAGTAGCCCACGACGTGTGCGGGCGACGCCCCATCCTCGAGCACCGCGACCAGATCGTTGACGAAGAGGTCGTAGTCGTAATGTGCACGCGGTGGATCGAGACGTTCGGGACCAGCCCGGTACGACTCGTATTGCCCGGCGAGATCGAACGCTTCCGCCCGGTACCCCGCGTCGGCCAGCAGCGGCAGCATCAGGGTGAAGTCTTCCTTGGACCCGGTCGCCCCGGGAACGAGTACGACCCGGCCGCGTTCCCCCGACCCCATGGCCACGCGCGCGAGGGGACCGCTGGGTGCGGCGAACACGTCACTCTCCGCCCCCACGGGCAGCACGCGCCAGTCGAGGTCCGACAGCGCGCGGTCGCGACGGGATGCATCGTCGAGGGTGGTCATCTGGCGGTACATTATCCCCTCGCCCTCCGTGCAAGGGGGGTCGGCGCGGTGACCGGCCGAGATAGTGTGGCGCGGACATGAGCGACGCCTCCACCCCCGCCGACCCGGCATCCCCCACCGGCACCGCGACCACGGCGCGCCCGCGGCGACGCGTTCCGTTCTGGGACAACGCCCGCTTCGCGTGCATCGTGCTCGTCGTCCTCGGCCACGCGACACAGCGGCTGACCTACGACTCCGATGTCGCTCTCGCGCTCTATCTCCTCGTGTACGCCTTCCATATACCGGCCTTCGCGATCATCTCGGGGTACTTCTCGAAGTCCGGAACACCCACCCGACTGCAGATGGCGCGCATCCTGACCGACATCGTGGTGCCGTATGTCATCTTCGAAGCCCTGTGGACGATGACGAAGTGGTTCGTCGAGGGTCAGGCCAACCCCAACCTCACCCAGCCCTCATGGACGCTGTGGTTCCTCCTCGCGCTCGGCATCTTCCGCCTCGTGCTGCCGTACCTCGCGCTCCTGCGCTGGCCGCTGCTGTGGACGGTCGTGATCTCCATCGGTGTGGGCTACCTCCCCAACGTCGACTCCACGTTCGCACTCACCCGCACCCTCGGACTGCTGCCTTTCTTCACGCTGGGCTGGTGGCTGCGCGAGCACGACATCGTCGAGCGGTTCCGCCTGCTCGGACGGCGCCCGTGGTGGGTCGTCGCGGCATCGATCGCAGCCTTCGTCATCGGAGCTCTCGTCAGCTGGTTCTTCGTGGACCTCTGGCGCGGTGTCGACCTGCGGACGTGGCTGTTCTACGACGACGCATACTCCGTTCTCGTCGGGCCGCAGTGGTGGGGTGGCGGCGTGCGTCTGCTGCTGATCGCGGTCGCCGTCATCCTGTGCACGGCGTTCTTCACCCTCCTGCCACGACGGCAGACGTGGTGGACGCACTTCGGCAGGTACACCATGTACGTCTACCTGCTGCACTCGTTCGTGCTGTATCCCTTCCGCGAGTCGGGTGTGCTGCGCGACCTCGAGCCGACGTGGCTGTGGCTGCCGATCGTGATCGTCGCCAGCGTCCTCGTCGCGTTGGGACTGGCGACGAGCCCGGTGCGCAGGGTGTTCCGGCCCCTGGTGGAGCCCCGGCCGGGCTGGCTGTTCGCAGATCCCGCGCTGGCGACGCGGGAAGGCCACCGGGACGACCCCACCGGGTCACGCCGGCCGCGGGAAGATCCTCGCCCGCTCCCGGCGGATCCCGGACCGAGCGGCCGGTAACGCGGGGCAACATTCGTGCGCCACGGCGCACGGAGATCTAGCCTCGGGGCATGTCCGACCTGAACCTTCCCGTCCTCGATCTGTCGCTTCTGGACCAGGGTCCCGACGCCGCCCAGCGCTTCCGCGAGGAGCTCCGCGCCGCGACCCATCACGTCGGGTTCTTCTATCTCGTCGGCACGGGCGTGACGCCGGAGCTCGAGGCCCGTCTGCTGCAGGGCGCCAAGGACTTCTTCGCTCTCCCCGAGGCAGACAAGCTCGCGATCGAGAACGTGCAGAGCCCGCATTTCCGCGGCTACACGCGTGTCGGCGGCGAGCGCACGCAGGGCAAGGTGGACTGGCGCGAGCAGATCGACATCGGCCCGGAGCGTGAGGCCGTCGCCGAACCCGACGCCCCCGACTACGCCCGGCTGATCGGCCCCAACCTGTGGCCGGCCGCTCAGCCCGAGCTGCGGGAGGTCGTGACCGAGTGGCACGACCACCTCACCGGGGTGGCGCGAAAGCTCCTGCGCGCATGGGCGCTGTCCTTGGGAGCCGAGGAGTCGTACTTCGACCGGCACTTCGGCGAGCCCTCCACCCTCATCAAGATCGTGCGATACCCGGGCAAGGAGGACCCGACCCCGCAGCAGGGGGTGGGAGCGCACAAGGACTCCGGCGTGCTCACGCTCCTGTGGGTCGAGCCGGGCAAGGGCGGGTTGCAGGTGCAGCGGGATGGGGAATGGGTGGATGCTCCGCCGGTGCCCGGCGCATTCGTGGTGAACATCGGCGAACTCCTCGAGTACGCGACGCAGGGCTACCTCACGGCCACGAACCATCGCGTCATCTCGCCGCGCTCCCCCGACGAGCGCATCTCGGTGCCGTTCTTCTTCAACCCGGCGCTGGATGCGACGCTGCCCATCATCCAGCTCCCCGCCGAGCTCGCCGCCGAGGCGCGGGGTGTGACGGATGACCCGTCGAACCGCATCCACGCGACCTACGGCGAGAACGCGCTGAAGTCGCGCCTGCGGGCACACCCCGACGTGGCGGCCATCCACCACCCCGACCTCGTCGCCGCCCGCGCCGCTTCATCCGCGTCTTCCTGACGCTCGCGCACTCTCCCCCGCGCTCCGTCTCGACCGCGAGACTGCGAGCGGGCCTCGTTCGGGTTCGGCTGCAGCCTCGGCGACGGGGCGACAGGGCCACGGGACGAGGCCAGAGCGGGGTCAGGAGTCCTTCGAGGTGCCCGCCTCGAGGATCGAGACGATGGAGAACAGCGTGAAGCAGACCGCCCCGAGCCCTGTGAGGACGCGGGCGGGAACGAAGAAGTTCGGGTCGGTCGTGGCCGCCTCCGCCAGGAACGCCGCGAAGAAGAGGCAGGTCAGACAGGTCATGATCGGGATGATCGGCACTCTGTTGGCCAGCGGGAAGTCGCGGCGCCATACCGAGGCGAGCAGCCAGACCTTCGAGATGATGCTGAAGCAGATCAAGCCGAGCCCGAGCAGGATGCAGCCAGGTGCGATCCGCTCCGGGCGGTTCGAGCCGAACAGTACGAACAGCCCCCACACGATGGTGCCGGTTCCCATGACCAGCACCCAGATCGACCACGACCAGCGCTCCGGTTCGTCGAACTGATTGCGCACCTGTCGCACGACGGTGCCCACCAGCGCGATCAGACTCGAGCAGATCGCGGTCAGTCCGAGCAGCACGTGCCCGGCGACATAGTGATCAGCCTGCGCCCCACCTGCCAGCAGCACCACCGCCCAGGCTCCGGCGATGAACGTCGCTGCGACGGGCACGCTGAGTAGCGCCCAGGCCGCCGACCTGCTGTAGGCCTCCGCGGGCGCGCCGTCGCTGCGACTGCCCGCGGCGTTCCGCGGGATCAGCGTGAACGCGCTGGATGCGGCACCGACGGTCGAGACGCAGGCGGCAACCAGCCCGACCCCGAACACGACGTGACCCGCGACGAACGATTGAGCAGACGTCGCGTCCGATCGGAGCCAGAGACCCCAGGCGGCTGTGGCGAGGGCGACCCCGTAGCCCACCGCGGGGAGAACGACCTTCCACGCCGGCGCGAAGGTGTTCGTCAATTGACGGATGATCATCGCCGCCGTGGTGAACAGTGCGATGCAGATGGCCGTCAACGCGGTCAGCACGTGCCCTGCGACGAAATGACCCGCGTCGCTGCCGCCGCTGAGGACGTACAGCCCGAACCCCAGGCAGACGGCGCCCATCAGCAGAGGAATGGCGCGGAAGAGGATGCTGATCCCGTAATTCATGCGGAGCACCTCCTCATGAGCCGAAGGACGTCGCCCGAATTCCCCCGGCATCCACAACGTATCCGCGTCTCCGGGCATTCACAAGTGTGCCGCCGAACGCAAGGCGAAGGGCCGCCCCACACCTGGGACGGCCCTCGAAGAAGTGCGATATACGCCGGGTGGCGATGCCTTAGCGGCGGAGTCCCAGACGTTCGATCAGTCGGCGGTAACGCGCGATGTCGATGTCCTGGAGGTAGCCGAGCAGACGACGGCGCTGACCGACCATCAGGAACAGACCACGACGCGAGTGGTGGTCGTGCTTGTGCTCCTTCAGGTGCTCTGTGAGGTCCTTGATGCGCTGCGTCAGCATCGCGACCTGCACCTCGGGGGATCCGGTGTCACCGGGGTGCGTCGCGTACTCGTCGATGATCGCCTTCTTAGCATCAGATTCGAGTGGCATAGATGGGATCCCCTTCCTGCTTGTTGCGCGGCGCCCGACGCCTGATGCGTGAGCTCTGTTTATCCGCGGCCGATCCAACGGCAACCGGGAAAGTCTACCAGCGAACGGATGCGGCGGCGCGCCCGCCCTCGCCTCCCCCGATAGCCTGAACGGATGCGCCGGCATCCCGATTCCGTCCGCTCGCGCGTCCCGTGAGCGGGGACGAGGGATCCGCTCGTTCCCGCCGGCTTCGCCGCGAGCACCTCATCGACCTCCGGCCCCTGCGCACTCCCGCGTTCGCCCGCCTGTGGGCTGGCTCGGCGCTGGCGGGGCTGGGCGGTCAGCTCACCGTGGTGGCCGTCATGCTGCACGTCTACGAGCTGACCGGCGACACCTTCGCGGTGTCGATGATCGCGGTCGCCGGGCTCGCACCGATGATCGTGGCCGGCCTGTACGGCGGGATGCTGGCAGACGCGTTCGACCGCCGTCTCGTCGCCCTGCTGGCGGCCGCGGTGACCTTCGCCTCCACCGTGGTGCTCGCCGCGCTCGCGTGGACAGGCGGTGAGACGGTGGGGTGGCTGTATCTGCTGAGCGTCGTGAACTCCGCCGCCAACTCGGTCGTCATGGCCACCCGCGCCGCGATCGTCCCCCGGCTCATCACGCGCGACCTCCTGCCCGCCGCTGCGGCGCTCCAGGGCATCGCCACCGGCGCGATGACCATGGGCGGACCGGCCCTCGCCGGCATCCTGGTGGCGTTCACCGGGTACGCCTGGACGTACACCATCGATGTCATCCTCATGCTCGGGCTGTTCCTCGGGCTGTGGACGCTCCCCCGGATCGCTCCGGAGGGCGACGCCGTCGCGGCCGGGCTGCAGTCGCTGAAAGACGGATGGCGGTTTCTGCGTCGCGCCTCCAACATCCGCCTGCAGTTCCTCCTCGACATCGTGGCGATGACGTTCGGGCACCCTGTCGCGTTGTTCCCGGCGATCGGGGCCGTGCTGCTGGGGGGCGGGGCGGTCACCACCGGAGCGCTCACGTCCGCCGTCGCGGTCGGCGTCCTCCTCTCGAGTCTGTTCTCCGGTCGGATCGGCCAGGTGCAGCGCCAGGGGCTCGGGATCGAGCGGGCCATCCTCGTGTACGGCGTCGCCATGCTCGTGTTCGGGGTCATCCTCGCCGCCGCAGCGTCCGGTGCGTTCGCCCAGCCCGAGGTGAGCGACGGCTCCGCCAACGTCGCCCTGATCATCGCCGGGATGGGGGCGCTCGTCCTCGCGGGAGCCGCCGACAACATCAGCTCGATCTTCCGCTCCACGATGCTGCAGGCGGCCGTCCCCGACAACATCCGCGGACGCCTCCAAGGCGTGTTCATCGTCGTCGTCACCGGCGGCCCCCGTCTGGGAGCGCTGTACGCCGGCACCCTCGCGACGCTGACGACCCTGTGGTTCCCGCCGCTGCTCGGCGGCCTGGTCATCCTCGCCCTCGTCAGCGTCCTCGTCCGACTCAACCCCCGGTTCCGCCGGTACGACGCGGGGCATCCGGAACCCTGACCGCGCGCGAGCGCCGTATGCCGAAGGATTTCGGACGACGTATCCGCCACCGCGCGCCCGTGTCCACCGCCGGCACTATCGTCGGCGGGTGACCTCTCCCCGCCCCGTCCGTACGCCCACGCCGCTTGCCGTGGGCGTGCAATTCGTCCTCACCGGCATCGTCTGGGGGTCGAGCTTCCTGTTCATCGCCGTCGCCCTGACCGGTATGAACTTCGCCCAGGTCGCGTGGTGGCGGCTGGTCTTCGGTGCCGTCGCCCTGGTCGCGATCGTGCTCATCCGCCGGGAGCGCCTGCCTCGCACGCCGCTGATCTGGGCACACCTGGTCGTGGTGGCCGTGACGTTCTGCATCCTGCCCTACCTGCTCTTCGCGTGGGCCCAGCAGCACGTCACCTCCAGCCTCGCGAGCATCTTCAACGCGACGACGCCGATCATGACCGCGGTGCTCGCGTGGGCGGTGTTCCGGGTCGAGCGCCTGCGCGCCGGACAGCTCGTGGGCATCGCGGTGGGTGTGGCCGGCGTCGTCGTCATCATCGCCCCGGGCGCCACGTTCGAACTCGGCGACAGCCTCCTCGCGCAACTGGCGCTACTCGTCGCCACCGCCTGCTACGGCTTCAGCCTCGCGTACATGCGGCGCTTCCTCGGGAACACCGGCCTGTCCGGCATCGCCATCGTCACCGGGTACATCGGCATCGCCGCGGCCGTCATGCTCGTCCTGTCGCCGCTGGTCTTCCTCGAGCCGATGCGGTGGGACCCGTGGGTGCTGGCCAGCGTCGTCCTGCTGGGGTGCCTCGGCACCGGGCTGGCGTACATCTGGAACCAGGACATCCTGGCCGCGTGGGGGCCGACCCGATCGTCCACCGTCACCTACATCACACCGGTGGTGGGGGTGATCCTCGGCATCGCGGTCCTGGGCGAGACGCTCAGCTGGAACGAGCCGGCAGGTGCGGCGATCGTGCTGCTGGGGATCCTCCTCGTCCAGGAGCGGATCCGCCTCAGGCCCCGCACACCCGCGTGAACGACGAAGCGGCGGATGCCGGAGCATCCGCCGCTTCATTCGCGATCAGACCTGGAGCGTGCCCTCAAGCTCGAGTTCCATGGTGACCTCCTTGCCGACGAGCACCCCGCCGGTCTCCATCGCGGCGTTCCACGTCAACCCGAAGTCCTCGCGGTTGATGACGGCCTTCGCGCTGGCGCCCGCCTTGTAGGTACCCATCATGGGGTCCGTGCCGAAGCCGCCGAACTCGAACGAGAAGGTCACGGGCTTCGTGACGCCCCGGATGGTCAGGTCGCCGTCGACGAGGAAGTCACCGCCCTCGAGGCGCACACCCGTCGAGCGGAACTCCATCGTGGGATGGTTCTCGACGTCGAAGAAGTCGGCCGAGCGCAGGTGCTGGTCCCGGCCGGCCTCCTTCGTGTCGAGCGAGGCCACGTCCACCGACGCCTCGACGCGTGCGTCGAGCGGGTTCTCCGGCGCGATCAGGGTGGCACTCTTCATGCCGAAGGTGCCGCGGACCTTCGAGATCATCATGTGGCGAACGGTGAAAGTCACCTCGCTGTGCGCGGGGTCGAGCACCCAGGTGCCCGCCCGGTAGCCGGGGATGTCGGTCGTTACTGTCGTGTCGGTCATGTGTCTCCTCGTCGGATGCAAATGGATCAAGCCCCAGCCCCAACCTGCATTCATACGCATGTATTCCGGGCTCGGGAAAAGAAGAGCACCCAGGACCCCTGGGGTCCCGGGTGCTCGGCTCTGCGCCGTCAGCCGACGGCGAGGAGGTCGATGATGAAGATGAGGGTCTTCCCGCCGAGGAAGTGTCCTCCGGCCGGGCCATAGGCCAGGTGCGGCGGGATGATGAGCTCCCGGCGTCCGCCGACCTTCATGCCGGGGATGCCGTCCTGCCAGCCCTGGATGAGGCCGCGCAGCGGGAACTGGATGCTCTCCCCGCGCCCCCACGACGAGTCGAACTCCTCGCCGGAGTCGTACTCCACGCCGGCGTAGTGCACGGTCACGGTGTCGCCGGGCTTGGCCTCGGGTCCGTCACCGACGATGAGGTCACGGATGACGAGGTCGGAGGGAGCCGGCCCCTGGGGCGCGTCGAATTCGGGCTTGGTGCGATCGGTCATGCTCTCATCCAAGCATGCCTCGCCGGAGTGCGCGCGACCCCTCTTGACAGGCTCGGACGAGGCGGAGATCCTGAGTGCAGGCCAACTCAGCGCTCGGTAGACACGCAGGCATCGCCGCGGCACCGAGCGCTGAGTCTTGCTGCGACCTCTCCCGGCGCGGGAGGCTACGGGGCGAACAGCGCTCCTCGCGCCTCGGCCGTACGCCGCAGGAGCTGCCGCTCGGCATCGGCGGCGTTCGGGTCGCGCCCGGTGAGGGCGCGCTCGCGGGCGGCAGCGAGGGCCGTGGCATCCGCGATGAATGTGCGCATGAGCTCGCGCCGGTCCCCGCGCAGCGTCCGGGCCCAGTTCAGCCCCGCACGGCGGCCCGGCGCGGTCGCGAGCATGTCGACCTCCTGCGGCGTGAACCATCCCGCCGCAGCATACTCACCCAGCCGCGCGCGGGTGAGGCGGGCCTCCTCGCGGCGAAGGAGCACGATACCCAGCAGGAAGAGGACGAACAGGGGCACCTGGAGGGTGAAGTACAGGCCGAAGAAATCGGCGAGCACAGCCGACCCGTTCCACAGGGCGTGCAGTGCGATCGCGGCGATCAGCCCGACCGATCCGTAGCGGAGCGCACCCCCGACGCCCAACCCCCGTCGAGCCGCCAGCCCCAGGGCGAAACCGGTCATGGCGGTGAACATCACGTGCGCGAACGGTGAGAGCACGGCCCGCAGGAAGAACGTCACCGTCACGTCGCCGATCCCGCCCTCGAGGAGGCTCACGGCGAAGTACTGGATGTTCTCGGTGAAGGCGAAGCCCGCGCCCACAAGGGCTCCGTACACGATCCCGTCCACCGGCCCGTTGAACGCCCGGCGCGCGCTGACGTAGATGAGGAACACGCCGAGCCCCTTGGCGATCTCCTCGACGACGGGCGCCTGCACCACGGCGGAGAGCACGGGACTGCCGGAGCCGAACATCACCGCCAGGACCAGGTCGACGCCCAGGGCGATGGCGACGGACGCGATCGCGCCCCACGCGATCGCGAACACGACCAGGCCGCGCGGCTCGGGCTCCCAGCGGTCGACGATCCGCACCGCCAGCCACACCCCCACGAACGGGACGATCGCCAGCAGGATGCCGACCAGGGATGCTCCGGGGCCGAGGAAGCGCAGGAAGTACCACACGAGAACCAGCAGCAGGAGAGCGAGGACGCCGCCCACCCAGATGAGCGCGGCTCCGGTGCCGCGGCCCCGGCCGGGCGCACTCTGCGGGACCGGTGCGGCCGGGGCGGGCGGGATCAGCGCTCCGACGCCAGGGTGGGGTTGAGACAGCGGCGAGGGGTGCGACATGGGCCCAGCCTAGGGGCGCCGCGCTCCCCTCCCGCGACGGCACGGGCGGCACCGAATCGCCCGGTAGCGTGGAAGCATGCGTTTCGCCCATGTGGTCCCCCCGTCGTCGGGCTCGCCCCGCCTCGTGCTCGTCCGCGACGGTCGGACCGCCTTCGTCGACGAGTTCTTCCCCGGGGCCCCCTCGACACTCGACGACCTCGTCGCCGGTGGCGACGAGCTGCTCGCGCGGGTGCGGGACGCGCAGGACGAGGCGACGTGGGAGCCGCTGGCCGATCCGACCTTCGCCTCGGCGCTGCTGACCCCGCCGGTGATCCTCGCCATCGGCCTGAACTACGCGGCGCACTCGGGCGAGCTGGGACTGAAGACCGACGCGACCCCGACGGTCTTCGTCCTCTGGCCCAACTCGCTCACCGGTCACGACGCGACCACCTCCTGGCCCCGCACGCTCAGCCAGTCCGTCGACTACGAGGCCGAACTGGGCGTGATCATCGGCCGGCCCGCCAAGGACGTCAGCGTCGACGACGCGCTGGACCACGTGTGGGGCTACACGGTGGTGAACGACATCACCGCCCGCGACATCCAGTTCTCGGAGGCGCAGTGGTCGCGCTGCAAGTCCTTCGACGGGTTCACCCCGACCGGGCCGTTCGTGGTGACGGCGGACGAGATCCCCGACCCCCAGGACCTCCACATCTGGACGGTCGTGGACGGGCACCTCGTGCAGGACGCCTCGACGGGTCAGATGGTGCGGTCGGTGGCGCTGCTCATCTCCCACCTCTCCCGTTCCGTCACGCTGCTCCCCGGCACCCTCATCTCCACGGGAAGCCCCGGCGGGGCCGGCTATTCGCGTGACCCGCAGATCTTCCTGCGCGATCGCTCCACCGTCACCGTCGGTGTCGACGGGATCGGCGAACTCACGACGCACTGCCGCATCGTGGAGTGAGGTTCAGCCCTCGGGCGGTGCGACCACGTTCTCCGCGGCGTGGATGACGGTGATCGCCTCGGTGATCGCTTCCAGCCCGGACAGGCGCTTCGGGGAGAGCTGCTTGGTGACCTCGACGCGCGACATGAGGCCGGCTTCCACGACGAGATCGGCGACGCTCCGACCGGTGAGCAGGGCGGTCTTGGCCAGCGCCGCGGAGGCGGCGTAGCCGATGAACGGGGTCAGTGCGGTGACGACGCCCACCGACGCCCCGACCATGGCCCCCAGCCGCTCGCGGTTCACGGTGATGCCCTCGACGCAGTTGACCCGCAGCGTCCACATCGCCTGCTGCATCCACGTCATCGACTGGAAGATCGAATGCGCGATCACCGGCTCGAAGGCGTTCAACTGCAGCTGACCGCCCTCCGCGGCCATCGTCACCGTCAGATCAGCACCGGCCACGGCGAAGGCGACCTGGTTGACGACCTCCGGGATGACCGGATTCACCTTCCCCGGCATGATGCTCGAACCGGCCTGCCGCGGGGGGAGGTTGATCTCGCCGAATCCGGCCTGCGGGCCGCTGGAAAGGAGGCGAAGGTCGTTGCAGATCTTCGACATCTTGATGGCGTTGCGCTTGAGCGACGAGGAGAACGACATGAAGGCGCCGGTGTCGCTGGTCGATTCCACCAGATCGGTCGCCGTCTCCAGGTCCAGGCCGGTGTTCTCGCGCAGGTGGCGGAGCACGGAGCGGCCGTAGCCGGAATGCGTCGTGATCCCGGTTCCGATCGCCGTGGCACCCATGTTGATCTCCGACAACAGGTACGCGTTCTCGGTGAGCCGGTTGTAATCCTCGCCCAGCGTCGTGGCGAAGCCGTTGAACTCCTGGCCCAGGGTCATCGGCACGGCATCCTGCAGCTGCGTCCGGCCGACCTTCAGCACGTCGTGGAACTGCACCGCCTTGTCCAGGAACGCCTGCCGTAGGAGCGCCAGCTCGGCCAGGAGGCTCCGCAGCGTCAACGACAACCCGACTTTCACCGCGGTCGGGTACACGTCGTTGGTGGACTGGCTGCGGTTGGTGTGATCGATCGGCGACAGGAACCCGTAGTCGCCTTTCTCGCGGCCGGCGATCTCCAGCGCGACGTTGGTGATCACCTCGTTGGCGTTCATGTTCGTCGACGTGCCGGCACCGCCCTGGATGACGCCCACGACGAACTGCTCGTGGAACTCTCCGTCGATCACCCGCTGCGCGGCCGCGTCGATCAGCTCCGCCTTGTCGGCGTCGAGGACGCCGATCTCGCAGTTGGCGCGGGCCGAAGCCTGCTTCACCATCGCCAGCGCGCAGACCAGGTTCGGGTAGACCGAGATGGGACGTTTGGAGATCGGGAAGTTCTCCAGCGCCCGCGCCGTGTGGATGCCCCAATAGGCATCCGCGGGGATCTCCAGGGAACCGAGCGAATCGGTCTCGAGACGCGTACGCGTCGGTTCGTCCAGAGGCATGTGATGTCCTTGTGGGTCGTTCACGGCGGTCCGGGGTGCTTCGAGCGTACCGCCCAGCCCCGCGGTGCGCCCTGCCTGCCGCGTGTTGCCGCCCCGCTCCTCGGTCGCCCGGGTCAGGTCGTCGGGCGCTTGCGCGAGAACGCCTCGAGGCGCTGCTCGGCGGTCAGCTGCGCCATCTCCTCGACCCATGCCGCGGTGAAGTATCCCGACGGCTCGGCATCGACCACGGGGACCACCGCCGACGTGACGGTGTCGTCGTACACGTGGACGAGGTGGAAGGACTGCCCGGCATCCATGCCGTTGACCTCGACGGCCGGACGCGCGAGATCCATCGTGTAGCAGGTCGCGGCGGACACGCTCACGGGGACCCCCGCGAAGGTGCCGCTCGTGGAGTAGTGCAGGTGGCCGGCGAGGATGAGGCGCACGTCGCTCCCCGCGATCGCGGCGGCGAGTCCGTTCTGGTCGCGCAGCTCGAGGATGTCGAACAAGGGGATGTGCGTGGGAAGCGGGGGGTGGTGGAGGGCGAGGATCGTGCCGAGGGGGGCGGGCTCCGCGAGGACTTCCCGCAGCCACGCCAGCTGTGCGGCGTCGAGGTCTCCGTGATGCCACCCGGGAACCGTGCTGTCCAGCGCGACCAGGCGCAGGCCGCCGAGGTCCCAGATGCCCGTGACCGGCTCCTCCGTGGGTGCGAGCCCGAGAAGGTCTTGGCGCATCGCGGGCCGCTCATCGTGGTTTCCCGCGACCCAGATCACCGGCGCACCCAGGCGCGCGGCGACGGGGTCGACGGTCGCGCGCAGGGTGCGGTAGGCCTCGGGCTCGCCGAGGTCGGTGAGGTCGCCGGTGAACACGATCGCGTCGGGGCGGACGCCGAGCGCCTCGACGGACTCCAGGGTGCGCGTGAGGTTCGCGACCGTGTCGTAGCGACCGCCCAGCTGCCGGCCGCCGGCGAGCAGATGCGTGTCACTGACGTGCACGATCACCCGGCGGGCGGGGGGATGCTGACCGAATCGGACCGCTGCGACCATGGCTCCACCCTAGAGCGGGCCGCCGACCCTCAGCGTCCGAGGACGATGAGGAGGATGCCGCCCAGCACGGCGAGCCCGCACACGACGAAGCATCCGTATGCCGCGGCCAGCGCGATCCGCTTCTGGGCGGCGCTGAGCGGGCTCTTCCTCGCGGCCTTGGCCGCCGCCTTCGCCGCGCGGCGGCGCTGCTTCTCGGTGACGACGGCGATCGCGTCCGTGAACTCCGCCGGCGCCACGACGGGCACACGCCCGGCCCGTACCAGCATCCGCAGGCCCAGGGCGTAGAAGCTCACGACGATCAGTGCGCCCACGAGCGCCACGACGAACACCTGGACGAATGCGAGCCAGTCGATCGCGATCACGGGCGCGTCCCCTCGTCGGTGTCGGAGGAGTGGCGGGATGCGGCGGCGCTGTCCGCGTCGGCGAGCCGGCGCTGACGGCGGGTGGGCGGCGGGTTGCGCGTGACCTTCACCGCGCGGCCGGAGCCGGCCACTTCGCTCATCGCGTTGGCAGAGGTGACCTGATTGCGGCGGGAACGCCAGAACATGCCCAGCACCACGACGACGGCGAGAACCGCGTCCAGGGCGATTCCCCACGGTCCGAGCCACACGACCAGCAGGGCCGCGAGCGCCCCCACGCCGCCGGCTGCCGGCAGGGTGAGCAGCCACCCCACCATGATCCGGCCGACGGTGCGCCAGCGGACGACCGAACCGCGTCGCCCCAGTCCGGAGCCGATCACCGAGCCGGACGCCACCTGCGTGGTCGACAGGGCGAACCCGAGGGCGCTGGAGGCGAGGATCGTCGACGCGGTCGAGGTCTCCGCAGCGAAGCCCTGCGCAGGCTTGACGTCGGTGAGGCCCTTCCCGAGCGTGCGGATGATGCGCCATCCGCCCATGTACGTGCCCAGGGCGATCGTGACCGCGCACGCCACGACCACCCACAACTGCGGCTCGTGCCGATCGGCCGACTGCCACCCGACCGTGATCAGGGCGAGCGTGATGACGCCCATGGTCTTCTGCGCGTCGTTGGTGCCGTGCGCCAACGCCACGAGGCTGGAGGTGAAGATCTGCCCCCAGCGGAACCCGTCGCGCCCATCGGGCTTGGAGTCGTACCTGCGCGTGACGGCATAGGCGATCTTGGTCACCGTGAAGGCGATGATGCCGGCTGTCAGGGGGGCGATCACCGCCGGGAGGATGACCTTGGACATCACGACCCCGAAGTCGATGGCCATGGCACCCACCCCCACCAGCGTGGCGCCGATGAGTCCGCCGAACAGGGCGTGCGAGGAGCTGGAGGGAAGCCCCAGCAGCCACGTGAGCATGTTCCACGTGATGGCGCCGATCAGCCCGGCGAAGATGATCGCGGGGAAGATGGCGGCGGATATCTGGTCCTCCCGCACGATCCCGCCGGAGATGGTCCTGGCCACCTCGGTGGACAGGAACGCTCCGACGAGGTTCAGCACGGCCGCGAGTAGCACCGCGACCCGGGGCTTGAGGGCGCCCGTCGCGATGGGGGTGGCCATCGCGTTCGCGGTGTCGTGGAATCCGTTGGTGAAGTCGAAGAACAGCGCCAGCACAATGACCAGCACGATGACGAGAGTTGCGGTCTCCACCGTTCGCTTTCCGTGAGGGGATGGGTGGCCGCCGGGGCGGCCGTGTGACGAACGAACAGTTCACCGTCGAGTCGTGTCCCGTTCACCGGGCACCGCAGAATCCTGACACCCTCGCCTGCCCGGGTCAAACTTGCCTCCCCGGCTCCCTCCCGTCACACTCCACTAGCGTGGAAGCGTGACCGACACCGCAGCACCCCCGACCGCGCCGCAGGCGGACCGCAAGCCGGTGGCCCGCACCCACCACGGCGACACGTTCGACGACCCGTACGAGTGGCTGCGGGAGAAGGACGACCCCGCGGTGATCGCTCACCTCGAGGCCGAGAACGCCTTCACGGCGGCGCGCACCGCCGACCTGCAGAGCCTCCGCGAACGGATCTTCGCGGAGATCAAGGGCCGCACCCTCGAGACCGACCTGTCGGTGCCGACCCGTCGCGGGCACTGGTGGTATTACGGCCGCACCGCAGAGGGCAGCGAGTACGGCATCCAATGCCGGGCTCCGATCTCCGCACCCGATGACTGGACGCCGCCCGACCTCTCCCCCGGCGTCGCCGTCCCCGGCGAACAGATCCTGCTCGACGGCAACGTCGAGGCGGAGGGCCACGACTTCTTCTCGCTGGGGAGCTTCGAAGTCTCCGCCGACGGCGACCGGATGCTGTACGGCGTCGACGCGGCCGGAGACGAGAGGTACACGCTGCGGGTCCGCGACCTGACCACGGGCGACAACCTCTCCGACGAGATCCCGGGAACGTTCGCCGGTGCGAGCTTCTCCCCCGACGGCCGGTTCATCGTCTACACGACCATGGATGACGCGTGGCGGCCCGACACCGTCTGGGTGCACCAGATCGGCACCGCCGTGGCCGACGACGTGAAACTGTTCACGGAGCCGGACGAGCGCTACTGGGTGGGCGCCGGTTTCACGCGCAGCGACCGATACCTCGTGATCGAGGTCGGGTCCTCCATCACCAGCGAGGAGTGGCTCGTCGATGCCGAGGATCTGCGCGCCGAGCCGCGCGTGATCTGGCCTCGCCGCGAGGGCGTGGAGTATTCCGCATCCCATGCCATCGTCGACGGCGAGGACGTGCTGTACGTCCTGCACAACGACGGCGCGTTGGACTTCGAGCTGGTCCGCGTCGCCGCATCCGACCCCCAGGGTGAGCGCTCGGTGGTGCTCGCGCACGAGCCGGGACGGCGTCTGCTCGACATCGACACCTTCCGCGACTGGGGGGTGACCGCCTACCGCCGGGAGGGCATCGCCCGGGTGGCGCTCCTGGACTACGCCGACGGGTCGCTGGACGAACTCGAGTTCGGCGAGCCGCTGTACAGCGTGGGCACCGCGGGGAATCCCGAGTGGGCCCCGCCGCTGCTGCGTCTCGGGTACGGGTCGTTCGTGACGCCGGGCACTGTCTATGACTACGCGATCGCCACGGGTGAGCTGCTGCTGCGCAAGCGCCAGCCTGTGCTCGGCGGCTACGACCCCGACGACTACGCGCAGGCGCGCGTGTGGGCGACGGCGCAGGACGGCACCCAGGTGCCGATCTCGGTCGTGTGGAAGCGGTCGTTCGGCGAGGCGGGGGCGGCACCCCGCCCCGTGCACCTGTACGGCTACGGCTCGTACGAGCACTCGATCGACCCGGGATTCTCGGTGGCACGACTGTCGGAGCTGGACCGCGGCGTGATCTTCGCCGTGGCGCACGTGCGCGGCGGCGGGGAGCTCGGCCGCCAGTGGTACGAGGACGGCAAGCTGCAGTCCAAGCGCAATACGTTCACCGACTTCGTCGACTGCGCCCGCCACCTCATCGACGCCGGCTACACCACCGCGGACCGGATGGTCGCCGAGGGCGGGAGCGCGGGCGGCCTGCTGATGGGCGCCGTCGCCAACCTCGCTCCCGAGCTGTTCGCCGGAATCCTGGCCGACGTGCCGTTCGTGGACGCGCTGACGACGATCCTCGACCCGTCGCTGCCGCTCACGGTCATCGAATGGGACGAGTGGGGCGATCCCCTGCACGACCCCGACGTCTACGCGTACATGAAGTCGTACTCGCCGTACGAGAACGTCCGCGATGGGGTGCAGTATCCCCGCATCCTCGCCGTCACGTCCCTCAACGACACGCGGGTGCTCTACGTCGAGCCGGCCAAGTGGGTCGCGCGCCTCCGCGAGGTGGGAGCCGATGCGCTGCTGAAGTGCGAAATGGTCGCCGGCCACGGCGGAGTGAGCGGCCGGTACAACGCCTGGCGCGAGCGCGCCTTCGAGCTCGCGTGGCTCCTGGACGTGCTCGCCCTCGCCGACGACTGACCCCGCGCACCTCCCCGTCCCCCTCCGCCCTTTCCCTCTGCCCCTTCCCTCTGCCCCTGCGCCCCTCCCTCCGCCGCTCCGCCCCTGCGCCTCTCCGCCCCTCCGCCCCTCCGCCTCTCCGCCTCCATGGCGCGTGTCTCACTTTCCGCCGTGCGTGTCTCACTTTCCGCCGTCGGTGTCTCACCTTCTGCAAGGCGAGGGGGCAGACCTTGCGGATGGTGAGACATGGGCTGTCCTCCCCAAGTCGGGCGGGCGGTGGGGTTATCCCCCGGTAGCGCGTGGAGAGGTGGGGGCCAGACCTTGCGGATGGTGAGACATGAGGTGTCCTCCCCATGTGGGGCGGGCGGTGGGGTTATCCCCCGGTAGCGCGTGGAGGGGTGGAACGAAGCGCGTCGAGCGGAAGGCTGACGGGCGTGCCGAGACGCCGCGCCCTCCCCGAATCCCTTCCCCCGACCTTCAGCGTGCGGGAGGCGGTTCACCTCGGCGCTTCTCCGCACTCCCTACGTCGCGTCGACCTCCGCGCGCCCTACCCCGGCGTGCGAGCATCCGGCCCCCCGCCGGTGGAACTGGTCGGGCGGTGCGACGAGTATGCGCCGCGCCTGACCCGCGGCCAGTTCTTCAGCCACGAGACGGCGCTCGTTCTCCTCGGCCTACCGGCGCCGGGCTATCCGTACCGCCCCGCCGTGCACGTCGCGACACACCGACCTGCCTATCCGCCGCGCGTGGCGGGGGTGCGGGCGCACCGCCTGCAGGTGCGCGACGACGCCTGCCTCGTCGATGCACGGGGGTGGCCCGTGGAGCATCCGGTGCGGGCATGGCGGCAGACCGGCACTCTCTGGCGGCTGGATGACCTCATCGCAGCCGCGGACTTCCTCGTCTCCGGCGACCGGCCCCTGGCCACCGTCGGAGAGCTCCGGGAGGAGGTGGCCGCGATGGGTGATGTGCGCCGCGGCGTGCTGACCCGCGCGCTCGCCGAGGTGCGCGTGGGTCCGCGATCGCCGAGAGAAACCTCGCTCCGCCTCCTGCTGGTACGTGCCGGCCTTCCCGAACCCGAGATCAACTGGGTGCTCCGCGACGCGCATGGTCGAGCGGTGGCTGAGCTGGACCTTGCTTATCCGCGGTGGCGGGTGGGACCCGAGTACGACGGCAGAGTGCACGCGGAGGACGATCGACAGTTCGCCAGGGACGCCGACCGGTGGGCGGCGATCCGCCGCGAGGGCTGGGACCATGTCCGCATCCTCACACACCACATGCGGGGGGACGGACGCGGCGCCGTGACACTCGTGCGCGAGGCCCTGGAGCGGGCGGGATGGCGCGGCCCCCACTGACCCGCGTGGTCCTGCCGCCTCGCCCGTCCCCTCTCCCTGCCTCCTCATCCTGCCTCCTCATCCTGCCCTCTCCCGGTAGCCCCCCACCCACCCCACCGGCGCCCGCCCGTGTCTCAATTCCGGCAAATGCGACGCCTCCGGCTTGCAGAAGCTGAGACATGGATCGCTGAGGCTGAGACATGCAGGGACCAGGCACAGGACTGCAGAGGGCGCGATCGCGCAAGGCGGGCGGGATGGCGCGGCCCCCACTGACCCGCTGGCCTGCCTCCTCGCCCGTCCCCTCTCCCCGCCCACCCCACCGGCGCCCGCCCGTGTCTCAATTCCTGCAAATGCGACGCCTCTGGCTTGCAGAAGCTGAGACATGGATCGCTGAGGCTGAGACATGCAGCGACCGGGCACCGGACTGCAGGCAGGGTGGGCGCACGCACGGCGGGTTGGGCAGGCGCGACCGCGCACGGCAGGCGGGTCAGCCGAAGAGAGCGGCGGCTTCCTCGTAGCGGTAGTACGGAACGGAGTTGAGTTCGCCCAGAGCGTCGGCGAACGGCACGCGGACGATGTCGGTGCCGCGCATCGCGACCATCTGCCCCCAGTCCTCGTCCATGAGGGCATCAGCGGCGTGCAGGCCCAGGCGCGTGGCGAGCACACGGTCGAAGGCCGACGGCGAGCCGCCGCGCTGGATGTGGCCGAGCACCGTGGAGCGGGTCTCGATGCCCGTGATCCGCTCGATCTCCGGCGCAAGGATCTCGCTGATCCCGCCCAGGCGCGGGCGGTTGAACGCATCCAGGCCCTTGTCGCTGTACGCGTGGTCCATGCCCTTCAGCGTGAACCCCTCCGACACGACCACCAGCGGCGCGCGGCCGCGGTCGTGGGCGCGCGAGACCTGCGCGCAGATCTCCTCGATCGACATGGGGACCTCGGGGATGCAGATGACGTGAGCACCGGCGGCGATGCCCGCATGCAGGGCGATCCAGCCGACGTGGCGGCCCATGACCTCGGCGACCATGCAGCGCTGGTGCGAGTCGCCGGTGGTGCGCAGGCGGTCCATCGCGTCCGTGGCGATGTTCACGGCCGTGTCGAAACCGAACGAGTAGTCGGTGGCGCGGAGGTCGTTGTCGATCGTCTTGGGCACGCCCAGCACGTTGATGCCGTCCTTGGACAACCGGTCAGCCGCGGCGAGGGTGCCTTCGCCGCCGATCGCGACGACGCCGTCGATGCGGTGGCCGTACAGGGTCTTGGCGATATTCTCCGCTCCCCCGCGCGGTCCCTCATAGGGGTTGGTGCGGCTGGTGCCGAGGATGGTGCCGCCCACTTTGGACAGGCCCTTCACCTCATGGCGGGTCAGCGGGAAGAAGTCCGCGTCGACGACGCCGCGCCATCCATCGCGGATGCCGACGAATTCGATGTCGTACGTCGTCGTGCCCTTGAGCACCGCGCCGCGGATGACGGCGTTCAAGCCGGGGCAGTCCCCGCCGCTCGTCAGGATGCCGATCTTCATAGCTGTGGTCCTCGCTGTGTCGGATGAAGGGGCCGGCGACGCTGCCACCCCGACCCTAGCGCGGTGTCATGCAGACCTGCCATACGCCCCGGCGAGCGTCAGTCGCCCCCGAGAGCCTGCCGCAGCAGGTGGGTGAGGGCGCTGAGCTGCACCGAGTCGCTCGAGGTCGCGTCCATCGCCACGCCGTCGAGCGCCCGCAGCGCGAGCCCCTGCTTGGAGTCGATGAGCTCGGCGATCTTCGTGTCGATCGTGTGCGCGGCGATGATCCGCCATGCGGTGACCGGCTCGTCCTGGCCGATGCGGTGCACGCGGTCGATGGCCTGCGTCTGCTCGGCGGCGGTCCAGCTGAGCTCGGCGAGCACGACGTTGGAGGCGGCCTGCATGTTCACGCCGACGCCGGCCGCGGTGAGGGAGCACACTGCGATCCCCACGCCGGGGTCGTTGTTGAACGCGTCGATGGCGGCCTGACGCGCGGGCGTGGACTGGTCGCCGCGGAGGGAGACCGTGCGCACCCCGGATGCGGCGAAGTGGGCTTCCGCAGCATCCATGACGTCGATGTGCTTGGCGAAGAACACCACCTTGCCCACCGAGCGCTGCAGCTGCACGGTGTAGTCGGCGGCCAGGTGCGCCTTGGCCTTGCCGATGCGGCGGACCATCGTGAACACGTTCTCCGACCCCGACCCTGCGGCCTTGGACTCGTCGAGCTCGTTCTGCGCGACCAGGCGCACGATGTCGTGATCGATCTCGCCCGCAGGCAGACCCCTGTCTCCGCGGGCGACGACGATACGGCGGTACTTGGCCGCGAGCCGGTCGGCGAGCTCGCGCTCGGCGCGTCGGATCGAGCGACCCTCCTCGTCGTCGAGCTCGACGGGCAGGTCGGCGACGAGCTTGTCGGGCAGGTCGGCGGCGACGTCCTTCTTCTTGCGGCGCACGATGCCCATCGAGATGACCGCGTCGCGAGCCTGCGGATAGAACGCCTTGTCAGCGGGGGTGAGCCCCGTCGAGTCGAGCTTCTCCATCAGGTCCGGTCCGGGCTTCTCCCCGTTCGTCCAGCCGAGGAAGCGCCAGATCGCGTCGAAGTCCTCGACATCGTTGATGAGCGGTGTTCCCGTCAGCGCAAGCAGGAGCGGGTCACGCACCTGCTCGCGGATGCGGGTCGCCAGAGCCAGCACGTTCTGCGAGCGCTGCGATGTGAGGTTCTTGATGAAGTGCGCCTCGTCGACGACCATGCCCTTCAGGCCGATCGAGCTGAGCCACGACAGGTGCCGGTCGAGGATCTCGTAGTTGACGATGAACACGTCCGCGAAGGCGTCCATGTCCTCGCCGTCGCCCGTGATCACCGTGGCGCGGCGCTGCGGGGTCCATCGGTGCACCTCGCGCGCCCAGTTCATCTTCACCACGTTCGGAACGACCGCCAGCAGCGGGTAGGCGTCGGCGACGGATGCCGCCAGCACCGACTCGGCCGTCTTGCCGAGGCCCGGCTCGTCGGCCAGGAGGAACGTCCGGTGTCCCTCGCGGACGGCTTCGAGGAACCGCGACTGGTGCGGCATGACGTCCAGGCCCTTGGGCGAGAGGCGGTCGTACTCGGGAACCTCGGGAAGGTCCATGGATGCGGCCGAACCGCCGGCGCCCGTCTCGAACGCCTTGTAGAGGGGTCCCATGAGTTCCCAGCCGTCCAAGCGGCGCCGGGGCGTCGTCTGCGCGGGCCGCGCCGTCAGATCGGGCGCGAGGAACGGATGGGCCATCTTGCGCGCTTCGACCGCCGCGGGGAAGACCTGGCGTTCGGCCAGCGCGGCCGGGACGACCTGGGCCGTGGGGGGTGCCACGTCGGTGATGATGAGCTCATCGGGGGGCAGCTCTGCTCCCGACTCCAGGAGCCAGTCACGACGCATCCGCCGGGCGACAGGCGAGGCCGCCTGGTCGCCCTCGAGCAGCTGGATGAGCGACGTGTCGCGCGCAGCCGTCTTGGCGAGGATCGTGGCGACGCCGTCGAGGCGCTTCAGCAGCTCGGCGCGGGTCGCATCGGTCAGCTCGGTATCAGCCTTCACCCGTGCGCGCTCCTCGCGGACGAGGAAGGCGATCACCTGGAATTTCACCCGGTTGGTGGGGCCGAGCTTGCCGCGCTGAGCCTTCGCCTCGACCTCGCGCACCTTGCGCGCGAGGATCGGGATGAGAGGGGCCTCGTCGTCGCGGCGGGCGGACGAGGACTTCCTGCGCTTCTGGCCAGAGCCGGAAGCGGCGGTCGCCGTGGTCGGCATGCTCCTCCTGAGCGTGTCATCCGGTTCTCGACGTCATCGACGGCTGATCCGGTGGGTCTGCGGTCCCGGGGGGCGGCGCGAGCCGTGACTCCCGCGGGGCGGTGCCCCCACCCGGTCGCAGGCGCCCGCTTCAGCGGGCTGCGTCGTCGGGCCGTGAGGCTCCGCCATCTAGTCTAGCGCTTCGAGCGCATGCTCAGCGTCCGAGTGCGGCCAGGACGTCTTCGGTGTAACCCTCGGGGTCGAGGTTGAGCCATCCCGTGGCGACCCACAGGTCCCCTCTCAGCGCGTGCGTCTCGCCCCGAACGTACTCGGCGTCGTCCAAGGTCAGGCCTCGCTGCTCGATGCGGCAGACCATGGCTCCGTCGTCATCCTCGCACCCGAATCCGGCTGCGTTGAGCGCATCGGAGACGGTTGCGGATTGGTCGGAGTCCACCAGCGACACGGTGGTGGCAAGCCCCACCTCGCCGGGCGCTCCCCACGTGCAGCGGAGATTCGGCACGATTTCGAGAAGCTCCAGGAGGGTGGCGTTCTGCGTGGAGAACATCGTGACGCCCGGGTCGTTGAGGGGTAGACCTTCGCCCTCCAGCGTGGCTCGCATCTCGGCGGAGTAGATCTCCGCACAGTCGGCGGGCAAGGTGGCCGCCGCCTCGCTCGGGGTCGCCGACGGGGCAGGCGAAGCGGGCGAGGCCGAAGACGAGGCCGTCGACCCGCTGGGCGCAGGCGAAGAATCCGGCTCGGGCACGCAACCGCTGAGCAGCACGGCGAGCGCCGCCGTGGCGAGCGCCGCGGACAGGGCGGAGCGGGTCGTGGTCATGGGCGTACCTCCGGGGTTCGCCTCGACCCTAGCCCGTGGGCGCCGCGGAGATCCGGCGTTAGCGGGCGCGTCGCAGCCGGAGGCTGTTGAGCACCACGAATACGCTCGAGAACGCCATCGCCGCCCCCGCGATCATGGGGTTCAGCAGGCCCAGAGCCGCCAGGGGGAGCGCTGCGACGTTGTACGCGAACGCCCAGAACAGATTCTCCCGGATGACTCGCATGGTTTTCCGGCTGAGGCGGACCGCGGTCAGGATTCCACGCGGGTCGCTGCGGATGAGGGTGACATCGCTCGCGTGCATGGCCGCGTCGGTGCCCCCGCCCATCGCGATGCCCAGGTCTGCCGTGGCAAGGGCCGCCGCGTCGTTGACACCGTCGCCGACCATCGCCACCGTGCGCCCCTCGGCGCGCAGGCGCTCGAGCACCGCGACCTTCTCCTCCGGCGTCGCACCGGCCGACACCGACGCGATGCCCAGCTCGCCCGCGACGGCGGCGGCGACGCGGGGGTTGTCGCCCGTGAGCAACTGCACGTCCAGCCCCGCGTCCCGGAGTCCCCGGACCGTCTCGGCACTTTCTGGACGCAGGGCGTCGGCGACGATGAAGACGGCTCGTGCGCGGAGCGTCCCGGCGTCGTCGGCCCAGCCGGTGACGACGACGGTGCCCCGCTCCTCCCCTTCACGGACCGCGGCATCCAGGTCGGCCGGGAGGTCGGCACCCAGGTCACGGGCGAATCCGACACGCCCCGCGAATGCCGCACGGCCGTCGACCAGACCGGTGACGCCGGCGCCGGCGGCGGAGCGGAAGTCGTCCACGTCCGCATCGGCGGCCGAGGCCGAGGCGACCGCCTGGGCGACGGGATGCTCCGAGCGACGCTCGAGCGCGGCCGCCACGCGGCGCGCCTCGAGGTCGTCGCCGGGCTCGGCGATGACCTCGATCAGGGTCATGCGGCCGGTCGTGAGCGTGCCGGTCTTGTCGAGGACGATCGTGTCGATGCGCTGGGCGGACTCGAGAGCCTCGGGACCCGTGATCAGTACGCCCAGCTGCGCGCCGCGTCCGGTGCCGACGAGGATTGCGATCGGGGTCGCCAGTCCCAGGGCGCAGGGGCACGCGATGATCAGGACGGCTACCGCGGCGGTGAAGCCGGCTGCCGGGGATGCGCCCGCCACCATCCAGCCCACCAGGGTCAGGACGGCCAAGCCGATGACGACGGGGACGAACACCGCCGACACACGATCGGCGAGGCGCTGCACGCGGCTCTTGCCGGTCTGGGCCTGTTCGACCAGGCGCGCGATGTGCGCCAGTCGCGTGTCTTCGCCGACGGAGGTCGCGCGCACGACGAGGCGTCCGTCGACGGCGATGGTGCCACCGGTCACGGTCGCACCGGTGGTCACCTCCGAGGGGACGGATTCTCCGGTGAGCATGCTCTCGTCCACGGCGGCCGAGCCGGCCACGACCACGCCGTCGGCAGCGATCGTGCCGCCGGGGCGGACCACGAACCTGTCCTCCACCCGGAGCTGCTCGACAGGGATACTCGCGCCGCTTTCGAGCTCCACGTCGCGCGCACCGAGGTCGAGCAGGGCGCGCAGCGCCGAACCGGCGCGGCGCTTGGACCGCTGCTCGATGAAGCGCCCGAGCAGCAGGAACACCGTCACGGCCGCGGCGACTTCGAAATACACCAGCGCGGTGGCGTCGTGCACGGGCCCGAACAGGACGACCTCGTGCTGGATGCCGATCCGCCCGGCCGACCCGAAGAACAGCGCCCACACGCTCCAGAGGAAGGCCGCGAACGTTCCGAGCGTGATCAGGGTGTCCATCGTCGCCGCGCCATGGCGGGCGTTGGCGATGGTGGCCCGGTGGAACGGCCAGCCGCCCCACAGCACGATCGGCGCCGTCAGGACGAGCGACACCCACTGCCACCCCGGGAACTGCCACGCAGGGACCATGCCGAGGGCGACGACGGGCAGCGCCAGCGCGAGGGAGACCAGCAGGCGCGTCCGGAGAGTGGCGGTGCCGGGGCGATCTTCCACGTCGTGGTCATGAACCCCTGCAGCCGAGTCGTGACCGGCGTGATCGTGGCCGGCGTGATCGTGGCCGGCCGAGTCGTGACCGGCGTGATCGTGGCCGGCCGAGTCGTGACCCGCGTGATCCTGACCGGCGTGATCGTGGGAATCCCGATCGTGGCCCGCGCCACCCGCGGGCGCCTCGCGGCGGCGAACGGGGGTCCGGGTGCGGACGCGGGCCTCGTAGCCGGCCTCCCGCACCGCCCGCACGAGCCGCGCGCTGTCGACGTCGTCGGGGAAGCTCACGCGCGCCGACTCGGTGGCCAGATTGACCGTCGCCTCCACGCCATCCACTGCCCGCAGCCGCTTCTCCACGCGCGTGACGCAGCTCGCGCAGGTCATCCCCGCGATGTCGAGGGTCGCCTCACGGCGTGCCTCCCCCGCTGCCGCGTGCTCCGTGTGCGTCGACATTCTGCCTCCTGCCTCGACAACAGAATACCCCCCTGGGGTATTTCGAGCCAGTCGGCATCCGGTCGTAGGGTGGTGCCATGACGGAGCCGATGACCCGGGACCAGCGGCTGGTCCTGTGGATCGCCATCCTCGGGTCGTTCGTCTCCTTCCTGGACGGAACCGTCGTCACGGTCGCTCTCCCGGCCATCCAGGAAGACCTGGGCGGGGGGCTCACCACCCAGCAGTGGGTCGTGGACGCCTACCTCGTCACCCTCGGCGCACTCATCCTGGTGGCCGGCTCGCTGAGCGACGTCCTCGGCCGGCTCCGGGTGCTCACCATCGGCCTGATCGGATTCGGTGTCACCTCGATCGCGGTCGCCGCGGCAGCCACCCCCGAGTTCCTCATCGTCGCCCGAGCCCTCCAGGGCGTGGCGGGCGCGCTCCTGGTGCCGAGTTCGCTGGCGCTGATCACGGCGAACTTCCGGGATGCCGCGCAGGCACGCGCGATCGGCATCTGGACGGCTGCGACCACCGGCGCCATGATCGCCGGCCCGGTTCTCGGCGGGCTCTTCGTCGACCTGCTGTCGTGGCGCCTCGTGTTCCTCATCAACGTCGCGCCACTGGCCGTCACCCTCTGGCTCATGGTGCGCCTCGGCCACCGCGATTCCCGCCGCCCCGGCGCCACGGTCGACCTCCTGGGGGCAGCGCTGTGCACCATCGGGCTGGGAGCGAGCGTCTTCGCGCTCATCGAGCAGCCGGCCCTCGGATGGGCCTCGCCCGTGATCTGGGGAACGATGACGGTCGGACTGGCGTCGTTCGCGGGTTTCCTCGTGCGCCAGCGGTTCGCCCGGCAGCCGATGATGCCGCTGAGCCTCTTCCGCGTACGGAACTTCTGGACCGGCAACCTCGCGACCGGGTTCGTGTACGCCGCGCTGTCGCTGAACGGGTTCGTCCTGGGTGTGTACCTCCAGCAGGGCGCCGGCCTCCCCGCGACGCTCGCCGGCCTGGCAACCCTTCCCGTCACCGTCCTGATGATCGCATTCAGCTCTCGCGTCGGCGCCCTCGCCGGGCGGCGGGGATCCCGCGCGTTCATGACGGCCGGGCCGCTGGTCATGGCCGCGGGGGCGCTCCTGCTCCTGAGCGTGTCGGAGGACTTCTCCTACTGGTGGCAGGTACTGCCGAGCGTGCTGATGTTCGGGATCGGGCTCACCCTGACCGTGGCACCTCTCACGGCGACGGTCCTCGGCTCCATCGATGCGAGCCGCTCGGGGATCGCCTCAGCGGTCAACAACGCGGTCTCGCGCGTGGCCGGGCTCATCGTGATAGCCCTGCTGTCCACGATCGTCGGCGGGTCGCTGGACCTCGCGGGGTTCCATCGCGCCGCGATAGTCACAGCGACGCTCCTCGCTGCCGGCGGCGTGGTGTCGTTCCTCGGAATCCGCAATCGGGTCCGCGCCTAGGCTGGAGGCATGTCCCGCATCACCGAACGCGAGCTCGCCGCGACGATCGACCACGCCATCCTCAAGCCCGAACTCACCCGCCCACAGGTCGATGCCGACCTCGACGTCGCTGCCGAGTGGGGGGTGTTCAGCGTCTGCGTACGCCCGTCCGACATCTCGCACGCCGTGCGCCGATTGGATGGGACCGGGGTGGCCGTCGGCACGGTCATCGGGTTTCCGCACGGCACCACATCGACCGCCGCGAAGGTGGCCGAAGTGACCCAGGCCCTCGCCGATGGCGCGAGCGAGGTCGACATGGTCGTGAACATCGGGGGGCTGCGGTCGCGGTTCGACGCGGAGGTCGTGGCCGACATCCAGGCGGTGGCGGATGCGGCGGCCGGACGTGTCACGAAGGTGATCCTGGAGACCTCATACCTCGACGACGAGCAGATCGCCCGTGGCAGTCGGCTGGCCGAGGCCGGCGGCGCGGCGTTCGTGAAGACCTCGACCGGGTTCGGCGGGGGCGGGGCGAGCGTGGAACACGTGCGGCTCATGCGCGCCAGCGTCGGGCCCGACGTGCAGGTGAAGGCGTCCGGGGGCGTGCGGGGCCTCGACACCGCGCTGGCCATGCTCGAGGCGGGGGCGACCCGATTGGGCACCAGCGCGAGCGCGACCATCCTGGGAGAACTGCGGGCCATCGAGACCGGCACGGGTGCGACGGGCGCGCGCGATGACTCGTCCTACTGACCGCTGCGTTCCTGCGACTCGCTGAGGACGCTGCGCACCCGATCGACGTCGTCGGCCATCTGGTCCTTGAGCGCGTCGATGCCCTCGAACGCGACCATTCCGCGGATGCGGGCGACGAACCGCACCTCGACGCGGTGACCGTAGAGGTCCAGGTCGGTCTCGTCGAGGACGTAGGCCTCCACCTGGCGGACGGGCACGTCGCCGAAGGTCGGGTTGACCCCGACGCTGATGGCTGCGGCGTACCGGGTGCCGGGCCGCAGCCCCGCTTGCGACCTCTCATCGATCAGCCAGCCGGCGTACACCCCGTCGGCGGGAACGAAGCCTTCCAGTTCGGGCGACAGGTTGGCAGTGGGATAGCCCAGCTCGCGCCCCCGCTTGAGCCCGTGCACGACCTCGCCCCACACCGACGGCGCGCGTCCCAGGAGTTTCGCCGCCCGCTCGACGTCGCCATGGCCGAGGAGTTCGCGGATCCACGTCGAGGAGACGCGACGATCGTCGTCGATGGCGCGGACGTCGTCGACGACGTCGACGACGAAGCCGTACTCGCGCGCCATCTCGCGGAGGAGGTCGGGGTCACCCGCGCCGCCGCGACCGAAGCGGAAGTCCTGGCCCACGAGTACCGTGCGCACGCCCAGCGCCCGGACCAGCACATGGCGGACGAATTCCTCCGCGGTCAACTCGGCCAGCGCCTCGTCGAAGGTGAGCAGCAGCGTCGCGTCGACGCCGGCGCGCTCGAGGAGGTCGAGCTTCTGGTGCACGCCGATGAGATCGGCCGGGCTCTGCTCGGGTCGTAGCAGTCGCAGCGGGTTGCGATCGAAGGTGACGGCGACCACCCGCGCGCCGGTTGCGGCGTCCACCCGGGCCCGGTCGATCACGGCGCGGTGCCCGGCGTGCACGCCGTCGAACTTGCCGATGGCGACGACCGACGGGCCGAAGCCGGCGGGGATCTCAGCCGGATCGCGGAAGACGATCACGACGCCACCGCCACCGGAGCGGGCGCCGGAGCACGGTGCGCGGCGAGCCACCACAGCCCGAGGAAGGGGAGGATGAGCGGAACGAAGAGGTACCCGTTGCCGTACAGCGACCACACCGTGGGGTCGCGGAAGAGCTCGGGGAGCAGGAGACTGAGGGTTCCCACGACGAGCACGCCGGCGAGTTCGAAGACGATCGCCACCCACGCCACCGCATACCAGGGGCGCCGCCCGGCGAACATGAGCGCCAGGGTCGCGAGGATGTAGACGGCCGCGCTGACCGCCGACAGGGTGTACGCCAGCGGCGCCTCGTCGAAGCGCTCCACGATCTGAACGAACGAGCGGCCGGTGGCCGCGAGCGCCATGACCAGGTAGACGATCACGAGGACCCTGCCGATGCCGGTCATCCGGCGAGGTGTGCGAGTTGCCATGACCTGTCAATCCTAGGCCGCACCACCGGGCTCTCCGGTCGCGCTCACGCCACCTGGATGGTCCAGATCACCTGCATGCGCCACACCATCACGGCGACCGCGAGGGCCGCGACACCGAGGATGACCGTGCTCCAGCGGCTCCGCTCGACCAGCGCCCACGCGACACCCACCGGCGGGAGGAGGGCGGCCGAGACGAGGTACACCCAGAATTCGAGGGGGCTTCCCGTGGGGGGATTACCGGCGAAGGGTGCGACGACGGCCGTGACGATCTGCCCGATGAGCAGAACCTCCACGAGCGCGAGCCCGCCCACGGTGACATCCCCGGGCCGGCGGCCGGCCAGGCCCGCGACCACGGCGATCACGCCGGCCGCGCACGCGACGACGACCTGCACCAGGGTGAACCACAGGATCATGGGCGCGGTTCCTCGGGCATGTTCATGGCGCTCTTCACGTCCGCACCGCGCGGCTCCACGATGCCCACGAGTGCGCCGTCGGGGCCGAGAGCCGCCGCCCGCGGACCGGGCAGGCGGTCGGCGGCGCCGGGGAGGCGTTTGCCGTGGCGAAGGTCGCGGGCCTCGTCGGCGCTCACCGGCATGGAGCCGAGGACCGCCGTGGCCGCCTCGGCCGGCGACAGCATCCGGTCGGGGTCCAGGGACTCCAGGTCGGACGCGTGGGCGAGGAGGAAGGGACCGACCCGTTCACGCCGGAGCGCGGTGAGATGACCGCCGACTCCGAGCGTCGCGCCCAGGTCGCGGGCCAGCGCGCGGATGTAGGTGCCGCTGGAGCAGTCCACGACGACGTCGAGGTCGATGTGATCGGGGGCGCGGCGCACGGCGCGAACCTCGAACCGCGACACCGTCACGGCGCGGGCGGCCAGTTCCACGTCGATGCCGTCACGGGCGAGGTCGTACGCGCGCCTGCCACCCACTTTGATCGCCGACACGCGGCTGGGGACCTGGGAGATCCGACCGGTGAGGGCCGCGATACCGCGCGCGACGGCGGAGTCGTCCACGGCGGCGACGGCGGCAGCATCCGCCCGTGCCAGCGTGGCGCCGTCGGCGTCGTCACTGTCGGTGCTCTCACCGAGCCGGATCGTCGCGGCATAGGTCTTGTCGGCGCCTACGACGAAGGTGAGCAGACGCGTGGCGCCCTCCACGCCCAGCACGAGGAGCCCGGTCGCCATCGGGTCGAGGGTTCCGGCGTGTCCGACCTTCCGCGTCCCCAGTGCCCGCCGGGCTCGCGCGACCACATCGTGACTGGTGATCCCCGCGGGTTTGTCGACGAGGAGGAATCCGCTCGATGCCATCAGCAGAAGTCCCCGAAGATCCGCACGGGTGCGGCGAGGTCGGAGTTCTCCACGGTCGCCGACGCTGCTCTTCGCGGATCGGCCTCACGTAGATACAGTTCCTGGCCCCTCCGGTAGGGGGCGTTCGCGGGGGCCTCCGGGTCGGGGTCGCTCCCATCGCGCAGCGCCATCCGGGCGAAGGCCACCGGGAAGGGCACCTCGAGCCACACCGACCAGTCCCACAGTCCGCGCAGCTCGGGGCGGTGCAGGAAGACACCGTCGATGATCAGGACGGCGTCGCGGGGGGCGGTGACCCACTCCGATTCCACCGGGATGTCGCGGGCGACGTCGAACGCCGACAGCTGGAAGCCGGTGCTGCCACCGGTGCGGAACGGGTCGATGAGGACGCGGCGGAAGGTCGCACAATCGAAGGAGTCTCGGTAGTACCCCTCGGGCGAGGTGCGACCGCGTGCGTACCGGTCGCTGCGCGGACGGTGGAATCCGTCGATGGACGCGCGGAAGACCGCTCCCCCGTCTTCGGCGAACACCTCGGCGAGAGAATCTGCGAGGACGGTCTTGCCCGCACCGTCGACCCCGTCCACGGCGACGATGACCCGCCCGGCAGGATAGTGCTGACGCACCTCATCGCGTAGTCCGCGCAGGAGGGCGATCGCCGGGGTGGTGGGAAGCCGCACCCTCCCAGCGTACGGGGCCGCTCCGCAGGTGAGCGCCGCGCATCGGCGCCGGCGCACGCCGCACCCGGGGTCTCACCGCGACCTAGGCTGATCGGGTGCAGGATCTCACCGCCCCGCTCGCCCGTTGGTACGCGGGCGCGGCGCGTGACCTGCCGTGGCGACGGCCGGGATTCGGACCGTGGGGCACGTTGGTGAGCGAGTTCATGCTGCAGCAGACACCCGTGGCCCGCGTCATCCCGCAGCTGGACGCCTGGCTGACACGATGGCCGACGCCCAGCGCACTTGCCGAGGACCCGCCGGCCGAGGCGGTGCGCCAGTGGGCGAACCTGGGGTATCCCCGCCGCGCGCTGTGGTTGCACCGAGCGGCGGTGGAGATCCGCGACCGCCACGACGGGATCGTGCCCCGCGACGTCGACACGCTCCTGGCTCTTTCGGGCATCGGGGACTACACCGCGCGGGCCGTGGCGGTCTTCGCCTATGGCGACCGGCATCCGGTCGTCGACACCAACACGCGCCGCGTGCTCGCGCGGGCTCTGGACGGCCGCGCTCAGCCCGGCCCGCCCTCGCGCCGGGACCTCGCCCGCATGAGCGGGCTGCTGCCCGACGACGTCGCCGAATCGGCGGTCGTCAACGCAGCGGCGATGGAGCTCGGAGCCACGATCTGCACGGCACGGTCTCCGCGCTGCGATGCCTGCCCGATCGCGCCGGCCTGCGCGTGGCGCGCAGCCGGCTACCCGCCTTCCGAAGATCGACGGCGCCGGCAGGCCCGCTACGAGGGCAGCGACCGACACGCGCGCGGCGCGGTGCTCAAGTCGCTGCGGGATGCGGCGCCGTCGCCGCTCCGCCTCGACAACGTGCTCAGGGAGTGGCCCGACGCGCAGCAGCGCGACCGGGCGATCGACTCGCTCATCGCGGACGGGCTCGCGGAGGCCTCAGAAGACCTCCTGCGCCTCCCCCGGTGACGACCGGGAAGCCCCGGCCCTCCGGTCAGCGGTGGTCGTCGACCGCCGCCGCTTCGTCGCCCGCGCCGGTGTCGTCCGCCTCGGCGTCGTCATCGGACTCGTCGTCCTCATCCGCCTCGTCCGGGTCTGACGCCTGATCCTTGGGCTTGACGTACGGGTCGGCGTCCCCGGCGTAGTTGCCGCTGGCAGCCAGGGCCGCGACGGCCTCGTCCCGCTCGCGGGCCTCGCGGAGGAGGGCAGCGATGTGGTCGGCGTTCTCGGGGATGGCGTCGAGGAAGAACTCCAGCGAGGGCGTCAGCCGGGTGTTGAGATGCTTGCCCACCTCGGAGCGCAGCATCCCCGTCGCGGACTTCAGGGCTGCGGCCGTGTCGGCGCGCAACGCCTCATCGCCCATCACGGTGTAGAACACGGAGGCGTGCTGGAGGTCGCCCGTCACCTTGACGTCGGTGATGGTGACGAAGCCGAGGCGCGGGTCGCGCAGCCCCTTCTCGAGCCGCTCGGCGAGCACCACGCGGATGCGGTCGGCGACTCGTGCCTGTCGTTCGGATGCCATGTCTTCTACTCTCTCTCGCACCGTGATGGTGTTTCGTGCCACGTTCGCTGTGGGTGATTTCTGCGCCCGGCGAGGACTCGGATGTTCCGCCGGAGCGATCGGGGTAGGGGCCCCTCTCTCGCGGAGGCGGGACATCCGATCCTCAACTCCGGAGCAGTGGCCGAACCCGGCCCGGTCGGAAACCGAAGAGGCCCCGAGCCGCAGCCCGGGGCCTCTCTGGAATCAGCCTCGCGGCTTCTCGATCATTTCGGTCGTCTCGATCTCGTCACCGATCTGGATGTCGTTGAACCTACCGAGTCCGATGCCGGCCTCGAAGTCCGTGCGCACCTCGGTGACGTCGTCCTTGAACCGGCGCAGCGACTCGATGGCCAGGCCATCGGCGATCACGACACCGTCGCGGATGACACGCGCCTTGGCGTTTCGCGTGATCGTTCCCGACCGCACGATGACACCGGCGATGTTGCCGAACTTCGAGGAGCGGAACACCTCGCGGATCTCGGCGACACCCGACTGCACCTCTTCGAACTCCGGCTTGAGCAGGCCCTTGAGCGACTGCTCGACGTCGTCGATCGCGTTGTAGATGACCGAGTAGAACCGGACGTCCACACCCTCGCGGGCGGCACGCTCGCGCGCCTTCGTGTCGGGGCGGACGTTGAACCCGATCACGATCGCGTTATCGATCGTGGCGAGGTTGATGTCCGACTCCGTGATCGCACCGACGCCGCGGTGGATGATCCGCAGCTGCACGCTGTCGTCGACCTCGATCTTGAGGAGCGACTCCTCCAGCGCCTCGACGGCACCGGACACGTCGCCCTTGATGATGAGGTTGAGAGATTCGACCTTGCCCTCTTCGAGAGCGCGGGTGAAGTCCTCGAGCGAGATGCGCTTGCGCGCCTTGGCCAGAGCGGCGTTGCGCTCGGCGGCCTCACGCTTCTCAGCGATCTGACGGGCCAGGCGGTCTTCCTCGGTCACGATGAACGTGTCGCCGGCACGCGGCACCGAGTTCAGACCCTGCACCTGCACGGGGCGCGACGGGGCGGCTTCGAGCACGGCATCGCCGTTCTCGTCGGTCATCGCACGGACGCGGCCATAGGCCGTGCCGGCGACGATCGCATCGCCGACGTGCAGCGTTCCGGACTGGATGAGCACCGTCGCCACCGAACCGCGACCCTTGTCGAGCTTCGCTTCGATCGCCACTCCACGGGCTGCCTTGTTCGGGTTGGCCGTGAGGTCGAGTCCGGCGTCGGCGGTCAGCAGCACCGCATCCAGAAGTTCCTGGATACCGATGTTGTTACGCGCCGACACGTCGACGAACATCACGTCGCCGCCGTACTCCTCGGCGACGAGACCGTATTCGGTCAGCTGCTGGCGCACCTTGGCGGGGTTCGCGTCGTCCTTGTCGATCTTGTTCACCGCGACCACGATCGGAACGTTCGCCGCCTGGGCGTGGTTGAGAGCCTCGACCGTCTGCGGCATGATGCCGTCGTCGGCCGCGACGACCAGGATCGCGAGGTCGGTCACCTGCGCACCACGGGCACGCATGGCGGTGAACGCCTCGTGACCCGGTGTGTCGATGAAGGTGATCGCGCGCTCGATGCCTTCGTGCTCGGTCCAGACCTGGTACGCACCGATGTGCTGCGTGATGCCGCCGGCCTCGCCCGCGACCACGTTGGTCTGGCGGATGGCGTCGAGCAGTCGGGTCTTACCGTGGTCGACGTGACCCATGACGGTCACGACCGGCGGGCGGATCTCGAGGTCGTCTTCGCTCTCGGCCTCGAGTTCTGCGGCGAGGTCGAGACCGAAGCCCTCCAGGAGCTCCTTGTCCTCGTCCTCGGGCGAGACCATCTGGATGTGGTAACCCAGCTCCCCGCCGAGCACCTCGAAGGTGGCCTCATCCAGCGACTCGGTGGCTGTGGCCATCTCACCCAGGTTGAACAGGATGGTGACGAGCGTGCCGGGCTGAACCGTGTAGCCGGTCAGCGCCTCGATCTTGTCGGCGAAGTCCGAGATCGATGCGCCACGGCGCATGCGGATGATCTCGCCGTTGCCCTTGGTGACGTTGACGCCGCCGACGACAGGCGCCGACCGCATCTCGAACTCTTGCCGCTTCGCCCGACGCGACTTGCGCTGCTTGGACTTGCCGCCGCCCTTACCGAACGCACCAGCGGTACCACCGCCGGGACCACGGCCGCGGCCACCGCCGCCACCGGGACGACCGGCGAATCCGCCACCGCCGGCGGGACGACCAGCGAAACCGCCGCCTGCACCGCCACCGGCGCCGCCCGGACGACCGGGACCGCCGGGACGCTGCTGGAAGGGAGCGCCGGGACGGCCGGCGCCACCGGGACGACCCGCACCACCGGGGCGCGGAGCACCGGGACGAGGCGCGCCGGGACGCGGAGCCTGCGGACGCGGGATGTTGCCGGGCGACGGGCGCTGGCCCATGCCCTGCTGAGAGGAGAAGGGGTTGTTACCCGGACGCGGACCGGTGGGACGCTGGCCCATGCCCTGCGCCGACGAGAACGGGTTGTTACCCGGACGCGGAGCGCCGCCGGGACGCGGCGGCTGAGGTGCCGCCGGACCGGGCCGGGGTCCACCAGAGGGTGCAGCGGCGGGAGCGGGCGCAGCCGACTCCGGCGTCGGAGCTGCGGGTGCGGATGCCGCCGGTGTGGCGGGCGCGGCCGGAGCCGCGGGGGCTGCCGGAGCAGGGGCTGCCGGAGCGGGCGTCGCCGCAGCGGGCGCTGCCGGTGCCGGTGCGCTGGGAACGGGTGCCGAGGGGCGCGCGGGTGCGGCCGGGCGGGACGGCCCGGGCTTGCCCGCGGAGCGCGCCGGGCCACCGGGTGCGGCAGCGGCAGCCGGCGCGACGCCGTCCGCCGAGAGCGCGGCCCGGAGCTTGCGGGCCACCGGGGGCTCGATGGTGGATGAAGGGCTCTTGACGAATTCGCCGAGCTCCTTCAGCTTCGCGAGGGCGACTTTACTGTCGACGCCGAGCTCGGAAGCAATTTCGTGTACGCGTGGTTTTGCCACAATTCTCCTGTCGGGGGCCTACCCCGGACAGGGCAGACCGTTACGTGCGGACGGGTCTCATTTCGAGCCGTTCACTTTGTGTCCATAGCCGTTCAGCCGTTTCGCTGGAGGGTCATTTCGAAGGTCTGCGTGTCGAGAGGGCCCGACACACGTAATGCGCGGACGAAGGCGCGGCGCCGCAAGGCGTTATCCACGCACGCATCCGTCTGATGCACCCACGCGCCCCGCCCCGGCATCGCCGCCCGGTCGTCGCGAACGAGGACCGAATCGACGGCCACGACCCGAAGGAGCGTGGACCGGGGTGCGCGCGTGCGACAACCGACGCACGTTCGTACCTGATCCATTCTACACCTCGGGCCTGTGGCCTCGATCCGTCAGTCCTCGAGGATGCTGTCGGGCTGAATATCGATCTTCGCGCCGGTCAGCTTGGCGGCGAGTCGCGCGTTCTGGCCCTCCTTGCCGATGGCGAGGGACAGCTGATAGTCGGGCACGAGCGCACGGACGGCCTTCGTGGCGGGGTCCAGGACGAAGCTGGACGTCACCTTCGCCGGCGACAGCGCGTTGGCGACGAACGGCGCGAGTTCGGGGTCGTAGTCGACGATGTCGATCTTCTCCCCACCGAGCTCCTCGGTGACCGCACGGACGCGGCGACCCAGTTCGCCGATGCACGCACCCTTGGCGTTGATGGTCGGGTCGTTGGCCTTGACGGCCAGCTTCGTACGATGCCCCGCCTCCCGCGCCAGGGCGACGATCTCGACCAGGCCGGAGGCGATCTCGGGCACCTCGAGCGCGAAGAGCTTGCGCACCAGGCCCGGGTGCGTGCGTGAGACCGTGATCGACGGTCCCTTCGTCCCGCGCGAGACTGAGGTGACGTACACGCGCAGCCGCGAGCCGTGCGCGTAGGTCTCCCCCGGCACCTGCTCCTCGGGGGGCAGGATCGCCTCGACGGTTCCGAGGTCGACGTGCACCATGCGCGGGTTCGGGCCCTGCTGGACGACGCCGGCGACGATGTCGCCCTCCTTGCCGCGGAACTCACCCAGCACGGCGTCGTCGGCGATATCGCGCAGACGCTGGCTGATGACCTGCTTGGCAGCGAACGCGGCGATCCGGCCGAAGTCCTCGGGGGTCTGCTCCTCCTCGCCGATGACGGCGCCCTCTTCGTCGATGACCGGGGTGAAGACCCCGACGTGGCCGGTCTTGCGGTCCACTTCCGCCCTGGCGCCCTCGGGCACGGCTCCGGTGGGCGAGGTGTGCTTGCCGTACGCGGTGAGGATGGCCTGTTCGATGATGCGCGCAAGCTCGTCGAAGGGGATCTCCTTCTCACGCTCGATCGTCTTCAGCAGTCCAAGATCGATGTCCACCGTGGGGCCCTCCGTTATTCAGCTCTCGTCGGTGCGAGAACGCGCCGACAACCCCACAACGTTACCGGATGCAGTCGCCCGGCGCCTGCGAGAGCGCTGTGCCGCTCACCTCCGGCCGCAGTCATCCAGCAGTTGCGGAGAGCGCTCGAAGAGTCCCTCGGTCCACTGGAAGAGGACCGGGAGGAACCGCGACCCAGGAAGGATCGGGCGAAGGTGGGTGTAGTCGCGGTAGGCGCGCCAGCGCACCTGCTGACCCTGCTCGCACAGCCCGCTCACGTAGCGCTCCTGGAGGCTGGTCGGGATGACCTCATCCTCCTGGCCCCACGCGACGAGGATGGGCGAGCCGGTGGGCCCGGTGACGGCGTTCTCCGCCAGGCGCCGTCCGAGGGCCCCGGCGGTGAGGTCCGCGGTGTACAGCGGCCGGTCCTCGGACACGCCGAGGGCAGCCAGCACGGAGACGACCACGCCGGGCTCGGTGGGGCACCGCTGCGTCATCTCGCGCACGATGGCGCGCGCGCCGGCGGCGACGTAATCATCCAGGTGCACATCGGCATACGTCTCGGCGTAGGGCACCAGGACCCAGGAGATGAGCACCGACAGGATCGCGTTCGCGTCCGACCGCAGCAGCTCGTCCGCCAGCGCCGCGGGATCCGCCACCGGCGCGATCGCGGCGGTTCCCAGCACATCGACACCGGGGGTGTACTCCGGGGCCAGCTGGGTGGTCCACAGCGCCGCGTGCCCGCCTTGCGAATGGCCCCACACCACGGTGTCGGGAGAGAGGGTGAGATCGGGCAGCTCACCGGCTGCCAGCACGGCATCCAGGGACGATCTCCCCTCCCCCTTGCCGATCAGGTAGGGGAAGGCGCCGGGTGCGCCCTGTCCGGAGTAGTCCGAGGCGACGACCACCCAGCCGGCGGCGAGCGCCTCCTCCAGCGCGGGGATGGACCAGCGCGTGGCCGACGCATCGCGCAGACTCGGCGCGCATCCCTGCGCGACCCCCGTCGTGCCGTGGTTCCACACGATGACGGGGCGCGGACCCGGCGGCGGATCGTTCGGCACGATCACGAGGCCGCTGGCCACCGCCGGCCGGCTGACCGCGTCGCGCGTCGTGTACAGGATGCGGCTGACTTCCCCGCCCTGCGGCGCCCGCCCGAGATAGTCGTCCCAGCGGATGAGTCGTCCGTGCCCGGGCGGGAGCCGGTCGGGCGGGTCGTAGAAGGCGTCGACGACCGGTGCACCCTCGGCGAGCCAGTCGTCGAGCCACCACCCCCCGGTCGCCGAGGCGACGAGAAGGACAGCCAGCGCATACCGGCCCGCCGCGGCCCACGCTTCCGCGCGACGCACGCGACGGCGATCCGGCGGGACGACCGGCTCCGGGCGCCGTTCACGACCGGCCGCGCGTATGCCGCGTACGGCCCGGACGATCAAGGTCACCCCGAAGGCCACCGTGCGCACGCCGAAGACGAGCGCGACGACCAGCACGGTCACATCGGGCCAGGTGAGCGAGAGCACCCCGAAGGCGATCTGGGCGGCGCCGGAGGCGGCGGCCAGCACCCGCTGACTCGCGCGGCCACGTGCCACCGCATCCCCCACCGACGCCAGTCCGCCCACGATGAGGAAGACCGCGAGCACCGACGGCAGCAGATCCAGGCTCCGCCCGAGCCAGATCAGCACGAGCACACCCCCCGCGATCCAGGCGAGGGCGAACGGCCGCGTCCACCACCGGGGCGAGCGATGGCGGGAGAACAGCTCGACCAGCCCTGTCGCGATCGCGCTCAGGGCGACATAGATCCCCAGCAGCACGAGCGAGGTGAGCGGTCGCGTCACGATGAGTACGCCGAGCGCCACGAGGGCGATGCCGACCACGAGCAGGACGCGAGCGGGGGCGCGTCCGAGGAGAGCGGGCAGAGCGCTCCAGCGCGCGGACAGGCGCCGAGTGGTGGGCATCCGCCCCATGATAATCGGGCACCCTGCCGGGCGCCCGCCGCTGGTCAGCCCACATCGCCGGTCGCGGCCCGTCCGGACCCCGGTGTCAGCCCGCCATCGGGTCGGCGGAGGTGCGCAGCGGTGACGTTTGCTCACGTGGACACCCGGGCGTCGCCTCGGCGACACGCGGCGGACACCCGGCCGCTCCACTCTCGGTCGAGTGCGCGCACCGGGCGCGCACTCGCCAGAACAGGAGTTGCCGCGTGCCCCCACGCTCTCCCCTCGCCCCTCGTCGGTACCGCCGTGCGGTCGGCGGATGGGTGGCCGCCGCCATCGCGGCCGCTGCCGTCCTTTCCGCGGGCCCGGCCGCGTCGGCGGGCACCGCGCCACCCGATGAGGACCTCGCGTCGCGGTTCACCCTCGCGGTACTGCCCGACACCCAGTTCTATTCGCGTTATTCGTCCGACCAGTTCGTTCCTCGATACGGCACGGACCCGTTCGCGGTGCAGACGGAGTGGCTGGCGGAGCACTCAGCGCAGCTGCGGATCCCTTTCGCCGCGCACCTCGGCGACGTCGTCGACCGGGCGGGCACGGCAGCTGAGTGGGAGGCCGCCGACCGGGCGATGCGCACGCTCGACCAGTCTCCGCTGTCGTACTCGATCCTGCCCGGCAACCACGACGTGCTCGACGAGGGCGTGGAGGACACGCAGCTCGACCCGGCCCACGAGCCGTTCCTGCGGTGGTTCGGCCCCGACCGCCGTGCGGCCCGGAGCACGTACCAGGGGTCGGATGCCACCGGCATGAGCCAGTACCACCTGTTCGAGGCGGAGGGTCAGCAGTTCCTGGTCCTCGCGGTGGCGTGGCGGGCCTCGGACGCGACGCTCGCGTGGGCGCAGGGCGTGATCGATGCGCACCCGGCGGTGCCGGTCATCCTCACCACCCACGCCCTGGTGAACGTCGCGACCGACCAGTCGACGCCGCTGGAGACCGAGGAGAGCCAGCGGATGTGGGATCGGCTCATCCGGGGCAACGATCAGGTCTTTCTGACGCTCAACGGCCACTTCCACGGGGCGACGCGCCTTACCAAGACGAACGACTTCGGCCACGAGGTCACCCAGGTGCTCATGGACTATCAGATGGCCTACGAGGGCGGAAACGGCTACCTCGGCCTCTTCGAGTTCGACCTCACGAACAACCGAATCGGGCTCCTGACCGCTTCGCCGTGGGTCGTGTCCAAGCCGCGGGAGGTCCTCACCGCCTACGACCAGCCCCTCCTGGAGGGTCCGCACCAGCAGTACACCATCGACATCGACTTCGCCGAGCGGTTCGCGGGGTTCGACCCGACGTTCGCCGCGGGCACTCCCGATGAGCCGCCCCTCCTGACCACCGCGCGCGAATTGCTGCTCGAGGGCTTCGACGGCCCCGACCCGGTCACGACCGAACAGCCGGGGAACGAACTCGACTTCGCCCAGGCGGAAGGCACCCTCGCGCACTGGCGGTTCAACGGGCTCGAGGGCGTCGTGGATGCCGACACCGTGGTGGAGGACATCGCCGGCGACAACGACCTGACCCGGGCCGACCCGGCCGCCACCGGAGCCGTCGGCGCCGTGTGGGAGGACGTCACCATCGAGACCGACGACGTCCACGGGTTCTCCTCCGACGGCGCCGCGGCGTGCTTCGACAACTCCTCGGGCTCGCGATTCAACTACCTCACGACGGCCCCCGACGCACCGATCAACGACGCCGACCTCACCCGCGGCTACACGATCGAGACCTTCGTGAAGATGGATGCCGACTGGGATGCCGCCGCCAACGCGTGGTCGAAGTTCGTCACCCGCACGGGAAACCGGTCGGAGGTGCCCGGTGTGCCGTGGTCGCAGTGGGACTTCACCGCCTCCCCCACGGCGGTGGGCATCTCGAACCTGCGCGAGTTCCAGTTCACCAGCATCCCCGCCGCCACCAGCGACGCGTCGGCCACGCCGCTGAGCGACAGGACGAACTGGTCGGGCGAGATCATGGTGGACTCGTGGGCGCACGTCGCCGTCGTCAACGACCCGGAGGCTCGGACGACCACGATGTACGTGGACGGGGCGCCGGTGCTGCGCAACGCCACCGACACCGTGGGGATGGCCCACCAGGACGGGATGGCGTGGATCCTCGGCGCGGACTGGGTCGATGACGCAGCCCGCAACGGGTGGCACGGCTGCATCGGTGAGACCCGGATCATCGACCGCCCCACGACGGCGGACGAGTGGCTGACGGAGCGCGCCGACCTCAGCGGGTTCGCGGTCACCACGGCGCCCGCGGGGACCCTCGCGGCCGACGTCGCGTCCGTCCGGCTCGCCGGCGTCGGCTTCCCCGGCGCCGAGGTGCGTCTTGCACCGGCTCAGGACGCCCCCGGCGTCGCCATGGCAGCCGCTGCCGACCTGGGCGGGGCGACGACGACGGTGGCGGGCGACGGCACCTGGGAGATCGAGGTGACCGCAGGCCTCAGCCCCGGTCAGCATGCCCTGGTGTTGGCGCAGTCCCTCGGCGAGCGCTCGTCCGATCCGGTGCCGGTGTCGTTCGCGATCGCTGCGGCCGCCGTACCCGGGGCGTCACCGACGGCGCCGGGGCCGCCCGCTTCCGCCGCGCCGATCACCGCTCCGGCCACGGGTGACCGCGCGTCCGCCGGTGACCGCGCGTCCGCCGGTGACCGCGCGTCCGCCGGTGACCTCGCATCCACCGGCGGCGACGGTGCCCTGGCGCTTGCCGCGGCCGCGGTGGGGGCGCTTCTGGTCGCCGTCGGCGGTGTTCTCGCGGCGGCGCGCATCCGGCGGAGGCCCGCGGTGACCCGGTCCTGACCCGGGTTAACCGAACGCGGGTCCCGTCCGTGATGGACGGGACCCGCGTTCGTCGCGTGTGCGTGTCAGGCCGTGAGACGAGCGACGGCGTCGGCGGCGGGGACGACCTCGCGCTCGCCGGTGCGGCGATCCCACAGCTCCACCTCGCCCGCGGCGGCACCGCGGCCGACGATGACGATGCGCGGGACGCCGACCAGCTCGGCGTCGCCGAACTTCACGCCGGGTGACACCTTCGGCCGGTCGTCGAAGAGCACGTCGAGCCCCGCCGCTTCCAGGTCGGCGCTGAGAGTCTCGGCGAGCTCGAAGGCCGCCGCATCCCGGCCCGTCGCGACGACATGCACGTCGAACGGCGCGACCGATGCGGGCCAGATGAGGCCCTTCTCGTCGTTGTTGAGTTCGGCGATGATCGCGAGGATGCGGGTCACGCCGATGCCGTACGAACCCATCGTGACCGTGACGAGCTTGCCGTTCTCGTCGAGCACCTTCAGTCCCAGCGTCTCGGCGAAGAACCGGCCGAGCTGGAAGACGTGACCGATCTCCATGCCGCGCGCCAGTTCCACGGGCCCGGAGCCGTCAGGGGCGGGATCGCCGGCGCGGACGGTTGCGACCTCGATGAATCCGTCCGCGGTGAAGTCGCGGCCGGCGACGAGCGAGTGCACGTGCTTCTGGTCGATGTTCGCGCCCGTGATCCAGCTGGTGCCGTCGACGACGCGCGGGTCGAGCAGGTAGCGGATGCCGGTGGCGGATTCCTCGCCCAGCACCGGCCCCGTGGGCGACCACGGGCCGATGTAGCCCTTCACCAGGAAGGGGTTCCGCTCGAAGTCCGCCTCGGTGGCCTGCTCGACCTCGGCTGGCGCGAAGGCCACCTCGACGCGCTTGTCATCGACGTCGCGATCGCCCGGCAGGCCCACGACGACGAGTTCGCGCGTGCCGTCCAGGTGCTTCAGCGCCAGGACGACGTTCTTCAGGGTGTGCGCGGCGGTCCACTCCCCGCCGGCGGCCGGAGGGTCGAGGACCGCGTTGGAGTGGTCGACGAGCGTCTGGATCGTGGGGGTGTTCGGCGAGTCGAAGATCACCGGTTCGGGCAGCCCGTCGAACGGGATCGGCTCGGGCACGAGGGTCGTGAACGCCTCGACGTTGGCGGCGTAACCGCCGGCGGAGCGGACGAACGTGTCTTCCCCGACGGCGGTGGGATGCAGGAACTCCTCGCTGCGCGCGCCTCCCATGAGACCGTTGTCGGCGTTGACGATGACGTACTCGAGCCCCAGTCGCTGGAAGATGCGCTCGTAGGCATCGCGCTGGGCCTGGTACGACGCATCCTGGCCCTCGTCGGTGTAGTCGAACGAGTACGCGTCCTTCATCGTGAACTCGCGTCCGCGGAGGAGTCCCGCGCGGGGGCGCGCCTCATCGCGGTACTTGTCCTGGATCTGGTACAGCGTCAGCGGCAGGTCTTTGTAGGACGAGTACAGGTCCTTCACCAGGAGCGTGAACATCTCCTCGTGCGTGGGGGCGAGCAGGTAGTCCGCACCCTTACGGTCCTGCAGCCGGAAGATGCCGTCGCCGTACGACTCCCAGCGTCCCGACGCCTCGTACGGTTCGCGCGGCAGGAGCGCCGGGAAGTGCACCTCGTAGGCGCCGACGGCGGCCATCTCCTCGCGGATGATCGCCTCGATCTTGGCCTTGACCCTCAGGCCCAGCGGGAGCCACGCGAAGATGCCCGGCGCGCTGCGGCGGATGTAGCCGGCACGCACGAGGAGGCGATGGCTCGTGACTTCGGCATCGGCGGGGTCTTCACGGAGCGTGCGGAGGAAGAAGTGCGACAGACGGGTGACCACGAGGATTCAGTCTAGGTGCGGGGGCGTGGTGGACATTCAGCCGAGCTCAGCGAGCAGCCGGGGGGCGAGTTCGAGCACTCGCGCGGGGTCGCCGCCCGTTGCGAACCGGATGGTGAGGCGATTCGGCCCTGAGACGGCGGCGAGCGCCACATCGCTGGGATGCTGGGGATCCACCTGCATCCAGGCGGCATCGGCGCCCTCGACCTCAACCTCCTGCACATCCTGACCCTGCAGTGTCCGCTCGCTCGGCGCTCCCGCGCCCGGCTGGGGGTAGACCTCGGCGATGGTCGACGAGTACGCAGTCGTGCGGTACGAGGAGCACCATTCCGCCGCTCCCGCGTCAACGAGGATCTCCCATGCAAGGCCGGCCGGCACCGAATCGCCGGGGAATCCGGCAGTCATGGGCTCGCCCACTGCGGTCTCGACCACCCCGCGCACATCCTCGCAGTCCGGAATGCTCCACCACTCGGCGTCACGCGCCCTGGCGACAGCCATGCTCGGAGTCGCCTTCGCCGCCACAGTTTGGATGACCGCCTCGAGGCGATCGGTTTCGCGCAAAGCCTCCTCGTCCGACATCTCCCGCCAGGGATCGTCGAGCATGGGTACCAGGCTCACGCCTATCCATGCGCCGCCGACGACGCGGCCCATCTCGCACGAGCCGGTCGTACCGCCACACTGCATGGTGCTGTACCGACCCACTAATTCCCTCGAAACCACGGCCGAGTCGAGCACGCTCACACCCACGTAGTTGCCACTGTCGGTGTACCAGCTGCACATCACTCCGCCAAGATTCGCCGAGAGCGCCGGGGGGGTCGAGAGCAAGGACGAAGAGTCGTCGAAGAGCGTCAGTCCGGCCCCCGCAGTGGCCTCGAGCTCCTCGGGGGTGAGAACGCGAGCGCAGTCGCCCTCGAACGCCACAGACGGCGCGATGCTGGGCGTGGGTGTCGCCGCAGCCGGAGTGCTCACATCCGGCGAGGGCGTCGGCGTTCGATCGGGCTCGGGCGCGCAGGCCGCCAGTGCCAGAACAACGACGACGAAGGAGAGTGTGGCCCCCACCCGGGGCGCGCGCCGAAACATACTCGGAGGATAGGGGTGCCGCCGGTACTCAGCGGATCGCCGCCTATAACGGTCCACTCACGTTCTTTAGGCTGGAGGGGTGGCGACCGTACTGCTGACCGGATTCGAGCCCTTCGGCGGCGACGCATCCAACCCGTCCGGGGAAGCCGTGCATGTGGTCGCGGATCGGTGGCGCGGGCCGGAGGTTCTCATCACCGACGTCTTGCCCGTGGCGTTCGCCGGCGCGACCGCGCGGATGCGTGAGCTCTTGGACCAGCACTCTCCCGACCTCGTCATCGCGACGGGCCTTGCCGGGGGCCGCGCGGCCGTGACGCCCGAGCGCGTCGCGATCAACCTCGCCGACGCCCGCATCCCCGACAACGACGGCGTCCAGCCGGTGGATGACCCGGTCGTCGCGGATGGACCGGCGGCGTACTTCGCGACGGTCCCGGTCAAGGCGATCACGGCGGCCATCGCCGCGGCCGGGATCCCCGCATCCGCCTCGCACACCGCGGGGACGTTCGTCTGCAACGCCGTGATGTACACCGTGCTGCACGCCACCGCGGGGACGCCCACCCGGGCCGGTTTCCTCCACCTGCCCTGGGCGGATGGTGCGGGGCCCGCCGGTGCGCCGTCGCTGGCCATGGGCGACCTCATCCGGGCCGTCGAGGTCGCACTACGCACGGCGCTGGATGTGCGGGACGACGCCCCGCTCCGCGGCGGCGCCCTCTCCTGACCCGCCCGGGCCGTTCAAAACTCAGGAGACACGCCGGGCGCGACCCCCGGAACACCGCCGCAACGCCCGAATCTCCTGAGTTTTGCGCAGCGAAGCGCCGGGAGAGGAGGATCGGCTCGGACGGCGAAGCCGCGCCGAGAAGCCTCAGCGGCGTCCGGCATGCAGCACGGCCCGCACCACCAGCCCCGCCAGGAGCGCCCAGAACGCGGCACTGACACCGCCGATCGCCACACCGGATGCAGCGACGAGGAAGGTCACAACGGCCGGCAGCCGCTCCTCCGGGTCGTCGATGGCCTGCTGCACGGCCGACCCGAAGGTCGCGAACAGCGCGACACCGGCTACCGCGGGGATCAGCGCCTCCGGCGCCACGACGACGAGCGCCACGAGGGCGGCCGACAGCGCGCCGAGCACGATGGCGGTCGCCCCCGTGGACACACCCGCCACCCACCGGCGCTTCGGGTCGGGGTCGGCTTCCGGCGCGGCCGCGAGGGCCGCGCTGATCGCCGCGAGGTTGATGGCGTGAGCGCCCGCCGGCGCACCCAGGGCCGTCCCCACTCCGGTCACGAGCATCGCTCCGCGCCACGGGACGGTGTATCCATAGCTGCGCATGATCGCCACGCCCGGAACGTTCTGCGACGCCATCGTCACGAGGAACAGCGGAAGCGCGAGCCCCACCACCGCTCCCCCGGTGAGGGTCGGAGCGGTCAGCTCGATGCCGGGCACCAGATCGCCCGGGGGCACGCTCGCCCCGGTCGCTGCGACGTGGATGCCGACGACCACGGCGGCCGCGACGAAGGACAGCGGCACGGCCCACCGCGGCACGAGGCGGACGCAGATGAGCCACGTGAGCAGCACCGGCGCCACGCCCCACGGGTTGGCGACGAGTCCGCCGACCGGCGCCAGGCACAGGGGCAGCAGCACCCCGGCGAGCATCGCCTGCGCGATGGACGGGGGGATGCGGGCGATGATCCGGCCCAACTGCGGCCACAGAGCCGTGAGCAGGATGAGGCCCGCGGTGACGAGGAACGCGCCCACCGCGGCGGGCCACCCGCCCTCGACCGCGCCGGTGGCTGCCAGCACCGCAGCCCCGGGCGTCGACCACGACGCCGTGACCGGCATGCGGGAGCGCCACGCGAGGAGGATCGAGGCGATCCCCATGGTCACGCACAGCACCATCAGGCCGCTGGCGGCCTGCGCCGGGGTCGCGCCCACCGCATCCAGACCCGTCAGGACGACCGCGAAGGTGCTCGTCGTCCCGACCAGGGCGGTGACGGCACCCGCGATGATCGGCCGGGAAAGCGGCGCGGGTGCGATCGTGGAGTCGGTCATGAGATTCATGACGGTAGTGGATGCGCCGGCACCCGCCTCGATGCCACCTGCCAACCCGTGGCCGCCCCGGGCCCTGCCCGACTCCCGACCGCACACCCCCGCCATGGCGACGTCCGCGCGCACAACGGCGGATCCGGGCGGCGACACCCCGCCACATCCACCCGTACCCCGGCGCGTCGCCGAAGATCTCCGCAGCCGTGCCCGCGCGTGAACCCCCTGGGGCGCACCGCCCAGGGGTCAGACGGTGACGACCTGCGCGGTGCCGATGCGGGCGTCGGGGCCCATCTCATCGGCGAGGCGGTTGGCTTCCTCGATGAGCGTCGCGACGATCTCCGACTCCGGGACGGTCTTGATGACCTGGCCCTTCACAAAGATCTGACCCTTGCCGTTTCCGGATGCGACGCCGAGGTCGGCCTCGCGGGCCTCTCCCGGTCCGTTCACGACGCAGCCCATGACGGCGACACGCAGCGGCACGGTCATGTCCTTGAGACCCTCGGTCACGTTGTCGGCGAGCGTGTAGACGTCGACCTGAGCCCGGCCGCAGGAGGGGCACGACACGATCTCGAGCTTGCGCTCGCGGAGGTTCAGCGACTGCAGGATCTGGTGGCCGACCTTGACCTCTTCGGCCGGCGGGGCCGACAGCGAGACCCGGATGGTGTCGCCGATGCCCTCGGACAGCAGGATGCCGAAGGCGGTCGCGCTCTTGATCGTGCCCTGGAAGGCGGGGCCCGCCTCGGTCACGCCCAGGTGCAACGGCCAGTCGCCCATGGCGGCGAGGAGCCGGTAGGCCTTGACCATGATGACCGGGTCGTTGTGCTTGACGGAGATCTTGAAGTCGTGGAAGTCGTGCTCCTCGAACAGCGACGCCTCCCAGCGGGCGCTTTCGGCGAGCGCCTCGGGCGTGGCCTTGCCGTACTTCTCGAGGAGGCGCTTGTCGAGGGATCCGGCGTTCACGCCGATGCGCAGGGACACCCCCGCGGCCTTGGCGGCGGCGGCGATCTCCCCCACCTTGTCGTCGAACTGGCGGATGTTGCCGGGGTTGACCCGGACGGCGGCGCATCCGGCGTCGATCGCCTGGAAGACGTATTTCGGCTGGAAGTGGATGTCAGCGATCACAGGGATCTGACTCTTCTTCGCGATGATCGGCAGCGCCTCCGCGTCGTCCGCGCTGGGCACTGCTACCCGCACGATCTCACACCCGGACGCGGTCAGCTCGGCGATCTGCTGAAGGGTGGCGTTGATGTTCGTCGTCGGTGTCGTGGTCATCGACTGCACGCTGACGGGAGCATCTCCGCCCACCAGCACCTTGCCGACCCGGATCTGGCGGCTCTTGCGTCGGGGCGCGAGCACCTCGGGAATCCGCGGCATTCCGATGTTGACTGCTGGCACTCGTTTAGCCTACGCCGCGCTCCTGCAAGGGGGCTCGATGCGGTGGTGTGATAAATTCGGCCCATGTCCGCGAACCTCAGCTGGTGGCTCACCGTCTAGGCGGTGTGTTCGCGTAACAGACCGCTCCCCCGGGGCGGTCTTCTTCGTTGGACGGTCGCCCCTCCGACGAAAGATCGACGATGACCCGGCCCGACATCCCCCAGATCCTCCGCGACCTCGCCGAGGGCACCGCGCCCTTCGCGCTGCTCGCCCGCGACGCATCCACCGTCGAAGTGCTCACCGGCGACGTCGTCGACGTCGCGCTCCTCGCCGACATCCCCCTGACGGATGCCGCGGGCCGGGCCCGCGAGGTTCTCGCGCTCGTGCCGTTCCGGCAGGTGCGCGAGCGCGGCTTCGTCAGCCACGACGACGGCGCTCCGCTGCGCTGTCTCGTCGTGGACCGGCATGACGCGCTCCCCCGCGACGCGGTCATCGCCGCGCTCCCCTCGGCGCCGGTGCCGCTCGGGGATCCCGGCTTCGACCTGGGCGACGAGGAGTACGCCGGCATCGTCCGCCGCGTGATCGCCGAGGAGATCGGCCGCGGCGAGGGCGCCAACTTCGTCATCCGGCGGGATTTCACCGCGGCCGTCGACACCGACCCCCGCGTGGCGGCGCTGACCTGGTTCCGCGCGCTGCTCGAGCACGAGCGTGGTGCGTACTGGACCTTCGCGGTCGTGACCGACGGCCACATCGCGGTGGGCGCGAGCCCCGAGGCGCACGTGAGCGCACGGGGTGGGGTCGTCACGATGAACCCCATCTCCGGCACCTTCCGCCACCCACCCGGTGGTGCGACGGCCGAGACCCTGACGGAGTTCCTCGAGTCGACCAAGGAGACCGAGGAGCTCTTCATGGTCGTCGATGAGGAACTGAAGATGATGTCGGCGGTGTGCTCGGACGGCGGGCGCATCACCGGTCCGCATCTGAAGGAGATGTCGCGCCTCACCCACACCGAGTACATGCTGCGCGGTCGCAGTCGCCTCGACCCGCGCGACATCCTGCGCGAGACGATGTTCGCCCCGACGGTGACCGGCTCCCCCATGCAGAACGCGTGCACGGTCATCGCCCGGCACGAGACCACGCCCCGCGGCTATTACTCCGGGGTGGCCGCGCTGTTCACACCCGCCGACCCGTCGACGGGTGACGACGGCGGCGCGACGCACGATCTGGACGCTCCGATCCTCATCCGCACCGCATACCTCGTCGACGGGCGCCTGCGGGTGCCGGTGGGCGCGACGCTCGTGCGCCACTCCGACCCGTACGGCGAGGTCAGCGAGACCCACGGGAAAGCTGCCGGCGTGCTCGGCGCGATCGGGGCGATCCCGCGGGATGCTCCGGCTCCCGATCCCGACGCTCCGGCCGGCGGACACCCCGCCCTGGCCGACGATCCGGCCATCGCCGAGCTTCTCGCCTCACGCAACGCCCGCCTCGCGGCGTTCTGGCTGCAGCCGCAGGACACCGCACCGGCGGGCCCGTTCGCCGGCCGGGACGCCCTCGTCGTCGACGCGGAGGACCGCTTCACGACCATGCTCGCCCATCAGCTGCGTCACCTCGGGTTCGACGTCACCATCACGCCGTGGTCGGAGGTCACCGATGCGCAGCTGGATGCGGCCGGTGTGGTCGTGTCCGGCCCCGGTCCCGGCGACCCGCGCGACCCGGACAGCCCGCGGATGCAGCGCATGCGCGAGGTCGTGGCGCGGCGTCGCTCGTCGGGGGCCCCGCTTCTGGCGGTGTGCCTGAGCCACCAGATCCTCGCCGGTTCGCTCGGGATCGGGCTGGCGCCTCTGGACCGGCCTCACCAGGGTCTCCAGCTGAGCGTCGACGTCTTCGGCGAATCGGCCTCGATCGGGTTCTACAACACGTTCACCGCCCGCGTTCCCGCGGGAACGACCCGGGTAGGAGACGCCGAGGTCGCCGCCGGTTCCGCCGGCGACGTCTACGCGTTGCGCGGGCCCGGCTACGCCTCGGTGCAGGGCCACCTGGAGTCGATCCTGTCGCGCGACGGCATGCGCACCCTCGAGCGCCTCCTCACCCACGCCCTGTCCTGACCTGCGCGGATCAGAACAGCGACACCGGGTTGAACAGGTCGGCGAGGATCAGGATGCCCCCCATCCCGATCAGCAGCACGACGACCACGAACGTGACCGGCACGAGCTTGGTCGCATCCACCGGTCGCGGCGGCGGGCGGCGGAACAGCTTCGCCCACGCGCGCTTGAGGCCGTCCCACAGCGCGACGACGACGTGCCCGCCGTCCAGCGGCAGCAGCGGGATGAGGTTGAAGACGAACAGCGCGATGTTCAGCGATGCGACGAGTCCGATGAGGCTCGCGACGCGATCGAGGACCGGTGCATCGGTCGCGGCGACCTCGCCGGCCAGGCGCCCTGCCCCCACGACGCTGAGCGGGCCGTTCGGGTCGCGCTCCTGACCGGTGAAGAGGTCGACGGCGGTGTCCCACACGCGCACCGGCAGCTGAGTCATGATGCCGGCGACGGCTCCGACGTTCTCGACTGCCGCCTGCGGACCCGCCCACAGCGGCTGCGTGACGCGGCTGACCTGCGGGCCGACACCGATGAAGCCGACCTCGCGCATCTGGGGCTCGCCGTCGGGGCCGATGACCGTCCGGCCGTCCTCGCCGACGACCTCCCGATCGGTGCGAAGCGGCGTCACCGTGAGCGACTGCTCCTGGCCGTCGCGCTCGAGCACCACGCCGAGCGGGTCGCCGGGGTGGTCCTGGATGATCGCGGACAGCTCGTCGAACGTGGAGACGTCCGTCCCGTCCACGGACAGCACGACGTCCCCGGGCAGGATGCCGGCCTCGGCGGCGGGGGCCGCCGGGTCGGACGGCCCGCAATCGGTGCGGTCGGCGTCGGCGGGGATGACGCATTCGCTCACGGAGGCGATCGTCGTCGTCGCCGTGGCGATCCCGAAGCCGCTGAAGAGCACGGCGAACAGCACGACCGCCAGGACGAGGTTCATGACCGGCCCGCCGAGCATGATCACGACGCGTTTCCACACCGGCAGGCGGTAGAACGCGCGCCGGTCGTCGTCGTCTCCGGTGAGCGTCTCGTCGTTGGCGGCGCGCGCATCCTGCACCATCGTCGCGAAGAATCCGCCGCTGGCTCTGCCCGACTGCTCTCCGGCCAACGCGGCCTCGCGCTCACGGGGGGACGGCGGGTACATCCCCGCCATCGAGATGTAGCCACCGAGCGGGATCGCCTTCACGCCGTACTCGGTCTCACCGAAACGCCGGGACCACAGCGTCGGACCGAAGCCGATCATGTACTGGCCGACCCGGACGCCGAAGCGCTTGGCGGGAACGAGATGGCCGATCTCGTGCAGCGCGATCGACACCGCGAGCCCGACGACGAGCAGCACGACACCGAGCACGAACAGCAGAACCGTCACGCCGTTCACGGTACCCCGGCGCGCCTTTGAGTTGGCCGTGGAGCTTCTCGCGCCGGGCACCTAGCCTGGAGCCGTGAGCACACGGTCGGCCAGGGCGCTGCGGGGTTCCGCGTTCGCCGTGCTCGCGACCGTCATCGCCGCGGCAGCCCACTCCCTCGCCGGAGGCGGGGCACCCAGCCCGCTGTTCTGCGCGGTGGTCGCAGCGCTCGCCACCCCCGGGGCGACAGCGCTCGCCGGCGCCCGCACGGCGCCGTGGCGCACCGCGCTCGCCGTGGGATTCAGCCAGCTCCTCTTCCACGCCGCCTTCGCCACGATCGGCGATCTGGGCCGGTGGGATGCCGCCGCCCCGCATGTCCACGGCAGCGCTGTCGTGGTCGGCGAGTCGGCGGTGGCGGCACTTCCCGGCGGCGCGGCGATGACGGCGGCGCATACGGGTGCCGTCCTCGTCACGATCCTCGCTCTCACCCGGGGGGAGCAGGCCGTACGCGCCATCGCGCGCCGGCTCCCCCGGTTCCTGCCCCCCTCGACCCCGAAGATCCCGACGATCTCGGTTCGCCGCCCGGTGCGGGCGATGTGCGACAGCGCGCCGCTCGTGCGCCCGCGCCCTCGCGCGGCCTCGGTGTCGCGCCGCGGACCGCCGTCGCACGGGTTCCTCCCCACCCTCGCCGCCTGAGGCGCACGGGCACGCTCGATGCTGCCCGTGCGGGCGCGTGCCTGCGCGCGCCCGCCCCGCGCGCCCGGCGGCCCACCCACACTGCGAAGAGAGAGTCATGTCCCCTACCACCGTCATCCCGGCGCGCCGCCGCGCGCGCGTCATCCTCGGCGCGCTCGCCGGGGCCGCCCTCGTCGTCGGATCGCCCCTGGCCGCCGTCGCGCACATCCACGTCACGCCGGACACCTCACCCGCGGACGGCACCACGACGCTGACGTTCTCGTTCAGCCACGGTTGCGAAGACTTCCCGACCACCGCGCTGGCCGTCGACATCCCGGACGGAGTCACCAGCGTGGTGCCGGTTTCGTCGGCGGGATGGTCGATCCACCGCGACGTCGCCGACAACGGCACCGTCAGCCGCGTCGTCTACACGGCAACCGAACCGATCGAGTCGGGAATCAAGGGCGAAGTCAGCCTCGATGCGCGCTTCTCCGCAGAACTGGCCGGGTCGGTCGTCGCATTCCCGGTGATCCAGGAGTGCACGACCGGCTCGACCGCGTGGACCGAGGAGACCGTCGAGGGCGAGGAGGAGCCGGAATCGCCCGCCCCGGCCGTCGCCGTCACGGCGGTCGACGAAGAGGCGACGGACGGTCACGGCGCCCCGAACCCGGATTCGGCCGGGGCGTCCGAGGATGCCGCCTCCGCGCCCGCGGCCCCTGGTTCGGCGGCGACCGCCGCGCTGTGGCTCGGGGCGGGCGGCCTCGCCCTCGGCTCGGCCGCCCTCGTGGTCGCGGTGGTGGCGCTCAACCGGCGCCGCGCGTGACCGATCCCGGTGCGTCGTCGCGCGGCGGCGGCGCACCGGGTCCCCGGCGTCCGTGGGCCCGCGGCGTCCGTGGGCCGCGACCGCAGGCCCGCGTGAGCCGGGATCGGGGGACTCCCCGCGGCGGGTGAGAGGATGGGAGCGCCATGCCCACCGACGCCCCCGCCAATCTCCCGCCCGTCCTGCGACCCCAGCGGCCGCCCGTGCGCGCCCTCGACGACCTCGCCCGCCGTTTCGGAGCCGAGGTGCGTGGCGACACCACGGGCGTGACGGTGTCGGGTATCACCCTCGCCACCGCAGACCTCCGCTCCGGCGAGGCCTTCGTCGCCCTTCGCGGGGTGAACCGCCACGGCGCCGAACTCGCCCGCGAGGCCGTAGCGGCCGGTGCCGTCGCGATCATCACCGATGAGGACGGCGCGCGTCTGGCCGCAGACGCAGGTGTCGCGCTGGTCGTCGTGGACAACCCCCGCGCTCTCCTGGGTGAGCTCTCGGCCTGGGTGTACGGCACCGGGGCTGACGACGACCTGCCGCTCCTCCTGGGCACGACCGGCACGAACGGCAAGACGAGCGTCTCGCATCTCCTCGAGGGGATCCTCGCGCAGCTGGGCGTGGTGACCGGTCTGTCCTCGACAGCCGAGCGTCACATCGCCGGGGAGGTCATCGTCTCGCGGCTGACCACGCCCGAGGCATCCGAATTCCACGCGCTGCTGGCCTTGATGCGCGAGCGCGGTGTCGAGGCGGTCGCCGTCGAGGTGAGCGCGCAGGCACTCAGCCGGCACCGCGTGGACGGGCTGGTGTTCGACGTCGCGGCGTTCACGAACCTCTCCCACGATCACCTCGACGACTACGCCGACATGCGGGAGTACTTCGAGGCGAAGCTCCCGCTGTTCCAGCCCGACCGCGCGCGCCGCGGCGTCGTGTCGCTCGATTCCGCGCCCGGAGCCGAGGTCGTCGCTCGAGCGGGGATCCCCGTCGTGACGGTGGCGACGCCCGTCATCGCCGCCGACCCCGACGCGGCATCGGCGGCCGACTGGGTCGTGGAGATCCGCGAGGAGCGGCAGGACGGAACCGAGTTCACCCTCTCCGGGCCGGCGGGGCGATCCCTCACGACGGTCGTACCGGTCATCGGCCGGCACATGGCATCCAACGCCGGGCTCGCGATCGTCATGCTGCTCGAGGCGGGGTACGCGTGGGACGCCCTGGTCGCGGCGCTGGACGGGGGACGGATCGCGGCCTTCCTCCCCGGTCGCACGCAGCGGGTCTCCGGGGACCGCGGCCCCGCGGTGTACGTCGACTTCGGCCACTCCCCCGACGCCTTCGAGAAAACCCTCGCCGCCGTCCGCCGCGTCACCCCCGGCAAGGTGGTCATGCTGTTCGGCGCCGATGGCGACCGCGATGCCACCAAACGCCACGACATGGGTCGGACGGCCGTGGAGGGCAGTGACATCCTCGTGCTGACCGACCACCACCCGCGGTTCGAGGATCCGGATTCCATCCGCGCGACCCTCATGGAGGGCGCGCGGCGGGCCCGTCCCGACGCCGAGATCCACGAGTACTCGCCCCCGGAGCGCGCCATCGTGGAGTCGGTGGCGCTCGTGGGCGAAGGCGACGCGATCCTGTGGGCGGGGCCCGGCCACCAGGACTACCGCGACATCCGCGGGCGGCGCACCCCGTATTCGGCCCGTGAGCTCGCGCGTCGTGCGCTGCGTGCTGCCGGCTGGCCCGTCCCCGACCCCGCGTGGCCGGTCCCCTACCCGTCGGAGGAGACCCCCTCCTCCGACCCCGAGCGCCCCTACCCCGCGCCCTGACCCACCGAGAAACGAAGAGACGGGCGAGACGGCACGCCGCGCGCCCTTTCTCGTCCGGATTGCCGTTTCTCGGCGTCAGGATGCGGCGGAGATGGCCCGGTCCGCCGCCGCGCGCGCCCACGATTCGGCCTCGGCGAGGGACTCGCGGGTGAGCTCCCCCGGCGCCTCGTGCGCCTCGACCACCTCCCGGACGGTGTCGAGGATGCCGAGGAACGCCAGACGTCCCTCGTGGAACGCGTCCACGGCCTGCTCGTTGGCGGCGTTGAAGACCGCCGGGTAGGTGCCGCCGAGGCGGCCGACCTGCTTGGCCAGTGCCACGGCGGGGAAGGCGTCCTCGTCGAGCGGCTCGAAGGTCCACGACGACGGGGCGCTCCAGTCCAGCGGGCTCCCCACGCCCGCGATGCGGTGCGGCCAGTCGAGTCCGAGCGAGATGGGAAGGCGCATGTCCGGCGGCGACGCCTGGGCGATCGTGGAGCCGTCGACGAACTCGACCATGGAATGCACGATCGACTGCGGGTGCACGACCACGTCGATCCGGTCGTAGGGCACGCCGAACAGGAGGTGTGCCTCGATCACCTCCAGCCCCTTGTTGACGAGGGTCGCCGAATTCGTCGTGACGACGCGCCCCATCGTCCAGGTCGGGTGGGCGAGCGCGGCTGCCGGGGTGACGTCGGCCAGCTCCGCGCGCGTCCGGCCTCGGAAGGGCCCCCCGGATGCGGTGAGCACGAGGCGGCGCACCTCGCTGTGTTCACCGGCCCGAAGGGCCTGGGCGATCGCGGAGTGCTCGGAGTCGACCGGCACGATCTGACCCGGCCGCGCCAGGGCCGTGACGAGATCGCCGCCGACGATCAGCGACTCCTTGTTCGCCAGGGCGAGGGTGCGCCCGGCCTCCAGCGCCGCGAGGGTCGGCCCGAGACCGACGGAGCCGGTGATGCCGTTGAGCACGACGTCGGCCTCGACGTCGCGGACCAGCTGTTCGGCCTCGGCCGCGCCGACGGCGGTGTGCTCCACATGGAACAGCTCGGCCTGCGCACGCATCCCTTCGCGGTCGCTGCCGACGGCGAGGCCGACGACCTCGAACCGATCGGGGTGGCCCTGGATGACCTCCAGGGCCTGGGTGCCGATCGAGCCGGTCGATCCGAGAACGAGGACGCGCCGCATCCGGTCAGCCTACCGACGGCGCCCCCGCGTCACTGTCCGGCGTTCTCGCTCGCGATGATGTTCACCACGAATACGAGAGCCTCGCCGGCCAGCTCATGCTGCGACGACGCCCTCTCGCCGTACGCGCACGTCGCCGGCATCGCGACCAGCACCGTCGAGCCGACCTGCTGGCCCTCCAGCGCGACGCGGAAACCGTCGACCACGCCATCGGTGGTGAAGGTCTCGCTCTCCCCGCGATCCCAGCTGGAGTCGAAGGTGGATCCGTCCGACCACTTGACGCCGGTGTAGTTCACGTCGACCGCACTCCCGGGTTCGACGACGTCGCCGTCGCCTTCCTCGAGCACCTCGACGGAGACCGCCGCGGGCGCATCGGTGGCCGGGATGGTGATCGCCGGTGCGCCGCCCTCGCCGAAGGTGACGGCCGGGGCGTTTCCATCGAACTCCTCCGCGACGCACCACTGCGCCTCCGGGATGACGTCGAGCACGTCGAACACGTAGACCTGCGGGGCGTTCTGCCCGCCGTCGCCGGGAAGGGTGGCGACCACCCGCGAGCCCTGCGGCGCGCATCCCAGAACCTGTCCGAGCGCGCTTTCCGGCGAGATCTGCTGCGGCTGCAGGGGCGACTCGTAGCCCGCGGTCGCGATCTGCTCGCTGGTGCCTGCATCGAACGCGGTCAGGGCGTAGGAGACATAGTCACCCGCGCTGACCTCCTCACCCGATCCCTCGGTCACCACCGTGCGTTCGACGTCAGAGACCTCCAGCGGCGCCCCGAAGCTCACGGTTGCCGTCGAGCCGAACTCCCCCTCGACGGTCACCGCGTCCGAGGCGGCGCCGGACGGCGCGGCGGCCGCGCACAGATCCCCGGGAGTCCCGGTCGGGCTCGCCTCCGGGGCGGATCCGCCCGAGCAGCCGGCGAGGACGACGACTGCGGCAGCAGCCAGTGACAGGGTGGCAAGCGGTCGGATGCGCACGGGCGAACCTCTCGAGGGTGTCGGGGACAGTCCATCCTGGCGCATCCCGCCTACGAGGCGCCTGAGAACAGGGCATGCCGTAGGGGGAATGAAATGCGGGGTAGCCTCGTCGGGTGACTTCCGAGGAGGCGCCCGCGACGGCCGCCACGCCCGACGGCGACCCGCTTCCGCGAGGCGGTGCGGCCTACGCCTTCGGGCGGACGGTCGTCGCTCCGCTGGCTCGCGCGATCTACCGGCCCCACATCGAGGGCCGGGCACTGGTGCCGCGGACGGGACCGGTGATCTTCGCGAGCAACCACCTGTCGTTCATCGACTCGATCGCGATCCCCGTCGCCGCTCCCCGGCCGGTGCACTTCCTGGCGAAGTCGAGTTATTTCGACTCCTGGGCGTCGCGACAGTTCTTCTCCGGGCTGGGCGCGATCCCCGTCGAGCGGGGGGCGGGCCAGGCGGCGCTGGACGCCCTCGACCAGCAGCGACGGCTGCTCGAGGACGGCCGCGCCGTCGCGCTGTACCCGGAGGGTACGCGCTCCCTCGACGGACGCCTCTACAAGGGCCGCACCGGGGTAGCCTTCCTCGCGCTGCAGACCGGGGCGCCGGTCGTCCCGGTCGGCCTGAGCGGCACGGATGTCGTCATGCCGGTGGGCGCGCGTTTCCCCACGCTCCGTCAGCGGATCACCGTTCGGTTCGGCGCCCCCCTGGACCTCACCGCGCACGGACCGGCATCGTCCGGCCGCGCCAGGAGGGCCGCCACGGATGAGATCATGGCGGCCATCCACGCCCTGTCGGGGCAGGAGCTGGCCGGCGTCTACAACGAGGTCCCGGCCGCCGGCCCGATCGATCGCATCCGTCAGGTCCTCCCGCACGAGCGGCGCTGACCGCTCCCGCGCGCCCTTGACAGGCCCCGCGGTCAGGTGGAGATTCTCCCTGACCGCACCGCCGCGCCCGGAGGGACCCATGAAGAAGCTCATCAATGCACCCGCCGATGTTCTCATCGAGGCCCTCCGGGGCATCCAGGCCGCACATCCCGAGCTGCGCGTGGACACCGCGGACCGCGTGGTGTATCGCGGCGAACCCCCGCGACCCGGCAAGGTCGCGTTGGTCTCGGGAGGCGGATCCGGGCACGAACCGATGCACGGCGGTTTCGTCGGAAGGGGGATGCTGGATGCCGCGGCCGCCGGCGAGGTGTTCACGTCGCCGACGCCCGACCAGGTGCTCGCCGCCACGAAGGGCGTCGACTCCGGTGCCGGGGTCCTCCACATCGTGAAGAACTACACCGGCGACGTCCTCAACTTCGAGATGGCCGCCGAACTCGCCGCCGCCGAGGGGATCCGCGTCGAATCCGTCCTGGTCGCCGACGACGTCGCGGTGCAGGATTCCACGTGGACGGCCGGTCGCCGCGGCACCGGCACCACGGTGATCCTGGAGAAGATCGTCGGCGCGGCCGCGGAGGAGGGCGCCGACCTCGACACCGTGCGCGCGCTGGCGGAGAAGGTGAGTGCCAGCGGACGCTCGATGGGTGTGGCGCTGACCAGCTGCACGGTGCCGGCTGCCGGAAAGCCCACCTTCGAGCTGCCCGACGACCAGATGGAGATCGGCGTCGGCATCCACGGCGAACCCGGGCGCGAGCGTGTGCCGCTGGCGCCGGCGAAGGAGATCGCCCGGATGCTGGTGGAACCGATCCTCGCCGACCTCGATGCCACGGGACCCGCGATCGTGATGCTCTCGGGCCTGGGCGGCACTCCCCTGATCGAGTTGTACCTCATGTACGGCGAGGTCGCCGCTCTCCTCGCCGACGCCGGCGTCGAGGTGCAGCGCTCCCTCGTGGGCGACTACATCACGAGTCTAGACATGGCCGGATGCTCTCTGACCGTCGTGAAGGCCGACGATGAGCTGATCCGGCTGTGGGACGCCCCGGTCACCACCCCCGGGCTGCGCTGGGGGGCGTGAGTCAAATGGCCGTCACAACCGCCGTCCTCAGCGACTGGATGACACGCTTCGACGCACTCGTGAGCGAGCATGAGTCCGAGCTGACCGCTCTGGACTCCGAGATCGGCGACGCCGACCACGGCTCCAACATGGCCCGCGGGATGCACGCGGTGGTGGGCAAGCTGGCCGCCGATGCACCGTCCACCCCTGCCGACTTGGGCAAGACGGTCGGGATGACGCTGGTCTCCACGGTCGGCGGAGCGAGCGGCCCCCTGTACGGCACGTTCTTCCTGCGACTGGGCGCCGCTGCGGGGACCGGTGCGACCCTCGACGCCGACGGTCTGGGAGCGGCGCTCCGCGCCGGCGTGGAAGGGCTCGTCGCCCGCGGCAAGGCCGCACCCGGTGACAAGACGATGATCGACGCGCTGCTGCCCGCAGCCGACGCGTGGGACGCCGCCGTCGCCGACGGCGCCGATGCCGCGACGGCCGCGCGCGCGGCGGTGGAGGCGGCACAGAAGGGACGTGACGCCACGATCCCGCTGGTGGCGCGGAAAGGTCGCGCCAGTTACCTCGGTGAACGCAGCGCCGGCCACATGGACCCGGGCGCGGCATCGGCGACTCTTCTCCTTGAAGCGCTGCGCGACGCGCTGGAGCAGGCGGCATGATCGGACTCGTCGTCGTCTCGCACAGCGCATCCCTCGCTGCCGCCGGCGTCGACCTGGCACTGCAGATGGGAGGCGACGCACCGCCGCGCATCGAGGTGGCCGCCGGCACCTCCGACGGGGGCTTCGGCACCGACGCCGTGGAGATCGCGGCGGCCATCGACCGCGCCGCATCCGAGGACGGGGTCCTCGTGCTGATGGATCTCGGCTCCGCGATCCTCAGCGCGCAGATGGCGCGCGAGTTCGCGCAGACCCGGGCTCCGGTCGTCCTCAGTTCCGCCCCTTTCGTGGAGGGGCTGGTCGCCGCCGTGGTGGCAGCGGCCGCCGGTGGGTCGCTGGATGACGTCGCCACCGAGGTGGCAGGCGCGCTGGAGGCCAAACGCACGCAGCTGGGCGACGAACCGGTCGCCGCCGCATCCGGCGACCTGCCCCGCGATGCGGGGACGGTGGATGAGGCGTCGTTCGAAGCGGTCATCCGCAACCCGTCGGGCTTGCACGCGCGTCCGGCCGCCGCGTTCGTGCGCGCCGCCGGACGTTTCGATGCCCGCGTGACGGTGTCCGACCTCGATTCCGGGTCGGCGCCCATCGCCGGAAACAGCCTGCTGGCCCTCATGTCGCTCGGTGTGCGCCCCGGCACGCGCGTGCGGGTGGCGGCGACCGGGCCGCAGGCGCAGGAGGCCGTCGACGAACTGCGCTCGATGGTCGAGGACGGCTTCGGCGAGCTCTGACGGAGCGCTCAGGGGGCGGCGGCGACCTCCAGCAGTTGCCGGGCCAGCGACTCCTCCACGACGAGCTCGGTGATGATCCCCGCCGCCAGCGCTCCGCGCAGGCTGTCGAGCTTGGACAGGCTCGACACGACGCAGAACCGGTTGGGGATCCGGCGCACCGCGTCGAGGTCCGGGCCGCTGGAGCGCTCATTGAGGTCGATGCCGTCGGATGTGCCGTCGATGCGGTAGAACACCGTCGCGCAATCGCCCACCACGCCGTGCCGCTGGATCGAACGGCGGTCGACCTCGTCGAAGTAGTCGCCCGAGTAGACGTGCGACGGCACATCCGCGTGGGGCGACCCCAGCCCGAACACGAAGACGCCCGCGTGCTCCTGGATCTGCAGCACCGCCCGCACCGACCGCTCACGCCACATCGCGCTCTTGGTGAGCGGATCGTCGAACAGGGCGGGCACGGGGAACTGGTGCACCGAGGCCGACCAGGCCGTGCCGAACCGCGTGAGGATCTCCCCCGCGTAGGGGATGCCGGAGGTGCGCACGTTCGCGGCGCCGTTCATCTGCACCACACGCGAATCGTGGGTGCGCTTGGCGGGCAGGTGCCGCGCGACCGCCGACAGCGTCGACCCCCACGCGATCCCGATCGTCATCGACGAATCCACCCGCTCCGTCAGAATCCGCGCCGCTGACAGCGCGGTGCGCTCGAGCCGCTCGGCCTCACTGATGCGATCCGGGGTCGGCACCACATGCGCCGTGACGCCGAACCGGCGCGCGAGACGGTTCTCCAGCTGGTCTCGGGCATCCTGCGGCGAATGGATCGAGATCGTCACGAGTCCGCTCTCGCGCGCATACGAGAGGAGGCGCGACACCGACGACCTGGAGACGTGCATCTCGCGCGCGATGCCCTCCATCGTCAGGTCTTGCAGGTAGTACAGCTGCGCCGCGCGCAGGGCGTCCTGCGCGCGGGTGGATGCCGACGGCATGGCGCCTCCTGGAATGTCAGAGCCAGTGTGCACGTTTGTGCAGACTGCTTGCAACTACGTTCAACCGGGGGGCACCCTGGTAGGACGCACCACACGAAAGGTCGGACCCGTGTCTTCGATGTCGACTCCCCCCTCCCGCCCCGATGTTCAGGCTCTCCGCGAGCGCGGCGAGGTCGACATCCTCGTGGTGGGCGGAGGCATCAACGGCATCGCGGCCTTCCGCGATCTGGCCCTGCAGGGGGTCGATATCGCTCTCATCGATCGTGGCGACTTCGTCTCCGGGGCCTCATCCGCCTCGAGCCACATGGTGCACGGCGGCATCCGCTACCTCGAGAACGGCGAATTCCGGCTCGTGCAGGAGGCGGTCACCGAGCGCAATGCGCTGCTGCGGACCGCGCCGCACTACGTGCGTCCGTTGGAGACCACGATCCCGATCTTCAAGACGCTCTCCGGCATCCTCTCGGCGCCCTTCCGCCTGCTCGTCACGCACGGGCGCGGGAAGCCGCGCGAGCGGGGTGCGCTGTTGATCAAGACCGGCCTGATGATCTACGACACGTTCTCGCGCGGCGGCGGCACGGTCCCCCGCCACCGCTTCCACGGACGGAAGAAGTCGCTCGCGGAGTTCCCCGCGATGAACCCCGACGTCAAGTACACCGCGACCTACTACGACGCCTCGATGTGGGACCCCGAGCGCCTCGCGCTGGACGTGCTGCACGATGGACGTGAAGCCGGCGGCCCCCGTGCACTGGCGGTCAACTATGTCGCAGCCGCGGGTATGGCCGGCGGCGCGGTGCTGCTGCGCGACGAGGTGACCGGCGAGGAATTCTCCATCCGGGCCAAGGTCGTCGTCAACGCCAGCGGCCCGTGGACCGACCTCACCAACGATGCACTCGGGATGCCGACCCGGTTCATGGGCGGCACGAAGGGCTCGCACATCGTGCTGGACCACCCGGAGCTCTTGGCCGCGACGAGGGGCCGGGAGATCTTCTTCGAGGCGTCGGACGGGCGGATCGTCCTGATCTACCCCCTCAAGGGACGGGTCCTGGTGGGCACGACCGACATCGACGCCGACCCGGCCGAACCCGTGGTCACCACCGACGAGGAGATCGACTACTTCTTCGACCTCGTCAAGCAGGTGTATCCCGACATCGTCGTGGACCGGTCGCAGATCGTGTACACCTTCTCCGGGATCCGCCCGCTGCCCCGTCACGACGACACGGCGCCGGGCTTCGTGTCGCGCGACTACCGCATCGTCGACGACACCCTTCAGGGGATCCCCATCCTCAGCCTCGTCGGCGGCAAGTGGACCACGTTCCGCGCGCTGGCCGAACACCTGAGCACCCGGACGATGGAGACCCTCGGCCGTCGGCACCGCGTGAGCACCGTGGGTCTCGCGATCGGCGGCGGCGAGGGCTTCCCGCGCACCGACGCCGAACGGCGCCAGTGGATCCGGCAGAACGCCGCGGGGCACTCCGCGGAGCTGGCCGACCGGATGCTGACGCGCTACGGCACGCGAGCTGCCGACGTGCTCACGGCCATCCCCGTCGACGCCGCCGCGCTCGAGCACGCCCCGGGGTACTACCGCGAGGAGTTGGCGCACCTGGCCGGGACCGAGCAGGTCGTCCATCTCATCGACCTGCTCCTGCGCCGCACCTCGATCGCGTTCGTCGGCGGCATGACCCCTCAGACTCTCCGTGAAGTCGCCGACGCCGTCTCCGACGTCCTCGGCTGGGATGCGGAGCGGCGTGACCACGAGGTCGCGCGCACGGTGGAGATCCTGCGCACCGCGCATCGCGTCGAGTTCGAGGAGGTCGGAACCGCGCACATGTGAGACGTCCGGCGCCCGCCGGCAACCCGATCTCTAGCCTGACATTCCACGGCCCCCGCAGTCGCGCATCGCTGCGCACGCGGGACTTCTCTGAAAGGTCAATGTCGACATGCAAGACGTCAATCTGGGTCTGTATTTCCTGTCTGAACTGGTCGGCACCGCGATGCTTCTGCTTCTCGGTGCCGGCGTGGTCGCCAACGTCGTCCTCGCCCGAACCAAGGGCAACGGCGGTGGCTGGCTGCTGATCAACTGGGGCTGGGGCCTGGCGGTTTTCGCCGGCGTGCTCGTCTCGGCATACTCCGGCGCGATGATCAACCCCGCCGTGTCGCTGGCGCTGCTCATCGCCGGCACGATCGACGGCCTCATGTTCCTCGTGGCGGTCGCGGCGCAGCTGATCGGCGCGTTCCTGGGCGCGGTTCTCGCGTGGGTCGCCTACAAGCAGCATTTCGACGAGGAGCCCGACCCGGCACTGAAGCTCGCAGTCTTCTCCACCGGCCCGGCGATGCGCTCCTACGGCTGGAACCTCGCCACCGAGATCATCGGCACCTTCGTGCTCCTGTTCGTCATCTTCGCCTTCGCCGACTACGGCGACGTCGAGATCGGGACGCCCGGTGCCCTCGGCCCGTTGTCGGCCGTTCCCGTCGCACTGCTCGTGGTCGGGATCGGCGCATCCCTCGGTGGCCCCACGGGCTACGCCATCAACCCGGCGCGCGACCTCGGTCCCCGCATCGCCCACGCCATCCTCCCCATCAAGGGCAAGGGGTCCAGCGACTGGGCCTACTCCTGGGTGCCGGTCGTGGGGCCGCTCATCGGAGCCGCGATCGCCGCGCTCCTGGCACCGCTGCTTCTCGGCCTCGGCTGAGGCCGCGGGCGCCGCCCGCAGTGCCCCACCTCTTTTCCTCGCCACCACTCACAGACAAGGAAGTCACACCATGGCCGACTACGTTCTCGCCATCGATCAGGGCACCACCTCAACCCGCGCGATGATCTTCGACCGCAAAGGAACCGTCGTCTCGATCGGGCAGAAGGAGCACGAGCAGATCTTCCCGAAGGCGGGGTGGGTCGAACACGACCCCGCCGAGATCTGGCGCAACACGCAGGAAGTGATCGGCCTGGCCCTCAGCCGCGCCGACGTGACCCGCCACGACATCGCCGCGATCGGCATCACCAACCAGCGCGAGACCGCGGTGGTGTGGGACAAGAACACGGGCAGGCCGGTGTACAACGCCATCGTGTGGCAGGACACCCGCACGCAGTCGATCGTGGACCGCCTCGCCGAGGACGGCGGCGCTGACCGCTTCAAGGACATCGTCGGCCTCCCGCTGGCGACGTACTTCTCCGGCACGAAGATCGTGTGGATCCTCGAGAACGTCGAGGGAGCGCGCGCGAAGGCCGAGTCCGGCGATCTCCTCTTCGGGACGACCGACTCGTGGGTGCTGTGGAACCTCACCGGCGGCACCGAGGGGGGCGTCCACGCCACCGACGTGACCAATGCCAGCCGCACCCTCTTCATGGATCTCGAGACGCTGCAGTGGCGCGATGACATCCTCGAGATCTTCGGCGTGCCGCGCTCGATGATGCCGGAGATCCGGTCCTCCTCGGAGGTGTACGGCAAGGCGGAGCCGTCGTCGCTGCTGCGCGAGACGCCGGTTGCCGGCATCCTCGGCGACCAGCAGGCGGCCACCTTCGGGCAGGCGGCCTACGATCCGGGCGAGAGCAAGAACACCTACGGCACGGGCAACTTCCTCATCTTCAACACCGGTGAGGAGATCGTCCACTCCAAGAACGGTCTGCTGACCACCCTCGGCTACAAGCTCGGCGACGGGCCGGCGCACTACGCACTGGAGGGCTCGATCGCCGTCACGGGGTCGCTCATCCAGTGGCTCCGCGACCAGCTCGGGATCATCAGCTCCGCTCCCGAGGTGGAGAAGCTCGCCGAGGCCGTCGAGGACAACGGTGGCGTGTACTTCGTGCCGGCGTTCTCGGGCCTGTTCGCGCCGTACTGGCGAGCCGATGCCCGCGGGGCGATCGTCGGGATGACGCGCTACGTCAACAAGAACCACATCGCCCGCGCAGCGCTGGAGGCGACCGCGTTCCAGACCCGCGAGGTGCTGGAGGCGGTCAACGCCGACTCCGGCGTCGACCTCACCGAGCTCAAGGTCGACGGCGGCATGACCGCCAACGACGCGCTCATGCAGTTCCAGGCCGACATCCTCGGGGTGGCCGTGGTGCGGCCGGTGGTGGCGGAGACCACCGCCCTCGGCGCCGCGTATGCCGCGGGCCTCGCGGTGGGTTTCTGGGACAACCTGGACGACCTGCGTGCGAACTGGCAGGAGGACAAGCGCTGGGAGCCGAACATGGACTCCGACGAGCGCGAGCGTCAGCTGCGGCTGTGGAAGAAGGCCGTGACGAAGTCGATGGACTGGGTCGACGCCGACGTGATCTGACCCGCCCCACCGGAGACCGCGAGAATCCACTGTCCCGGCCTGGATTCTCGCGGTCTCCGAGGTTACGGGGTCCGGTCGGCGACGGTGACGGTGGGCTCGTGGCGCACCGGGAAGTTCACAGAGTTGGCGATGAAACACCACTCGTGCGCGTCGCGATGGGCCGCGGTCGCCGCCTCCACCATGGACTCGTCGGCGACCACGACGCGGGGATGCAGCACGACCTCGAGGAAGCGGCCACTCATCCCCTCCACGACCATCGTGCCGGTGGCCTCGTCCTCGTAGCCGACGACGACCACCCCGGCCGACGTGCACGCGTGGAGGTAGGACAGCAGGTGGCACTCCACGAGCGCCGCCACCAGGAGGTCCTCGGGGTCCCACCGGCTCGGGTCGCCGCGGAATGGCTTGTCGGCGGAAGCGAGGAGATCGGGCTTGCCCTCGACGCCGATCGTGACGGACCGGTCGTAGTCGCGGTAGCCGCTCGTTCCCGTGCCGCGGTCGCCCGTCCACGTGGCGTGGACCCGATAGGAATGCTCAGCCGTCATCCGGTCAGTCTTCCATCGTGAGTCGCCCCGCGGGCCCGACATCCGCGGATAGTGTGGGAGCGTGCCGTTGACCTCCGCCGCATCCGTCGACCTCGCCACAGTCGAGCGCAACGGCTTCGTCGAATCGCGACACTCCGGTGCCGCGATCGTCTTGGCCCCCGACGGCACCGTCGCCGAACGACTCGGCGACGTCAGCGCGAGCATCCTCCCGCGCTCCAGCATGAAGCCGTTCCAGGCCCTGGGCTGCCTGACCGCCGGCGCTCCGCTGGAGGGGCAGATGCTGGGCCTGGCCACGGCCAGCCACACCGGCACCGATCGGCACGTCGCGGTCGTGCGCGAGATCCTCGCCGCGGCCGGACTCGGCGAGGACGACCTGGGCTGCCCCCCGGCCTGGCCCTCCGACACCGCCACGCGCGACGAGATGATCCGCGACCATGCCCAGCCGGCGCGCATCCGGATGAACTGCTCCGGAAAGCACGCCGCCATGCTGCTCACGTGCGTCACGAGCGGCTGGGATACCGCGGGGTACCTCGATCCCGCCCACCCGCTGCAGGTGCACATCCGGGAGGTCATCGAGCGCCTCACCGGGGAGAGGACGACGGCGACGGCGATCGACGGATGCGGCGCACCGGTGTACGCGATGACACTGGCGGGGCTTGCCCGGGCCATCCAGCGGGTCGGAACCTCGTCCGAGCGCTCACCCTTCGCCCTGCACCGCAACGCGGGCGCCCTCGTCCGCGCCGTCCGTGAGAACCCGTGGACGATCGACGGCCCCGGTCGCCCCGACACCGTCGTCATCGAGCGCCTCGGCGTGTTCGCCAAGGGCGGGGCAGAAGGCGCGATGGTCATGGTGGCCCCCGACGGCACCACGGTCGCGCTGAAGATCCTCGACGGCAGCGGCCGCGCCGCATCCGCCGTCGCGCTCCGCCTCCTCGAACGCGCGGGAGCCCTCGCCCCCGCAGATGTCGCGGATGCGATGGCCAGGCTTCCCCTGTCGGTCTCCGGCGGCGGGAAGGACGTCGGGGCGATCCGCCCTGCGTTCTGAGGCGCGGCCCACCCGGCTGCGCGGAAAGGTGGATCGGATGAGGATCTGCGTACCGAGCGAGGTGAAGGACCACGAGTACCGGGTCGCCCTGACGCCCTCCGGAGTGCACGACCTGGTCACAGGCGGGCACGACGTGTTCGTCCAGCGCGGCGCCGGCCGGGGGTCGGCGATGAGCGATGCCGACTACCAGGAGGCCGGCGCGGTTCTTCTGGAAAGCGCCGCCGACGTGTGGGCGCGGGCGGAGCTGCTGCTCAAGGTCAAAGAGCCGATCGCCAGCGAGTACGGGTACTTCCGCGACGACCTCGTCGTCTTCACGTACCTGCACCTGGCCGCCGATCGCCCCCTCACCGAACGCCTCCTCGCCGACGGCGTGACCGCCATCGCGTACGAGACCGTCCAACTCCCCGGGGGTGGCCTGCCGCTGCTCGCACCGATGAGCGAGGTCGCCGGCCGGCTCGCGCCGATGGTGGGCGCACACACGCTGCTGCGCTCCCAGGGGGGACTGGGCCTCCTCATGTCGGGAGTCCCCGGCACGCGGCCGGCGCAGGTGACGGTCATCGGCGGGGGCGTGGCCGGGGCGAACGCCACGGTGGTCGCTGTGGGCCTCGGCGCTCAGGTGACCGTGTTCGACACCAATGTCCAGCGTCTGCGCTACCTCGATGATCATTTCCAGGGCCGCATCCGCACGGCCGCGTCCAACCCCCTCGACCTCGAGCGCGCGGTGGTCGACTCCGACCTCGTCATCGGGTCCGTCCTCATCCCCGGAGCCCGCGCGCCCAAGCTCGTCTCGAACGAGACCGTGTCGCGGATGCGTCCGGGAAGTGTGCTCGTGGACATCGCGGTCGATCAGGGCGGATGCTTCGCCGACACCCGCCCGACCACGCATGCCGATCCCACCTTCGCCGTGCACGGGTCGGTGTTGTACTGCGTCGCCAACATGCCCGGCGCCGTGCCGAACACCTCGACCTCGGCTCTGACGAACGTGACCCTCCCCTACGTGCGGCAGATCGCCGCTCGGGGGTGGAAGGAGGCGCTGCGCGCCGACCCCGCCCTGGCGGCCGGGCTGAACATCGCCGGCGGCGCGGTGGTGAACCCGGGGGTGGCCGCGGCCCACGCGCTGCCCGCCGCATCCCTCGGCGATGTCCTGGCATGACCCGGCCTCGCCGTTCAGGAGGCCGGCCGGCGCCGTTGAGGGCTCCCGCTCGGCGTGTCTCCTGAGCGCCCAGAAGAGGCGGCGGCGCCCGGCGGGCGGCGCACCACCGACCATTACGGGCCGGGCGACGGGGTCACCGCCACGCGGCGCGGTGGCCGCCCCGCCGCGAACTCCCACGCGCGGCCCTGGTGCGGCGCGGCGTACGGGGGAAGATCGCGATCCCCCGTGAGCAGCCGCACGTCGCGCGCGCAGGCCGCGTCGATCACGAGCGCGGAGTCCGACCGCATCCGCTCCAGCAGCCGCGGACGGACGGCCCACTGCTCCGGGTCGCCCACCAGGAGCACCCGGCCCCCGGGCTCGGGTACGGCGGGATCGTCGGTGGCGTCCACGGCGCGCAGGCGCACCCCGCTGCGCTCCCACCGCTCGAGCGGTTGTGTCGTTCCGCGGCGGGTGACGAAACCGGAGACTCCCACGGGCGGATGCCACAGCGGCAGAGCCGACGGAGCACCCGGTGCCGTCGCGTCGGGGGCAACGGCCACCTGCACGACCCGACGCTCGATCACCCCCCGTCCCGGAGGCGCCGACACCACGTAGTCGGCGGCCATCCCACCGGCCGCCACATGCTCGGCGCGACTGGGCGTGCCGAGCACCAGTCGGCTCGGGAAGAGGTCGGCGACCCGCCCGGCGACGCCGGTCAGGCGCTGCGCGGCGGCGAAGACCTGGATTCCCAGCCTCCCCCCATCGCGGATGAGACGCTCCACCGCCTCGGCGGCCGCCCTCGCGTACTCGTCCGGCAACCGCCCGGCCAGGGCGTCGAGGTCGTCGAGGAAGACGGCCGTCCCCGGCGCCGGCGGATGAAGCGCAGCCGTCGAGAGTACATCCCAGGCGTGCTCGGGGTCGGCTCCCACCCAGAGCGCGGTGGCCACCTGCGCGGCAATCGTGCGAAGGGACGTGGTCTTCCCCGACGCCGGTCCTCCCACGACGAGGAGGCCCCGGCCGTCCCGGGGTAGGAGCGCGGCCTCCTGGCGCTGGTGGTCGGGCTCGTCGCGGAGACCGAGCACGATACCGGGAAGCGGCGTCCGCACCTCGTCGAGGGGGATCGTCGTCGGCAGCTCCGGCAGCCAGCTGGCGCGGGGCAGGAGCCCGGCCCCGTCGACGGCGGCGCTGACGTCGGCGGGACCGGACAGGGCGATGCGCACGCGGGCGGCCCGCGTGTCGGGTCCGCGGCGGATCACGGCGAGGCCGCGCGCCTCGGGCCCGCCGGGAAGGGAGGCGGCGTCGGGCGTCCCGACGACGGCTGTGCTGTCGTACGGGTCGGCCACGCGCAGGCTGATCCGCAGGCCGCAGTTGGCCAGGAGCGCGTCACGCACGACGCCCCCGACGCGTTGGGTGCCGAGGATGAGGTGGATGCCGAGGGCTCGCCCCCGGGCCGCGAGGTCGGCGAAGAGCGGCTCCAGGTCGGGATGGGCTTCGCGCAGCGCGGCGAACTCGTCCACGATGACGACGAGGCGCGGCAGGTCGACCGCGCCCACGTCTCGCTCCCCCGCCCCGGCCAGCACGCCCTCCCGGTGTCGGATCTCCGCGCGGAGGCTGTCGATGGCCCGCCCCGCGCTGCGGGCATCCAGGTCGGTGATGACACCGGTCACGTGCGGCAGCCTCGCGAGGGGCTCGAACGCCGTCCCGCCCTTGAAGTCGGCGAGGAGGAAGGTGACATCGGCCGTCGTGTATCGCGCGCACAGTGCGGTCACCCACGTGACCAGCAGCTCGCTCTTGCCGGCACCGGTCATCCCGGTCACCACCGCGTGGGGGCCGTGGCGCACCAGATCCACCTCGTACGGCGTGCCGGTGGCGACCCCGATCGTGACAGGGAGGCCGTCGCGGGAGCGCTCGCGCATCGGAGGCCGGAGAGCCGACAGCGGCACGGGCCCGGCATCGTCGGCGGCTGAGCTACCGGCCGCGTGCCGCTCGGCGAGGTCGCGTGCGACCAGCGCCGCCTGGGCGGCGCCCAGCGCCTCGACCTCGATCTCGTGCGCCTCGACACCGATCTCCACGCGTGCACTCCCGGGCCCCGTCATGGTCACGACCACACCGCAGCGCGGAGGAACCGGCTCCCCCGGCCGCGTGCACAGCATCACGACGTCCGCGTCCGGGAGCACTCCCCCCTGGCGCGCCCACACCACCCGGCGGGCGCCGGGCCTTCCGGCGTGCGGGAGGTTCTCGACCCACCTCTCACCCTCCTCCAGCGCCTCGATCTCGACCTCGCCCGGCGGGTGCACCATCGCCACCTGCAGCAGCAGCGACCGCATCACGGCGTGAGCCAGCGCATCGGGTCCGACCACGGCGCATCCGCTGCCCAGGACGACGGGAACGGGCGCGTCGGCCAGGATGCGAGCAGCCTGCGCGAGGCGGAGGTCGTCGGGGTGCGCGCCCGCTGTCGACACGCGGGTCCGGCTGGGCAGCGCGCCCCGCCCCACCGCCACCCGCCCCGATCGCTCGGCTCCCGCCCGCCAGATCTGCTCCGGCCGCGCGAGATACCCGGCGACGTCGGGGTGGCGCATGGCCAGCGCGGCACGCTCGGCCGCGTGCCGCTCCTCGACCTCCCCGCCCACGCGGTCTCGGGCCTCGGCCGCCTCCCTGTCACCGGCGCGACGTTCGCGGCGGGCCGTCCGCATCCCGTCGGCGACCCCCGCGACCGCGATGACGGGCCCGAGGAGCGCGAACCACAGCGCGAACACCGACCCGGTGAAGGCCCAGAAACCGAGCGCACCGACGACGGGAACGGAGGAGGCCAGCCACGGCACGGGCGGGCGGGAGGGCCGTGGTGGTCGTGCCGGCAGCGACAGGGCGGGCGCGTCGCTCTCTCGCGAAGCGGAGAGGGACACGAACCCGGCGGTGCTCATGACCTCAGTGCACCGCGCGCCCCGACGTCACGGGGCCCGGCGGGACCAGACAGGGGACAACCGCGGGAGCGGCCCGGCTGGGGAGGAGGATTCTCAGCCGGCGTCGCGGTGCACGTCGAGCACGACGATCGTGACGTTGTCGCGTCCGCCGTTCTCCAGCGCCGCCGCGAGCATCGCCTCGACGGCGTCGGCGGGGTCGGGATTCTCCTCGAGGAAGTGCCGGATGCCGTAGTCGGTGAGCTCCTTGGTCAGCCCGTCGGAGCAGACCACGAAGCGGTCCCCATCGATGACGTCCAGGCGCACGTAGTCCGGCTTCACGCTCTCGGTCGGACCGACCGCACGGGTGATGACGTTGCCGTACGGGTGGTTCTCTGCCTCTTCGGGGCTGAGGCGGCCGGCAGCGACGAGTTCCTGCACGACGGAATGATCCGTGGTGATCTGGACGAGATCACCATCCCGCAGGAGATACACGCGCGAGTCGCCGATGTTCAAGGTGACCCAGTGCGGCGGATGCTGCGATGTGTCCAGGAACAGGCCGGTCAGCGTGGTGCCGGTGCCCTCATCGGTGGTCTCCGGGTGGGACAGGATGTCTTTGACCGCGCGCACGAGGGCTTTCTCGATGGCCTTCGGGGTGACCGTGCCGTCGTCCACCATCCCGCGGAGGCGGTCGACCGTGCTCGCGCTGGCGATCTCGCCGCCGACGTGCCCGCCCATGCCGTCGGCCACGACGAACAGCGGGTAACTGGTGAGGACGGCGTCCTGATTGGCCTCGCGTCGACGCCCGGTGTCGGTGACCTCCGCCCACGACAGCTCGATCGTGGCGTCCTGAACGCGGACGGAGCGGGTGCTGGTCGTCACCTGGGGCACGCCACATCCTCCGGTTGCCGAGAGCGGTCGCCGCGCTGAACCCGTGCGACGTCCTGCCATCCTAATGGACGGCTGAGGTCATCCCGCGGCACCATCCCCATCGGCTCAGCAACGTCGCATCCGGACGCAGAGAGCCCCCGCCGACGGCGGGGGCTCTCTGCAGTGCGTGCGCTCAGACGCGCGGCGGAGCCGGCGGCTCCTCCGTGGGCGGGGCCGGGGGAGCTGCCGGGGGCTGCTGCGGGGCCGGCGGCGGGGTCTGGCCCGCCGGCGGCGGGGACGCCGGGCCTCCGGGCGCCGGGTAGCCGGCGGGCGGCGGGGTGTAGCCGGCCGGCGGCGGCGGGTAGACGCCCGGAGCCGGGTAGCCCGGCGCGGCGGGAGGGGCGTATCCGGCGCGACCTGCCTGCACCGGCACGCCCTGCCACGCGGTGGTGTCGGCCAGGAAGCTGTTCGCCCACGGGGCCGGGGCGAAGGCGGTGTTCCAGCGCGACTTGTCGAAGGCCATGATGCCGAGCCACACGATCCACAGGAACACCGCGAGGATGAGCCACGCAGTTTCTTTGCCGAGCTTCATCTGCACGCGGTAGGCCGCGAGCATGACGTACACGAACGCGGCGAGGGCGGGGATCCCACCGAGGATCGGACCGAGGTACGGGATGACGTTCAGCACGAAGCCCGCGCCGATGAGCACGAGAAGCCACCAGGGATTGAGGTCGCCCAGCTTCACGAAGATCATCTCGCGATACACCGGAACCCATGCGCGCCAGCCGCCCTCAACGCCCGCCTTCGCGAAGATCTTGGCGAAGAAGATCGAGGAGACCACATAGTAGGCCGCGACGAGGATCAGCCAGATGAAGAAGAAGGCGAAGAGCAGCGCGATGAGCGCTCCGCCCGAGGTGTCGTTGTACACGGAAGTCCTTCCGAAGGGTTTGACGTCGCGAGCGACGCGGGGATCCCCGCGTTCGTCATGCTAGCGAACGGAGGATTCTCCGACGGCTGCGACGCGCGCGGCCGCAGAACACCGCACTCACACCACCAGGTCGATCTCTCCCGCCCGGCCAGGTCGGAGGAGGAGCCCCGACCCCGCGGCCCACCGCAGGAAGGCGTCGGGCGAGGAGATGCGCGGCCGATCGGCGGCCAGCGCGCGCACGAGGGCTCCCTTGGCGTGCTTGTTGAAGTGGTTGAGCGCCCGAGCGAGGCCGTCACCCGTGTCGGTCACGACGCGCACGTAGACCGCGTCGGCACCGGCGGGAACCGGGCCCAGTGCCACGTAGGCCTCGGAACGCAGGTCCAGGATGAACCGGGGCGAAGCCTCGGCGAGGGCGGCGGTCACGGCATCGGCCCAATGCCGACGCAGCGGCGCCACTCCGGGCAGCGCCGCACCGGCCGCCAGGCGGTAGGCGGGAATGGGATCGAGAGCGCCCACGGGCCCGAACGGCGCGGAGTGGATGAGGACGTACTCGCCGAGCCACCTCCGGGACGGCGCATCGAGGGTTCCCGCCCCGAGCGCGTCGTAGAGCACTCCGGTGTAGCGGTCCACCGCGGGAAGCGTCGGGCTCTGCCGCACGGCGGCGTTGACGGCGACTTCACCCCGCCGGCGCGCGCTGAGCTTCAGCACGCGCGCCGCCTCGTCCGCGTCGGCCGACAGCGCGATGAGCGCATCCACCACCTGCTCGCGCTGTCCGCGCAGCGTCGGCAGCGCGAGCACGTCCAGGTCGAGACCGGCCCCGCGCCCGCCCGGGCGCTTCGTCTCGGACGGCGGCAGCAGGATCAGCATCCGCCCTTACCCCTCCCATGCGAGAAACCACACCCCGGATGAGACGCCGCGCGCGGCGGTGCGTCTCGTCCGGGATGTGGTTTCTCGGTGACTGATGCTACGAAACGAGTGCGGCGTTGCCCGCGACGATCGTGAGGTCGTCGCCCTCCATCGACAGGAAGCCGTCCTGCGCGTTCGCGATCACCTTCGAGCCGTCGGCACGCGTGATGCGCACCTGGCCCTCGGCGAGGATCGCGAGCACGGGCTCGTGACCGGACATGAAGCCGATCTCGCCCTCGACGGTCTTGGCCACCACGAGTGAGGCTTCACCCGTCCACACCTCGGCGTCGGCCGAGACGAGGTGCACCTGGAGCGGCATGTCAGCCGTTCTCCTTCTGGATCTGCGCCCACTTGGCCTCGACGTCGGCGATGCCGCCGACGTTGAAGAACGCCTGCTCAGCGACGTGGTCGTAGTCGCCCTTGACGATGGCGTCGAACGACTCGATGGTCTCCTTGATGGGAACCGTCGAGCCCTCGACACCGGTGAACTTCTTCGCCATGTACGTGTTCTGCGAGAGGAACTGCTGGATGCGGCGTGCACGGGACACGACGATCTTGTCCTCTTCGCTCAGCTCGTCGACACCAAGGATCGCGATGATCTCCTGCAGCTCCTTGTTCTTCTGCAGGATCTGCTTCACCGAGGTGGCCACGCGGTAGTGGTCCTCACCGATGTAGCGCGGGTCGAGGATGCGGCTGGTCGAGCTCAGCGGGTCCACGGCCGGGTAGAGGCCCTTCGACGCGATCTCGCGCGAGAGCTCCGTCGTGGCGTCGAGGTGCGCGAACGTGGTCGCCGGCGCCGGGTCGGTGTAGTCGTCGGCCGGGACGTAGATGGCCTGGAGCGACGTGATCGAGTGGCCGCGCGTCGAGGTGATGCGCTCCTGGAGGACGCCCATCTCGTCGGCCAGGTTCGGCTGGTACCCCACCGCGGAGGGCATGCGACCCAGCAGCGTGGAGACCTCGGAACCGGCCTGCGTGAAGCGGAAGATGTTGTCGATGAAGAGCAGGACGTCCTGGTTCTGCACGTCGCGGAAGTACTCCGCCATCGTCAGCGCCGACAGGGCGACACGAAGACGCGTCCCCGGCGGCTCGTCCATCTGGCCGAAGACGAGGGCGGTCTTGTCGAAGACACCCGCCTCCTCCATCTCGGAGATGAGGTCGTTGCCCTCACGGGTGCGCTCGCCCACCCCGGCGAACACCGACACACCACCGTGGTCCTGCGCGACGCGCTGGATCATCTCCTGGATGAGCACGGTCTTACCCACGCCGGCACCGCCGAACAGGCCGATCTTGCCGCCGAGCACGTAGGGCGTCAGCAGGTCGATGACCTTGATGCCGGTCTCGAACATCTGGGTCTTGGACTCGAGCTGGTCGAAGTTCGGCGCCTTGCGGTGGATGGGCCAGCGCTCGGTGATCTCGATCTTCTCGCCGGGCTCGGCGTTGAGGATGTCACCGGTCACGTTGAACACGCGGCCCTTGGTGACGTCACCGACGGGAACGGTGATCTGCTCGCCGGTGTCGCGCACCTCCTGGCCGCGGACGATGCCGTCCGTCGGCCTCAGAGCGATGGCGCGGACGAGGTCGTCCCCGAGGTGCTGCGCAACCTCGAGCGTGATCTCCGTCGACTCGTCGCCGATCACGATCGTCGTCTTCAGCGCGTTGTAGATGTCGGGGATGGAATCATGCGGGAACTCGATGTCGACGACCGGCCCGGTGACGCGCGCGACGCGCCCGACGACCGCGGTCTTCTCGGCGGTGAGGCTCATGGCTTCTTCTCTTTCTCTGGGTCTACTTGCCGGACGCCAGCGCGTCGGCGCCGCCGACGATCTCGGCGATCTGCTGCGTGATCTCGGCCTGACGCGCGTTGTTGCGCAGGCGGGTGTAGTCGGTGATGAGCTTGTCGGCGTTGTCGCTGGCCGACTTCATCGCCTTCTGGGTCGCGGCGTGCTTCGCGGCCGACGACTGCAGGAGGGCGTTGAAGACGCGGCTCTGGATGTACACCGGCAAGAGCGCGTCCAACACCGTCTCGGCGTCCGGCTCGAACTCGTACAGCGGGTACACCTGCGCGCCGGTGGGCTCTTCGGCCTCGACGACCTCGAGCGGGAGAAGGCGCACCGACTCCGGGCTCTGCGTCATCATGCTGACGAAGCGGTTGTACACGAGGTGGATCTCGTCGACGCCGCCCTCGCCGCCGCCACGGTTGTAGGCGTCGATGAGGGTCGCGGCGATCTCCTCCGCGGTGCGGAACTGCGGGGTGTCGGTGTCACCGGTCCACTCGGCCGCCGTCGCGAGGCGGCGGAACTGGAAGTACCCCACCGCTTTGCGGCCGACCACGTAGAAGGCGACGTCCTTGCCCTGCGAGCGCAGCAGGTTGGCCAGCTCCACACCCTCGCGGAGGATCTGCGAGTTGAAGGCGCCGGCAAGTCCGCGGTCGGAGGCGAAGATGACCACGGCCGAGCGGCGGATGTCGGCGCGCTCGGTGGTCAGCGGGTGGTCGATGTTGGAGTGCGTCGCGACCGCCGAGACGGCGCGCGTCACGGCTCGCGCGAAGGGCGACGACGCGCGCACCCGCGCCATCGCCTTCTGGATGCGCGAAGCCGCGATGAGCTCCATCGCCTTCGTGATCTTCTTGGTGGTCTGAGCAGAGTTGATCTTCTGCTTATAGACCCGTAGTTGTGCGCCCATGGTGTTGTCTCCCCGCCGCTGTTAGCGGCGGCCCTTGACGATCTTCTCCTGGTTGACGTCGTCCACCTCAGCGGCATCGGCCGACTCGGTGCCCGGCGCTGCGATGCTCTGACCCTCGCCGGCCTGGAACTCCAGGACGAACGCGTCAACGCGCTTCTCGAGCTCCGCCGCGGTGTCGTCGTCGAGGACGTTGGTCTCGCGGAGGGTGTCGAGAACAGTCGAGTTGCGGCGCAGGTAGTCGAGGAGCTCGCGCTCGAAGCGCAGCACGTCGGAGACCTCGACGGTGTCGAGCTTCCCGTTGGTGCCGGCCCAGATCGACACGACCTGCTCCTCCACCGGGTACGGCGAGTACTGCGGCTGCTTGAGCAGCTCGGTGAGGCGTGCGCCACGGGACAGCTGACGACGGGATGCGGCATCCAGGTCGCTCGCGAACATCGCGAACGCCTGGAGCGAGCGGTACTGGGCGAGCTCCAGCTTGAGCGTGCCGGAGACCTTCTTGATCGACTTGACCTGGGCGTCACCGCCGACGCGCGACACCGAGATGCCGACGTCGACCGCGGGACGCTGGTTGGCGTTGAACAGGTCGGACTGCAGGAAGATCTGGCCGTCGGTGATCGAGATGACGTTGGTCGGGATGTACGCCGAGACGTCGTTGGCCTTGGTCTCGATGATCGGAAGACCGGTCATCGAGCCCGCGCCCAGCTCGTCGGACAGCTTCGCGCACCGCTCCAGCAGACGGGAGTGCAGGTAGAACACGTCGCCCGGGTAGGCCTCGCGGCCCGGCGGACGACGCAGCAGCAGCGAAACCGCACGGTAGGCCTCGGCCTGCTTGGTGAGGTCATCGAAGATGATGAGGACGTGCTTGCCCTGGTACATCCAGTGCTGGCCGATGGCGGAGCCGGTGTAGGGCGCCAGGTACTTGAAGCCGGCGGGGTCGGAGGCGGGAGCGGCGACGATCGTCGTGTACTCCATGGCCCCTGCGTCCTCGAGCGCGCCCTTGACGGAGGCGATCGTGGAGCCCTTCTGGCCGATGGCGACGTAGATGCAGCGAACCTGCTTGTTGACGTCGCCGGATTCCCAGTTGGCCTTCTGATTGATGATCGTGTCGATCGCCAGCGCCGTCTTGCCGGTCTGGCGGTCACCGATGATCAGCTGACGCTGACCACGGCCGACGGGGATCATCGCGTCGATGGCCTTGATGCCGGTCTGCATCGGCTCGTGCACGCTCTTGCGCGACATGACGCCGGGCGCCTGCAGCTCGAGCGCGCGGCGACCCTCGGTCACGACCTCGCCGAGGCCGTCGATCGGGTTGCCGAGCGGGTCGACGACGCGACCGAGGTAGCCGTCGCCGACGGCGACCGAGAGGACCTCGCCCGTGCGGGTGACTTCCTGGCCGGCCTCGATGCCGGAGAACTCGCCGAGGACGACGACACCGATCTCGTGCTCGTCCAGGTTCAGGGCCAGGCCCTGCGTGCCGTCTCCGAAGCGCACGAGTTCATTGGCCATCACGCCGGGCAGGCCCTCGACGTGGGCGATGCCGTCGGCGGCGTCGATAACGGTGCCGACCTCGGTTGCGGCGGCGCCAGTGGGCTCGTAGGCGGCGACGAAATCTTTCAGCGCGTCACGGATGACGTCGGGGCTGATCGTGATATCTGCCATTGTCTTCCTTCGTGTTGTGGGGCCGGGGAGCCCCGAGATGTGCGGTCCTCGCGGACGGCAAAGCCTTGTAGTTTAACCCGCCAGGCGCTGGCGGAGGCCGGCCAGGCGGGTGGAGATGCTCGCGTCGATGACGTCGTCGGCGATCTGCACGCGCAGGCCGCCCACCACCGACGGGTCGATCACGACGTTCAGCGACACCTCGCCGCCGTATCGCGCAGATAGCGCCGTGGCGAGGCGGGTGCGCTGGGTGTCACTCAGCGGTGTGGCCGACACGACGGTCGCCACGGTGCGGCCTCGCTGGTCGCCGACGAGCCACATGGCCCGGTTGAGCAGGCTCCGTACGCGACGCTCCCGCGGCTGCTGCACGAGCGAGGAGATGATGAGCGTCGTGGCGGCGCTCGCGCGCTCCCCCAGGAGCGAGGTGATGAGCGCCCCCTTGGCCGCGGGATCGCCGAGGCGACTGCCGAGAGCAAGCTCGAGCTCGGGGTTCTGTGCGACGGTGCGCGAGAACGAGAACAGCTCGGCCTCCACCTCGGAGCCGGTCGCCCCGATCGCCGCCGAGCGGACCGCGAGCTCCTCGATCCCGTCAACGAGATCCGATGCACGCGACCACCGCTGGTCGACCAGCGAGCTCAGCAGCGACACGGTCACCGGCCGGAAGGAAGGACCGAACACGTCGGCGATCACCTTCGCACGGGACTCCGGCGAGGCCGACGCATCGGCCAGCGCGCCGCCCAGCTGCGACGAGTCGCCGATGGCGCGCGCCGCAGCGAACAGCTCGGCGGCGACCTGGAGGTCGACGCCCTGCGCCGCGCCGAGCGCTGCGGTCGTGACCTCGAGTGCCTGAGTGGTCGCGCTTCCCACTAGGACATCACCGGTCCCTGTGCTTCGGCAGGCTCAGCAACCGGCTTCGAGGATGCCGCGTTCTCCGACGCTTCCAGGTCGGCCAGGAAGCGGTCGACGACCGCCTGGGCCTTCTGGTCGTCGGAGAGGGTCTCGCCGATCACGTTGCCGGCCAGATCGAGCGCCAGCGAGCCGACCTCGCTGCGCAGCGACACCAGCGCCGCCTGGCGCTCGGCTTCGATCTGCGTGTGCGCGGTGGCCGTGATGCGGGCGGCCTCGGCCGACGCCGTCTCGCGGGCCTCGGCGACGATCTTCTTGCCGTCCTCGCGGGCGGCCTCACGGATCTCACCGGCTTCCTTGCGAGCATCGGCCAGCTGCGCCGTGTACTGCTCCAGCGCCGCCTCGGCCTGCCGCTGGGCCTCGTCGGCCTTGGCGATGTTGCCTTCGATGGCGGCACCGCGCTCGTCCAGCAGCTTCTGCATCCGCGGAAGAACAACCCGCCAGAACGCGAGCAGGATGACGACGAAGCAGACAGCCGACCAGATGATGTCGTACCAGGCCGGAATCAGCGGGCTCGGCGCCGATTCTTCCGCGTGGTCCGCGGCGAATACGACAAGAGCGTTCAGCATCCCGTCTCCTTTGTCTGAGTAAGTGGCGGCCGGATCAGGTGAAGATGAAGCCGGTCGCGATACCGATGAAGGCCAGGGCCTCGGTGAAGGCGATACCGATGAACATCAGGACCTGCAGGCGGCCGGCGAGCTCGGGCTGGCGAGCGACGCCCTCGATCGTCTTGCCGACGACGATGCCCACGCCGATGGCCGGGCCGATGGCGGCGAGGCCGTAGCCGATCGTCGCGACGTTTCCGGTGACCTGGGCGAGAACCGTAGTTGCGTCCACGGGGTGTTTTCCTTTCGGTTGGGTGGCTCGGCGTGCGCCGGGCCGCTCAGTGCTCTTCCGCGACCGCGAGCTGGATGTAGACCGCGGTGAGAATCGCGAAGACGTACGCCTGGAGGAAGGCGACGAACAGTTCGAACAGGGTGAAGGCGAAGCCGAAGGCGAGGCTGCCCATGCCGAGAGCCGACCACCAGCCGCCGAGACCCACGATGAAGAACTGCGTGGCGGCGAAGAACAGCACCAGCATCAGGTGCCCGACGATCATGTTCATCAGCAGTCGCAGCGTCAGCGTGACGGGACGGATGATGAAGGTCGAGAGGAACTCGAGCGGGATGATGATGATGTAGAGGAACCACGGCACGCCCGAGGGCATGAGGGAGTTCCGGAAGAAGTTGCCCGGGCTCTTGCGCACGCCCGCGTAGATGAACGTGACGTAGGCGACGATCGCGAGCAGCAGCGGGACGGCGATGACGCTCGTTCCGGCGATGTTCAGGAACGGGATGACACCCGTGATGTTCATGAACAGCACCATGAAGAAGATCGTGGTGAGGATCGGCAGGAACCGGTCGCCGTCCTTGCGGCCGAGCAGATCGTGCGCGATGTTCACCCGGACGAAGTCCAGACCCATCTCCACGATGCTCTGGAACCGGCCGGGAACGAGCTTCATGCGGCGCGTGCCCAGCACGAACAGCACGACGAGCACCGCCGTCGCCAGCATCTGGATGAGGTTGATCCGCGTGATCGCGAAGATCGTGCCCTCGAACAGAACAGCGTCGGGGAAGAACTCGTTGATCGACGGCGGATGGAACTCCGCGTCGGAGGACGCGACGTTCGCGATCAGGGTCGCAGCTTGAGTGAACAGCGCTGGCTCCAGCTTTGGGGCATCGGTGAGGACCGTTGCGACGATGGTCGGTGAGGGCGCCCCGAAAGCGCTTGGGAGAGCGTGCGGGTGCAGGTAAACACTATCAAACTACGGCCCGCTCGGATTCCGTTCACTGGCGGCGGTCACCGGCATCCGGGTCGGTGGGCAGCGAGACGTCGCTCGCATGGGGGATGCGCATCCGCATGAGGACGATGAGGTCGACGATCAGCGACCCGAGGACGCTCGCGACCAGGGCGACGAAGAACACGATCGGATCGATCCACGGCTGGTCGCGGAGGACGAGGAGCGCGACGATGAACAGCACGAGTTTCACGATCCAGCCCCCCAGCACGATGCCGAAGAAGATCGGCACGTACAACGGGTCGCCGAACCACCGGTTGGCGATGAGGATGCTCGCGGCGGTGACCGCGGAGAAGAATGCGCCGACGAGTACCCCGACGAGCGCGCTGGCCACGCCCTCTCCCCCGCCCACGGCGAAGCCGAGGATCGCGCCGACGACGGCCAATGCCCCCGCGACGACGCCTCCCCAGGTCAGAGCGGTGCGGAGCACCGGGGTGCTGGAGACGGGACTGGGGGTCATGCGGGCTCCTCGATGGGGGCTGGGCGCGCGCGGCGGCGCGAGGGGAGGAAGGTCAGAACCAGGCATGCGACGACGCCGAGCACGCCGAACCCGACCCCGATGAGGTAGTCGCCCGGCCAGCTCTGCTGCGTGCCGAGGTACATGAGCAGGAAGGAGAAGCTCACCACGGCCGTCCACGCGTAGAAGATCAGCACCGCGTCACGGTCGCTGTGCCCCATGTCGAGCATGCGGTGGTGGAGGTGCTTGCGGTCGGGCGAGAACGGCGATTTCCCCGCGCGCATGCGTCGCATCACGGCGAGCCCGAAATCGAGCAGGGGCAGCAGGACCACCACGATGGGCAGCAGGATCGGGATGAAGGCACCCAGCAACTGGGAACGGCCGAACCGCTCGGGGTCCAGGACCGCCGGATCGATCTGCCCCGTGATCGCGACGGCGGAGCTTGCCATCAGAAGGCCGAGCATGAGGGCGCCGGAATCTCCCATGAAGATCTTGGCGGGGCTCCAGTTGAAGGGCAGGAAACCGATGCAGGCCCCGACCAGGACGGCGGCGAGGAACGAGGCCAGGTTGAAGTAGGTGCTGGCGCCGGTGTCGCGCACGAGGATGTACGAGTAGGCGAAGAACACGCCGTTGGCGATGAGGCAGACCCCGGCAACCAGACCGTCGAGCCCGTCGATGAAGTTGACGGCGTTCATGACGATCACGATCGCGAACACCGTGAGCGTGAAGCTCATCCAGCCCGACCCCACCGTCAACCCCCCGATCGGGAGGGAGAGGATCTGCAACTGCCCGAACCACGTGATGATGCCGGCGGCGACGAACTGCGCGCCCAGCTTGATCATCCAGTCCAGGTCCCAGAGGTCATCGGCCACGCCGACGAGCACGATGACGAACGTCGCGGCGAGCACCGCCAGCACGGGGCCGGGGTTGGTCCAGATGATCGAGAAGAACGTCTGCTGACTGGAGAAGAGGAAGGCCGCCGCGACGCCGAGGAACATCGCCACACCGCCGAGGCGGGGCGTGGGGTTCTTGTGCACGTCGCGCTCCCGGATGCCGGGATACAGCTTGTACCGCAGGCTCAGGCGCCACACGGCCCACGTGAGGACGAAGGTGACCACCGCGGTGAACAGCACCAGGAGAAGGTACTGCTTCACGCCGACCCGTCCCGTCCGGCTGCGGCATCCGGTTCCCCGTCGGCGTCCGAGTCGTCGGGTTCGAGCAGGTCGCCGAGCACGTCGCGGAGCCGGTCGCGGGGCACGGCCCCCTCGCGGAGGATCCGCACGGAGGGGGCGGCGCTTCCGACCAGGCGGGTGGCATCCACGATCGTGGACGCGATCCCGGTTTCGCTCGGGCCGCCGTCCAGATACACCGCGACGGAGTCGCCGAGCATGTCGCGGGCTTCGTCGATCGTGACAGCGGCGGGGGCGCCGGTGCGATTGGCGCTGGAGACGGCGAGCGGGCCCGTCTCCTCGAGCAGCTCGAGGGCGATGTGATGGGCGGGCATCCGCACCGCGACCGTTCCCCGGGTCTCGCCCAGATCCCAGGACAGGGAAGGCTGCGACGGGAGGACCATCGTGAGCCCCCCGGGCCAGAACTCCTCCACGAGGCGCTCGACGGGGCCCGGCACCTCGGCCACGAGGGCGCGGAGTGTGCCGACTCCGGCGACCAGTACCGGCGGCGGCTGCTGACGGCCGCGGCCCTTGGCGGCCAGGAGCGCCGCGACCGCGCGCGCGTTGAACGCGTCGGCGGCCACGCCGTACACCGTGTCGGTGGGCATGACGACGAGTTCGCCGCGGCTGAGCGCCTGGCGTGCGTGGCGCATACCGGAGAGCAATTGCGCTTCGTCACGGCAGTCGTAAACGGGTGACATGTCCCGCTCAGTCTAGTTCGAGCCCTCCCCCGTCTCTCATCCCCGCGTCGAGTCGCCAGCAAACGCCGGGATTCGGCCGAAGATACGACCGATGCTGGCGACTCGACGGGGGCCGGTCAGGGGCGGAGGGCCGTGGTGGCACGGTCGCGGCGGGTGAGGTCGGGATGCGTCGCTGCGGCGCGCCATCCGTCGGCGGCGAGGATGTCGCGGATCGCCGCGCCCTGCCATTCCCCGTGCTCGATCACGATCACGCCCCCCGGGTGGGCGAGCCGCAGTCCCACCCGGCTGAGCACGCGCACCACGTCGAGGCCGTCCGCGCCCCCGTACAAGGCCGCCGGCGGGTCGTAGAGGCGCACCTCGGGATCGCGCGGGATGGCGTCATCCGGCACATACGGCGGATTGGAGGCGACCACCGAGACCGTGCCGTCGAGTTCGGGGAACGCCCGTTCGAGATCGATGAGCGCCAGCTGGAGGTTGTCGGCACCGATGCGCCGCGCGTTCTCGGTGGTCCAGGCGAAGGCCTCGACGGAGTTCTCCGCGGCGTACACCCGGGCATGGGGCACCTCTGTGGCCATCGCGAGGGCGATGGCACCGCTCCCCGTCCCCAGGTCGACCGCGACCGGCGCGGGGGCCGCGGCGGAGACGAGCGCGTCGATGGCGAGCTGGGCCACCATCTCGGTCTCGGGCCGAGGGACGAACACGCCCGGTCCCACGGCGAGCTCGAGGTGACGGAACGGCGCGCGACCGGTGAGGTGCTGCAGCGGCACCCGCGCCGAGCGGCGCTCGACGAGCTCGTCGTACTTGGCCGCGGCCGCCGCATCCACGCCGTCGCCGCGGATGGCGGCGGCCTGAACGGCGCCCCGGCCGGCGCCGAGTACGTGGGCGGCCAGCAGTTCGGCGTCCACGGCGGCATCGGGCACGCCGGCGGCGGCAAGACGCTCGGTGGCCGCGCGCACGAGAGCGGAAAGCGGCCTTCCGGCGGGAGCGGGTGCGGGGGTGGGCTCGGGCATGGGCCTTCTCAGCCTACGGCGCCGCCGTCATACGCCGGCGATGTCGCTCGGTAGGCTGGTGGGTGACCCGTCCGACGGCGAAAGGCACGCCATGCCCGGCATTCACTCCGACATCACGTCCGCCTTCGGCGACACCCCGCTCGTGCGGCTGAACCGCGTCGCCGAGGGGGCGGGCGCCACCATCCTCGCGAAGCTGGAGTTCTACAACCCGGCCGGCAGCGTCAAGGACCGCCTGGGCATCGCCATCGTGGATGCTGCAGAAGCCTCCGGCGACCTACAGCCGGGCGGCACGATCGTGGAGTCCACGAGCGGCAACACCGGTATCGCCCTGGCCATGGTCGGTGCGGCGCGTGGATACCGCGTCGTCCTCACGATGCCCGCATCCATGTCGAAGGAGCGACGCCTGCTGCTCAAGGCGTTCGGCGCCGAAGTGCACCTCACCGACCCGACGAAGGGCATGTCGTTCGCGGTGGAGGAGGCCAAGCGCATCGTCGACGAGACCCCGGGCGCGATCTGGGCGCGGCAGTTCGAGAACGAGGCGAATCCCGAGGTCCACCGCAAGACCACCGCCGAGGAGATCCTGCGCGACACCGACGGCGCGGTCGACTACTTCGTCGCCGGCATCGGCACCGGGGGCACCATCACCGGCGTCGGCCAGGTGCTCAAGGAGCGCGTGCCCGGCGTGAAGGTCGTCGCGGTCGAGCCCGCCGACTCCCCCATCCTCACCAAAGGCCACCCGGGTCCGCACAAGATCCAGGGAATCGGTCCGAACTTCGTGCCCGCGATCTTGGACCGGGATGTCATCGACGAGGTCATCGACGTCGAGTTCGACGACGCCATCCGCCTCGCGCGCGACACGGCGACGAAGGACGGCATCCTCGTCGGCATGTCGAGCGGAGCCGCGATCTGGGCCGCGCTCGAGGTGGCGAAGCGCCCGGAGGCTGCGGGCAAGACCATCGTCGTCATCATCCCGTCGTTCGGGGAGCGGTACCTGTCCACCGCCCTGTACGAACACCTCCGCGAGGACTGAGTGGGCGTCGTCGCCCGCCTGCGCGAAGACATCGCCGCGGCCAAGCTCCGTGACCCCGCGGCACGCGGTTCCCTCGAACTCCTGCTGCTGTACTCCGGGTTGCACGCGGTGTGGGCCTACCGGCTCACCCATCGACTGTGGCGGCGCGGATTCCGTTTCCTCGCGCGCCTCGGCTCGCAGGTGACCCGATGGCTGACCGGGGTGGAGATCCACCCCGGAGCCGTCATCGGGCGCCGGTTCTTCATCGACCACGGCATGGGCGTCGTCATCGGCGAGACGGCCGAGATCGGCGACGACGTCCTGATGTACCACGGCGTGACCCTCGGGGGCCGCCAGCGCGCGGGGGGCAAGCGCCATCCCACTCTCGGTGACGGGGTCGCCGTCGGTGCGGGGGCGAAGATCCTCGGGTCCGTCACCATCGGCGACCGCAGCGTCGTGGGCGCCAACGCCGTCGTGACCAAGGATGCTCCCGCAGACTCCGTGCTGGTGGGGGTTCCGGCCACGCCGCGTCCGCGGCGTGCGGGCGAAGACACGCGCGCTCTCCTGACGGCGCCGGAGTACTCGATCTGACCCATCCCTTCGCCGGCAGGCGGGGGTGCGGGGCGACATCGCTCCCGTGGCTACGCTCGAGGGATGACCGCGCTGCATGATTTCTCGGCGATCGAACTGGCGGGGATGCTGCGCGGCCGCGACCTCAGCCCGGTCGAGGTCGCGACGCACTTCCTCGAGCGGATCGCCGCGCACGCAGACCTGGGCGCGTTCGCCGAGGTGACGGCGGATGCAGCGCTGCGGCGCGCCCGCGCGCTGGAGGCCGCGCCGCCGACGGGGGCGCTGTGGGGCCTCCCACTCGCCGACAAGGATCTCGTGGCCCGGGCGGGCGTTCCCACCCGCTACGGCTCCCGCGCCCGCGTCGACGTCGTGCCCACCGCATCCGATCCCCTCGCCGCGGCACTGGACGCGGCCGGCGCGGTGAGCCTCGGTAAGACGAGTACGTCGGAGTTCGGTCTCACCGGCTACACCGAGCCCCGCACCGCTCCCCCGGCGCGCGACCCGTGGGACCCGGCATCCGGCGCGGGCGGATCCAGCGGGGGCGCGGCCGTCGCCGTCGCCGCCGGACTCCTGCCGTGTGCGCCGGGCTCGGACGGCGGCGGGTCGATCCGCATCCCCTCGGCCACCGTGGGCGTGGTCGGGCTGAAGCCGTCGCGCGGACGCCTGCCGATCGGATCGGGGCTGGACTCCCCCGACGGCCTCGCGGTCACCGGCCCCCTCGCCCGCACGGTGGCCGACGCGGCGTTCCTCCTCGACGCCCTGTGCGCCCTGGCGCCCTATCCGTTCGCCACCGGCGCGGCCGACGCCGCGCCGTTCCTCCCCGCCACCCTGAGTGACCCGCCGCGGCTGCGCATCGGCGTCACGACCGTCTCCCCGTGGGACGACGACGTGGAGATCACGCTGGATGCCTCGGCCCGGCAGGCGTTCGACGTCGCCGCGACCGCCCTCGCCGATCTCGGCCATGACGTGCAGGATGCGCCGTGGCGGCCGGAGGGGTACGGACCGCTCTTCCGCGTGCTCTGGCGGGCGAGCGCCGCGCGCATCCCGCTGACGGAGGCCGACCTCGACCTCGTCGAGCCGATCACGGCATGGCTCGTCCGGCAGGGCCGTGCGCTCCCGGCGCCACTGCTGCTCGGCGCCCTCGCCGGCGCACGAGTGTTCGAGCGCGCGACGATCGCGGCGTTCGCGCCGTACGACGTGGTGCTGACCCCTGCCCTCGCGCTCCCCCCGCGTCCGCTGGGATGGCATGACGCAGCCGATGCCGAGCGCAGTTTCACGCAGCAGGTGCAGTACGCCCCCTACAGCAGCTTCGTCAACGTGTCGGGGCTGCCGGCGCTCGTCCTGCCGGTGATGCAGGACGCCTCCGGGCACCCCGTGAGCGTGCAGCTCGTCGGGCGCCCCGGTGGGGAGCGGATGCTCCTGTCCGCCGCATCCCAGCTCGAACGCTGGCGCGGCACCCTCCCGCATCCCCCCGCCTGGTAACCCCGCCGCGTCCCGCCCGTCGAGTCGCCAGCAAACGTCGAGAAGTCGCGCGAAACACGACGGATTGTGGCGACTCGACGGCCCGGGAGCGGGGGGTCAGGAGGCGGAGAGGGCGGCGAGGCGCGCTTCCTCGTCGGCGGAGATGGCCGACTCGATGAGGGGGCCGAGGGCGCCGTCGAGCACCTGATCGAGGTTGTACGCCTTGTAGCCGGTGCGGTGATCGGCGATGCGGTTCTCGGGGAAGTTGTACGTCCGGATGCGCTCGGACCGGTCCATGCCGCGGATCTGCGACTTGCGCGCGTCCGAGGCCGCCGCATCCCGTTCCTCCTGCTGCTTCGCGAGGAGCCGGGCACGGAGCACCCGCATCCCGGCCTCGCGGTTCTGCAGCTGAGACTTCTCGTTCTGCATCGACACGACGATGCCGGTCGGAAGGTGCGTGATGCGCACGGCCGAGTCGGTCGTGTTCACCGACTGCCCGCCGGGGCCCGACGAGCGGAAGACGTCGATCTTCAGGTCGTTCGGATCGATCTGCACCTCTTCGGGCTCATCCACCTCGGGGAAGACGAGCACGCCCGTCGTGGAGGTGTGGATGCGGCCCTGCGACTCGGTCGCCGGCACGCGCTGCACGCGGTGCACGCCGCCCTCGTACTTCAGGTGCGCCCAGACGCCCTGCGCGGGGTCGTTCGAGGAGCCCTTGATGGCGACCTGAACGTCCTTGTATCCGCCGAGGTCGGACTCGTTGCGCTCCAGCATCTCCGTCTTCCAGCCCTGGGATGCCGCGTACTGGAGGTACATCCGCAGGAGGTCGGCGGCGAACAGCGCACTCTCGGCGCCGCCCTCTCCCGACTTGATCTCCATGATCACGTCACGCGCATCGTCGGGGTCACGCGGGATCAGGAGGCGGCGCAACCGTTCCTGCGTCGCGGTGACCTGCTCTTCGAGAGCGGGCACCTCTTCGGCGAACGCCTCGTCGTCCTTCGCGAGCTCCCGCGCGGCGGCGAGGTCGCTCACCGCTCCCGTCCACGCCTCATAGGCGTGGACGATGCGATTCAGCTCGGCGTACCGCCGGTTGACGCGCTTGGCGCGCCCCGCATCCGCGTGGACCGCAGGGTCGTTGAGTTCGAGCTCGACGGCCTTGTGCTCCTCGAGGAGCCCCCGGACCGACTCGAGCATTCCCGACGCTTCGACGGGCTCAGCGGCCACGACTCAGCGGATGCTGTTGTCGTGCCCGTGTGCGCCGCCGGCGCCGTGCGCCGGTGCGGGCATCGACTTCTGCATCTGTACGAGGAACTCCACGTTGGACTGCGTCTCCTTCAGCTTGCCGAGGACGACCTCCAGCGCCTGCTGGGTGTCGAGACCGGCCAGGGCGCGGCGGAGCTTCCACGTGATCTTCACCTCGTCGGGCGAGAGGAGCATCTCCTCGCGCCGCGTGCTGGAGGCGTTGACATCCACCGCGGGGAAGATGCGCTTGTCGGCCAGCTGGCGGCTGAGGCGCAGCTCGCTGTTGCCGGTGCCCTTGAACTCCTCGAAGATGACGTCGTCCATCTTGGAGCCGGTCTCCACGAGAGCGGTCGCGAGGATCGTGAGAGACCCGCCGTTCTCGATGTTGCGCGCGGCGCCGAAGAAGCGCTTGGGCGGGTACAGCGCGGATGCGTCGACCCCACCGGTGAGCACGCGGCCCGACGTGGGCGCGGTGATGTTGTAGGCGCGGCCCAGGCGGGTGATCGAATCCAGCAGCACGACCACGTCGCGACCGAGCTCCACCAGGCGCTTGGCGCGCTCGATCGCGAGCTCGGCGACCGTGGTGTGGTCTTCGGCCGGGCGGTCGAACGTCGAGGCGACGACCTCGCCGCGTACCGTGCGCTGCATGTCGGTGACCTCTTCGGGCCGCTCGTCGACGAGGACGACCATGAGGTGCACCTCGGGGTTGTTCTGCGCGATCGCGTTGGCGATCTGCTGCAGGACGATCGTCTTGCCGGCCTTCGGCGGCGCGACGATCAGGCCGCGCTGCCCCTTGCCGATCGGGGCGACGAGGTCGATGATCCGCTGCGTGAGCTTCTCCGGAGCCGTCTCCAGCCGGAGGCGCTCCTGCGGGTACAGCGGCGTCAGGTCGCCGAACTCGACGCGCGTGGCGGCGTCATCGACCGACAGCCCGTTGATGGCGTCGACCTTGACCAGCGCGTTGTACTTCTGCCGGCCCGACTGCTCATTGTCGCGGGGCTGCTTGATGGCCCCGACGACGGCGTCGCCCTTGCGCAGGTTGTACTTCTTCACCTGGCCGAGGGAGACGTAGACGTCACTCGGGCCCGGAAGGTAGCCGGTGGTGCGGACGAACGCGTAGTTGTCGAGGACGTCGAGGATGCCCGCGATGGGGATGAGCACGTCGTCGTCGTTGATCTCGGTGTCGAACTCGTCGGTGGGGGTCTGACCGCGGCGCTTGTTGCGCTGACGGTTGCGACCGTTGCCCTGGTCGCCGTCCAGCTCCGCGGCCGGCTGCTGCGGCTGCTGACGCTCCCGCTGCTGTCGCTCGGGCTGCTGGGGCTCCTGCTGCTGGCGCTCCTGCTGCGGGCGCTCGGGCTGCTTGTCCGCCTGCTGGTCGCTGTTCGAGCCGCCTGCGTTGCGGTTGCGGTTCCGGTTCCGGTTGCGGTTCCGGTTGCGACCCGAGGAGGCGCCGTCTTCGGGCTGCTCGGCGTCGGTGGAACCCGATTCGGCCTGAGCGGAATCCGCGGGCGCGTCGGCGGCCGGGGCCTGAGGGCCCTGGGAGTCGGCGGGGGCTGCCACGGGGGCATCGGTGGTCGGGGCCTCGGCGGTCGGGGCCTCGGATGCGTCGGCCGGGGCCTCTCGCGGTGCCTCGACGGTGGCCGGGTCAACCGGGGCGTCAGCGGCCGCGGGGGCGGCGTCGGCAGGCGCGGCGTCGGCCGCGGGGGCTTCGGCCGGCACGGCGTCGGCGGGAGCGGCGTCGGCGGCGGGGGCTTCGGCCGCGGGGGCCTCGGCGGGCACGTCGCTGCTCTTGGCGCGGCGCGGGGCGCGCTTGCGCGGCGTGCGCGCGGGCTTTTCGGCCACGGGTGCCGGCGTCTCGTCAGCGGCCGGAGCCTCGGCGGGTGCCGGAGCCTCGTCAGCGGCCGGAGCGTCGGCGGGGGCCGGCGCGGCAGCTGCCGGCGCATCCTGGGCGGGGGCGTCCACGGCCGGAGCGGCCTGCGGCTCGACCGGCGCCTCTTCGACCGGAGCGTCTTCGGCCACCGCCGGCGCGTCATCCGCGGCGGGAGCCTCGCCGGCAGGCGTGGCCTCCTCGACGGCGTCAGCCGATGTCTCGACCGCGGCGGCGGTGTCTTCGGTGTTCGTCGCGTCGTCGGACGACGCGTCGACACCCTGGATCTCGGAGATGGACTCCACGAGTGCTCCCTTGTGAAACGGATGATTGACCGCACACGACACCGGAGAGAACAGGCATCGGCCCTTTGACAAGCTCGGGGTTCCGCTCCGCGATTCGCCGGCCGAAGCGGCCGAGGCGGGTTGCGGGTGCGTGCGGTGGTTTTCGCAGATTTGCGACGGGGGCCAGATTCACGTGGTACGTGGAACCCCCCGCTACTCCCTCACTGTACCACCCTTGACGTCGACGGCGAGCATGTGGGCCTCCCACGGGGTGTCGACGAGGGACGCCGCAAGGTCCGCCGCCTCCTGGCGGCGACCGGGCCCGTCGGCGAGCACGAGGACGCTCGGGCCGGCGCCGGAAACGACCGCCGCGTACCTTTCCGCCCGCAGCGCCCGGACGAGCCGGTCGGTCTCGGGCATGGCTTGCGCGCGGTAGCTCTGATGCAGCTTGTCTTCGGTGGCGGCCATCAGCAGCTCCGGGCTCTGGGTGAGCGCGGCGATGAGGAGGGCCGAACGCGACACGTTGAACACGGCGTCCTCGCGCGGCACCTGGAGCGGCTGCAGGCTGCGGGCCACCTTCGTCGACATCGTGAACTCCGGCACCATCACCAGCGGCGCGACGCCGCGATGCACGATGAGCTGCTTGTGCTGCGCGCCCGTCTCATCCAGCCACGCGATCGTGAGCCCGCCGAAGAGGGCCGGGGCGACGTTGTCGGGATGCCCCTCCAACTCGGTGGCCAGGCGCAGCAGCGCGTCGGGGGCGAAATCCACCTCGCCCTCCAGGAGCCCCTTCGCCGCGAGCAGACCCGAGACGACGGCCGCTCCGGATGACCCCATCCCCCGCCCGTGCGGAATGACGTTGTGCGCTTCCAGCCGCACGCCGGGAAGCTCCCGGCCGGCGGCGGCGTACGCGTGCGCCATGGCGCGCACGACGAGGTTGGATGCGTCGCGGGGAACGGATGCGGCGCCCTCGCCCGTCACCTCCACCTCGATCCGGTCTCCGGGGAGCTCGGTGACGACGAGTTCGTCGTAGACGCTGAGCGCAAGCCCGAGGGTGTCGAATCCAGGACCGAGGTTCGCGCTGGTGGCCGGCACGCGCACCTGCACGCGACGCCCTGCGGTCATGCCCGGGCCGGGGCGAGCTCGAGGACGGCGGCGACCTCGCTGGTCGCCGCATCCACCACCGTGGGCTCGACGGAGGAGCCGTCGGCGTTGCGGAGAGCCCACTGCGGGTCTTTCAGCCCGTGCCCGGTGACCGTGAGCACGACACGTGCACCGGCGGGGACGATGCCGGCCTCCGCCCGGTCGAGGAGACCGGCGACGCTGATGGCGGAGGCGGGCTCGACGAAGATGCCGACCTCGCCGGCCAGGAGTTTCTGGGCTGCGAGGATCCGCTCGTCGTCGATGGCACCGAAGTAGCCGTCGGTGGCCTCTCGGGCCTCGATGGCCAGCTCCCACGACGCGGGGTTGCCGATGCGGATGGCGCTGGCCACCGTGTCGGGGTTGCGCACAACCTCGCCGTGCACGAGCGGGGCGCTACCGGCTGCTTGGAAGCCGAACATGCGCGGCACGCGCGTGGAGACCCCTCGGGCGGCCTCTTCCCGGTACCCGCGCGAATACGCGGTGTAGTTGCCGGCATTGCCGACGGGGATGAAGTGGAAGTCGGGTGCATCCCCCAGCGCCTCGACGATCTCGTAGGCGGCGGTCTTCTGGCCTTCGATGCGATCGGGATTGACCGAGTTCACCAGGTGCACGGCGTAGTTGTCGGCGAGCTCCCGGGCGATCTCGAGGCAGTCGTCGAAGTTGCCCCGCACCTGGATGAGGCGGCCGTTGTGGGCGACGGCCTGGCTCAGCTTGCCCATCGCGATCTTCCCCTCGGGAACGAGCACGGCGGCGGTGATGCCGGCGTGGGCGGCGTACGCCGCCGCGGATGCCGAGGTGTTGCCCGTCGATGCGCAGATGACCGCCTTCGCGCCGTGCTCGACCGCGCGGGAGAGGGCGACGGTCATGCCGCGGTCTTTGAACGAACCGGTGGGGTTCATCCCCTCGTACTTCACCCATACGTCCGCTCCCGTGCGGCGCGAAAGCGCCGGAGCGGGAAGCAGCGGCGTGCCGCCTTCGCCCAGGGTCACGATGGTGGAGGCGTCGGTGACGCCGAGGCGATCGGCGTATTCGCGGAGGACTCCGCGCCAGACGTGTGCCATGTCAGTCTCCTTCCACGCGCAGCACCGAGACGACGCGTTCGACCACGCCGCTCTCCGCCAGACGCGTCACGGTCTCGCTCAGGTGCTGTTCACGTGCTTCATGGGTGCCGATGACCAGACGCGCCATCGGGATTTCTGGGCCGGATGCGGTCGATTCGACAGCGGCGACGGACCCGGTGCGGGCCCGGGGGATGACGGTCTGCTCGACGGTCGCGATCGACACGCGTCCCTCGCTGAGGATGCCGGCGATGGTGGCGAGCACGCCCGGCTCGTCGTCGACTTCGAGGGTGATCTGGTACCGCGTCGTGACATGACCGATCGAGACGATGGGCAGATTCGCGCGCGTGGACTCGGCGACCCCCACTCCGCCGGCGATGTGACGGCGTGCGGCGGAGACGACGTCACCGAGAACGGCCGAGGCCGTCTGCACGCCACCGGCACCGGCGCCGTAGAACATGAGGTTGCCGGCGGCCTCAGCTTGAACGAACACCGCGTTGTGGGCGCCGTGCACGCTCGCCAGCGGGTGGGCACGGTCGACGAGGGCCGGGTACACGCGCACCGAGATCGACTCCGAGCCGTCGTCGGCGAGCAGCCGCTCGCAGACTGCGAGCAGCTTGACGACGTAACCGGCGTGGCGGGCGGCATCGATGATGTTCTTGTCGATGCCCGTGATGCCCTCACGGTGCACCGTGTCCAGCGGGACGGTCGTGTGGAAGGCGAGGCTGGCCAGGATCGCCGCCTTCTGCGCGGCGTCGTGGCCTTCGACATCGGCGGTGGGGTCGGCCTCCGCGTACCCGAGCGCCTGCGCCTGGGCGAGCACGTCGGCGAACTCTGCGCCCTCGACGTCCATACGGTCGAGGATGTAGTTCGTGGTGCCGTTGACGATGCCCATGATCCGCTGCACGCGGTCGCCGGCGAGCGAGTCGCGCAGCGGGCGGATGATCGGGATCGCGCCGGCGGCGGCGGCTTCGTAATACACCTGGGCGCCCACCTGGTCGGCCGCCTCGAAGATCTCGGGGCCGTGCGTGGCCAGCAGCGCCTTGTTGGCGGTGACCACGTCGGCCCCGGCGTTGATCGCCTGCAGGAGGTAGGTGCGCGCGGGCTCGATGCCGCCCATGAGCTCGATGACGATGTCGGCTCCGACCAGCAGCGGCTCGGGGTCGGTGGTGAAGAGTTCGCGCGGCAGGTCGACCTCGCGGGCCGCGTCCAGGTCGCGCACGGCGATGCCGACGAGCTCCAGGGTTGCTCCGGCGCGGTCGGCCAGCTCCGCACTGTGCTTGAGCAGCAGTGCGGCGACCTGTGATCCCACGGCGCCGGCGCCCAGGAGAGCCACACGCAGACGGCGGTACTCGGTCACTTCGACTCGCTCCGCTCGCTCGGTACCGGCATGCTCTTCCCTTCGTTGTGCCCAGCGCCCGTGTCGCGGGCGAGGAGGTCGGCGACGGTCTCCCGCCGCACGAGGACGCGCGCCCGGCCTTCGCTCACGGCGATGACCGGCGGACGCGGGGTGTAGTTGTAGGTGCTCGCGAGCGAGAAGCAGTACGCGCCGGTGGCGGGGACGGCCAGCAGGTCGCCGGGAGTGACGTCGCCGGGCAGGTATTCGGCGTCCACCACGATGTCGCCCGACTCGCAGTGATGCCCCACGACCCGCACGAGGGCGGGGTCGGCGTCGCTCGTGCGGGAAGCCAGACGTGCGCTGTACTGCGCGCCGTACAGCGCGGTACGCACGTTGTCGCTCATCCCGCCGTCGACGCTCACATAGAGACGCCGGAGGTCCTCGGTCACGGCGACGGGCTTGACGGTGCCGACCTCGTACAGGGTGATCCCGGCCTGGCCGACGATCGCCCGCCCTGGTTCGAAGGCGAGTTCGGGGAGCGGGATGCCGCGCACGGCGCACTCGTCGGCCACCGCATCCACGATCCCCGCCGCGATCTCTTCGAGAGGACGCGGCGAGTCGGCCGACGTGTAGGCGATCCCGAAGCCCCCGCCGAGGTTGAGGAGCGGAATGTCGCCTCCGCCGAGGAGGTCGGCGTGGAGGTCGACCAGCCGTCCGGCCGAGGCGCGGAAGCCGTCCGCGTCGAAGATCTGCGACCCGATGTGCGCGTGCAGGCCGGTGAATCTCAGACCAGGAAGCTCGCGGATGCGCGCGACGGCGCGGGGCACGTCCTCGACGGCGAATCCGAACTTCTGGTCTTCGTGCGCGGTGGCCAGGAACGCGTGGGTCTCGGCGTGCACGCCCGTCCGCACCCGCACGAGGACCGGCTGGATCGCTCCGCGACGTTCGGCGACGGCGGAGAGCCGTTCGATCTCGATGTCGCTGTCGACGATGACCGTTCCGACGCCCACGTCCACGGCGCGCTCGAGCGCAGCAGGGGACTTGTTGTTGCCGTGGAAGCCGAGGAGGCCCGGCTCGATCCCCGAGGCCAGCGCCACTTCGAGCTCGCCGTGGCTGCACACGTCCACGCGCAGCCCCTCCTCGGCGACCCAGCGGGCGACATCGGTGGTCAGCAGGGCCTTGCCGGCGTAGTAGACGCGGGCGGTCGCGCCGTGGCGCGCCGCCGCGTCGCGGAATGCGGCGAGCGCGCGCCGCGCGTGGGCGCGGACGTCGTCCTCGTCCATGACGTACAGGGGCGTGCCGTACTCGGCAGCCAGCTGCCGAGTGGAGACGCCACCGATGTGCAGGGCTCCGGCGTCGTCGCGCCGGGTGGAGGAAGGCCAGATGGCGGGGTCCGCAGCGTTCGCGTCGTGCGGCACGCGCAGCCACTCCGGCACCAGTGGCGTGGAGGGCGAGGCGGACACGGACAGGACCAATCGGGTGGATGCGGCAGTGCGGGCGGCCGCGGGAGCAGCGTCAGCCGCGGCGGAACGGCTCACGCCGGGCAGTGCTTGCAGTCTAGCGGGACACCCGCGCCGCTCCCGTACCCCGCCACGCACGGGGATGAGGGGCCACCCCGGGCGGGCACGGCCGCCGATCCACGCCGCGCGATCACGGGCATGCGCCGGGCTGGCGGAGCGCGGGGTCGATGATCACGGCGCCGTCGATGTCGAACGTCGCCACGACCGCGCTGTTGTCCACGGCGGCCGAGGTGAGAGTGAGGGCGGCGGGCAGGTGCTCGGCGATGCACACGCTCCACTGGCGCAGCACGGCGTCGGCCAGACCTCCGAACCGGGTGCGGAGGGCGTCGGCGGTGACGTCGGTGCCGCCCAGTTGGAACGCCACGGGGGTCATGGTGAGGTCGCCGTCGGCTGCTCCCGGCTGCAGGGCCACGCCCAGCGGAATCGCCGCCCCGAACAGCGACAGCTCGGTGGAGACGGTCACGGTCGGGCCGGAGATGGCCACCGTGTCCCCCGGGAATCCATCGATGGTGCTCAGCAGGGCTCGCAGCTGCTGCTCATCCAGGCGCACCGTGGCCGAACCCGGCCCGGCCGCCGCATCCGCGGAAACCGGCACGTCGGTGAGGGTCACGACCACGTCACCCGCGACCGGTCCGAGAGCCACGTCCGGTGACCCGACGGTGATCTCCCTGAGCCGTCCGGAGAGGAGCTGAGGCAGCACCAGTCCGTCCACCTCCACGTCGACCGGCTGGTCGGCGGGAAGATCGAGCTGCGTCACGACGAGTTGACGGACACCGCCCTGCACCGCACCGCGGGCCAGCATCTCGGCCCCCACCGCCGCGCCGACGATGAGCGCCACCACGACAGCGAGCGTCGCGATCCACGGCCACGCGCGGCGCCGCCGACGCGGAGACGGTTCGGAGGGCTGGAGGTCGAACGGCAGCGTGGCGCGGTCGTCGGTCATCGCTACATCCGTTCGGGCGCACTGACCCCGAGCAGATCCAGACCGTTGCGCAGCACCTGGCCGGTGGCATCGTTGAGCCACCGGCGGGTGCGATGCAGGGTCTCGACGGGCTCGTCACCCAGCGGGATCACGCGGCAGTTGTCGTACCAGCGGTGGTAGAGGCCGGCGAGCTCCTCGAGGTAGCGGGCCACCCGATGCGGTTCCCGCACCTCCGCGGCGAACGCGACCGTGCGCGGGAACTCCTGCAGCGCGCCCAGCAGCGCCGACTCGGTCTCGTGCGAGAGCAGCTCGGGTGCGAACTCCGACCGGTCCACGCCCGACGCCTCGGCGTTGCGGGCCACGTTGTGGGTGCGGGCGTGCGCGTACTGGACGTAGAAGACCGGGTTGTCGTTGGTGCGCTTCTGCAGGATCTCGGGGTCGAGCGTCAGCGGTGAGTCGGCCGGATAGCGCCCGAGGGAGTATCGCAGCGCGTCGGTGCCGAGCCATTGCCGGAGGTCGTCGAGTTCGATGATGTTGCCGGCGCGCTTGCTCAGTCGCGCGCCGTTGATCGACACGAGCTGCCCGATGAGCACCTCGACATCCTTGTCCGGGTCGTCCCCGGCGGCACCGGCGAGCGCCTTCAGGCGGTGCACGTAGCCGTGGTGGTCGGCGCCGAGGAGATAGATCTTGTGCGCGAATCCGCGGTCGCCCTTATTGAGGTAGTACGCGGCGTCGGCGGCGAAATACGTGTACACGCCGTTGGCGCGGCGGATGACGCGGTCTTTGTCGTCGCCGAAGTCGGTCGTGCGCACCCAGACGGCGCCATCCTCGTCGAAGACGTGCCCCTGGGCCCGCAACCGCTCCACCGCCTCGTCGACGAGGCTCGGACCGCCGCTCTCCGGTGCTGCGTGCAGGACGCGCTCGGAGAACCAGACGTCGAAGTGCACGTTGAATGCCTCGAGCGAGGCCTGGATCTCGCCCAGCTGCAGCTGGTAGGCGCGCTCGGTCACGAAGGCCAGTTGTTCCTCCGGCGACGCCTCGAGCACCCCGCCGGGCTTCCCGGCGAAGGGGGTGTCACGCACGCGGTCGGCGAGGACCTGGATGTATTCCCCCGCATAGCCGTCCTCGGGCGCGGGCTCCCCGAGCACGGCAGCCAGGACGGAGCGACCGAACCGCTCCATCTGCGCCCCCGCGTCGTTGATGTAGAACTCGCGCACGAGGGTCGCGCCGCTAGCGAGGAGGAGGCGTGCGATCGAGTCCCCCAGCGCCGCCCACCGCGTGTGGCCGATGTGCAGCGGTCCCGTGGGGTTCGCCGAGACGAATTCGAGGTTGATCGTGTTCCCGCGCTGGGACTCGTTCGCACCGAAGGCCGCGCCGGCTTCGACGATCGTGCGCGCGAGGGCTCCCGCTGCCGCCGCATCCAGACGGATGTTGATGAAGCCCGGGCCGGCGACCTCGACGCTCGCAATGCCGTCGACCCCGGCGAGTGCCTCGGCGATCTCGGCGGCGAGCTCACGCGGGTTGGCGCCGACGGCCTTGGCGAGTTTGAGCGCTGCGTTGGAGGCCCAGTCTCCGTGGTCGCGGTTCTTCGGACGCTCCAGAGGAAGGTCGGCGGCGCTGAGACCCGCTGTCGAACCCTCTCGTCGAGCCTCCGCGATCGGTGTCACAACGGCGAGCAGAGCGGAGGAGAGGGCTTCGGGATCCATAGCCTCTTCATCCTACGTTCGCGCCGGTGGGCGAACCTGCGCGTGATCGGATGCCTGCGGCGAGTCCGGACACGGGTGGGGCGAGCGGTCCGCCGGTCCCCCACGGCGGACCGCCCATTCCCCCTCGGTCAGTGACGACCGATGACGACAGGCTGGCAGACCACCCGCAACGAAAGCGCAAGACAAGCGCAAGACGAGCACAAGATCTTCCCCGCCGCGGAGAGCTCCCGTTTCGCCACGGGTCAGGCCATCCGGACGAGCGACAAGTGGTCGTCGGCGCCCCTCTCCGCGGTGGAGCCGTCCGCGGCGAGCCGGGCATCGACGTACATCCGCTCGAGACCGACGTTCCCGCCGTGATAGCTCAGGAATGCGCAGTCCGCGGCGTCCCGTCCGGTCGCGATCCGCACGAGCGAACGCCGGTCGGCCAAGCGCGTCGCGTCGATGACGTACCAGGCGCCATCGAGGTACGCCTCGGCCACCGCATGGAAGTCCATGGGCTCGAGGCCCGGGGCGTAGCACGCCGCGTAGCGGGCGGGCACATCCATCGCCCGCAGAAGAGCGATCACGACGTGGGCGTAGTCGCGGCACACCCCCTGGCCACTCGCGAGCGTCGCGACGGCACTGTCAGTGCCGAGACTGACGCCCGGGGTGTACGTCACGCCGGATGCGACGAATGAGGACACCGCGTCGACGAGGTCGACCCCGTGGAGGCCGCGGAACTGCCGGCGCGCCTGGCCGAACACCTCGTCGGACTGGCAGTACCGGCTCGGGCGCAGATAGGTGATCGCGTCCAACTCCCCTGGCGGTTCGGCCGGGAACGACCCCTCGATCGTCGCGGAGTAGCGCACCTCGAGCGGACCGGCATCCGCCGTGAAACGGTGCAGGCGGCTGCCGGCGGCATCGATGATCTCGGTCGCCGTATGGCGCCGGTCACCCTGCGCGAACGTCAGTGATTCGGTGACGACGGGTGCGCCCTGAGCGGCCGTGATCTGCAGGACGAGGTCGACGGAGCCGCCGAGTTCGAGGTCCAGCTCGGCGGTGACGAGGCGCTTCACCGGGCAATCCTCGCATGCCGTCGGCCGCCCCCGATCGTGCGGATCGAGCCGCCGCGATCCCGGCCGCAGGCTGCGGAGGTTCGACGATTCCCCCGGGTTCCGAATCCGGCGTGTCGGCAGCGCGCACGATCATCTACACTCTGCGCGTGACCTCGCCCGCGCTGAGCCGACCACGCCGGCGGCCCCGATGGCCCCTCGTCGTCCTCGCGCTGATGGTCATCATCGTGTGCGCACTCGCCGGGTGGCGCCCCTGGACGCAGCCGAATGCGGTGGTCTCCGCGAGCGGAGAGTCCGCGCCCGTGGCCGCCCCCGCGGCACTGGCGCTTCCGGATGACCCGCGCGTGCTGATCTTCGGCGATTCGTGGACCTACGGCTCGGCCGCATCCGATCCCGCACTCGGCTACGCCTACGTCCTGGGGCAGACCCTCGGGTGGGACACGGTCGTCGACGGCGTGCGCGGAAGCGGCTACCTCAAGCCCGGTTGGGACGGCGGATCCTTCGGCGAGCGCATCGCCGCTCTCGACCCGGCCCTCGACCCCGATCTCGTGATCGTCGAGGGGTCGATCAACGATCGCCGCCTGCCGGCGGAGGGCTACGGCGAGGCCGTCACGGCGGCGTGGGACGCGCTCGCCGGGCTCTACCCCGACGCCACGATCGTCATCCTCGGGCCTGCGCCGCAGGTGCTGCCCGTCGAACCGGCGACCGCCCGCATCGACGGCGACCTCGCCGCCCTCGCCGAGGCGCGCGGATGGTGGTACATCTCGCCGATCGCCGAGGAGTGGATCACGTCGGAGAACTACCTCGCCGTCATCGATACGAGCGATATCGGCCGGGATCACCCCTCCACGGCGGGACACGCCTACCTGGCAGAGCGCGTGGCGGATTCCCTCGCCAGCGTCTCGGCGCCCACCGATGTCATCGCCGACGCACCGATCGGTTCCACCTCCGGCGGCGTGCTCGAACCGTCCGGCGACTGAGCGGCCGCGCCCACCCCGGTCACCGCGCGGGCGCCGTCACGTCTGGCGCCGGATGAAGCGCATCAGCCACGCGATGATGGCCAGCACGAGGATGACGACACCCACCCACAGGAGGAACTTCACCGCCTCCACGAAGATGCCGAGGAGGAGGAGAACGATGCCCACGATGAGAAGGATGACTGCGAGTCCGGCCATGACCCGACACTCCCCTACCGACGGTCCTCGCATCCAGGGCTTGACACCGTCGGCGTGACAGCGCGTACACCGCGGGTCTATCGCCGACAAGCCCCGCTGCCTGCTGCGCTCGGCGGCGTACCGTCGCAGGTCGAAGGAGGCATCATGACCGATTCCACCCCCGTGCCGGCCGCCGCGCCGGGCGATGACGACAACGCCGAAGCGGTACCGGCCCCCGACGAGGGGCCGAGCGGATCCAAAGCGCCCACCGGCGACGACGCGCCGACGGGCGGCGACGAGCTGACCGAGGACAACCTCCAGGCCGACAACGCCGTGGAGGAGGACATGCTGCGGGCACTCGACCCTGGTGCCCCCTCCGCGTGACACGCCGGGAGGGACGCGTTACTTCGCTTGACTGATAGTTAGGATGCCTAGTAATCTTGCTATCGAGGAAGTCACCCGACCTCCCGTCGTCCTAGGAGCCCGCATGGCACACCTCGCACTCGTCGCGCTCGCCGATATCGCCTGGTCCGAGGTCGAGCCCGGGTTCCATGTGGGGTCGCGCCAGGGCGAGTTCGCCGGCTTCGTCGAGAAGACGCCCGACGGGTCGTTCGTGGCCTTCGACGAGTACACCACTCCCATCGGACGGTTCTCCCGCCTGCGCGACGCGCAGAGCTCGCTGTCGACCACCACCACGCCGTCGAACGAGCGCCGTCGGGCGCGGATGCGCCGCGTCAGCCAGACCGCCGCCGCCGTCGCGGGTGGCCTCGCCGGCACGATGGCGCTGACGGCGGGGGTGCTGGCTCCCTACCTCTGAGCCGGCGGATCGTCGGGCGGTAGCCCGCTCCATCGGGCCGTCTGGGTCGCGCGTGGGCCCCACCGATCGGGCTAACGCGCGTCGACCACGGTCAAGCCCGCAGCTGGCCCGGCTCGTAGGACCAGCCGATGCGAGACCACAGCATGGTGTGCTCGGCGGGGGCGATCGTCGCCGTCGGGTCGGTCTTGATGTAGTCGAGCTGCTCGGCCACTTCCACGACGTCGCCCGGGCGGTCGGCATCCAGCAGCTGCGCGCGCACGATGATGCGGCGGGCCTGATCGAGCGTGAGGCGGTGCGTCACGCCACCGACGTTAGCGGCCCCTCCCGACATCTCCGCGGGGCGTGGACCGCCGGGTGGCCCGGAAGGGGCGCCACCCGGCGGCGCCGATCAGTAGTCCTCGGGCGCGAGGTCGCCGTTGCCGTCTTCGCCGAGCTCGGCGATCTCCGGGTCCTGCCCCTGCGTCTCGGGCTGCTGCCACTCGGCGGCGAGGTCTTCTGCCGGGATCTCGTCGTCGGGCGCCGGGATCTCCGCCGGGTCGGCACCGGTCGCCGTCGCCGGGGCGAGGTCGTCCGGCGAGGCTCCCGCATCCAGGGCCGTGGTCGCGTCCCACTCCGCCTGGGCGGGGTCGATCGCGGGGTCCGGCTCGATCGATGTGTCTCCGTCACGCAGCGGTTGGATGCTGGGATCCTCGATCTCCGCGAACGAATCAGACGTGGTGTCGCTCATCATGCTCCTCTCGTTGCATCCATCGAACGAGGTCGGATGCCCGGACCGGGGGGCCTTGACAAGGGCAGGCGGGATGTCAACCCCGATGGCGAAATCGCCGGGATGCTGTCCAGTCGTAGGAGGCAATCCCCGTTTCCGAACCCAGGAGGTCGCGCATGAACCAGCCCGCGCAGCAGCAGCCCGTGCCCGGATCCGATCAGAAGATGGATCCGAAACCGGATTACGGCCAGGACAGCTACCGCGGCTCCGGCCGCCTGGAAGGCAAGGTCGCCCTCATCACCGGCGGCGACAGCGGCATCGGCAAGGCCGTGGCCCTCGCGTATGCGCGGGAGGGCGCCGACGTGGCCATCAGCTACCTGAACGAGCACGAGGATGCGGAGGAGGCGAAGAGGTTCGTCGAAGACGCCGGCCGCCGAGCCCTCCTACTCCCCGGCGACATCTCGGACCCCGCGCACTGCCGGTCGCTGGTCGCTCGTACCGTCGAGGAGCTGGGCGGGCTGGACATCCTCGTCAGCAACGCGGCATTCCAGATGGATCACCCGAGCCTGGACGAGATCTCCGACGAGGAGTGGGACTACACGTGGGCGACCAACGTCAGCGCCTACTTCCACCTCGTGAAGGCCGCTCTGCCGCACCTGAAGCCCGGAGCATCCATCATCGGGTCCTCCTCAATTCAGTCCGACCAGCCCTCGCCGAACCTCCTCCCGTACGCCGCGACCAAGTCGGCGATCGCGAGCATCACCGCGTCGCTCGCGCAGATGCTGGGCGAGCGAGGGATTCGTGCCAACAGCGTCGCACCGGGGCCGGTGTGGACGCCGCTCATCCCCGCGACGATGCCGCCCGACACCGTCGCGAGCTTCGGCGAGCAGACACCCCTCGGCCGCGCCGCGCAGCCCGCCGAGCTCGCGCCGGTGTACGTGATGCTCGCCTCCGACGAGGCCAGCTACGTCTCCGGTGCGCGCATCGCCGTGACCGGCGGGAAGCCGATCCTCTGAGACCGGTCGGCGGCGGTCCCGGTCGAGGTCCCGCCGCCGACCTTCATTTCCGGGCCGGGTCGCCCGCGACCCGGCCCGCGACATCCCCGGAACCGGCCGAGCCTTCCGAGTAAGCCGCATGCCCGTTGTGGGTCATCTCGTAGATGGCGGCCTGAGTGCGGCGCTCGACCTGCAGCTTGGCCATCAACGCGGAGACGTAATTCTTCACCGTCTTCTCCGCCAGGCCGAGCCGGTTTCCGATCTGCCTGTTCGTCATCCCCGTCCCGATCAGTTTCAGAACCTGCTGTTCGCGGGTGGTGAGCTTCGGATCCTGAACCCGGACGGCCATCGGCACGGCAGCGGCGTCGAGGGGAAGGACGCTCGCTCGCGTCATCATGCGCTGCCCGCGCGCCACCCGGCGGATCACGTCGAGGAGAACCCGGGCACGCACGTCGTCCGTGAGATAGCCGTGCGCGTTCGCGGCCTCGGCCGCGCGGCGTGCCTCCTCTCGGTCGGAGCGACCGAAGATCACGCACCGGGCGCGCCGGTTCTTGGCCCGGATCGTGCGCGCCAGGTCGATCGCGCCATCGTCGGGGAGAGAGACGTCGATGATCACGACGTCGGGGCGACTGCGCGCGACTCGGCGGACGCTTCCCGTCACCGCCTCGGCTTCTCCCACGAGATCCAGACCCGGCGTGGTCTCGAGAAGATGTCGGAGCCCACCGCGGACAATCTCCCGGGAGTGGACGAGGAACACCCTCACCGTCGCGGTTTCAGGATTCGGCGCACCACCGGGGCCGACCACGCGCGCGGTCTCCGATTGTCCGGACATGGCGGCACCTCCCGTCCAGATAGTGGGCACAGGATAAGCACGATTTCGCGGTTCCGTAAAGGGCTTCCGCCGCCGCCGATCTGTGCATCGGCCAGGGTCGGATGGCGGCTCTCCCAGGGGACTGTGGACCCCACTGCCGGGCCACGTCGGGTCGGCCGAGGGCGCCGACTGCGGGACCTTGGGCCCTACTGCGAGGCACGGAAAGCGGCTTCACTGAGAATCCCATGACAATGCCCCCTGGACTCGCTAGGAACGACGCCGTCACCGGCGGGCGGCAGCGCCGGTCGGTCTCGACGTGGTCTTGGCCGCGGCCGCGCGGGCGGCTCCCGACCGGCTGAGCCGGACCCGAAAACCCGGGCGCCCGCGCTCACCCTTCCCCTCCCCCCGGAAAGGCCCCCCCTTGACCGCTGCGCCTGCGACCCACCGCCGCCCGCCCCTGCGTCGACGACCGACCGCCCGATTCGGCCTCATGGCGGTCGTCGTCTCCCTGGCTATGCTGATCGTCCCCGTTGGCGGAGCGGCCAACGCGTGGATCGAGGACGGTGCGCCGGTCATCGAGTCGCCGGACGGGCCGGACACCGCGATCGAGTTGGCGTCCACCGGCGCGGGCCAGAGGATCAGCGGCGGATATCCGGCCACCGCCGTCGTGCCGGATCCGCAAGCGGACTACCCTGCCGCACCCCCCGCGGGGTATACCGTGCGGAGCGGGTTCGCCGGCGTGCTCAACGTGGCCCGCGTCTCGGATCTGAGCCAAAGGGGGCAGGTGTTCTGCATCAGCGCTCGCACCCCCGCGTACGTCGGTGTCGGGTACGAGTCCGGCTCCTGGAGCGAGTCGGAGGTAGCGAACCTCGGGCAGGTGGCCTACATCCTGAACAACTACTACCCGGCCGTCCCCGGCGCCCCGGCCACGCTGGGCACGCCGAACCAGCGCGCCGCCGCGGTACAGGCGGCGATCTGGTACTTCACCGACGGCTTCGTGCTCGACCCTGCCGACAGCGTCCGTGCCGCCACGGCCGAGATCATCGCCGACGCGCAGGGGAACTCCCCGGCCCCGGAGCCTGAGCTCCCGCTCGCCATCACTCCGGCCTCGAGCTCCGTGGGGGTGGGCTCCCTTGCCGGACCGTTCACCGTCACCGCCGACGCCGCGGCGGTGACCCTCGCTGTCCCCGCCGGATACGCCATGTACGGCAGTGCGGTCGGGGGCACCCCTCTCCCCAACCCGTACACCACCACCTCGGGCGCACAGGTGTGGGTCGGCAGCGAATCCGGCGCGGCCGATACGACGGTCCTGACCGCGACCGCATCGGTCGCCGTGCCGCGTGGCCGGGTCTACCTCTACGACGGCCTGGCACCGGGCCTCCCGGAGTCCCAGCCTCTCATCCTCGCCGAGACGGCCCAGCTGGAGACGACGGCGACGGCGCAGGCGACCGCCGAGTTCTTCGCCGTGGCCGGCCTCACGATCACCAAGGCCTTCGCCGGTGACGCCGTCGGCCAGCAGGGAGCGATGGAGCTGGTCGTCGACTGCGGCGACGGGGTTCCGCGTTCGACGACCATCCCAGCCGGCGCGTCCACGACTCAGTCGTTCCCGTTCCCGGGTATTCGGGTGGGGGCCACGTGCGTCATCACCGAACCGACGACGGGTGCGACCACCGCGGTGGATGTGACCAGCGACGCGCCTCAGCAGGTCGTGATCACCGACACGGGCGCGACGGCGACGATCACCAATACCGTGACCCGGCGTGGGGATGTGCCCGGGGTTCTCCCGGCGACGGGCACGGAAACTCCGTTCCCGCTCTTGTGGGGCGGCCTCGCGGGGCTGCTGGGGGGCGCCCTCCTGATAGCTGCGCGTCTGACGCTCCTCCGCCGACCCGGGGCGACCGCCTTGGTCGTAGCCGCGCTGGTCCCCCCACACCGACGAAAGGCCTCCCCGTGACCTACTCGCGCCCCCGTCTTCGATCCCGAAACCCCGGCGGACGTCTGCCCGCGTCCGTCCTCTGGGCGACGGCCGCGATGGCCGCGATGGCCGGGATGGCCGCTCTCGCCTTCGTCTTCCTCCCGGTCGGTGGGTCTGCCCAGGCGAGGCTCACCGAGGAGTCTCCCATCATCGAATCGCCGGACGGACCGAACACCGATATCGAGGTGACCGGCGTCGGAACCGGAGCGAGGTTGACGGGAGGGTATCCGGCCACTCCGACGCCGCAGGATCCGACGGCGCCCTACCCCGCTGCACCCCCCGCGGAATACACCCAGGGCGGCGGCCTCACCGGGCTGATCAACACCGCGAGCGTGACTGATCCGGCACTGACCGCGGAGATGTACTGCATCGACGTCCGCGTCGGGACCCTGATCGGCGGCGGTTACGAGAACGGAACGTGGGACGAATCGAACGTCCAGAACCTCGGGTACGTCGCCTACATTCTGAACAACTTCTACCCCGCGGTCCCCGGCGAACCGGCGGGTCTGTCCGAAGGCGAACAGGCCGCCGCCGTGCAATCGGCCATCTGGTACTTCACGGACGGCTTCATCCTGAACGCAGGCTTGCCGATGCGGGCAGCGACGGCAGAAATCATCGCGGCCGCGCAGCTCAACGGCCCTGTGACCGAGCCGCCTCCCCCGGCGGTGTCCATCACCCCGCCCGCTGCCGCCGCGCCGGTGGGGTCGGCGGCCGGCCCGTTCACCGTGGCAACGGACGCCCCCAGCGTGACCCTCTCAGTACCCGACGGGTACACGATGTACGGTGACGCGGCGGCCACCGCTCCTCTCCCCAACCCCTACCCGACCACCTCGGGGGCCCAGGTGTGGGTGGGCAGCGGAACCGACGCGGTAGACCAGACGCTGCTGAGCGCTCGAGCGGTCGTGCCCGTCCAGCGCGGGCGGGTGTACCTCTATGACGGTCTGGCACCGGGCGTCGATGAGTTGCAAAAACTCGTCCTTGCCGAGACGGCCACTTTGGAGGCCACCGCCCAAGCGCCTGCGGAGTTCTTCGCGGCGGCCAGTCTGACCGTCAACAAGGCCTTCACGGGCGCCGGAGTGGGGCAACAAGGGGCAAGTCAGCTGACCGTCGATTGCGGTGACGGCGTGGCACGGGTAGCGGACATCCCCCAGGGCGCGTCCACGACCCAGGTCTTCACCTTCCCGGGCATCGCCGTCGGCGCGACCTGCGTCATCGCTGAGCCCGCGACCGGTGCGACGTCCATGGTGGATGTGACGACCGACGCGCCTCAGGAGGCCTTCATCACCGAGACGGGGGCAACGGCGACGATCACCAACACGGTGACGCGCCGCGCAGAGGTGCCCGGGGTGCTCCCGGCCACGGGGGCGGACACTCCCGCGCCTCTCCTCTGGGCCGGCGCCGGCGGCCTGGTGGTCGGCTCGCTGCTGGTCATCGCCAGCCTGACGCGACGCAGGCCCTCCGCGGCGTCCCCGCGGTGACACGGGACTCGGTGACGCGCGACGGAGCGGTTGAGCACCGTCCCGGCGCTGTACCGGGTGTGGATGTCACACCGATACGCTGGCCGCGGAGGCATACCCATGAACGGAACGATCCTGGTCGGGATGACCGAGTCCCCAGCGGCGCGCGCGGCGGCGGAGTGGGCTGCCCAGCGCGCGTCCGATCGCGGCGATCGGCTCGTGCTGATGTCGGTCGTCGGCGGCGCGCTCGGCGTGGTCGGCGAGGGTGACGTCCTGGAACACGCCGTCGAGACGACCCGGGCGCAACTGGAGCGTGAAGCCGAACGGCTCGGCGCCGTGGAAGTGCGCGTCACGCGTGGCAAGCCGGTGGAGGAACTCCTGACCGCGTCCGAAACTGCCGACCTCCTCGTGATCGGCAGCGACTTCCGCGGCCCCCGATCAGGGATCACTCGTGGCCCCCATGGCGTGCGGGTCGCCGCCGGTTCATCGTGCCCTGTCGTCGTGGTACCCCAGTTCGACCTTGCCGGCCGCACCGGCGTGGTCGTCGGAGTCGACGGCTCCGAACTGTCGGAGGCCGCGATCCGATTCGCCGCCACCGAGGCGGATCGGCTGGGCGAGCCGCTGATCGCCGTCAGCGCGTGGACGCCCATCACCGCGACGCTCGGCGTGATCACCTACCCCGACGACTACCGCGAGAACGCGCGACGGCTGACAGAGGAGGCGATGGGGCTCTCCCTCGCCGGTCTTGCCCAGGACTACCCCGACCTCGAGGTGCGACGAATCGTCGAAGCCAGCGATCCCGCGACACTCATCAATCGCGTGGCCGCCGACGCCCGCCTGGCAGTCGTGGGGTCTCGCGGGCGGGGAGCCGTCGCGCGCTTCCTGCTCGGGTCGACCAGCCACGATGTGCTCCTGACCCTCTCCACGGCCACCGCAGTCGTCCGCTGACACGCCGCGCGGTGCCTGGGGACGGGCAGGCCGGGTGGTCTCACAGGCGCCGGCCGATACCGTCGATACATGCCTGTCTGGTGGGAACGCGTCCGACACCTGCTGTCGATGCCTGCGCTCGACCACGGGACGCTTCCCGACCTGCGCGCACTCCAGTCGACCCGAGTTCGGGTCAAGGGCACCCAGTACCGCGTTCACGATCCGGAGCGGGGCCTCGCCGGCGATCGGCTGTACGTCCTGCGGCGGGAGCCCGGCAATCGACGCCACTCCGCCGCCATTGCGGTGTATGCGGAGGGTCGTGGAATCGGCTATGTCTCGACCGTGCGAGCCGAGCGGATGGCGCCGTTGCTGGACCGCATCGGGGGTGCTGCCCTGGTGAACGGGGTCGGCGCGGACACGGACAGCATCCGGTTATGGGTCGACCTCCCCGACGAGGATGTCCTCCGGGACTTCGTTCATTCCTACCAGCCGGATTGAGCCCTCACGCCTCTGTTGCCCAGACGGCCTCCTGTCACCGGCCGGCGCGCATGCGCTCCTGAATACGCCGGTCGAGGTCGTCCAGCTCGGTCAGCACGTCGGTTGCCACCCACACTCGGCCGCGCTTGCGCGCGGTGACCTCGCGGATCACGCCGGCCGCCTCGAGCCGCTCCACCGCCTGGTAGGCCTGCGCGCGCCCTGCTCCGGAGAACCGTTCGACCTCCGCCGCACCCATTGCCGGGTGCTCCGCGAACGCGGGGATGAGCGCGGCAGCGGCCGACCCCCGCCTCGGCTTCGCCGCGGCACCCCACGCCTCGGGGAGCTCCTTCACGCGGACAGCACCCACACGCGATTCGGTCGCGGCGACGCGCGCGCAGTTCGCGACCAGGACGATGATCGGCGAGGGGTCGCCGTCCCGGTACGCCACGAGCGACTCGAGGTACTCCTCCGGCCGCGCAAGCAGGCCGCAGGTCACCGGCACGAGCGCATGGCTGCTCACCCCCCGCCGCCGTAAGGAGGCACCGAGGAGTGCACGACCGATGCGGCCGTTGCCGCGCACGAACGGGCGGATGGAGAGGAACTGCGCGTGCCCGATGGCAGCCTGCACGATCACCGGGACGTCGTCGCGGTTGAGATACGCCACCAGATCCGCCAGCAGCGCCGGTACCCGAGCCGGAGTCGGTGGCATGTACGCCGCGTCTCGCGGAGCCCCGGCAGAGCCGATCCAGGTCTGCGTGTCGCGCACCTGGCCGGCGACGCCCCCCTCAGCGCCTGCGAGAAGCATCGCATGGGCAGACCGGATGCCGTCGACGGTGAAAAGCCCGTGCGCGTCGATGCTCCCGAGCAGGGCGTCCAGCGCCTCGCCTGCTCGAACCGCCCGCGTCGCGTTCTCGTGGTCGCCGAGCCCCGCCTCCGCCTTCGCGTACTCAGCGGCGCTCACGCCGATGCCGTCGATGCGGGAAGAGGCGATCGACTCGCATCGGATCATGAATCGCCGCACGGCCGCCGGCGCGCCTGCAGCTCCGGTGTCTGCCTGCGCGACCGCGATGAGCGCAGCCTCGCAGGTTCCGACCGTGCGCAGCGACGGAGAGTAGTCCAGGGCCGCGATGGTCGGAGGAATCGCGGCATCGATGGGGACGCTGCCCGAACCGTCTGCGGGGTCCTCGTACGCGTCGCGCGGCAGGGTCTCCGATCGGTGCGCCGGCCATACCTCAACGAATTCACCGAACGAGTTCATAGCCGTACTCTGCCACGTTATTCCGGCTTAGCAGACCTAACCGAGACTGACCCGCCGCCCGGTAGCGTGCCGCCGCGGTCGGCGCTCCGCTGCGATGGCGAACGCCTTCTCCACCTCGACCGCGACGAAAATGGCCGCCGACAGTGCTCCCACGCGGAGCCACTCCTCCGGGCCGAGGGGTGCCGTGTGGAACCAGGCCTGCATGAACGGCGCGTAGATCAGAAGCAGCTGAAGAACCACCAGCACACCGATCGAGTACCACACCACGGGATTCCCGCTCAAGACACGCCACGTGAAGCCGCTGCTGCGCAGGAACCTCGAATTGAAGAGGTACGCGACCTGGGCGAAGACGAGCAGCGTGACCGCGCTGGTCTGGGCCACCGCGAAGGGCGCACCGGTGTTCATCTCGTAGAAGAACACCCCCGTGGATGCTGCGGCGATCAGCAGGGCCGCCCACCCCACGCGAGGCAACAGAATGCGATCGATCACCGGCCCCTGGGCATCCCGGGGTGGACGCTGCATGATGCCCCGCTCAGCCGGCTCGTAGGCGAGAGCGATCGACAACGTGACCGCCGTGACGAGGTTGACCCACAACACCTGCGTCGGTTGCAGTGGCGGGACATACCCGACCAGCACCGCGGTGAGGACGACCAGCGCCTGCCCGAAGGTCGTCGGCAGGATGAACATCAGCGACTTCTGGATGTTGTCGAAGATGCGGCGGCCTTCCGACACCGCGCGCTCGATGGTGGCGAAGTTGTCGTCGGCCAGGACGATATCGGCGGCATCCTTGGTCGCCTCGGTGCCAGTGACGCCCATGGCGATCCCGATGTCGGCGCGGGCGAGGGCGGGCGCATCGTTCACGCCATCGCCTGTCATCGCGACGACCTGGTCGCGGGATTGCAGCGCCCGCACAACCCTGATCTTGTGCTCGGGGCTGGTGCGCGCGAACACGTCGACGTCCGGGGCGATGTGGGCCAGTTCGGCATCGCTCATGGCGTCCACCTCCGCGCCGGTCACCACGAAGGGCGCAGCACGGAGCGCGATACCGAGGTCTCCGCCGATCGCCGCGGCGGTCACGGCGTGGTCGCCGGTGATCATGGTGACGCGGATGCCGGCATCCCGGCACTCGCGGATCGCGCGGATCGCCTCGGGGCGTGGCGGGTCGGCGATGCCGACCAGTCCGAGGAAGGTGAGATCGCGGACCGTAGCGGGGCCGAGCACGTGCGAGGGGGACGCCGGAGCCGAGGCCGCGGCCAGGGTACGCAGACCTCTGCCGCCCAGCTCTGCGATCACGGCGTGCCATCGGCCGGCGTCCAGCGGCCGCACCGTTCCGTCCGGGGCGAGCTCATCGCGGCAGCGCTCGAGCAGACGGTCGGGAGCGCCCTTGGCGATCATGTGCACCACCCCGTCGGCGTCGCGATCGAGCACAGCCATGAACTTGAGCGCCGAGTCGAAGGGCAGCTCGTCGAGCCGGGTACGGCCCGCCGGGTCATAGCCCAGCTTCCGGGCGAGCACCACCAGACTGCCCTCGGTCGGCGCGCCCACCACGGTCCACGCATCGCCGTCGCGCCGCACCGCTGCGTCGTTGCACCGCGCCATGGCCGATACGAGCTCGCCGAGCTCAGGCGCATCCGTCAGCGTCACCACGTTGCCGTCCGAACCGCGCACCTCGCCCTCCGGACGATAACCCTCGCCCGCGACGGCGTAGGTGTCGGCCGGTGTGACGACAGCTCGCACCGTCATCTCGTTGAGCGTGAGCGTGCCCGTCTTATCCGAGCAGATGGTCGTCACGGCCCCGAGCGTCTCGACGGCGGTGAGCTTCCGCGTGATCGCCTGCCGCTTCGCCATCTGCTGCACGCCGAGCGCGAGGGTGATGGTCACGATGGCCGGCAAGCCCTCCGGAACCGCGGCCACCGCGAAGGTGATCGCCGAATCCAGCAGCGACTCAGGCGACTGGTCATGCAGAACCAACCCGACGACCGTCATGACCGCCGCAGTGACGAGGATGAGGACCGCGATCTGCGTGCTGAGCGCCGCGAGCTGTCGGGTCAGCGGCGTCGTGAGGGGCTGCGCCTCGGCGATCAGGCTCTGGATGTGTCCGATCTCCGTGTCACCGCCCGTCGCGGTGACGACGCCGTCCGCGCTGCCACGCGTCACGAGCGTTCCCGAGTACGCCATTCCGACACGATCACCGATCCCCGCATCGGGGATCGTCGCCTCGGTCGATTTGGCAACGGGCACCGACTCGCCCGTGAGGGCTGACTCGTCGATCTCCACCTGCGACGCGGACACCAGGCGCATGTCGGCGGGCACCTTGTCTCCCGCCCGGACGCGGACGATGTCCCCGGGCACCACGTCCTCCGCGGGGATCTCTGCCCAGCGGCCATCACGGCGAACGCGCGCCGACAGGGAGAGCATGTCGCGGATACCGGCGAGCGCCCGCTCCGCCTGCCCCTCCTGGAGGAACCCGATCAGTGCCGTGACGACGGCGACGGCGAGGATGACGCCGAAGTCCAGCCAGTCCCGGTAGACCACCTTGATGACCGCCGAGGCGAGGAGGATGTAGATGAGGATGTTGTGGAAATGGCCGAGCAGTCGCACCAGCGCCGGGCGGCGTCGCTGCTCGGGCAGCCGGTTCGGTCCCCCCTCCGCCAGCCGTGCCGTCGCCTCTGACGTCGACAGGCCCGCGCGGGACGAACCCAGCTCCTCCAGCACTGTCCGGGGAGCCTGGGCGTAGGCGTGGTCCGCAAGAGTACGGACATGAGCGTCGTGGGCCATGGCCTCTGCACCCTACGCGTGCGGGGAGTCCGCGGGTAGGGTCCACGGTGACTTCGTTGCCCCTCGCCGGCCCGTGCTGAGACGAAAAGAGGAACGCCCCGACCGCGTGGCGGTCGGGGCGTTCCTGACTTCTGCTTACTTGAACGCGTCCTTGACGTTCTCGCCCGCCTTCTTCAGGTTGGCCTTCGTCTGGTCGGCCTTGCCCTCACGCTCCAAGTTCTCATCGTCGGTACCCTTACCGGCGGCTTCCTTGGCGTGACCGGCGGCGTCCTGGGCGGCGTTCTTGATCTTGTCATCGAGTCCCATGAGGTCTCCTCTCTCTGACGGCCGGGGGCGTATCCCCCGGCCTCTTACGCTACCCGCGGCAGGCTTGCCGAGGATAGGCTCGCCAACCGGGGCATCCTGCGCTAGGCGTCGTGGTCCTCGCCGTGCTGCACCCGGATACGGCGGCCTTCTTCGATGTCCTTCTGCTCCTTCGCGGCGGCTTTGTCGCTCTTGCGCGTATCCCGCGGGGGCAGCTGGATGTCGCGCTCGGCTGCGATACCCGACTGCAACTGGCGTCCGCGCTCGAGCTCCGCGTCGAACTCCGCGCCGAAGAGGATGGCAAGGTTCGCGATCCACAGCCACAGTAGGAAAACGATGACACCGGCCAGCGAGCCGTAGGTGCGGTCGTAGTTGGAGAAGTTCGCGACGTAGAGCACGAAACCGGCCGTGGCGATGGCGAGGACGACGAGCGCGATGATGGCCCCGACGCTGATCCACCGGAACTTCGGCTGCTTCGCGTTGGGAGCACCGTAGTAGAGGATCGCGAGGGTCAGGACCACGATGACCAGCAGCACCGGCCACCGGGCGATCTGCCACACGGTCACGGCGACCTCACCCAGCCCGATCGCGTTGCCGATGGCTTCGGCGATCGGTCCGGAGACGACGAGGATGAGCGCCGCGATGGTGACGAGGATGACGACGATCACCGTCAGAAGCAGCTGAACCGGCTTGAGCTTCCAGAAGGGGCGCCCCTCCTCGATCTCGTAGATGCGGTTCATCGCCCGGCTGAACGCGCCGACGTAGCCGGATGCCGACCAGAGGGCCAGCACGATTCCACTGATGAGAGCGAAGCCGGCCCCCGGCGCGGATGCGACCTGCTCGATCGGGCCGCGCAAGGTCTCCGCCGTCCCGCCCGGCGCCACCTGGTCGATGATGTCCAGAACCGCTGTGGCGGTCTGGTCGCCCTGCCCGACCACTCCGAGGAGGGAGAAGACGGCGATGAGCCCCGGGAAGAGCGCCAGCACCCCGAAGTAGGTCAGGGCAGCGGCGATGTCGAGACACTGATCCGAGGAGAACTCCCGAACGGCCTTGACGAAGACGTACTTCCACGATCGCTTGGTGAGATCGTTTGGCGAATCCGGCTTGGAGTCGCTTTCCGGGTGCGGGCGGGCGTGCTGTGTGTCCGACATGGGGGTCCTCTCGGGTGCCGGTGGGGACGGCCTCCCTCCGGTTTACGTCGACCCGACCCGTACGTCGGGCGGGTTGACGAGCGGCGACCGGTGTGTCACACGGGGCGATTCTTCGCCGATCCGGTCATCCACCGATCGCGGCGCGAGATCCGCAAGCCCCCCTCCCCGGGAGGCTGGATGCGGTTGGCTAGGCCCAACCGAAAGGAGCACCCATGACCGACTCCACCCCCACCGACCGCCCCGAGGACTCCGGCGGCCAGCAGGACAACTCCGTTGCCGATGACGACACCGCCGCCGAGACGGGGTCGGAGTCGCCCGAGGAGGGCGCCGCAGCGGAGGAGGCAGCGGCCGACGCGGTCGTCGACCCTGACTCAGGAGGCGCCGCCAGCATCTAGCTTCACCATGCACGACGCGGCCTGACGCGTCGCGAACACCGAAGGGTGCGAGCGGCCGATGTCGCCCCGGGGTGGCTCTCGCCCACCCCGGGGCGCGACCGCGCACCAATACGGACAACAAGGAGAAGCGGCGTCCACGCCCGGCCGGCTCGTCAAGGGCGTTGTCGCCGGGATGCGCGGATGAGAGCCTTCTGGGTGAAGAGAGGAAGCGACCAATGAGCGACACGGCCAGGGACGAGCAGGACGGCAACGAAGAGACGCTGGCGGACAGCGAACTGGAGCAGCCGAGCACGGAGAACGAGCCCGGCGAAGAACCCAAGGGCGGAACGAACCAGGAAGCGGAGTCGAAGCCCGATCACGAGGCCGTGGGGATCGGGGTCATCGGCGGTCCGCAGACCGACACGGAAGACAGCCCGGCCGGCTGACGCGGCTCCCGCGTCGTCCCTACCGGGTGACCGCGCGACGACGGTGGAACGGCGAGGACACGCCCTGACATGGGGTCGCCGAACTCATCGTGGAGTGCCCCCGACAGGAGTCGAACCTGCGACCTACGGTACCGGAAACCGGCGCTCTATCCACTGAGCTACGGAGGCGTACTGATCGAGGTTATCACCGGCGCAGGGCCTCTCCCGCCAGCGTGCCGCGCCTCCCCCGGCACCGGCGCGGCAGCGTGGGAGTTCGGCGGTCACCGCTCCGCGCCCACGCCGCGCGGGCACGGCTTCACGGGTGGTTGATGGCCCACAGGAGCCACACCGCGACGACCTGCAGCGCGAGGCACCCGGCGAGGATGCCCACGCGGCGACGGGGCGTGGCGGCGAGGCGGTTGTCGCCGAGCAACGGCGACAACGGCACCATGAGGCGGAACGTGCTGCTCTGCGGCAGGAACACCGCGAACAGGTAGAGCCCGTAGCTGAAGGCGTACGCGACCACCACGACCCCGAGGCGGCGAACCGGTCGCGACCACAGCACCAGCGCGAACCCCACCATGAGCGCGACGACCAGCACGATCCCGATCACGCCGAGGTGCGTGCCCGCCTGACGGAACCACGGGGTGAAGGGGACGAACGGACCGTTTCCCACCGACCCGAGCCACCACCCGAGCTCTGTGCGGATGTACGCGCTGTCCACCCCGGTGGCGCGCTCGGCGATCACCGTCCAGCCCAGACCCCCCGCCGCCGTCGACATCCCCGCGACGAACAGGCCGGCCGCCTGGGCCGGGGTGAACGGGTCGGCACGGTGACGCAGCATCCGCACCAGGAACAGGATGCCCAGTGCCGCAGCGAGCGCCAGCGCCCCCGGCCGCGTGAAGGCGGCGATGACTCCGATCGGCGCGATGGGCAGATATCGGCGGTCCAGCGCCAGGACGAGCGCGGCGAAGGTGAGGAAGAGAGCCAGCCCCTCGCTGTAGCCCAGGACGTAGACGAAGGACAGCGGGGCGAAGGAGAAGAAGGTCACGCCCCACCAGGCCGCCCGGGGGTTCGTGACCCGGCGGAGGAGGACGAACAGCATCCACGTGGCGCCGAGGCCGGCGGCGAGGCTGATCGCCACGGCGATGACCTGCCAGGAGAATCCCGTGGCGTCGTGCAGGTACCGCGTGAGGTAGGGGAAGACGGGCAGGAACGCCCAGTTGTTCGGCATGATGTCGCCGAACTCGTTCACCGGCAGGCGGTCGGGGTACCCCTGGGTCGCAATCGTGCCGTAGCGATCGGCATCCCAGCCGTTGAGGAAGTCGAGAAACGTCCGGACGTGCGCGTCATCGGGGCCGAATCCCCAGCGAGCCGCGCGGGCGATCGCGTAGAAGCCGAAGAGGATCGACAGGTTCACCGCTCGCGCGGTCACCCACAGGGCGACGATGCGGGCGAAAGCGCCGCGCTCGATCGGCTCGACGTCGCGCGGGGCGCGCAGCAGGTCGGCCGCGAACAGACGCAGCGACCGCGCAGTCCGCGAACGCAGCGGGGGGCGGAGCGGCGAACGGAGGATGTCGGTTCGGCCGCGCTGCGGTGTGCTCACACGGAACCTTTCGCGGGGGTCCGCGCATCCTGCCAGCGGGATGTTCCCATCGGGTGAACCGCCGGTGGCGTGATGGTGACGCGCGCCGCCGCGGGTCAGTCGCTGACGAGCTTGAGCCCGACGATGCAGCCGACGAGCCCCAGGACGAGGAGCACCTTGACGAGCGACACGGGTTCGCTGCCCGTGGCCATCCCGTACACGACCGTCAGGCTCGCACCGATCCCCACCCAGACGGCGTAGCCGGTGCCGGTGGGGATCTCACGCAGCGCCCAGGCGAGACCGCCCATGCTCGCCACGAGCGCGGCTCCGAAGATGATCGTCGGCCACAGCCTGCTGAAGCCCTCGGATTTTCCGAGTGCGGTGGCCCAGACCGCCTCGAGCACACCGGAGACGACGAGAACGATCCACGACATGAGCAGCTCCTTGGCCAGTCTAAGTTCGCGCGAGAAACCACATCCGGGACGAGACATAACGCCCCGCGTCGTTTCTCGTCCGGAACGTCGTTTCTCGCGACCGGGGTGGCGCTCAGGGCGCGGGAACGAGGAAGAGAGACACGAGGCCTGGATTGTGGGCGTGCACGAGCACGCCGAATACGACCGCGTCGAAGAGCAGGTGCACCACGACGATGTACCAGAGCGACTGGGTGCGGAGGAAGAGGAATCCCTGCACGAGCGCGAACGGGATGGTGAGGACGGGCCCCCACGCCTGGTAGCCGAGCTCCCATAGGAACGAGACGAACACCACCGCCTGCAGCAGGTTCGCCTGCCACACCGGGAAGTGCCGCAGCAGCAGCACGAAAACGGTGCAGATGAAGAACAGCTCGTCCCAGATGCCCACGGCGCCCACGCCGACGAACAGCCGCGCGATCATCTCCGGAGTGTCGACGGTGGGCCAGTTCTGGTACACCCCGCTGGTGATGAAATAGAACGGCAGGATGAGCCAGCCGAGGGCGATGACCGCGACGAGCCACACCCACTGCCACCACTCCCAGCGCCCGCCGCCGCGCCACGGGAAACGGATGGCGTGGTCTTTGTAGAGGTACCGGCTGATGACGTAGGGCACCACCACCGCTCCCCCGAGCGCCAGCCCGAACCGCACGAACGCGGCGTTGTCGAGCTCGGCCTTCAGGGGAATGGCACTGACGATCAGCATCCCGATGGCGATGAGCGAGAGGTCGCGCAGCAGGCTGGGGGGCGGGGATGCTGCGTGCATCCGCATCGCGTTCTCCCGGTCCCCGCCGCCTGCCCCCCGGCTTCGCCGGGCCGGCAGGATCGGCACCGACGAGCGGCGGTCGACGAGCCACGCGCCGAGGAGCGCGGCGGCCAGAAGCAGAAACCCGAGCCACGGCGCGAGCAACACGAAGAAGGCCGGGGCGGCCAGGCACGCCAGGAGCGCCGGAATGAGCCCCCATGCCGACGAGGCCGCGCGGGGCGGGGCGACGTGCGCCTTGCGCGCGCTCATGCGCCGGACCGCCGGTAGGTCAGGTCACGGATGTCGCGTCCGGCGCGAGCGCCTTTGCGCTCGAACGCCGTGAGCACTCGGCCGTCGAAGCGCCCGGCCCAGTCGCCCTCGAACGCTCTCTCGAACAGCGGCGACTCGTCGAGCACGGAACGCATCTGCCGCGCGTAGTCCTCCCAGTCGGTCGCGAGCCGCAGCATCCCGCCGTCCTTCAGCGCGGAGGCCGCCACGGGGGCGAAGTCGGCATCGACGAGGCGTCGCTTGGTGTGCTTGTTCTTGTGCCACGGGTCGGGGAAGAACACCCACACCTCGTCGGCGGATGCGGCAGGCAGCAGGTGTGCGAGCACCTCGGGCGCGTTCGCCTCGACCAGGCGGAGGTTGCGTACGCCCGCGCGATCGGCGTCGAGCATCGTGCGGGCAAGGCCCGCCTTGAACACCTCGACGGCGAGGAAGTCGCTGTCGGGGCGCTCGGATGCCGCGTGCACGATGGCGTGCCCCTGGCCCGAGCCGATCTCGACGATCAGGGGCGCCTTCCGCCCCCACACCGCTGCCGGGTCGATCTCGGATCCTGCGCGCACGCTCGTGGCGGCAGCATCCCGCGGCGCCTCCAGGAGGTAGATCGGCGACAGCTCGGTCCATGCGCGCTCCTGCGCCTCCGACATGCGGCCGCTGCGGCGTACGAACGACACCGGCCGCTCGCGGAAGGCGCCGGGCGCGGCGGAGGTGTCGGGCATACCGTTCAGGCTACCGAGCGAGCCGGCGGATTCCGCATCGTCTCGCTGCCCCTCATTCCCCGGCCGGGAGACCGCCGAGCGGCCGGATGCACGCCCTGCCACCGCTACGCCGTCACGAAGTCGATGAGCTCTTCGACCCGGCCGAGCAGTGCCGGCTCCAGGTCGCGGTAGGACGAGACACTGCCGAGGATGCGCTGCCACGCGCGGGCCAGGTCGGCCTGGTCGCGCGCGGGCCAGCCGAGGGCGCGGCACACCCCCACCTTCCACTCGATCGGGCGGGGCACCTCCGGCCATCGCGGTATGCCGACGGCGGCGGGCCGCACGCACTGCCACACGTCGACGAAGGGGTGCCCGACGATCCGCACGTGCGCGCCGTGCTTCCCGCGGGCGATCGTCTCGGCGATGCGGGTCTCCTTCGACCCGGGAACAAGGTGATCGACCAGCACTCCGTAGCGGCGGTCGGCGCTCGGTGGTTCCGCCTCCAGCGCGTCGGCGAGCAGATCGATCCCCTGCAGGTACTCCACCACGACGCCCTCGACGCGGAGATCATCGCCCCACACCTTCTCCACCAGCTCGGCGTCGTGTCGCCCCTCCACGAGGATGCGGCTGGGCCGCGCGACCCGGGCACGGGCGTCCTCCACCGCGAACGACCCGGATGCGGTGCGCTTGGGGCCGGCGGGACCGGCCGGGGCGGGCGGGATGAGCACGACCGGGGCCCCCTCGACCAGGAACCCGGGCCCGAGCGGGAACAGGCGTCGCCGGCCGCGGCGGTCTTCGAGTTCGACGGTCCCCGACGCGACCTTCGTGACCGCACCGCAGAAGCCGTCGCCGGACACCTCGACCACGAGGTCTCGCTCGGCCGGCACCTGCGGAACCGCGCGGCGCCCCACATCGCGCCATCCCTTGGCCAGCACGTCAGTGCCGTAGCGATCGTCCATGTGCGTGCCTCCTCGAAGCCACGACCCTAACCCGGCTCGATCCGCGAGCCCGAGGACCACGCCGGGCCCGAGCGCAACCGCTATCGGCATATTCGTCACCCTGCATAGACTCGACTGGGCTTTCACCCCGCCCGAGGAGGACGATGCGCGCCCGCTGGTCTGTAGTGCTCATCTCGACGCTCGCCGTGGCGCTCGGGCTGGCCGCCGCGCCGGCCGCATCCGCCACCGACCCCGTGAGCCTGGGCAGCGGATCCGTCCTCGACGAGGCCGGCGTCCTCAGCGCGAACGAGCTGGCCCAGGCGGAGGACCGGCTCGAACGACTCTCGGATGAGACGGACCTCGACCTGTGGGCGGTCTTCGTCGACGAGTTCACCGACCCGGCGAGCGCCGAGGACTGGGCAAACACCACCGCGGACCTCAACAACCTCGGGCCGAACCAATACCTCCTGGCCGTCGCCGTCGACGGGCGGGCGTTCTACCTCTCCGGATTCTCCGAGGGACCCGTCTCGTTCGACCAGCTGGGCGCCATCGAGCAGCAGCGGATCCAGCCGCAGCTCTCCGACGAGGAGTGGCTCGGCGCGGTCGAGGCCGCAGCCGACGGGCTCACCGATGCGGTCGGCGGAGGCACCGGCGGCACCGACAGCGCGGGCGGCGGGGTGAACTGGTCGCTCATCGGGCTGGTCCTTCTTCTGATCGCGGTGTTCGCGGGCGCGCTCCTCTGGCTGGCGGTGCGCAGGCGCCGGCGCGCCGCATCCGCACCCGCCCCCGTCGAGCAACTGAGCCTGGAGGAACTGGAACGGCGCTCCGGCTCCGCTCTCGTGGCCGCCGACGACGCGATCAAGACCAGTGAGCAGGAGCTCGGTTTCGCCCGCGCGCAGTTCGGTGATGACGCGGTGGCCGAATTCCGCGCCGTGCTCACGCAAGCCAAGACCGACCTTGACCGCGCTTTCTCGCTGCAGCAGTTGCTCGACGATTCCACCGCCGACACCGAGGAGCAGATCCGGGCGTGGCGCGGGGAGATCCTGACGCTCACGACGGCGGCGAACGAGGCCCTCGACGCCAAGGCCGATGCGTTCGACGCGCTGCGCGACCTCGAACGCAACGCCCCCCAGGAGCTCGCCCGCACGCAGCAGGAGCGCGCCGCCGTCGCCTCTGCCGTCGCCGCTGCCGAGGCGCGACTGACCGCGCTGCACGCCGAATACGCCGACGACGCACTCGCGACCGTCGCCGACAATCCCGCCCAGGCGCGCGAGCGCATCGCCTTCGCCGACGCGCAGCTCGCCGAGGCGCAGTCCGACCTCGCGGCCGGGCGCGCAGGCGAGGCCGCGGTGGGCATCCGTGCCGCGCAGGAAGCGGTGGCGCAGGCGAAGCTGCTGGAAGATGCCGTCGAACGGGTCGGCGCCGACCTGGCCGCTGCAGGCACCCGCGCCGCCGGACTTCTGCGCGAAGTGGAGAACGACATCACGGCCGCGTCGGCCCTCCCCGACCCGGACGGGCGGATCGCGGCGGCCGTGGCGGCGGCCCGCGAGCAGCTGACCCGCGGACGCCAGGCGCTCTCCTCCGCCGACCGTCGACCTCTGGAGGCCCTCTCCGGACTCGATGCCGCGGGAGCCGCCCTCGACGAGGTGATCGCCGAGGGGCGGGATGCGGCGGAGCGTCAGCGCCGGGCGGCGCAGCAGGTGGACCAGGCCCTGCTCCAGGCGCGCGCGCAGGTCTCCGCCGCGGAGGACTTCATCGCGGCTCGCCGCGGCGCCGTGGGCGCCGAGGCCCGCACGCGGCTGGCCGAGGCCAACGCCTCCCTCTCCCACGCCGAGCAGGTGCGGGCGGCAGATCCCGCGTCGGCCCTGGCGGCCGCGCAACGCGCGACACAGCTGGCCGGGTCGGCGGCCAACGCCGCGCAGAACGACGTCGGAGCGTTCGGTGGTTACGGCGGCGGCGGCTCGTCGGGCGGCGACGGCATGATGGGCGCCATCCTCGGCGGCATCGTGATCAACTCCCTCCTCGGCGGGGGCGGGGGCCGCGGCGGCTTCGGCGGCGGCTCGTCGCGCGGCGGCGGCTTCGGTGGCGGATTCGGCGGCGGCCGATCGCGCAGTGGCGGCGGCGGCTTCGGCGGGGGTTCGCGCTCACGCCGGGGAGGTGGCCGCTTCTGACCCCCGAATTTCGTCCCTCATCCCACGCATCCCACAGGAAACGCCGACAGACTTGATACGACGTCGACAGGAAAGGAAATCCGCGATGGCCAAGCAGTCCATCTTCGGTCGCATCTCAACCCTCATGCGGGCGAACATCAACTCACTCCTCGATCAGGCCGAGGACCCGCAGAAGATGCTCGACCAGCTAGTGCGCGACTACACCAACTCGATCGCCGACGCCGAGTCGGCCATCGCCGAAACGATCGGCAACCTGCGCCTTCTCGAGCGCGACCACCAGGAGGACGTCCAGGCGGCCGCCGAGTGGGGCAACAAGGCCCTGGCAGCCAGCCGCAAGGCGGACGAACTGCGCACGGCCGGCGACGCGGGCGAGGCCGACAAGTTCGACAACCTGGCGAAGATCGCGCTACAGCGCCAGATCTCCGCCGAGGGCGAGGCGAAGTCGGCCGAGCCGACGATCGCCTCCCAGACCGAGGTCGTCGACAAGCTCAAGGACGGCCTCAACGGCATGAAGGGCAAGCTCGACCAGCTCAGGTCCAAGCGCAGCGAACTGCTCGCCCGCGCCAAGGTCGCGCAGGCGCAGATCAAGGTGCACGACGCCGTCAAGTCGATCGACGTGCTCGATCCCACCAGCGAGCTCGGTCGGTTCGAAGACAAGATCCGTCGCGAAGAGGCGCTGGCCGCCGGCAAGGAGGAGCTCGCCGCATCCAGCATCGACGCGCAGTTCAACAGCCTGGAAGACCTCGGTGAGCTCACCGAGGTCGAGGCGCGCCTGTCGGCCCTGAAGGCCGGCGGCTCCGCGCAGCCGCAGCAGGCCATCACGGCACCCAGCCCGGACGCCGTCTGACCCGCTTTCCTTCGATGGGACGCCGCTTCGCGGCGTCCCATCGTCGTCCCCCCCGCCGGAGCTCGGTGCGGTGCACGGATGGCAGGATGAACGCGTGACCCGGTTCGTGGTGGTGCCCCAGTGGCAAGGCAGTCCGTCGACGCGCGCGATGCTGTTGCGCGATGGAGCAGAGGCGATCGCGGGCGACCTGCCCCGTGCAGGGACCGTCGTGCTGGACGTGCCCCTGGAGGCGGGTGACTCCCAGGGCACGGGCGTCTCGCGCCTGAGCGCGGTCCGCCGCACCGCCGCGCTCCTGGACGACGCTCTGTCGATGTCATCCGAGCGGGCGGTCGTGATCGGCGGCGACTGCAGCGTCAGCGTCGCTGCTGCCGCCCACTACGCCGCCGACGATCTCGCCGTCGTGTGGATCGATGCTCACGCCGACCTCAACGACCCCGTGAGCTCCCCCTCGGGCTCCCTCGCCGGCATGGCGCTGCGCGCCCTCGTGGGCGGCGTGCCCGATGCGCTGGAGGCCGCGGCAGTGGCCGCGGAACGGGTGGTCCTGGTCGGGGCACGCGAGCGGGATGCCGCGGAAGACGCGTTCCTCGCGGCGAGCGGGATCCGCCACCTCACCGAGAACGACCTCGCCGACCCCGGCGCTCTGGCCGCCGCGGTGGCGGCGACGGGCGCATCGCGCGTGTACGTGCACCTCGACCTGGACGTTCTGGACCCGTCGGAATTCACCGGGTCGGCATGGGCGATCCCGTTCGGTGTCTCCGTCAGCGACCTCGTCGCCTCCCTGCAGCGCCTGCGCACCGAGATCCCGCTCGCCGGTGCGACGATCGCCGGATTCGCGCCGGCGAGCCCCGCGGCCGCGGTGGACGACCTCGGCGCGATCCTCCGTCTCATCGGAGCGGTCGCGTGAGCCGCATCCCTCCCCCACCGGCGGACTGGCGGGACGGCGCCGAACGCGCCGTGGCTCGCAGCCGCCGCATCGAGCGGCTGCTGCCGCGGCTGCTCCTGGACTCCCCCATCAGCTACCTCGGTTATCTGTACGGCACCGCGGTCGGCTGGGTGTGGGGGTCGCTGTGGAGCAGGGGGCGCGTCGAGCGACGAGACGGCCTGTGGGTCTTCCGCGGGATGCCGCGCTGGACCTTCGGCCGGGGCGGAGTGACCGTCGGCGGATGCTTCCTCACCGGAAACGGCCGCGTCACCCCGGCGCTCCTCCGCCACGAAGCCGTCCACGCACGGCAGTGGCGCCGCTTCGGGCTCCTGATGCCCGTGCTCTATTGGGTCTCCGGCCGAAACCCGCTGCGCAACCGCTTCGAGATCGAGGCCGGCCTCGCCGACGGCAACTACATCCCGCGCAACGCGGCATAGGGCGCACCGGACAGCGAGCAACACGAGGAGATCTCGCCGATCGAGGGCGCTCGGAGGTGCTGGGCTCCTCGATCCGCGAGATCTCCTCGATTTCCGCGGGCGACGCGCGACGCGAGGACGCGGGTCAGCGGGCGGTGGCCAGGCCGAAACGCTCGGGCGTGTGGATCGACTCGGGCGCCACGCCGCGGCGCTCGACCAGGTCGTCCACGATCTCGGCCGTACCGAGGTACCCGCCCAGGAGGATCACGCGAGTGGAGTCGCCCTCGTGGCCGAGCATCTCTCCGGCCCAGCCCGACACGGCGCGCGCGACGGCCTCGCCTGCCGCGCATCCGCGGCTCGTCCCCGGTGCTCCGCTGCGGCGCGACCGGTCGAGCCACGTCACCGTCATCCGGGCGGGGGCGGACACCTTACCGATCCACGACTCGTCCGGTACTTCCACGAATACACGCCCGGTGGAGCACAGCGGCAGGGTGCTCAGCAGCGCTTCCAGCTCGGCGAGGGAGTTCTCATCGGCGGTCACCAAGTGCTGCACGCGCGTGTGGCGCGACGCGCGGCAGGCGGTCGGATTGTGTTCGAGGGAAGCGGCCATGGCACCACCGACTATACCCGAAGCATAGGGTTGCCTTACCTAGCTTTCGCTACTCGCAGCCGACGTACGGGAAGCGCACTCGGTTACTGCTCGGCGACGAGGATGCGGCGGAGTTCCGCGATCTCGTCGTCTCCGAGCCCGTGTGCCCGGAGGTAATCCGCCGGAGAGCCGAACACCGCATCCAGGTGTGCGAGCAGATCGCGCATGACGGGGGCCGGTGACCGCGTGGCGAGGTCTTCCAGGTGCACGGCCTCCGGATGAAAAGCCCGCAGTCGCGCGACGACCTCGCGGTTGCGCGAGGCCGGCAGCAACGCCTCCGTGCGGGCGTAGTCGGCGATGACGGCGTCGGTATCGACCCCGGCCGCCGCGAGGGTCAGGGCGACCGTGACCCCGGTGCGGTCCTTCCCCACGGTGCAGTGCACCAGCACGGGCTGGTCGTGCAGCACCCCGCGGACGACCTCCACGACTTGATCGGCGGAGTCTTCGATGAGGCTCGAATACAGACCCGGAAGGCTGACGTCGTTCTCGAAGAACGAGGCGACCGACCCCAGGAACAGCGGCACGCGCTGGGTGACGAGGTCCAGTCCCTCTACGCGGCTGGGCGCCCAGCGCACCTCCTCGTCATCGCGCAGGTCGATCACACGCCTGAGGCCCAGGGCGCGCAACGTCGCGAACCCCGCCTCATCCACGTGTGCGAGGTTGCCGGAGCGGTAGAGGACGCCGGAGCGGGTCCGGCCGGTGCCGGCCGGGAGGCCGCCCACGTCGCGGAAGTTCATCGAACCCGAGACGAGGGACTGCCCCTCACTCATGGCTGCGGATCGTCGAGGCGCGCGACGTCGTAACGCCCGGCGATCGCCACGCGGTTGAACGCGTTGATCGAGACGAGCACCCAGCACAGGGCGACGTACTCCGCCTCGGTGAAGATGCCGCCGGCCTGGTCGTACACATCGTCAGGAATTCCCGCTTCGGAGATGAACGTGAACGACTCCGCCAGGGCGAGGGCGGCCCGCTCCCTCTCGGAGAAGACTCCCGAGTCGCGCCACACCGGGATCTGCGAGATGGTGTCCGGCGAGACGCCCGCCTCGACTGCACGATCGAAGTGGATGCGCACGCAGTACGCGCACTTGTTCAGCTGGGACGCATGGATCTGGACGATCTCCTTCAGCCCGGGCTCGATACCCGCCTCGGCTGCCAGGTATCCCGCCGTCTTGGCCACACCCGACAGCGCGAGGTAGGCCTTCGGGGCCGAGCGCGACAGGTGAACGCGCTGCTCTTCGCTCATACCCCCAGGGTAATGCGCGCTCGCGATGAGCGGCGGCCGGGCACAATGGTGCCAGCCGCCCTGGCCGGAAGGATGCCGCGTGACCGAATCGCCCGATGTGTTCGACGAATTCTCCTACCTGCCGGACCAGGCCGCCGACAACGGCATCCCCGGTCCCATCCCCCGTGTGGAGCGCGTCTCACTGACGCTGGATGACGGCCGCACGCTCAGCGCGCTGCGGTACGGCGACGCGCCGCCGCAGGTCACCCTCCTCCACGGGGCGGGGCTGAACGCACACACGTGGGACACCACCGTCCTCGCGCTGGGCCTTCCGGCCCTCGCGCTCGACCTCCCGGGGCACGGAGACTCGTCCTGGCGCCCCGACGCGGCCTACGCGGGCCGCATCCTCGCGCCCGATGTCGTCGCCGCGCTCGACGCATGGACCGACCGACCGCAGGTGCTGGTCGGGCAGTCCCTCGGCGCTCTCACGGCGGCGCCGGTCGCGGTGTCGCGCCCAGGGTCGGTGGCCCAGCTCGTCATCGTCGACATCACCCCCGGCGTCGATCCCCACGCCGGGCCCACGCAGATCCGGTCGTTCTTCGCCGGCCCCACCGACTGGGCCTCCCGCGACGAGCTCGTCGACCGCGCGCTGTCGTTCGGCCTCGGCGGCGGCTCCCGCCGGACGGCCGAGCGGGGCGTGTACCTCAACTCGCGGGTGCGCCCAGACGGGCGCGTGGAGTGGAAGCATCACTTCGCACACCTCGCCGCAGCGGATGCGGGGGCCGACGCCCCCGCATCCGACGATGCCGTGACCGGGCTGCTGTCTGCGGCCGGGTGGGAAGACCTCGCCGGGGTCACCGCCCCCGTCACGCTCGTCCGCGGGGAACGCGGCTACGTCACGCCCGCCGACGCCGACGAGTTCGCCCGCCGCGTGCCCCGCGCACGCGTGGTCACCCTGGGAGGCGGGCACAACCTCCAGGAAGACGCGCCGCTGGCTCTGGGGAGGCTCCTGCGCGACCTCGCAGAGTCGAGGGAAGGATGACGCGCCTCCGTGCGTTCGGGTAACACGGCGACTCGGTGAGAAAGGCCGCAATAGGCTGATGTCGCACCGAGTTGCCTCCAGCGGCATCCGACATCATCGAAGGTGCCGCTGGCCTGCGAAAGGATCATCCATGCCACGACGCACCGCCCTCGCCGCCTCCGCGCTCCTGCTTGCCGGAACCCTCGCGCTGGCGTCCTGCACGGGCGGCGGGCCCACGCCGACGCCCACCTCGGGCGGCGCACCCGACCCGGATGCGACCCTCACCGTGGGCCTCGTGCTGGAACCGGGGAACCTCGATGTCCGCCGGCAGGCCGGCGCAGCGCTGGAGCAGGCCCTCATCGGCAACGTGTACGAGGGGCTGGTCGCCCGCACGCCGGAGAACGAGATCGTGGAGTCGCTCGCGAGCGCCTACGACGTGTCGGAGGACGGCCTGACCTACACGTTCACGCTGAATGAGGGGGTGACCTTCCACGACGGCACCCCGATGACCGTGAACGACGTGGTGACCTCGCTCACACAGGTGAAGGATGACACGTTGCTCGTCGGGAACGCCGACTTCCAGAATGTCGCGTCCGTCACGGCGCCGGACGACTCCACCGTCGTGATCACCCTGACGCAGCCGAACCAGGACTTCCTGTTCCTCCTGACCGGGCGCCCGGGGCTCGTCTTCAAGACGGGCGACACCACCGATCTGCAGACCGCCGCCAACGGGACCGGGCCCTTCTCCCTGACCGCCTGGAACCAGGGCGACAGCATCGAGCTCGCCCGCAACGACGAGTACTGGGGCGAACCGGCCGGCGTGGCCGAAGTGGTGCTGCAGTACATCCCCGAATTCACCGCCGGGGTGAACGCGGCGCTGGACGGCTCCCTCGACGTGCTCACCGCCGTGCAGCCCGACCTCGCCGCGCAGCTGGAGGGCGGCGACTTCACCCTCACGACGGGGCAGACCACCGACAAGGGCACTCTCGCCTTCAACAACACGCGCGCGCCGCTCGACGACGTGCGGGTGCGGGAGGCGCTGCGCCTCGCGATCGACCACGAGGCTCTCGTGGAGGCGATCGGCGCCGGCCAAACGCAGTACGGCCCGATCCCCGCCCTCGATCCGGGCTACGAAGACCTCTCCGATGTGGCCCCCTACGACCCCGAGCGCGCGCGGGAACTCCTCGAGGAGGCCGGGGTCGAGGACCTCGAGCTCACCCTCACCATCCCGTCGCTCTACGGCACGACCGTCCCCCAGGTGCTCGTGTCGGACTTCGACGAGATCGGCGTCGACCTCGAAGTGGAATCCGTGGGGTTCCAGGCCTGGCTGGGCGACGTTCTCGAGAACCGCGACTACGAGCTCAGCTTCGTGCTCCACGTCGAGTCACGCGACCTCGACAACTTCACCGACCCCGCGTACTACTTCGGGTACGACAACCCCGAGGTGCAGGAGTTGTACGCGCAGGCCCTCGCCGCGTTGGATGAGGAGGAGTCGGCCGCGCTGCGCGCTGAGGCCGCCCGCCGCGTTTCGGAGGACCACGCCGCCGACTGGCTATACACCGCAGAGGCGATCACGGCGGTGGGTGCAGGTGTCTCCGGATTCCCCCAGGACTCGATCAACTCCCGCATCAACCTCGCGGGTGTGACAGTCTCGTCGGAGTGATCCGGTACGCGCTCACCCGGTTGGCCCTGCTGGTCGTGGGGCTTGCCGTGGCCAGTGCACTGATCTTCGTCTCGCTCCGCGTCCTTCCTGGTGACGTCGCGCAGCTGATCGCCGGCACCGAGTCATCGCCGGCGCAGGTCGCGGCGATCCGGGAGAGGCTCGGACTGAACGTGCCGCTGCCCGTGCAGTACGCCGAGTGGATCGGCGGGATCTTCCGTGGCGACCTCGGTTCGTCGCTGCTGTCCGGCACCCCGGTGATGAGCGCACTGGCCGACAAGGGCCGCATCACGGTGCCCCTCGGCATCCTGTCGCTCCTGATCGCCCTGCTGATCGCGGTGCCCCTCGGGGTGCTGTCGGCCGTCCGCCGCGGGCGTGCCGACGGCACCGCGATGAGCGTGGCCGCCCAGGCGATGGCGGCCGTACCGGTGGTGTGGGCGGGGATGATGCTCGTCGTCGTCTTCGCGGTCTGGCTCGGGTGGCTTCCCGCGCAGGGGTTCCCCCGCGCCGGCTGGAGCGATCCGGGCGCGGCGCTCCGCGCCCTCGTGCTCCCGGCGCTGACGATCGGCATCGTCGAGGGCGCGATGCTGCTCCGGTTCGTGCGCAGCGCGACGCTGCAGGCCTTCGGCCAGGACTACGTGCGCACCGCCGCGGCGAAAGGGCTCACCCGCACGCAGGCGCTCCTCCGACACGGCCTGCCCAACGTCGCGCTCTCCGTGGTGACGGTGCTCGGCCTGCAGGTCGCCGGAATCCTCGTCGGCGCCGTCGTCATCGAGCAGCTGTTCACCCTCCCCGGCATCGGGCGGATGCTGGTGACCGACGTCGGCGCGCGCGACCTCCCCATGGTGCAGGGCGAACTCCTCGTGCTCACCGGATTCGTCCTCGTCGTCGGCTTCCTCGTGGATCTCCTCCACCGAGCCATCGACCCCCGACAGCGGGAGACCTCATGAACCGGCGCCGGCGGATGGCGTGGCTCGGGCGGCTCTGGGGCCTCGGCACTGGGCGGTTCGGACTGATCGTCGTCTCGATCATCGTCCTCACGGCGATCGTCGCGGCAGTGTGGACCCCCTTCCCCACGCAGCGCGTCGAGCTCGGCGACGCGTGGGAGCCGCCGGGATGGCCGCACGTCCTGGGTACCGACAACCTCGGCCGCGACATCCTGAGCCTCATCATGGCCGGCGCGCGGACGACGATCCTCGTGGCGGTGGGGGCCGGTGTCGTGGCGACGATCCTGGGCCTGTTCCTCGCCGCTCTCGGCGCTCTCACGGCCCGCTGGGTGCGCGAGAGCATCGCGGTACTCGTCGACATCCTCATCGCCTTCCCCGTGCTGATCATCGCCATGATGATCTCGGCCGTGTGGGGCGGGTCGCTGTGGGTTGTGATCTGGTCGGTCGGGATCGGATTCGGCGTGAACGTCGCTCGCGTCACCCGTCCCGAACTGCGGCGCGTGCTGCACAGCGACTTCGTGCTCGCCGGGCGGGCAAGCGGCCTCACCCCGGCGCAGAACCTGTGGCGGCACCTCCTCCCCAACGTCGCGCCCGTGTTCATCGTGCAGCTGTCCTGGGGCATGGCGGTGGCGGTGCTCGCCGAGGCCGGGCTGTCGTATCTCGGGTTCGGCGCGCCGGTCACCGAGCCCTCGTGGGGCGTGCTGCTGTCCGACCTGCAGCGGTACATCACGCTGTATCCCCTGTCGGTCATCTGGCCGGGGCTCGCGATCACGCTGACCGTGCTCGGTCTCAATCTCCTCGGCGACGGGCTGCGCGAGGCGACCGATCCCACCCTCTCCCAGCGCTCCCCCGCTGCGCGCCTGCACGTGCCGGAGGTCGTGGCATGACGCTCCACGTGCGCGACCTCGCGGTCGAGATCGGCGGCCGACGGGTCGTGGACGGGATCTCCTTCGACGTGCCCGACGGCGCCCGGCTCGGACTCATCGGCGAATCCGGCTCCGGGAAGTCGCTGACAGCCCTGGCCATCCTCGGGCTCCTCCCGGACGGCGCTCGCGCGACCGGCAGCGTGCGCTGGGACGACCGCGAAATCCTCGGCCTTCCCGACCGTGAGCTCGCGCGCCTCCGCGGCGACGACATCGGCATCGTCTTCCAGGAGCCGGCGACGGCGCTGAACCCGATCCGCACGGTCGGCCGGCAGATCGCCGAGTCGATCCGCATCCACGAGCACGTGACGCGCGGCGAGGCGCGCCGCCGCGCGGTGGCCGAGGCCGAGCGGGTCGCCCTTCCCGATCCGGCGACGACCGTCGCCCGGTATCCGCACCAGCTGTCGGGCGGGCAGCGGCAGCGCGTGGCGATCGCGATGGCGCTCGCCTGCCGCCCGCGGCTTCTCATCGCCGACGAGCCGACCACGGCACTGGATGTCACCATCCAGGCCGGCATCCTGACCCTCCTGCGCTCGCTCGTGACGGAGTCGGGCATGTCGCTGGTCTTCATCACCCACGACCTCGCGGTGCTCAGTCAGATCGCCACCCACGCCGTGGTCCTCGAGCACGGACGCGTCGCGGAGGCGGGCCCCCTCACGCAGCTCCTCACCGCGCCCGCCAGCGCCGTGACGCAAGCGCTCCTGCGGGATGCGACGGCCACCCTGTGGCATCCCGAGAACGGACACCGGGGAGCGGACGCATGAGCGACACGCTGCTGCGCGCGCGAGGACTGACCCGCCGCTACGTGTCTGCCCGCCGGACGCTGTTCGGCCCGCGGACCGTGACCACCGCGCTGGACGATGCCGATCTCGACGTGGACGCCGGGTCGGCGGTCGGGGTCATCGGCGAGTCGGGCTCGGGCAAGTCGACCCTGATGCGCCTGGTCCTCGCGCTGGATGTCCCGACCGCGGGCACCGTGGAGTTCGACGGCCGTCCGGTCGATGCGCGGAGCAATGCCCGCGCTTTGCACTGGCTGCGGCGGGACACGGGAATCGTCTTCCAAGATCCGTACGCCTCTCTCGACCCGCGGATGAGCATCGGCCGGATCGTCGGCGAGCCCCTGTGGGCGCTGGACGTGCCCGGCGACCGCCGAGCGCGGGTGCGCGAGGTGCTCGAGGAGGTGGGCCTGGAGCCGGCGATGGCCGAGCGCCACCCGCATGAGTTCTCCGGCGGCCAGCGTCAGCGCATCGCGATCGCCCGGGCCATCGTGCACCGTCCGCGTCTGCTGGTGGGCGACGAGCCGCTCTCGGCCCTCGACGTGACGGTGCGTGCGCAGATCCTGCGCCTGCTCGGGGACCTGCGCGAGCGCACCGGTCTGACCCTCCTCATGGTGAGCCACGACATCGGGGTCGTGCAGAACCTCTGCGATCAGGTCGTCGTGATGAAGGACGGACGCATCGTCGAGGAGGGGCCGACCGAGAAGGTGCTGCTGCAGCCGCAGGCGTCGTACACGCGCGCACTCCTCGCGTCCATCCCCACCATCCGCCCCTGAGCGGGCGAAGGTCGGGGGTCGGTCGTACAGTCGGGGGATGACCCCCGGTATCGTCCCGCCGTTCCTGTTGGCGCGGATCGCGTCAGCGGCCGAGCCCCAGTTCGCCCGTGCCGCCGCCGCAGCGGCTCGTACGCTCGCGGTGCCGCGCCCCCCACACGGGCCCGCCCGTACGCGCCTCCGGCTTTCCATCGAGGAATCCGGCACCCTGGTGGCCGAGACCTCCCCCGCGCCCGACCGCCTGGTCTCGGACGCGCAGAACCGTGAGACGCTCCCCGGCGTCCGCGTACGCGGGGAGGACGACCCGGCCACCGGCGACGCCGCGGTCGACGAAGCATTCGACGGCCTCGGGGCGACCTTCGACTTCTTCTGGGACGCGTTCACCCGCAACGGCATCGACGGGGCGGGGGGTTCGCTCCTGGCGACCGTGCACTACGGCGTGGAGTACGACAACGCGTTCTGGAACGGCGAGCGCATGGTGTTCGGCGACGGGGACGGCGAGGTGTTCACCGGGTTCACCCGGTCGCTCTCGGTGATCGCCCACGAGCTCGCCCACGGGGTGACCGACGCCGAGGGCGGCCTGGAGTACCAGGGGCAGTCCGGCGCCCTGAACGAGTCGTTCTCCGACGTCTTCGGGGTGCTGGCCGAGCAGCACGCCGCGGGTCACACCGTCCAGGATGCGTCGTGGCTCGTGGGCACGGGGATCTTCACGGATGCGGTGGAGGGCGTCGCGCTCCGCTCGGTGAAGAACCCGGGCACGGCGTACGACGACGACGTGCTCGGGCGCGACCCGCAACCGGGCCACATGCGCGACTACGTCGAGACGGCCGAAGACAACGGCGGCGTGCACATCAACTCGGGCATCCCCAATCGCGCGTTCTATCTCGCCGCGGAGGCCCTCGGCGGCTTCGCGTGGGAACGGGCCGGACGGATCTGGTATCGCGCACTCACCGAGGGACTCAGTCCCTCCGTCGACTTCCCCGCGTTCGCGCAGGCCACGCTGGATGCGGCACGGGCGGAGTACGGTGAGAACTCGGAGGAGGTCGCCGCCGTCCGCGACGGATGGGTGGGCGTCGGCGTCATCGAGAATGGATCACCCGCATTCTGACGACCCGCGGAGCCCTGCCGCGCCGGGAGCCGCCGACCGCGACGAGCCCGCGCACACCGTGGTCGTCACGGTGATCCGCTCCGGCGGCATCGCCGGGCGGCGCCGCCAGTGGCGTGCCGAGCCGCCGCCGGACGACACGCCGCACTGGAGGTCGCTCGTGGACCGTTGCCCGTGGGACGACATCGGGGGCGACTCCGGGGGCGCTGACCGCTTCGTGTGGATCATCCGCGTCGCGGACGGTCACATCCCGCCCCGTGAAGCCGAGCTTCCGGACTCGCGGCTGGACGGCCCGTGGCGCGAGCTCGTGGACGCGGTCCGGGCCGCATCCTGAATCGCCGCATGCCGAGCCGGCAGATCAGCGGTCCAGCAACGACCGCTTCCTGCGCTTGGGCAGGCTCTTCTGCAGATAGACCACGCCCAGCCAGCGGTTGAACTTGTACCCGACGCGCCCCATGCGCCCCACTTCGGTGAATCCGAACTTCTCGTGCAGGCGGATCGAGGCGTCAGCGCCCTTGTCGCTGATCGCGGCGACGACCTCGCGGATGCCCGCCTCCTGACATGCCTCCAGGAGCGCACCGAGGAGAGCCGACCCGAGGCCCTTCCCCGCTGCTGCCTGCCCGAGGTAGATCGAGTCCTCGACGGTGTAGCGGTAGGCGGACTTCGACTTCCACGGCTGCACGAGCGCGTACCCGAGGACCTGACCGCGGGGGCTCTCCGCCACGAGGAACGGCATGCCGAGCTTGGTGAGGTGGGCGAACTTCTCCCGCCACTGCGCGACCTTCCACGCCTTCTCGTCGAAGGTCACGACGGAGTTGGTCACGTAGTAGTTGTAGATCTCCCGGATGTCGGGGATGTCGCGCTCCTCGACCGGGCGGATCGAGTAGGCGAAGGGCTGTTCCGCCGGCGCGGCCGGGCGCAGATGCCGGGGAAGGCGGCGGCGGCTCTTGTCGTACTCGTCCTCCAGCACGGCTGCCACTCTAGCGCCCGGGTCCTCGCCCCCCCCCGCCCAGCCCACGAGAAACGACGTTCGGGACGGGAAACAACGCGCCGCGTTATGTCTCATCCGCATCGTCGTTTCTCGCTTGAGCTACGGGCGGGCGGGGAGACGCCAGTCGAGCGGGGGTGCGCCCTGCTGTTCGAGGAGAGCGTTGGCGCGGGAGAACGGGCGGGACCCGAAGAACCCCCGGCGTGCCGACAACGGCGAGGGGTGCGCGGACTCCACGATGGGGGTCGCACCGAGCAGCGGGCGCAGGTTCGCGGCATCCCGACCCCACAGGATCGCCACCAGCGGTGCGTCGCGGGCGACGAGGGTGCGGATCGCGTGCTCGGTGACCTGCTCCCACCCCCACCCCCGGTGCGACGCGGGAGAGCCGGGGGCGACGGTGAGTACGCGGTTCAGGAGCATCACGCCCTGATCGCTCCACGCGGAGAGGTCGCCGTGCGGTGCGGGCGGGATGCCGAGGTCGGTCTGCAGCTCGGCATAGATGTTCGCCAGGCTGCGTGGCAGCGGCCGCACACCGGCGTCGACGGCGAACGACAACCCGATGGGATGCCCCGGGGTGGGGTACGGGTCCTGTCCGACGATCAGCACCCTCACCGCGTCGAGGGGACGTTGGAATGCCCGCAGCACACGGTCACCGGCGGGGAGGTAGCTCCGGCCCGCCGCGACCTCCGCGCGGAGCCGATCGCCGAGGGCCGCGATCTGCGGGCCGACGGGGTGGAGCGCCTCCGCCCATCCCGCATCCACCAGTCCGGCTGCGGCCAGTTCGGGCAGGCTCCGCGGCACGTCAGGTTCCTGCGGCCTCATCGAGCACCGAGCCGCGCGCCGACCACGGGAAGTCGATCCACAGCGCGGTGTCTTTCCACGAGTAGTCCGGTCGCACGATCGTGGTGGGCTTGGTGTAGATCACCACCGACCTCATGTCGGCGCCGCGGTCGCGGAGGAGCTCCACGGCCAGCGCGAGGGTGCGGCCGCTGTCGGCGACGTCGTCCACCAGCAGCACGCGTCGCCCCTCGAGGTAGTCGATGTCGAGGGCCGGCGGGATCACCTCCGGCTTGTCCAGCACTGTGCCGATGCCGGTGTAGAACTCGACGTTCAGCGCGCCGCAGTTCTTCACCCCCAGGCCGTACGCGATCGCCCCGGCAGGGAGGAGCCCCCCGCGGGCGATGGCGACGACCACCTCCGGGACGAACCCGTCGGCCAGGACCGACCGGGCGAGATCGCGCGAGGCCTCCCCGAACTGGTCCCACGTCAGGATCTCCCGGTCGCCGGTGCCCTCGCTCACATGCCCTCCTCGGTGCTGAAACCCCCAGCCTACGGGCGCTCCCGGGCCCGCACCGTCACCGGTGTATCCTCAGCGCGTGACCCGAGCTTCCACCTCCGCGGGGATGCGGAGAACCGGCCTCGGCGTGACCGCCGGGCTCATCGGCTGGTTCATCGTCGTGGAGCTGGTCAGCGGCATCCTGCAGGGGTACTACGTGCCCTTGTTCAGCGACATCGTCATCGCCCTCGGCATCCACGACTCCGACGTCAACTGGTTCGAAGCGGGGCAGCTTCTCCTTTCGGCGCTCGTCCTGCCGATCCTCGCCAAGCTCGGCGACATGTTCGGCCACAAGAAGATCCTCCTGATCTCGGCGCTCCTCACGGCCGGCGCCAGCTGGTGGCTGGTGTTCGCGGACTCGTTCTGGACGTTCCTCCTCGCGTGGTCGCTGCAGGGCTTCTACGTCGTGTGGCTGCCGCTGGAGATCGCGCTCATCTTCGAGCGCGGGCGCCGCCAGTCGCGCGGCGTCTCGCAGACCCGCCGCGCCGCGGGGCTGCTCGTGGTGGGCCTGGAGGCCGGCGCGATCGTCGGCGCCCTGGCCGCGGGGCGCCTGTTCGCCGCGTCCGGCGAGAACCTGCAGCTGACCCTGATGATCCCCGCGATCGCCGTGACGCTGGTGTCGGTGGTCATCTGGCTGAGGGTGCCGGAGTCCGAGCCGGTGCCGGGGCGGCGTTTGGACACCGGCGGATTCGTCCTCCTCGCCTTCGCGCTCCTGCTGGTCACCGGAGGCCTGTCGTTCCTGCGCGTCCCCGAGGGGCCGGGCCCCGCAGTGGTGCTCGCGCTCATCGTCGCCGGCATCGCCGCGTTCGCCGTGTTCGTCTGGTACGAGCTCCGCCAGAGCGACCCCGCCATCGACATCCGCGTGCTCATTCAGCCGCAGATGTGGCCGGTGCAGGCGACGGCCTTCCTCGTCGGCATCAGCCTGCTGGGCGCGCAGGGACCGCTCGCCACCTACGCCGGGACCGATGCGTCTCTCGGCTACGGACTGGGACTGGATGCCACGGATCGCTCCAACATCATCGGCGTGTACCTCGTGTCGCTGATCGTGGGTGCGGTGCTGTTCGCGATCACCTCGCGTCGCGCGAATCCGCGCGTCATGCTGATCGGTGCGGCCCTCCTCGTCGGCATCGGGTACGCCCTGTTCGTGCCGTTCCACGTCGAGCTGTGGCAGGTGGTGCTGAACCTCTCCCTCGCCGGAATCGGGTCGGGCGCTCTCGTGGGCGCCATGCCCGCTGCCGCTGCCGCGGCCGCCCCGCGCGGGCAGACCGGCATCTCCTCCGCGCTGACGAACACCACCAAGACGATCGGCGGCACGTTCGCCTCCGCCGTGTTCGGGGTGGTCCTGGCCGGATCGGCCGGGGCGGCCGTCGCATCCACCGCCGCCCCGCTGGTGGGGTACCTCACGGTGTGGACGGTGTGCGCGGCGGGCGGGTTCCTCGCGGCGCTCCTGCTGCTGTTCGTGCCGAAGGTGGCCTTCGCCGACACCCTCCCCGAGGAAGCGGCCGCCCAGACCCAGGTCCTCTGACCCCAGCCCCCTCCCCGCCGCATGTCCCACTTCGGCAGGTTCTGCGGCCCCGGATGCTGCAGAAGTGAGACATCACGCCGCAGACGAGGGCTCGGGGCGATGGGCTACTCGGCGAGACGGGGGCGGAGCGGGCCGCGGGCGAGCAGGTGCTGGGCCGACTGCGCGACGGGACGCATCGTGATGAGGTCGAGGTTCACGTGCCCGGGGGCATCCAGGGCGTAGGCGATCACGTCGGCGACGTCGTCGGCCACCAGCGGGTTCTCGACGCCGTCGTAGACGCTGTCGGCCGCGTTGCGGTCGCCCCGGAGGCGGTTCACCGTGAACTCCTCGGTGTAGACCATCCCCGGTGCCACCTGCGTCACCCGGATCGGCTCGCCGTTGAGTTCGAGCCGGAGCGCACCGGCGAGCATCGCCTCCCCCGCCTTGGCCGCGTTGTACCCCCCGCCCCCCGCGTAGGCGACGTGCGCGGCGGTCGAGGTGACGAAAAGCGTGTCGGCGTGACCGTCGGCCGCCGCCGCCCGGCGGAGGAGCGGCAGCATCGCGGCGACGAGCATCTGGGCCGACAGGACGTTCACCTCGAACATCCACCGCCAGTCGTCGGGCCGTCCGTTCTCCACGGTGTCGGCGCCGCGCGCGCCACCGGCGACGTGCACCAGTGCGTGCACGGGTCCGGACTCGCCGAGCCACTGTGCGAGCCCCTCCACGTCCTCCTGCCGGGTGAGGTCGGCCGCGTAGCCCACGATGCCGGTCTCGTCCTGGAGGGCCTCGAGGCGTTCCGCGCGTCGAGCCACGCCCACCACGTCCCATCCGCGCTGGCGCAGCAGCCGCGCCGTCGCCTCGCCGATTCCCGAGCTCGCGCCCGTCACCACCGCACGTCGTGTCATGCCGCAACGCTACCTCGGCGGTGTTACGTAACATTTCCCTCCGGTTGTCGCCGAGCCGCGGCTTTCGTAGCCTCGCACGTGGTGAGGGCACCCCGCCGCCACCCCGAGAAACGCAGGAGTACGAACATGTCCACACCCGAGAACTGGCAGTTCGAGACCAAGCAGATCCACTCGGGCGCGCAGCCCGACCCGACGACCAAGGCGCGCGCGACGCCGATCTACCAGACCACGTCGTACGTGTTCGACAACGCCGACCACGCGGCGAACCTGTTCGCGCTCGCCGAGTTCGGCAACATCTACACCCGCATCCAGAACCCCACCCAGGATGTCGTCGAGCAGCGGGTCGCCGCCCTCGAAGGTGGCACGGGCGCCCTGCTCGTGGCCAGCGGCCAGGCGGCGGAGACGTTCGCCGTGCTCAACATCGCGCAGGCCGGCGACCACATCGTCTCGTCGAGCTCGATCTACGGCGGCACCTACAACCTCTTCAAGTACACCCTCGCCAAGCTGGGCATCGAGGTCACCTTCGTCGAGAACCAGGACGACCCGCAGGAGTGGCGCGCAGCGGTCCGCCCGAACACGAAGCTCTTCTTCGCCGAGACCATCGGTAACCCGCAGATCAACGTCCTCGACATCCGCACCGTCGCCGACCTCGCCCACGAGGCCGGCGTGCCGCTGATCGTCGACAACACGATCGCCACGCCGTACCTGATCCGCCCGTTCGAGCACGGCGCCGACATCATCGTGCACTCGGCCACCAAGTTCCTCGGCGGGCACGGCACGGTCATCGGCGGCATCATCGTCGACGGCGGCACGTTCGCGTGGTCGCAGAACGTCGAGAAGTTCCCGGGCCTCACCGAGCCCGACCCGTCGTACCACGGGGCGAGCTACACCACGGCCGTCGGCGACGCTCTGGCCTACATCATCAAGGCCCGCGTGCAACTGCTGCGCGACCTCGGTGCCGCGATCTCGCCGAACAGCGCGTGGCTGCTCATCCAGGGCATCGAGACCCTCTCCCTGCGCATCGAGCGCCACGTGCAGAACGCGCAGGAGATCGCGGAGTGGCTCGAGGCGCGCGACGACGTCGCGTCGGTGAACTACTCGGGCCTGCCCACGTCACCCTGGTACGCCGCCGCCAACACGTACGCGCCGAAGGGCGTCGGCGCTGTGCTGTCGTTCGAGCTCAAGGGCGGCGTGCAGGCCGGGCGCGAGTTCGTCAACTCGCTCACGCTCTTCAGCCACCTCGCCAACATCGGCGATGTGCGGTCGCTGGTCATCCACCCTGCCTCCACGACGCACTCCCAGCTCACGCCCGAGCAGCAGCTGACCTCCGGCGTGACGCCGGGGCTCGTGCGCCTGTCGGTCGGTCTGGAAAGCGTCGACGACCTCAAGGCCGACCTCGAGCAGGCCCTCGACGCCGCCCGGCGCTCGGTCGAGGCCGCACGCGTCTGAGTCGCTGCGCCGGCCCGTCGCCCGCATCCGGATGCCCCGGTTCCGCCTCGGCGGGCCGGGGCATCCGCCTGTGCGCGCTGCGTCCGGGGCCGGTCGCCGCATCCACGGGCCCCGGCGCCGTAACACGTGCCGGACACGTCGCGGACTCCGAGACAATGGGGGGATGCACCGGCACACCTCCGCCCGACGGGTGACCGCGCGTGACGCCGCCCACGAGCGCACGGGCGCTGCCTGATGGATTGGCAGACGTCCGAAGACACGGTGCCCTCCGCTCCGGTCACAGAGGCCGACGCCCGGCTCCTCCTCGGCCGCCCGCCCGCCACCGGCGCCTGGCGCGACGGCGACCCGGCCGGTGAGCGGCACTTCGCCTCCTTCGGCGCCTTCGCCACCGAAGGCGGGTCCGAGCTCCCCGGATTCCGGCTCGCATACGAGACCTGGGGCGAGCTCTCCCCCGCTCGCGACAACGCCGTCCTCATCCTCCACGCCCTCACCGGCGACAGCCACGTACGCGGCCCGGCCGGTCCCGGCCATCCCACCGCCGGATGGTGGGACGACCTCGTCGGCCCGGGGGCTGCCATCGACACCGACCGGTGGTTCGTCGTGGCCCCCAACATGCTGGGGGGATGCCAGGGCTCGACGGGTCCGGCGAGCATCGCGCCCGACGGATACGAGTGGGCCTCGCGCTTCCCCTACCTGACCATCCGCGACCAGGTCACCGCCCAGGCCCGCCTCTCGGACGCGCTCGGCATCGACACCTGGGCCGCCGTCATCGGCGGCTCCATGGGGGGAATGCACACCCTCGAATGGGCGGTCGGCCATCCCGAGCGCGTCGCGCGGGCGGCGATCCTCTCGGCTCCCCCGGCCAACACCGCCGACCAGATCGCGCTGAACTCGGTACAGCTGGAAGCCATCCGCATCGATCCGCGGTTCGCCGGCGGCGAGTTCTACGACGCCGGCGACGGCGACGGGCCCCACCGCGGGCTGGCCCTGGCCCGGCGGATGGCGTTGCTGAACTACCGCAGCCCCACCGAGCTCAACTCCCGCTTCCAGCGCAGCTGGCAGTCCGGGGTCAGCCCCCTCGGACGGGGCGGCCGCTTCGCGGTGGAGTCGTACCTGGACTTCCACGGCAACAAGTTCACGCGCCGTTTCGACGCCAACAGCTACATCGCCCTCGTGGAGGCGATGAACTCCCACGACGTCGGCAGAGAACGCGGCGGCATCGAAGAGGCGCTCCGCCGCGTGACGGCGATCACCCTCGTGCTCGGCATCGACAGCGACCGGCTCTTCCCCATCGACGGCCAGCACCGCATCGCCCGCAGCATCCCGAACACCCTCGACGGCGACGAAGCCGTCGTGCTCGCCAGCGACTTCGGCCACGACGGCTTCCTCATCGAGACCGCCGCCGTCGCCGCGCACCTGCGCCGCCTCCTGGCCGCCTGAGCCGGCCGCCTCCTCCTCGCTGCTCGGTCAGAGCGACGCGGCGCTGCGCGGTCAGAGCGACGCGGCGGTGCGCGAGCGACGCTCGACGGCGAAGCTCACCGCGGCTATCCCGGCGCCCGCGAGCCCCAGAGCCGCGCCCACCCATGCGGGGGCTCCGAAGCCCCAGCCGGCGGCGATGGCGAGACCACCCAGGAACGCGCCCAGGCTGTTGCCGATGTTCAGGGCCGAGTGGTTCAGCGCCGCCGCGATCGACTGGTTGTCGCCGGCCACGTCCATCAGCCGGGTCTGGATGCTGGGGCTCAGCGCCGCGCCGGAGAAGGAGACCGCGAACGCGAACACCGCGAGCGTCACCACCCATCCGGCGGTGAGGGCCAGCAGCGCCGACGTCACGGCGAGGGCGGTGAGCCCCAGGAGCATCCACCGCTTGAGGTTCCCGTCGGCCAGGCGCCCCCCGACCAGGTTGCCGGCCGTCATCCCGATGCCGGAGATCACCAGGACGATCGAGACGCTCCACTCCGGCGAGCCGGCGAGATCGGTCACCATGGGAGCGATGTAGCTCAGCATCGTGAAGAGGCCGCCGAAGCCGATGGCCCCGGTGGCCAGGGCGAACCACACCTGGCCGACGCGGAACACCCGCAGCTCGTCGCGCAAGCGGCGCCCCGGCTCACCGGGATGCTGCGGCACCGTCAGCCCGATGGCGATCGTGGCCACGACGAAGACGGCCGCCACGACCAGGAAGGCGCTCCGCCATCCCAGCTGCTGACCGAGGAGGGTACCGAGCGGCACGCCGACGACGTTTGCGACCGTGAGGCCCGTCAGGACGAACGCGACCCCCTGCGCGCGCTTGTTCGGCCCGAGGAGATCGGCGGCCACGAGGGCGCCGATGCCGAAGTACGCCCCGTGCGGCAGACCTGCGAAGAACCGCGATGCCGCCACCAGCTCGAAGGTCGGAGCGAGCACCGTGAGGGCGTTGAAGACCGTGAGCGCCAGCGCCAGCGCGATCATCACGCGGTGGCGCGGAAAGCGGGCCACCGACCCGGCGATCGTCGGCGCGCCCACGACCACGCCCAGGGCGTACAGCGAGATGAGCCATCCGGCCTGGGCGATGGCGTCGTCGGAGTCGGCCGCCCACTGCGCGGGGAGGAGCTCCGCGGCCACGTTGGGCAGCAGCCCCATGATGACGAACTCGGTCATGCCGATGCCGAAGCTGCCGATGGCGAGAGCGAGGAGCGCCCACGTCGCCGCCCCCCTCGGAGAGGTCGAGGAGGTCACCGCAGAATGCTAGCGCCGTTCAGTCGGCGTCGCGAATCGATTCGAGTGCGGACTCGAGCCGATCGATCTTCCCGTCGATCTCGCCGGAGCGCCCGGGGCGGATGTCGGCCTTCAGCACGAGCGATACGCGCGAGCCGAACGGCAGAACCGCGTCGGTGGCGCGACGGATCACGTCGAAGACCTCGTCCCACTCCCCCTCGATCTCGGTGAACATCGAGGTGGTGCGGTTGGGCAGGCCCGACTCCCGCACCACGCGTACGGCGGCGGCGACGGCGTCGTGCACCGAGCCGTCGGCGGAGCTGGATCCGGAGGGGGCGACGGAGAAGGCAACGAGCATGATGCGACGCTACTCCGCCGGAGCGAAGTGGCGCGAGGGTGCCCGGTGCACCGGCACCCGTACCAGCCGCACGCACATCCACGCGAACAGCGCCACGAGAGCGGCGTTGCGCAGCGTGAGCACGAGGACCGCCGTGGGCTGGGCGCCCAGGAGCGGGTCGTAGAGCACCGGGTACACCAGCTGCGTGAGGCCGGACACGAACAGCACCACGGCCGCCGGGCCCGCCCACCGCCACCGGTCCAGAACGACGGCTGTCACCAGGGGCGGGACCAGCCAGGTCATGTACTGCGGCGAACCGACCTTGTTGGTCACGATGACGGCGAGAACCAGTGCGAGGGCGAGGGGTGGGAACAGCGCGGCGAAGGATGCTCCGCGCCGAGCTTTCCACGCCCCGGTCAGCGCCACCGCCCCCACGGCGAGGACGAGCACCGGCGTCATCACCGCCGCCACGGTCGCGGCGCCGGGACCGGTGACTTCGAAAGTGATGATGTCGGCGGCGTAGAAGATCGCCGACCCGGGCACCCCCAGCATCGTCCGCCACACGTACGGGGTGCTCACCGGCGCCTCCACCTGCAGCCCACGCCCCGTCTGCCCCCCGACGAACCCGAGGGCGTATGGGGCGCCACCGGCCAGCACGACCATCAGCAGGATGACCGCCGACACCGCCAGCGCCGCCCCGACGACGGCGCCTCGACGGCGAAGGGCGAGGACGGCGGCGGCGACCAGTGCGGCGGGCCACACCTTGATCCACGCCCCGGCCGCCAGGAGTAGGCCGGCCAGCCACGGGCGGCCGACCAGCCACAGGCATCCCGCGATCGCCAGCGGAACGGTGACCGCATCCAGCCGGTAGAGCGCGACGGGACCCAGTGTCAGGATCGCGCCGAGCCACAACCACGCGGCGGCGACCCGGCCGCGGGAGCGTCCGCGGCCGACGAGCATCGCGAACACCAGCGCATCGAACACGGTGACCAGCACCGCCCAGGCGAGAGTGTACGAACCCACCCACACGAAGCCCCACGCCAGCACCATCGGCACGAGCGCGAGTTGCGGATACACCCACGCCTCGGTGATCCCCACGACGCCGGTCCCGCCGAGCGCCTGCCGCGACCAGGGTTCGTAGACGTTGTACACGTCGCCCATGGGCTGGCTCGGCAGAAAGAACCCCAGGGCGACAACCGCGGCATGCACGAGGACGAACGCGATCCACAGCGGCACGCGTCGGGACACGCTGACATCCTACGGGCGTCGCTGCCGCCACGCCCGGATGCGGCGTCAGGTCGAGGTGATGGTGCGACCGACGATGAGCGGCAGCGCCTCGGCGACGTCGATCGCGGTGATCGGGCCGCCCATGGCTCCGCGGAGGGACGCCGCCTCCGAGCCGGCGTGGCCGTGCAGCCACGCCGCGGTCGCGGCGAGGGCCGCCAGGTCGTCCACCGTGCTCGCGTGCGCTCCGGCGATCACCGCCCCCAGCACACCCCCGAGCACATCGCCGGTGCCCGCCGTGGCGAGCCACGGCGTCCCCGACGCGACGCGCCGCAACCACCCGGACGGCGAGGCCACCAGGGTCGTGGCGCCTTTCAGGAGCACCGTCACCCCCAGGCGCGCGGCGGTCTCCAGGGTCGCCCCGGCCCGCTCATGGTCGTCCGCGTCCGCAGCGACCGGCGGGAGCCCCGCGGCACCGCGGATGCGGTCGTGCTCGCGGGCGTGCGGGGTGAGCACGAGCGGCGCCGCAGCCCCGGGCACCAGGTCCAGCGCCCCGGCGTCCACCACGACCGGCACGTCTCCGGCAAGCAGTTCGCGCAGGGCCGTCTCCTCCTCGGGCGAGCGGTGCGCCGCATCCATCCCCGACCCCACGACCCACGCCTGGACCCGGCCCTCCCCGGCCACCGTCTCGGGGCGGCGCGCCAGCACCAGATCGCTCGCGCGGCGGGGCCCGACGTAACGCACCATCCCCACGCCCGTCCGCCATGCCGCCTCCACACCCAGCACCGCTGCGCCGGGGTACGCGTCGGACCCGGTTCGGAACCCGACCACACCGCGGGAATACTTGTCATCGGTGGCGGTCGGCATACGCAGCACGGCACGCACCTCGTTCACCCGCCAGTCATCGACCGCCATGCCCCACACCCTAGCCGCGAGGAGACCCGGTATGCCCCGTCTGTTCGACCCCTTGACGATCCGCGACACGACCTTCCGCAACCGGCTGTGGGTGTCGCCCATGTGCCAGTACAGCGCCGCGGAGGGGGTGCCCAACGACTGGCACCACGTGCACCTGGCGCAGTTCGCCGCGGGCGGGGCGGGCCTCGTGATGGCCGAGGCGACGGCGGTATCGCCGGAGGGGCGCATCTCCCCGGAAGACACCGGCATCTGGAACGACGCCCAGGTGGCGGCGTGGCGGCCGATCGTCGACGCCCTCCACAACCGGGGCGCGACCGCCGGTGTGCAACTCGCGCACGCCGGGCGCAAGGCCTCCACCTGGTCGCCCCTCACCCGCAACCGCGGAACGGTGCCGGAGGACCAGGGCGGCTGGGCCGCGGTCGCCCCCTCCGCCCTCGCGTTCGAGGGGTACGCCGAGCCGACTGCGCTGGATGAGGCGGGAATCGACCGCGTGGTGGCCGACTTCGCCGCCGCCGCGCACCGGGGCCTCGCGGCCGGATTCGACGTGCTCGAGGTGCACGCCGCACACGGCTACCTCCTGCACGAGTTCCTCTCGCCCCTGTCGAACACGCGCACCGACGCCTACGGGGGATCGCGGGACAACCGCATCCGCCTCCTCCGCCGCGTGGTGGAGGCGGTGCGCGAGGCAGCTCCCGCGGCAGTGGTGTTCGTGCGGCTGTCGGCCTCCGACTGGGCCGAGGGCGGATGGGACGTGACCGACTCGATCGCGGCGGCCGCGGCCGCACGTGACGCGGGAGCGGATCTGATCGACATCTCCAGCGGCGGCCTGGTGGCGCACCAGCGGATCGCGACCGGCCCCGGCTACCAGGCGGAGTTCGCCGCACAGGTGCGCGCCGGAGCATCCGTCCCGGTGAGCGCCGTCGGGATGATCGACTCCCCCGCCCTCGCGGAGGAACTGGTGGCCCGCGGACACGCCGATGCCGTGATGGCCGGGCGTGAGTGGCTTCGCGACCCGCACTACGGCCTCCGCGCCGCCACCGAACTGGGAGTGGAGGGCAACTGGCCGGCGCAGTACGTGCGGGCGCGCCGCGCGTGAGCGAGGATCCACCGCGCGACGCGACGGCGAGCGCCGCGCGGTGGCATCGCTTCAGCGCCGTCGCGCCGTAGCGTCCTGCACTTCGCCGATGAGTTCCTCGATGATGTCCTCGAGGAACAGCACCGCAGTGGTCTGACCGGCCTCATCGCGCACCTGAGCGAGGTGACGCCCGGCGCGGCGCATGAGGGCGAGGGCATCTTCCAGGTCGGTGGACTCCATCACCGGGACCATGTGGTGGATGCGCTTCGCCGCGATGCGGTGAGCCTGACCGTCGCCGTTCTCGGCGGCGCGCAGCACGTCCTTGAGGTGCACGTACCCGATGGGCTGCCCCTCGCTGTCGACGATCACGTACCGGGAGAAGCCGTGCTTGGCGACGGCCCGCTCGAGCTCGTTCGGCGTCGTGGTCTCCGGCAGCGTCACGAGCTGACCGAGCGGGAGGGCGACGTCGCGCGCCTTCTTGTCGGTGAACTCCACGACGGCCGCCACCGTTCCGGCCGCATCATCCAGCACGCCCTCGCGGCGTGACTGGCTGACGATCGTGGCGACCTCCTCGAGCGTGAACGTCGAGGCGGCCTCGTCCCTGGGCTCGACCCGGAACAGGCGCACGGCGTGGTTGGCCGTCCAGTTCAGCGCGACGATGATCGGGTAGAACGCCTTCGACACCCACACCAGCGGCGTGGCGAGGAAGAGCACGGCCCGGTCCGGCAGCGAGAACGCGAGGTTCTTCGGCACCATCTCGCCGATCACGACGTGCAGGTACGACACCAGCAGCAGCGCGACGACGAATGCGATGACATCCACCATCGCCTCGTTCAGACCAGTGAGCCCGAGGGGTTCGGCCAGGAGGTGGTGGATCGCCGGCTCGGAGACGTTCAGGATCAGCAGCGAGCAGATCGTGATGCCCAGCTGACACGTCGCGAGCATGAGCGTCGCGTGCTCCATCGCGTAGAGAGCGACCTTCGCCGCGCGCGACCCGCGTTCGGCGCGGGGCTCGATCTGCGATCGGCGCGCGGAGATGACGGCGAACTCGGCACCGACGAAGAAGGCGTTGGCCAGCAGCAGCACCACGAGCCAGGCGATTCCTGCCCAATCGTTCATCGCTGGTCACCACCCTTCGCCGCGCGGACGAGATCGTCCACGTCCTGCGACTTCGGCGACGGTGTGAATCGCACCCGATCGATCCGGCGACCCTCCATCCGCTGCACCGTGAGCGCGCCGTCCTCGGTGGGCACGGTGTCGCCGACCGCCGGGAGGCGCTCGAGGACGCTCATGATGTACCCGCCGACGGTGTCGTAGACCTCGCCCTCGGGCACGCGGACGCCCGCGCGATCCAGCGCCTCGTCGGGACGCAGGTCACCGGGGAAGCTCACCGAACCGGCCGAGCGGACGACGCCGGCGCGCGAGCGGTCGTGCTCGTCGAGCACTTCGCCCACGATCTCCTCGACGAGGTCCTCGAGGGTGACCACGCCCGCGGTGCCGCCGTATTCATCCACGACGATCGCCATCTGGTAGCCCCGAGCACGCAGCTCGGCGACGAGCGCGTCGAGGTGCACCGTCTCGGGCACCCGCAGCGGCTCGGTCGCCAGCGCGGCGGCGGGGACATCCGCCCGGCGCTCCCGCGGCACCGCGATGGCGGCCTTCAGGTGCACGATGCCGGCGATGTCGTCCATCGACTCCTGGTACACGGGGAAACGGCTGTGGCCGGTGCGCATGGCCAGCTGCACGACGTCTTCGACGGTGTCGTCGGCGGCGAGCGCGTGCACGCTCGGACGGGGCGTCATCACGTCGGCGGCGCTCAGCCGCGAGAAAGTGAGGCTTCGATCCAGCAGGGACGCGGTGTCCTCCTCGAGCACGCCCGCGCTGGCGGAGCGGCGGACGAGGCTCGACAGCTCCTCGGCGGTGCGGGCGCCCGACAGCTCCTCCTTCGGCTCGACGCCGAAGGAGCGCAGGATGCCGTTGGCGCTGCCGTTGAGCACGGCCACGGCGGGGCGGAACACGGTGGTGAAGGCCACCTGGAAGGGCATCACGAGTTTGGCGGTCTGCCGCGGGATCGCCAGGGCGAAGTTCTTGGGGACGAGTTCGCCGACGATCATCGACAGGACGGTCGCGAAGGCGACCCCGATGACCGTCGCCAGGCCCGACACCAGTGCCTCCGGCCATCCCCACGACATCAGCACCGGGCGGAGCAGGTTCGAGATCGCCGGTTCCATCGTGTAACCGGTGAGGAGGGTCGTCAGGGTGATCCCCAACTGCGCGCTGGAGAGGTGGGTCGAGGTGATCCGCAGCGCGTTGATCGTCAGCGACAAGCGGGCCTCACCGGCATCCCGACGCGCTTCCAGATCTGCGCGGTCGAGGTTCACCAGGGCGAACTCGCTCGCGACGAACAGTCCGGTTCCGAGTGTGAGCAGGAGCCCCACGCCCAACATGACGTAATCCATCACGCATCACCCCCGTGAGTGCGGGGAGCGGGTCGGTGGGGCGAGCGTCTGCAACTGGGAGGGTCGTCCATCGTGCCGAAAGTCTACGGCAGGTCCGGTCGGCCCGTTCCGCCGTTCCCTGGTTCAAAACTCAGGAGATCCGGCCCCCGGCGGGCGCCCCGGCGCACTCCGCGCGGCGTGTCTCCTGAATTCTGAACGGGGGGCGGGGTGCGGCCGCGCCGCGTCGTCCGGGGGTGGCGCGTCGCCCGGCTACCAGCTCATCGGGAGGGCCTTGCCCTCGTCGTACCCCGCGGTGGACTGCAGGCCCACCAGCGCGCGCTCGGCGAACTCGGGGACGCTCGCCGCTCCCGCGTACGTGAACGACGAGCGCACGCCCGAGGTGATCATGTCGACGAGGTCCTCGATCCCGGGGCGCAGCGGATCGAGGTAGATCTTCGATGACGAGATGCCCTCGGCGAACAGTTCCTTCCGAGCCAGCTCGTACGGGTCGAGCCGCCCGAACCGCTCGTGCACGGCCTTCGCGGACGCCATGCCCCACGACTCCTTGTACGCCCGCCCCTGATCGTCCACGAGCAGCTCGCCCGGAGCCTCGATCGTGCCGGCGAACCACGACCCGATCATGACGGATGCTGCCCCCGCTGCCAGCGCGAGCGCGACGTCGCGGGGGTAGCGCACACCCCCGTCCGCCCACACGTGCGCACCGAGCTCGCGCGCGGCCTGGGCGCTTTCGAGCACCGCGGAGAACTGCGGGCGACCGACGGCGGTCATCATCCGGGTGGTGCACATCGCACCGGGGCCGACACCGACCTTCACGATGGACGCCCCGGCTTCGACGAGGTCGCGCACGCCCTCCGCCGTCACGACGTTGCCCGCGACGAGCGGGATGCCGAGGCCCACCTCGGCGACGGCACGGAGGGCGCGCAGCATCCCCTCCTGGTGTCCGTGCGCCGTGTCGAGGACGAGCACGTCGACGCCGGCGGCGGCGAGTGCACGCGCCTTGGCCGCCACGTCGCCGTTGATGCCGATGGCGGCGGCCACGGCGAGGCGGCCCGACGCATCCACGGCAGGCGGGTAGAGGGTGGCGCGCAGGGCGCTGCGCCGCGAGAGGGTGCCCACGAGCCGGCCGTGGTGCAGCACGCAGACGGTTTCGGCCTCCGCCGCGATGAGGAGATCGAACGCATGGCGGGCACTGTCGACGTCGTCGGCGTCGAGCGATGCCACGCCGACGCGCGCAAGATCGCCCAGGCGGGCATCGGGGAGGGCGGTGGCGAGTCGGCCCGCCGGGACGACCCCCACGATCTCGCCGATGGTGAGGTGTTCGGCCGCCGCGTCCCCCACGACGATGCCGTGCCCATCGATCGGCGGCAGAAGACGCGCCGCGTCTGCCACCGTCGCCGTCGCCGGCAGGACGAGCGGCGTGTCCCACGCCACCGGCTGGGCCTTCACCCAGCGGATGGCCGCGTCCAGTTCCTGCAGCGGCATGTCCTGCGGCAGCACGCCGAGCCCGCCCCGGCGAGCCAGGGTCGCGGCCAGCCGCGCCCCGGTGACGGAGTTCATGTTCGCCGAGACCAGCGGCAGGCGCGCGGGGGTGCCGTCGCCGGGGGTGAGATCCACGTCGAGGCGGCTCGTGATCGACGAGCGCCGGGGCATGAGGAAGACATCGGAGTACGTCAGGTCCATGTCGGGACGCTCACCGTGGAAGTCCATGCGTCCACGGTACCCACCCGGGTCGGTAGAGGCATCGATCGTCGGGCGGCCGGAGTCCTCCGTGCGTTAGGCTGGGGGGTGGTGTACGGAGGGTAATCCCCTCGCCACCCACCGTTCTTCATCGAGGAAAGCAGGCGATCGACCGTGTCGAGCCAGGTCACAGGCGTCGGTACTTCGAACGAGGGCGAATTCGGGGCCAATGAATGGCTCGTCGATGAGCTCTACGAGCAGTACAGGGTCGACAAGAACTCCGTGGACAAGGCCTGGTGGCCCATCCTCGAGGCGTACCACCCCGTCGTCGACGGCAGCGGTGCCCCCGCACCCGCGGTGAACGAGCCCAAGCCGGTCACCGCACCGATCCCCGTCGTCGGCGCCCCTCCGGTGGCACGCACGACCGCCAAGCCCGCCGCCCCGCAGCCCATCCCCGCCCAGGCCCCCGTCTCCGACCGCGACTCGTCGTCGGAGAAGCTGGAGGAGGACAAGGTCACGCCGCTGCGCGGCATGCCCAAGAGCCTCGCGGCGAACATGCAGGAGTCGCTCACCGTCCCCACCGCCACGAGCGTGCGGACCGTCCCGGCGAAGTTGATGATCGACAACCGCATCGTCATCAACAACCACATGGCGCGCACGCGCGGCGGCAAGGTGAGCTTCACGCACCTCCTCGGCTGGGCCATCATCCAGACGCTCAAGGAGTTCCCGAGCCAGAACGTCTTCTACGCCGAGATCGATGGCAAGCCCTCCGTGGTCGCTCCCGCGCACATCAACCTCGGCGTGGCGATCGACCTCCCCCGGCCCGACGGCACCCGCGCGCTCCTCGTTCCGAGCATCAAGCGCGCGGAGAGTCTGACCTTCGGCGAGTACCTCACCGCGTACGAGGACGTCGTCCGGCGCGCGCGCGGCAACAAGCTCACCGCCGCCGATTTCCAGGGCACCACCATCTCGCTGACCAACCCGGGCGGCATCGGAACCGTGCACTCGGTTCCGCGCCTGATGAAGGGCCAGGGATGCATCGTCGGCGCCGGAGCGCTGGAGTACCCCGCCGAGTTCCAGGGCGCCAGCGACAAGACGCTCAACGAGCTGGCCATCGGCAAGACGATCACGCTCACCAGCACCTATGACCACCGCGTCATCCAGGGCGCAGGTTCCGGCGAGTTCCTCAAGAAGGTGCACGAGCTGCTCATCGGGCAGCGCGGCTTCTACGACGACATCTTCGCGGCGCTGCGCATCCCGTACGCGCCCATCCACTGGGCCGGCGACATCAGCGTCGACGTGTCCGAGCGCATCAACAAGACCGCTCGCGTGCACGAGCTCATCAACGCCTTCCGCGTGCGCGGCCACCTCATGGCCGACATCGACCCGCTCGAGTACGTGCAGCGCACGCACCCCGACCTGGAGATCGAATCGCACGGTCTGACCTTCTGGGACCTCGACCGCGAGTTCGTCACCGGCGGCTTCGGCGGTAAGCGCCAGATGAAGCTGCGCGACATCCTCGGGGTGCTCCGCGATTCGTACTGCCGCACCATCGGCATCGAGTACATGCACATCCAGGACCCCGGCGAGCGCAAGTGGTTCCAGGACAACGTCGAGGTCAAATACACCAAGCCGGGCCACGACGAGCAGCTGCGCATCCTGTCGAAGCTCAACGAGGCGGAGGCCTTCGAGACGTTCCTGCAGACCAAGTACGTGGGGCAGAAGCGGTTCAGCCTGGAGGGCGGAGAGTCGCTCATCCCCCTCCTGGACGAGATCCTGCAGGGCGCCGCATCCGCCGCCCTGGACGGTGCGGCCATCGGCATGGCCCACCGCGGACGGCTCAACGTGCTGACCAACATCGCCGGGAAGACCTACGGCCAGGTGTTCCGCGAGTTCGAGGGCTCGGTGGCCGTGGGCAGCAAGCGCGGCTCCGGCGACGTGAAGTACCACCTGGGCACCGAGGGCACCTTCGTCGCCGACGCGGGCGACGAGCTGCCGGTGTACCTGGCGGCAAACCCTTCCCACCTGGAGACCGTGGACGGCGTCCTCGAGGGCATCGTCCGCGCCAAGCAGGACCGCAAGCCCATCGGCACCTTCTCCTGGCTGCCCGTCCTCGTGCACGGCGACGCGGCCTTCGCCGGTCAGGGCGTCGTCGTGGAGACGCTGCAGATGTCGCAGCTGCGCGGCTACCGCACCGGCGGCACGATCCACGTCGTGGTCAACAACCAGGTCGGCTTCACGACGACCCCCACCGATGCACGGACGTCGGTGTACGCCACGGATGTGGCCAAGACCATCCAGGCGCCGATCCTCCACGTCAACGGCGATGACCCCGAAGCGGTCGTGCGCGTGGCGGAACTGGCGTTCATGTACCGCCAGGAGTTCCACCGCGACGTCGTGATCGACCTGGTCTGCTACCGCCGACGCGGCCACAACGAGGGCGATGACCCCTCAATGACGCAGCCGCTCATGACCAACCTCATCGAGGCCAAGCGCTCGGTGCGCCGCCTCTACACCGAGTCGCTCGTTGGCCGTGGCGACATCACCGAAGAGGAATACGAGCAGGCCAAGCAGGACTTCCAGCGCCGGCTCGAGGTGGCTTTCGCCCAGACCCACGAGGCCGAGACGGGCACGAACCCCGTCGTCGATCCGGATGTCGTGGACGAGCCGGTCAGCGGCGCGCCGGAGACGACGGGCGTGCCGCGCGAGGTCGTCCAGTCCATCGGCGACGCCTTCGTCAACAAGCCCGAGAACTTCACGGTGCACACGAAGCTCCAGCAACTACTGGACAAGCGCCTGGAGATGAGCCGGAGCGGCAACATCGACTGGGGATTCGGCGAGCTGCTCGCCTTCGGCTCCGTGTTGCTGGAGGGCACGCCGGTGCGCCTGGCGGGCCAGGACTCCCGCCGCGGCACGTTCGTGCAGCGTCATTCGGTGCTGCACGACCGCGAGAACGGTCAGGAATGGATTCCGCTGGCCAACCTCAGTGAGAACCAGGGCCGGTTCTACGTGTACGACTCCCTCCTCAGCGAATACGCGGCGATGGGGTTCGAATACGGCTACTCCGTCGAGAGGCCCGACGCGCTGGTGTTGTGGGAGGCGCAGTTCGGCGACTTCGGCAACGGTGCGCAGTCGGTGATCGACGAGTACATCTCGGCCGCCGACCAGAAGTGGGGCCAGCAGTCGAGCGTCGTCCTGCTCCTCCCCCACGGGTACGAGGGCCAGGGGCCCGACCACTCCTCGGCCCGCATCGAGCGCTACCTGCAGATGTGCGCGCAGGACAACATGACCGTCGCCCGCCCGTCGACGCCCGCCTCGTACTTCCACCTGCTGCGGCGTCAGGCGTACCAGCGCCCCCGCCGCCCGCTGGTGGTGTTCACCCCGAAGGCGATGCTGCGCCTGCGGGGTGCGACGAGCCCGGTGGAGGACTTCCTCACCGGCAAGTTCGAGCCCGTGCTCGACGACAGCCGCACCCTGGACCGCGCGGCGGTCAAGCGCGTGCTGCTGCACTCCGGCAAGATCCACTGGGACCTGCGCGGCGAGATCGAGAAGAACCCCAACCCCGAGGTCGCCCTCGTCCGCCTGGAGCAGTACTACCCGGCACCGGTCGACGAGCTCAACGCCGTGCTCGACACCTACCCGAACGCCGAATTGGTGTGGGTGCAGGACGAGCCGGAGAACCAGGGCGCATGGCCCTTCATCGCCCTGGAGGTGGTGAAGCACCTCCGCGGGCGCACCATCCGTCGCGTGTCGCGGACGGCTGCGGCATCGCCGGCGACCGGATCGCCGAAGGTGCACGCCCAGGAGCACGCCGCCGTGATGCAGGCTGCTCTCACGCTCTGACACCCCGTACGGGGTGCTCAGAACCAGATGCTCAGCGCGGGTACGGCGGCGGGCGTGAACGCACGGTCGAGGTCCGCGAGGGCCCTGGGGTCCCCCGCCACCGCGCCGGCGGCGGCGAGTGTTCGCGCCGACACACCGCCGAGCAGGAGCGAACCCAGTGCGGCGGCGCCGAGCGTGACGTCGGGGCGGGTCTGCGTGGGCGCGGCGGTCGGCCGGCCCGCCTCGTCGATCTCGACGCGCCACGTGCCGTCGGCGAATCCGAGCGGGTCCTCAACGCGGACGGTGAGGGCCAGCGGAGCGGCGAAGCTCCGCGAGCCCAGAGCTGCGGGCACGTCCAGCACGCGCAGCCAGTGGTGATCGACGACGGTCTCCCGCATCGCGCGCTGGTCCGACAGCATCCACCGCGTGGGCGCGCCGGCCGGCTGCAGGGTGGCCGTGACCGTGCCGACGAGGTCGTGCTCGATGGCGAAGCGCCAGAGCGCGGCGAACGCGTCGTCGTTGGTGGTGAAGAGCACGTGCATGCGCAGTTCGTGCTGGGCGTGGTCGGCCTTCTCCGCGACGGTGTAGACGAGGATGCCCTCCTCGCGGCCATCCTCGCCCCGATACGCGACGGCGCGGATCTTGCGTGCGTCCTCGGCACCGGGCCGGAGCCCCGCCATACGTCGGTACAGGCCCGCCCACCCGGCTACCTCGCCGGGGCGCTGGGACCGAGCGCGCTCGTGGACGGCGTGCAGACGCTCAGGCAGCTCATCCTGCAGCACGAAGTCCAGCCGTCCGGACGGGCGCGGTCCCGTCCACCGCGCGCGGGTCGTGTCCACGGTGACATCCGAGGTCAGAACGGCGGGCCCGAAGCCCCACCGGCCGTAAATGGTGGCCTCGGTGACCGTCAGACCGGCGATCGCGAGGCCTGCCGCTGCCGCCGTGCGTAGTTCGCCGCCGAGCATCGCCCGCGCGATCCCGCGACGCCGGTGCGTCGGCGCGACGGTGACGGCGCTGATCGCCCACATCGGGACGGTACGCCCCGGCTCGGTCGTCAGCTGGGTGATCCACGAATCCACGGTGCCGACGGGAATCTCGGGATGGGTCGCGCGCGCATCGAACACGCCTGTGAGCCGCCGCTCCTGCAGCGCCGACCGCGAGTCCTCCACCTGCTCAGCGGTGGGGTCACTGTCGAGGAAGCCTCGCGACACCGCACGCAGGAACGCATCGAAGGGAGCCCCCTCGTGGGGTACCTGCGCGTAATCCAGCCCCTCCGCGGCCAACTCTGCGGCCGAGGCCGGGTCGAGGGGAAGGGAATGGAAGTCGACGTCGGCCATGCGTCCCAGCCTAGGTCGCCCCGCGACAGCGCGGAACGGCGGCCCGGGAAGCCCATCGCGCGGGGTTCAGGAGACGGGTTCTGCCCGCAGACGCGCGATCACGAGCTCGCGCAGCTCCTCCGGAGCGTTTTCCTTGCACGCCCGCGCAACGACCTCGGTGAGGGTCCGCGAGAAGTGCGCCTCGTCGCGGCATCCAGCGCAGTGCGCCAGATGCTCGGCCATGTCCTCATAGGACGTCGGACACACCTCGTTGCGCAGGTACTCTTCGAGGTCGCGTCGCGCCTTATCGCAGCCGCAGTCGCTCATGTTCGTCACTCTCTCACTTCTGGGCGGGCTCCGCGGCAGTGATGCCGCGCTCCCTCGCGTAATCCGTCAGTAGCTCACGGAGCATTCGCCTGCCACGGTGCAGACGGCTCATGACCGTTCCGATCGGCGTTTTCATGATGTCGGCGATCTCCTGATAGGCGAAGCCCTCGACGTCGGCGAGGTACACCGCCATCCGGAAATCCTCCGGAATCGACTGCAGGGCGTCTTTCACCACGGATGCAGGCATCCGATCGATCGCCTCCGCCTCGGCCGAGCGTGCACTGCTGGCCGTGGTCGATTCCGCTCCCCCGAGTTGCCAGTCCTCGAGGTCGTCGATGGTCCCTTGGTAGGGCTCCCGCTGCTTCTTGCGGTAGGTGTTGATGTACGTGTTCGTCAGGATGCGGTACAGCCACGCCTTGAGATTCGTTCCCTGCGTGAACGTCCGCCACGAGGCGAACGCCTTCACGAACGTCTCTTGGACGAGATCCGCGGCGTCGGCGGGATTGCGCGTCATACGCATCGCCGCCGCGTACAACTGATCCATGAAGGGGAGAGCCTGCTCCTCGAACTGCGCGCGCGCGTCGGCCCCGGCATCGGCCTTGTCGTTCATCACCCGCCAGTCTACGTCCATCCGCGTCGCATCTACGCCGACGTCTACGGCCGTGCCGTCAAGAACCCCGATCATCCACCCCTCCTTTACTAGTGTGGAACCGATGACCCCCCACGGCTATTCCCCTCCCCCCTCCCACGTCCCCCCACGCGGCGCCTGGGAGGCGCCCGTCGCCCACGGTCCCCTGCGAGGGACCGTCACGGTGCCCGGCTCGAAGTCGCTGACCAACCGCGAGCTCATCCTCGCGGCGATGGCGGATGGTCCGAGCCTCCTGCGCTCACCGTTGCACTCCGACGACTCCGACCGCATGGTCGACGCCCTGACGTGTCTCGGTGTCGCCGTCGACCGCGTCGCCGGCGAGCGCCGGGCCGGCGACGACCTGCGGATCACCCCCCGGGCGCCCTTCCACGGCGGTGTCGAGATCGACTGCGGCCAGGCGGGAACGGTGATGCGGTTCGTCGCCGGGCTCGCCGGGTTCGCCGTCGGAGACGTGACCCTCACCGCGCACGAGAGCGCCCTGCATCGCCCGATGGGGTCGCTCATCGCCGCGCTTCGCGAGGTGGGCCTCGACATCGACGACGGCGGCCACTGGTCGCTGCCCTTCACGGTGCGCGGTCATGGCCACGTCCGCGGCGGCGAGATCGAGATCGACGCCAGCGCCTCGAGCCAGTTCGTGTCGGGTCTCCTGCTGGCGGCACCTCGGTTCGACGTCGGTCTGCACCTGCGTCACACCGGTCGGCGCCTACCGAGCCTCCCCCACATCGACATGACGATCGATTCGCTCGCCCATCGCGGCATCCATGTGGAGCGTCCCGCCCCGGGAGAATGGATCGTGCCGCCGGGGCCCGTTCGGGGCAAGGACGTCACCATCGAGCCCGACCTCTCCAACGCCGCCCCGTTCCTCGCCGCGGCGATGGTCGCGGGAGGACAGGTCACCGTCCCCGGCTGGCCCCTGCACTCGACGCAACCGGGCGCTCTGCTGTCGGAGATCCTGGCCGAAATGGGCGCCAAGGTCGTCCGCCGCTCGACCAACCTCACCGTCACCGCCGGAGAGGCCATCGAGGGCATCGATCTCGATCTGTCCGCCGCGGGCGAGCTCGCCCCGACGCTCTTCGGCCTGGCCGCCTTCGCGCAGGGTCCCACGACGCTGTACGGCATCGGCCATATCCGCGGGCACGAGACCGACCGCATCGCCGCTCTCGTGGGGAATCTGCGCGCTCTCGGCGGCGAGGCGCATGAGCTGGAGGACGGCATCCGCATCGTGCCGAGGCCCCTTCACGGCGGCACGTGGAAGACGTTCCACGATCACCGGCTGGCCACGACCGGTGCGCTTGTGGGGCTGCGGGTCCCCGGCGTCCGGATCGACGACATCGGCACCACCGCCAAGACGATGCCCCAGTTCGTGTCGCTATGGCAGGGGATGCGGGAGGGTGCCGCCCGCTGACGGCGGGCGAGGACGATGAGCTGGCTGGAAGACTTCGACGCCGACGAGGACGACGACCTCGACGAGACCGACGTGCGCGTGCGGCCGAATCCGAAGGCGAACCGCCCCCGCACGAAGCGGCGGCCCGCCCATGCGGACGCCGTGATCGCGCGCGTGCTCGGTGTGGATCGCGGGCGCTACGCCGTGCTCGTGGATGAAGGCGGGCCCGATGAGCGGCGGATCACCGCCACGCGGGCGCGCGAACTGCGCAAGCAAGCCATCGTCAACGGCGATCGCGCCCGCGTGGTCGGCGACACCTCCGGCGCGGAGGGCACCCTCGCACGCATCATCGGCATCGAGGACCGCACGTCGCTCCTGCGCCGGAGCGCCGACGACACCGACCAGGTCGAGCGCGTGATCGTCGCCAACGCCGACCAGATGCTCATCGTCGTGGCCGCCGCCGACCCCGAGCCGCGCGCACGGCTGGTCGACCGCTACCTCGTCGCGGCGCTGGATGCGGGCATCCGGCCCCTGCTCGTGGTCACCAAGACCGATCTCGCCGACCCGTCCGCCTTCCTCTCCCACTTCGATGGGCTCGGTCTCGAGGTGTTCACCAGCGCACCCGGCGACGTACCCCTCGATCGCATCGGCGCGGCCCTCGTGGGCCACTCCACGGTGTTCGTCGGGCACTCGGGCGTCGGGAAGTCGACGCTCGTCAACGCCCTCACCGGATCGGAGCGGGCGATCGGACACGTCAACGTCGTCACCGGTCGCGGCCGCCACACCTCGTCCTCGACGGTCTCGTTCCGCTACCGCGGACAGGGCGGGGCGGGGTGGGTCATCGACACCCCCGGTGTCCGCTCGTTCGGCCTCGGACACGTCGACCCCGCCAACATCCTGGCCGCGTTCACCGATCTGGCCGAGATCGCCGAGGAGTGCCCGCGCGGCTGCACGCACCTGCCGGATGCTCCCGACTGCGCGATCGCGGAAGCCGTCGCCGAAGGGCGGCTCGGCGAGGGCGGCGCCGCCCGCCTGGATTCGCTTCACCGGCTGCTGTCGACCTTCGCGGACCGTAGGCTGGACGGGTGAGCACCCTCGAGCCCGGCATGGCAGCACCCGACTTCACTCTTCTGGATCAGGACGAGCATCCGGTCTCGCTCGCCGACTTCCGCGGCCGCCGCGTGATCGTGTACTTCTATCCGGCGGCCATGACGCCCGGGTGCACCACGCAGGCGTGCGACTTCCGGGACAGCCTGGGCTCGCTTCAGGGTGCGGGCTACACCGTGCTGGGGGTCTCCCGCGATCAGCCCGCGAAGCTGCGGGAGTTCCGCGAGCGGGACGGGCTCGTCTTCCCGCTCCTCAGCGACCCCGACCACGCCGTCCACGACGCGTACGGCGCGTGGGGCGAGAAGCAGAACTACGGCAAGACGATCGAAGGCGTGCTGCGCTCGACCTTCGTGATCGATGAGGACGGCGTGATCGAGTACGCGTTCACCAACGTGAAGGCCACCGGGCACGTCGCGCGCCTGCGCAAGACGCTCGGCATCGACGTCCCCGCCTGAGCTGCGGCAACCGGTCAGGACGCTTCGCGCCCGCCGGCATCCTTGGCCGCATCGCGGACCGACAGGAACAGCAGGATCCCACCGAGCACCGCCGGAGCGGCGATCAGCGCGGCCAGCGCCGGATTGGCCTGCTCGCCGGTGAACGCGCCGAGCGCGACGGCGAGGATGAGCGCCTGCACCACGATGCCACCGGAGCGGCCCCACGACTGACCCCGGGCCGTGGCCACGGCGAACGCGGCGACGGCGATGACGCCGACGAGCGTCAACACGGCGAGGGCGAGCGCGCTGGAGACCGACACGATGTCGCCCGCCGCGATCGCCGCCACCTGCCACACGAGAAGCGCCGCGACACCGACCGCCTCGAGGACGAGGACTCCGGCAGCGAGAAGCCGTACGGGCATGGCGTGACTCCTCGTCATCGGATGTGGGGGCGACTGGTAACAGGCTGTAAACCTGCCGTTAACCTCTTGATAGCTCAGACCGCCTATGGGAACATGGAGCAAGCCGTGTGCTCCCACAGCGACGTGGGGCGAGCCGAACTGCTCGCATCTCCCACCAGGGTATCGGAGACCCGACTCCGGGCTCTGCTAACCGAATTTGTTTCAAGGAGCACCACCATGGATTGGCGCGACAAAGCTGCCTGCCTCACCGTCGACCCCGAGCTGTTCTTCCCCGTGGGGAACACCGGTCCGGCCGTCGACCAGATCGAGAAGGCGAAGTCCGTGTGCGCCCGGTGCACGGTCACCGAGATCTGCCTCCAGTACGCGCTCGAGTCCGGCCAGGACTCGGGGGTGTGGGGCGGTCTCTCCGAGGATGAGCGGCGTGCCCTGAAGCGCCGCGCCGCCCGCGCCCGCCGCGCGTCCTAGCCACCCCTCCGTAGGGCACTGCGCCGGAGCGCCGGGAGTGCGGTCGTCTCCGCATCCTCGGCGCCGACGCGCAGTGTCGGTTTAGACGAATTCCTGGCCTCACATGCTCGATCGGTCGATGTAACGCATCGGGATCTCGATCGTGACTTCGGTACCGCTTCCCACGAGGGTGTGCCAGTCGATCGTTCCGCCGAGTTCGCCCTGGATGAGCGTGCGAACGATCTGCGTCCCGAGGCCCCGGCCCACCTGACCTTCGGGGAGCCCGACGCCGCTGTCCCGAACGCGCACCTCCAGCACTTCGTCCGTCCGGACGGCGGAGATCTCGACATCGCCCTCCTGCCCCGCCAGCCCGTGCTCGACGGCGTTGGTCACCAGCTCCGTCAGGGCGAGAGCCAGCGGCGTCGCGTACTCGCTCGGCAGGGTGCCGAACCGACCGGTCGAGCGAGTACGAGCGCGGGTGTTGGGTGCGGCGGCGACCTCGGCCACCAGCTTGAGCACACGGGCGAACACGTCGTCGAATTCGACGTTCTGTGCGAGACCCTCCGACAGGGTGTCGTGCACGACCGCGATCGCGGACACCCGCCGCATCGCCTGGGTGAGCGCGTCGCGTGCTTCGTCCGAGTGCGTGCGGCGAGCCTGGATGCGCAGCAGCGACGCCACCGTCTGCAGGTTGTTCTTCACCCGGTGGTGGATCTCGCGGATGGTGGCGTCCTTGGTGATGAGCTCCTGCTCCTGGTGGCGGATCTCGGTCACGTCGCGGCACAGCACGATCGCACCGATCCGGGTTCCCCGCTCGCGCAGCGGGATGGTGCGCAGCGACACCTGCACTCCGCGCGCCTCGATGTCGGCGCGCCACGGCGCGCGGCCGGTGACCACGACCGGGAGGGATTCGTCCACCTGCCGCTTGGAGGGGAGGATGCGGGTCGTCACGTCGACCAGTGACTCGCCCTCGAGTTCGTCGTCGAAGCCCATCCGGTTGAACGCCGACAGCGCATTCGGGCTCGCGAACGTGGCGATGCCGTCCACATCCAGGCGGATGAGACCGTCCGACGCGCGCGGGGCACCGCGGCGCGGAGCCGTCGGGGCGGCCAGGTCGGGGAACTCGGCGGTGGAGATCATGCCGAACAGGTCGTCGGCGCAATCGTTGAAGGTGATCTGCTGACGAGAAGGGGTGCGGGTCTCCCCCAGGTTCGTGTGACGCGTGAGGACACCCACGGTCACGGGGGCGTCCCCGTTGCGCGCGAGCTGACGCACGATCGGCACGGCACGCACACGCGTGGGGGTCTCCTCGAACCAGTCGGGCGATGCGGAGTCGACGATGCGGCCGCTCTCGAACGCCTCACGCACCTGCGTGCGCCACTGCGGCCGCACGCGGTCGCCGACGATGTCGCGGTAGAACAGCGTCGCAGCGCCCCCGGGCCTGGTGTGCGCCACGGCGATGAACGAGTCATCCTGGGTCGGCACCCACACCACGATGTCGGCGAAGGCCAGATCGGCGAGAAGCTGGCCGTCGCTCACGAGCCGGTGCAGCCAGTCGACGTCGGCCTCGGTCGAGCGGCCCTGGGCGTAGACGAGATCGCTGAGCGTGGACACGTCCCCAGCCTAATTTGCTGCAGGACGGGTCTCGTCACTGTGCTCGGGCCGTCTGGGCGATCGTCGCCGGCTCCGCCCGCCGCTCGCGGCGTCGGCGACGACGTTCGGGCGCCGCCGCTCGAGGAGGCTCGACCGCCTCACCGACGAAGCGCCGGACGGCCGCGGCCAGGGGCGACCGAGGGGCGGCCTCGGCGACGGGGCGGGCGGCCAACATCGCCGCATCCGCCGACCGGGGATCCATCGGCACGAACCACACGTCCTCGATCCCGGCGAAGCGCTCGAGCGTGCGTCGCACCTGGCCGCGGGCGTCGATTCCGAGCGTTCCCGGGCGCAGGCGATTGACGACGACGGCCACCCGCGTCGTCCCGATGGCCGCCCGCAGCTCCGTGTAGGCGCGCAGGAACCGCGCGACCCCCACCGGGTCGGCCGCGCACACCGCGACCACGAGATCGGACGCCCGCAACGCCGCGAGCGTGGCCGCGTTGCGGCGCGGACCGTCGAGGTCGCTCACGATCTCCTCGTCGCGCTCGAGGGAGGCCGCGACATCCACGACGGCGGAGTGCACCCATGTGCGACAGATCCCCAGGACCGCGCCGACCCGCCGGTCGGACAGCTCCGGCCACCGCCCCGGCCGGTTGATGCCGGGGAGCACCTCGACCGTGCCCCCGGCCGTGCGCAGCGGCACGCTGATGCGGCTGAGTTCGGCCGCATCCAGACCCCCGAGTTCGGCCTGCCGGCACGCCGCCGCGAACCCCGGGCCCTCATCGGCGAGTCCCAGCGAGAGGGCGAGGGACGGCGCGTGCGAGTCGGCATCCACGAGGGCGACCGATCGCCCGCCGCGGGCGAGCTCGGCGGCCAGCTCGATCGCCAGGGTGGATCGTCCGGGTGCCCCGTGCGGCCCCCACACCGACACGATCCGCCCCGCCGGCTCCGGCTCTGCGCGCACGGGGCGCATGGCCGGCAGCGACAGCGCATCCATGAGCACCCACCCCTCGATATCGAGCGGCAGCGGCGGGGCCAGCCCGAACCGCGCGGCGATCCGGCGACCGGTTTCGTCGGCGCACAGGGCCACGATGCGGATCCCCCGGGCGTCGCACTCGCCGAGGACGGCGGCGCTCAGGGTGCGCGCATCCGCCTGCAGGATCAGGGTGTCGACCGAGCCGGCGGCGGCAACCGCCTCCCGTGCGGCACCGGCGGGGACGACGGCGTCGATCTCCACCCCCTCCTCGGCGAGTTCCCGGGCGAGGAGGTCGCCCCGAGGGGCGTCGACGGCCACGAGCACCCGGATCACGGCGTGCGCCCCGCCACGGGGACGACCGAGAGCGAGGACCCGTCCGACACCGCGTCCAAAGTGGCAGCCACGTCCGCGCGCGGGATCACCAGTTCGAGGGCGGCTCCCGCCTCGCCGATCACGCCGTCGTCGCGCGTGACGCTGGCCACGGTCGCATCGGCGACGAGGATGCGGGGCGTGTCGAAGACTCCGCGCTCCAGCGCCGGTGCGAACCACACCTCGACCCGGCTTCCCGAGGCGATCGCGGCGGGCACGTCCACGGCGGTGTCGATCACGACGGTCGTCACGCGGGCCTCGCCCGCCGCACCCACCGCCTCGGCGGGAACCAGCTCGCCCTCGCCGATCGTCCGCGTGGCAACGGCTCCCTCGGGCAGCGCATCGGCGGCGACGTAGGCGGCTCCGGCCGTACCGAGTGCCACGTCCACCGTGCGGAAATCGTCCGCGCCGACGGTCTCACCCGGGACGATGGTGCGAGAGGCGGCGAGGACGGGTGCGGTCTGGCGAGCCGCGCTGACCACGAGCCAGACGCCCGCGACGGAGACCACCACCAGGAGGACGCCGAGAAGGAACCGCGCGTCGCCCCAGAAGGGCCGCGAGCGTGCACGCGGTGGATCGAGGGCAGTCATGCCGATATGGTGCTCCGATCGCTGCATCCGCGTCCGCGTTTATCCACAGCGGCGCGGGCCGTCCGGGGCCCCCGGAGGAGGCCGGTAATAATGGGCACATGCCCGACCGCCCGCCCCCAGGCACGCGCTTGCTCGCCCCCGCTCAGGTGGCGGAGCTCCTGGACATCTCCGTGGACGAGGTCGTGGCCCTGGTGCACGAGGGGCGGCTGCGCGGCATGCGCGTGGGGAGCCCTGCGCGCTGGCGGGTCGAGGAGGACAGCGTCGACGCGTACCTGGAGGATCAGGCGGAGGAAGCACGGCGGATGGCGCTGTGGCGCCAGTCCAACGCCGCCAGCTTTCCGGAGCTGTGGGGTCGAGGGCGGGCCCCCCAGGGCGACTGAGGGGGTCAGCCTCGCACGGCGTCCGGGTGACCCTCGACCGCGATCCAGGAGACCGCGGCGAACGGCACGATGCGGTAGCCCGTGACCTCGGCCGCGCGCCGCACGGCACCCCGCTCGTGCAGTGCGAGATCGAGGTGGTCGGCGCCCGCGCGATCGATCGTCCCCGCCATGGATCTCCCGTCCTGCCCATGGACGACGACTCCCGCGCGTCGGCGCACGAGGTCTCGCACCGCGAACCCGAAGGTGGCGCGTCGCGAAACGGCGGATGCCGCGGCGGCGCTCCCGGGGCGGGCCGTGCGCAGCAACGGGGCGTGCGCGAGCGAGATCCCCATGATCGCGTCCAGCGGCACCAGCGCCGCGCCCGACCGCGAGCCCCACGGGGAGGCGAGCAACCAGTCCGCCCCCAAGCCCGCGATCGGGGCGGTCAGGGTGGCGCCGCCGCGCAGGTCGAAGGAGGCGGCCACCGGGTCGCCGTCGGTCGCCGCGAGCGCGGTCAGCCTCTCATGCAGCGTGACCCGCGAGAGCCGCAGACGCTCCGCCTCGGTCTCCAGCGCTGCCCGCTCGGCCTCCCACTCGGAGGCGAGCTGGTCCTCGATGTCTTCGAAGAAGCGATCCCAGCGCATGGCGCGAGGTTAGGGCACGGGGCTCTCGAGCACGGCGAGTTGTCCACACCCGGAACCGAATCTGTTGCGGCGCTCGCCCGTGTGCTCTACTGAAAGCCGAGAAAGCGACCGTTGTTCCACGACATCCCCCCTGTCGAGATAGGCGCGCCTATGGCTCCGATGCCGGCGGGCTCTGCCCGCCCCTACCCCGTGATCGTGCGCTCCGCCGATGTGGACGAGTTCTTCGCGCCGCAGCGGACGTCCTCCTCCGCGCTCCCCGAACCCGAACCGCTCCTGCGCAACCTGACGCGCGGCGTGCTGGAAGTGCTCGCCGGAGTGCGGGAGATCGAGCAGCTGGCGCGCTGGCTGACCGAGGACGCCTACCGCGGACTGCTGACGCGGGCGAATCTCGCCACCCGCGCGCGCAGTGCCCGCGGGGTGCCGGCGACCCGTCCCCTGCACGCGATCCTGTCCGTGCGGACGTGCATCCCTGCCGACGGGGTGGTCGAGGCCGTGGTCATCGTGGCCTCTCCTGCCCGCACCCGCGCGGTGGCGATCCGCCTGCAGGGCATCGACCGGCGCTGGCGGGCGACATCCCTCGCGCTGCTGTGACTCACGAACCGTCGATGAGCTCCAGGAGCGATCGGAGGGCATCACGGATCTCGTCATGGTCGTACTGGCCCGCCCGGCTCTCGCCGGAGATCACGCCGGAGCGATGCACGGCGCGGAAGTCGCCGAAGGGGAACGAGTAGGCGCCCTTCGTCTCCCGGTTCTCGCTCTTGTCGATGCCGAGGTGCCAGTGCGAGTACTCCGTCCAGCCTTCCTTCTCCAGGAACGCGTTCTCCTGCGCGGCCGTGGGCGCGGCCTCGGACCAGTCGTCTCGCTCGTCCTTCACGACCTTGCCGTCACGGATGAGCGCGCGGGCGTGGCGGAGGGCGGGTTTGTTCAGTTCGATCGCCATGCCGGAAGGTTACGCCCGCCCACACTGCGCGCGAGAAACAACATGCCGGACGAGAAACGGCGCGACGCGTGCCGTCTCATCCCGCACGTCGTTTCTCGCGTGGGCTACGCGCGGTAGGAGGCGAGGAAGTTGCCGAGGCGCTCGATGGCATCCGTCAGCACACGCGCCTCCGGGAGCGTCACGATGCGCAGGTGGTCGGGTGTCGGCCAGTTGAAGCCGGTGCCCTGGACGAGCAGCACATGCTCGGCGACGAGGAAGTCGTACACGAACTTCCCATCGTCGGGGATGTCGTACACCTGGGGGTCCAGGCGCGGGAACGCGTACAGCGCGCCACGCGGGCGCACGCACGAGACCCCGGGGATCGCCTCGAGGCTCTCCCACGCCGCATCCCGCTGTTCGTGCAGTCGCCCCGACGGCGCGATGAGCGCATCGATGGACTGCACGCCGGTGAGGGCGGCCAGGACCGCGTGCTGAGCGGGCACGTTCGCGCACAGCCGCGTGGAGGCCAGGAGTTGGATGCCCTCCAGGAACCCGGCCGCGTGCTTCTTCGGACCCGTGATGGCGAGCCACCCCGACCGGTAGCCGGCGACGCGGTACGTCTTGGACAGGCCGTTGAAGGTCAGGCACAGGAGGTCGGGGGCGACCACGGCCATGGGGATGTGGACGGCGTCGTCGAAGAGGATGCGGTCGTAGATCTCATCGGAGAGCACCAGGAGCGAGTGCTCGCGCGCGATCTGCGCGATCCCCTCCAACACCTCTCGGGAGTACACCGCGCCGGTGGGGTTGTTGGGGTTGATCACGACGATCGCCTTCGTGCGCGGCGTGACCTTCGCGCGGATGTCCTCGAGGTCGGGTTGCCACTCGTCCAGTTCGTCGCACAGGTAGTGCACCGGCGTGCCGCCGCCGAGGCTCGTCATGGCGGTCCAGAGCGGATAGTCCGGGGCGGGGATGAGCACCTCGTCGCCCTCGTCCAGCAGCGCCTGCATGACGATCGTGATGAGTTCGGACACGCCGTTGCCGAGGTACACGTCATCCGGATCCAGCGCGGGGAAGCCCGGCACCTGTTCATAGCGGGACACCACCGCCCGCCGGGCCGACATGATGCCGCGGCTGTCGCTGTACCCGTGCGCGTGCGGAAGCGCCTCGATCATGTCGCGCACGATCTGGAACGGTGCTTCGAAGCCGAACACCGCCGGGTTGCCGGTGTTGAGCTTGAGGATCGCGTGACCCTCCGACTCCAGCCGGTCCGCCTCCACGAGGGCCTGCCCACGGATCTCGTACAGGACGTCCCTCAGCTTCGAGGACTGGTCGAGGGGGCGCAGCGGGCTCATCGGATCAGAATATCCCGCCGTCTTCGCTGCGCCCACGAACGGGAGCGGGCCAATGCCGCTCCCGTGGCGCCCTCCCCGACCTCCGTGCCTACTTCTTCTTGTCGGCGGCGCGGCGCTCAGCGCGGTTGCCGGCCGGTGCGCTGGGCGTGGAGCCATCCGGGCGCTGACCGAACGCGCCACGGGGCGCCTCGGCCGTGCGCGTGGGCGCGCCGGCGGGCGCCGGTGCGGCACCGGCGGCAGCGGCGGCCTGGCGTAGACGGCTCGTGGCCGCCTTCTGCACCTGCCCGCGATCGTTGCGCACCTCGACCTCTCCGGCATCGTTCGCGGCGGAGTACTCCAGCCGCTGCGCCTCGGAGGGGCCGGCGGCCAGACCCTTGGCCTCGACCTGCGCGGCCTGCTCGCCCTCGACCCGGCGCACCTCGACCTCGAGGTTGAAGAGGTAGCCGACGGACTCCTCCTTGATCTGCCCCATCATCGCCTGGAACATCTGGTAGCCCTCGCGCTGGTACTCGATCAGCGGGTCGCGCTGGGCCATGGCGCGCAGGCCGATGCCGTCCTTGAGGTAGTCCATCTCGTAGAGGTGGTCGCGCCAGCGGCGGTCGAGCACCTGCAGCACCACGCGGCGCTCGAGTTCGCGCACGGCCTGCTCGCCCAGCTGCTCCTCGCGCTTGGCGTACGCGATCCGCGCGTCGGAGAGGATCTCGCGCTTGAGTCCCTCCGCCGTGATGCGTCCGCGCGTGCCGGCGTCGGCGACGACCTCGTCGATCGTGACGCCCACCGGGTAGAGCGTCTTCAGCTCTGTCCACAGCGCGTCGAAGTCCCAGCTCTCGGTGTGACCGCTGCCGGTGTGATCGTCGATGACGGCGGAGATCGCGTCTTCGATGAAGTGCTGCACGCGATCGGCGATGTCGTCGCCCTGAAGGATGTGGCGGCGGTCGGCGTAGATCGCCTCGCGCTGCCGGTTGAGGACGTCGTCGTACTTCAGGACGTTCTTGCGCAGCTCCGCGTTACGCGCCTCGACCTGCGTCTGAGCGCTCTTGATGGCGCGGGAGACCATGCCCGACTCGATGGCGACGTCGTCGGGGAAGTTCGCCCGGGCCATGATCGCTTCGGCCGCACCCGACTGGAACAGTCGCATGAGGTCGTCCGTCAGCGACAGGTAGAACCGGCTCTCCCCCGGATCTCCCTGCCGGCCCGAGCGCCCGCGCAGCTGGTTGTCGATGCGGCGGGACTCGTGCCGCTCCGTGCCGAGCACGTACAGCCCGCCGGCTGCGACGACCTTCGCGCCCTCCTCGGCCACGACCTCGCGCACACGCGCGTACGCCTCATCCCATTCGGACTCGTACGCCTCCGGCGTTTCGACCGGGTCGAGACCCTTGGCCTTCAGCTCCTGGACGGCGAGGAACTCCGCGTTGCCACCGAGCATGATGTCGGTACCGCGACCGGCCATGTTCGTGGCGACGGTGACGGCGCCCAGGCGCCCGGCGCGCGCGACGATCTCCGCCTCGCGCGCGTGGTTCTTCGCGTTGAGGACCTCGTGCTTGATGCCCTTCTTCGCCAGGAGTCGCGACAGGTACTCGCTCTTCTCGACGCTGGTCGTGCCCACGAGGACGGGCTGGCCGGTCGCGTGGCGCTCGGCGATGTCTTCGACGACCTGCGCGAACTTGGCGGTCTCGTTCTTGTAGACCAGGTCGGACTGGTCCTTGCGGATCATCGGCTTGTTGGTGGGGATGGGAACGACGCCGAGCTTGTAGGTCGACATGAACTCCGCGGCCTCGGTCTCGGCCGTACCGGTCATGCCGGCGAGCTTCTCGTAGAGGCGGAAGTAGTTCTGCAGCGTGACCGTGGCGAGGGTCTGGTTCTCCGCCTTGACCGGCACCGCCTCCTTGGCCTCGATGGCCTGGTGGATGCCCTCGTTGTACCGGCGCCCCACGAGGATGCGGCCCGTGTGCTCGTCGACGATCATGACCTCGTCGTTCATCACGACGTAGTCGGCATCGCGCTTGAACAGCGCGAGGGCCTTGATGGAGTTGTTCAGGAAGGAGATGAGCGGCGTGTTCGCCGACTCGTAGAGGTTCTCGATGCCGAGGTAGTCCTCGACCTTCTCGATACCGGGCTCGAGCACGCCGATCGTGCGCTTCTTCTCGTCGACTTCGTAGTCCACGCCCGCCTCGAGCGTGCGGGCGATCTTCGCGAACTCGGCGAACCAGCGGTTGGCCTCACCGGACGAGGGCCCCGAGATGATCAGCGGCGTGCGGGCCTCGTCGATGAGGATGGAGTCGACCTCATCCACGATCGCGAAGTAGTGCCCGCGCTGGACCAGGTCCTCCTTGCGCCACGCCATGTTGTCGCGCAGGTAGTCGAAGCCGAACTCGTTGTTCGTGCCGTAGGTGATGTCGGCGGCGTACTGCGCGCGACGCACTTCCGGCGTCTGCCCCGACACGATGACGCCCGTGGACATCCCCAGGGCGCGATAGACCCGACCCATGAGCTCGGACTGGTAGGTGGCGAGGTAGTCGTTGACGGTGATGACGTGCACGCCCTGGCCGGCGATGGCGTTGAGGTACACCGCGAAGGTCGCCGTCAGGGTCTTGCCCTCACCGGTCTTCATCTCGGCGATGTTGCCCAGGTGAAGCGCTGCCCCACCCATGATCTGCACGTCGTAGGGGCGCTGGCCGAGGGTGCGCTGCGCGGCCTCGCGGACGGCGGCGAAGGCCTCCGGCATGAGGCGGTCGAGGCTCTCTCCGGCCTCGAAGCGGGCGCGCAGCTCGGCGGTCTCGCCGCGCAACTCGTCGTCGGTGAGGTGCGAGTAGTCCTCCTCCAGCGCGTTGACGGCCTTGACCACTTGCTGGAGGCGCCGGATGATGCGGCCCTCTCCGGCACGGAGCAGTCTTTCGAGAGGATTGGCCACGGAGCATTCCCATCTGTCGCGTTCGGCCCAGCGCGACTGACGCGACGGACCCGCCTGCACGCAGGCATACTGTGCCATGTTATCCGTTTGTGACCTCGGAAGACCCTGCGAACGCTCTGACAGCGCGCGCAGAGCGAACACGGGCGCGCCGACCGTCGGACACTCGTAGGATCGATGCCATGGCCGGGTTCTGGGGTAAGCGAAAGCGTGAAGAGCAGGACGCCGCGGATGCAGACCTCGCCCGGCAGGCCGAGCTGGCGCTCGTCGCCGCGGATGAGCGGATCCGGCTCACCACCGACGAAGTGGACTTCGCCGTCGCGGAGCTCGGTGACGTGCGGACCGCCGACCTGCGCGCGGCGCTGACGGCCGTTCGCACCCACATGGGCGAGGCGTTCCAGCTGCACCAGCTGAACCACGACCACATCCCCGACACCCCCGAGGAGTTGCGGACACGCAACGCCCGCATCATCCAGCTGTGCCAGTGGGCGGAAGACCTGCTCGAAGAGCGCACCACGGCCCTGCAGCCGGCCATCGAGGCCGTTCGCCGGGCGCCGGAGATCCTCCAGCGCGTGCGCGCCGACCGCGAGCGACTCGAGGAGCGCGTGCCGCACGCCCGCGAGGCGCTGGAGCGCCTGTCCCGCCGCTACAGCGAGACGGCGCTGCATCAGATCGACGGCAACCCCGACGAGGCCGACCAGCTCCTGGACTTCGCCGTGCACACCGCGGATGTGTCCCAGCGCCGCCGGGAGGCCGGCCAGCGCGAGCAGGCGTCGGTCGCGCTGGAGGCGGCCACCGAGTCGGTGCGCCGAGCGGAGTCGCTGCTGGATGCCGTGGACGCGTTCGAGATCGAGGCTCTGCGCGCCGAATCGACGCTGGCCGCGGTGATCGACGATTCGCGCAGCGACCTCGTGGAGGCGCGCAGCGGCCCGCAGACCCCAGCCGTGACCGCCGCGATGGCCGACCTGGAGTCGGCGCTGGCATCCCTCCCCGCCTCTGCGGCCAAGGACGATCCCTTCGGAGCGCTGTCCCGCCTGCGCACGGCGAACGCCGCACTGGACACCGCGCGCGAGCGCGCCGCCCGGCCGGTGATCTCGGAGTCGCACGTGCGCCACACGGTGGATGACGCAGACCGTCAGATCTCCGTGGCCCGCAGCGTCATCGCCGGCCACCGCGGCTGGATCGGCGCGGACGCCCGCACTCGGCTCGCCGAGGCCGAGCGGCTCCGCGGCGAGATCCCCTTCGGGCCGATTCCGGAGGACGACCGCGAGGCCGCTCAGGCCGTCGCACGGCGTGCCGGGACGCTCGCGAGCGAGGCGCTGCAGCTGGCCCAGCAGGACATCGACGCCTCGCGCCCGGATGACTGGGGTAACGGCGGCTGGGGCGGCCGCGGCATGGGCGGACGCGGCATGGGTATGGGCGGCGGCGGGATGGGCGGCGGCATCCTCGGCGGCCTCGTCATCGGGTCGCTCCTGGGCGACATGTTCGACGGCTGACCCCTGGGAAACCCGCCCACCGCCGAGCACCCGCCGACGAGCGCCCCTCGCCGAACGCATCCACCCGTGGTGCAGGAGCCGGAGTGCGGCCACCCACCCCGGCACTAACTCAGGCTGAAACCGCCTGAGCACCGCCATACCGAACGGATCGCGGTATCCGTGCGCGGAGAGACTGAGTACGGCACACCTCAGCGGCGGCTGACGGTCCCCGGCCACTCGGAAACTGGGGGATGGAGAAGCGCGGAGCCGCGTCCACCCCGGCCGCCGAGCCCACCGACGAGCGCACCGGCCGTCGTGCGGCCACCCACCCCGGCACTAACTCAGGCTGAAACCGCCCGAGCGCCGCGACACCCCGCGGATCGCGGTGTCCGCGCGTGGAGAGACTGAGTACGGCACACCTGAGCGGGCGAGACTGCGCGCGCCGGCGAGGATGCCGGTCCCCCCACCCCTCGACTCGCCAGCAACCGTCGCTCCGCGCGGGAAAATCGCGCGTTTGTTGGCGACTCAACGAGAGCGCTGCGCGGCGGTTACGACGCGGCGCGCGCGGCCGGCGGTGCCGCCGCGGTGAGGGAGATGACGCCGTAGTCCCAGCCCTTGCGTCGGTACACGACGCTCGGGTGGTCGGTGCGGGCGTCGATGAACAGGAAGAAGTCGTGACCGACGAGCTCCATGCGGTCCACGGCCTCCTCGACCGTCATCCACTCGGCATCGAACCGCTTGGTGCGGATGACGACGGGGTTGTAGGGCTCGTCGTCCTCTCCCGAACGGAGGACGGGGATCTCCCCCGTCGCCACCGCGCGGATGGCGTCCACCGATGCCGGCTGCACGTCGATGCCCTGGATCGAGCCGGTGCCCTTCTCGAACTTCGCTCCACGCGGGTGGTTGCGGCCGTCGACGCGCTTCTCCTTCGCACGCCGCAGCTGCTCGCTCAGCTTGTCCACGGCCAGATCGAGAGCGGTGAACTTGTCACCGTCGGTGGCTTCGGCCCGCACGACGGGGCCCTTGCCGATGAGGGTCAGCTCGACGGTGTCGTCTTCCATATGCCCGTTGTGATGCGCGCGATGCGTCACCTTGACCTCGAGGGTCTGCGCTCGGGGGAAGAGGTGCTCGATGCGGGCGGCCTTCTCCTCGACGACACTGCTGAAGCGATCGGTGATCCCGACCCCCACGCCGACGATGCTGGTGTCCATCCGTTACCTCCTTGTTCCGGGTCCGCCCCCGGTTCCGGGTTTCCGGGAACGGACTGTCCGTGGCTTCTGTCCCCACCACGCTATCCGGCGCGCCTCGGGGTGTCACGGGCCGAAGGATGGTGTTTCCGGTTCCCGCAGCACCCGCCGCGGCGTGGCGGCGAGCGTGACGGCTCCGATCACCTCCGCTCCCGCGGCGCGCAGCGCCCTGGCGGCTTCAGCCAGCGTCGCGCCCGTGGTGACGACGTCGTCGACCAGGAGCACGCGGGCCCCCGCAGCCCCCTGCGCCCGCAGACTGCCCGCCACGTTGGCCGCGCGGGCGGCGCGGCCGAGCTCCCGCTGATCGGCGGTGCGCCGCGACACCCGGAGCAGCCGTTCGGGCCGCCATCCCGCGCGGCGGGCGAGCAGTTCCGCCACGCGGTAACCCCGGCGTCGCATCGCCGCCGGGGAGGTCGGGACGGGCACGACGACGACCCCGGAGAGGTCCCAGGATGCGGCGCTGTCACGGAGAGCGGCGGCCAGAGGCCGTGCGAGCGACGTGCGCCCCTCCTCCTTGAGGGCACGGACCACCCGCGCCACCACTCCGTCGTAGACCAGACCGCTGCGCACCGCCAGCTCGCCGACCCGGTGCGGTACCGGGTCGGGGGTCAGGCAGGCACGGCACGTGGTGCACAGCGCCACGTCGGCGGCGCCGCATCCGGCGCACTCGACGGGCAGCACGAATGCCAGAGCGTCGGCGAGGGCCGTGCGCACCGGGGCCAGGTCCATGCGCCGAGTCTGCCCGGACATCGCCTCGTGACGCGCCGTCCACCGATTCCCGTGGAGTCCTGCATCGGAGAACGCGACGGTGCAGGAGAGCGCTACGGCATCCCCTGCTGCCCGGCGAGAAGCCGGATGTCCGTCGCGAGCTGTTGCCAGGTGGGCCCCTGGCGCACATAGAGCACGCCCGCGCTGGAGAGGAGCCGGGCGCTGGAATTGCCTCCGGCGATCGACGACACTCCCGCGGGAATGGTCAGCTCCGTCCCCGGGCCCCCGACGGGCTGCTCGCGAAGCGACACCTCCGCGCCGACCCGGACGAGGAGACCGAGAGTGGTGTCATCCAGCCACGCGAGCCCGGCGCCCTCACCGGCGACGACGGCGACGACGTGGGGCTCGCCCAGGGCGATGCCCGCCCCATCCGCGGCGCGGCGGATGCCGGCGACCCACAGTTCGGTGTGGCCGCGAACCGTCACCGCGGCCGCCACCCGAGCACCATCCCGGGCGACCTGCATCGCGGAGACGGCGGTGGCTGCCGGCCATGCCGCCTCCACCGGTACGGGGGCGGCGCCGACGGCGAAAGCGCGGACCGCGGCGGGGTCGGTCCCCGGAACGCTCCACACGAAACCGAACGGATCGATCGTCGGGCGGATGAGACCGGGGCGCTCATCCAGCGGAGCCGTGGTCTCATCCCCCCCGGCGCGCACCACGGCACCGGTCGCGGTCAGCACGGCGGCCGCCTCGAGGTCGCCCGACGCCTCCACGGCCATGGCGTCGAGCGATTCGACCGCCCCCGAGAGCCCCGCGACGGGCTCGACGTCTTCCCCGTTGAGGAACCCGAACCGACCGTCCGCGACTTCGACCAGGGACTGGGGGTCGACCCGCGTCGACAGCGTGGGAGCCGAACGCGCCGTCAGGGGAGAACCGTCCGCCGTCATCTGCACGGTGGTGACGCCCGCCGAGCGCAGCGACGCCTCGAGCTGGGCTTGCATACGATCCAGCACGTTCTGCCCCAGCGACAGCGCTCCGTCGGTGAGGTCGACCTGCGCCACCCCGTCGGAGATGGGGACGGCCCGGGTGGCGGTCTCGACCTCTTCGGGGAAGGCGGTCACCACCGCACCGGCCAGCCACGGACTCGGCGCACCGTCGATGAGGGCACCGGCCACGTAGGCGGCGATGTTGGTACGGGGGAACCAGCGCACGTCCGGCACCAGGAACTGCCACGACGGCTCGAAGAACATCAGCGACGCCGAGCTGAACACGCTGCGGAACTGCTCCTCGAAGAGCACGATGCCATCCGGCGCATCGGAGATGCGCCACTCGCCGTTCTCCTCCTCGAGCGTGAAGCTGAGCGTCGAGGGCGCCCCGCCCTGCGGCAGGTACGATCCCTCGGCATCGACGATCCCCGTCGGGGTGATCTCGACGAGACTCACGCCTTCGACGGGAGCCGTCGGCGCGGAGCGGTCCTGGAGGCGGTCGACGGTGACGGTGGTGAGCGGATTCCACTCCCGCGCGAACGAACCGGCCAGGAATTCCCGCGCCGTGGCCCACGAGTCCTGGGGGCCGGAGCCGGCCCGGATGAACCCGTTGACGATGTCTTCCGGCGAGGCACCGGGCTGCGGGCTGTCGGGCACGAAGCGGAAGTCGGGGTCGGCCACGATATCGACCGGCGAGCGCCCCGGATACACCGCACCGGAGCTCGGGAGCCCCGCGCATGCGGTGAGCAGCAGGACGAGCACGGCGGCGGCCACCCCGGCCAGGCGCTTCATGCGCTGCCCTCCGTCACGTCGATGGGCTGGGTGAGTCCCAGCGCCTCCAGCGAGGTGTCGTCGTCGTCCACATCGAGCGCGATCGGCGAGCGCCCGCCGAGGTCGCCCCCCGCGCGGCGCGGAAGCGTGAGGACGAAGTGCGACCCGCGGCCGAGCTCGGACCACACCTCGAGCCGTCCGCCGTGCAGCCGTGCGTCGCCGAGAGCGATGGACAGACCCAGGCCCGTGCCGCCGATCGTGCGCGTGCGTGAGGGGTCGGCCCGCCAGAAGCGGTCGAAGACGTGTTCCGCCTCCCCCGGCCGCATCCCGAGGCCGAAGTCGCGGACGCCGAGCGCGACGGCGTTCTGGTCGCTGTCGACGGTGACGACGATCGGGCGACCCTCCCCGTGCTCGATCGCGTTCCCGAGCAGGTTGCGTACGATCCGGCGCACGCGGCGGGCATCCATCTCCACGAGGGAATGTCCCCCGGGCGCCAGCAGGCGGACGTCCGAGCCGTGCCGCTCCGCGAGCTGGTGCATCGACCCGATCACGTCCTCGGCCAGGTGTGCGAGACTCGTCGGCTCCAGCTCCAGCTGAACGGATCCCGCGTCGTAGCGGCTGATCTCCAGCAGGTCGGTCAGCAGCGTCTCGAACCGCTGCACCTGGGCGTGGAGGAGCTCGGCGGCTCGCGCCGTGGCCGGGTCGAACCGGTCGCGCTGGTCGTTGAGCATGTCGGCGGCCAGGCGGATGGTGGTCAGGGGCGTCCGCAACTCATGCGAGACGTCGGAGACGAAGCGCTGCTGCACGAGGGAGAGCTCCGCGAGCTCCTTGATCTGCGCCTCGATGCTGTCGGCCATCGCGTTGAACGAGCGGCCGAGGACTGCCAGCTCATCGTCGCCGCGCACGGGGAGGCGCACGGCGAGGTCGCCCGCCGCGAGCTGCGCGCTGGTCTCGGCCGCTTCGCCGATCGGGACGGTGACCGAGCGCAGCGCGAACCAGGTGATGCCGCCGATGAGCGCCACCAGTGCGATCCCGACGACCCACAGCATGGCCTGCACGAAGGTCAGGGTGGATGAGGCGGCTTCGAGGTTGTACGCGAGGTAGACCTCGTACGGGCCGACGCCGCGGACATCGAGCTGCTGGCCGACGAGGATGCCCGGACCCGTCCCGCCCTCGGTGGGCAGCGACACCGACTGCCACCACTGCGTCTCGGTGTTCGAGCGCACGAGCTCCCGCAACTCCGACGTCACGAGGGTGCGCTCGAATCCGACCGAGTCCACGTTCTGCGGGGCCAGGGACGACGCATCCGTGTCGATCCGGTAGGAGGCGAAGGCGTCCGCGCCGGACTGCTGCGAGAGGGTACGCAGGACGCTGTTCATGAGGTTCTGCACCGTCACGGGATCATCGGTCTCCGCCGAGGCGTCCAACGTGACCTGCGCGGCGATGGTGGCGCGCTGCGCCGATGTGAGCGCCTGGCGGAGCCGGGACTGGAACAGGTCGTTCTGGATCGCCAGCGCCATCCACACGCACGCGATGAGGATCGTCAGCGCGGTCAGCCCCAGGGTGACCAGGATCGTCCGGAACCGCAGCGAGCGCCGCCACAGCGCCGTGACACGGCCCGGCCACGAGCGCCACCCCTGCACGACGGTCGGCACCGCTCGCCGCGGGGCCGTCGCCGTGGTCATGCCGGCCTCACACCACCGCGCCGGCGCGGTACCCGACTCCGCGCACGGTGGTGACGATGCGAGGGTTGTCGGGGTCGGTTTCGACCTTGGCGCGCAGGCGCTGAACGTGCACGTTCACCAGGCGCGTGTCGGCCTTGTAGTGGTAGCCCCATACCTGCTCGAGCAGCATCTCCCGCGAGAAGACCTGCTGGGGCTTGGATGCGAGGGCGACGAGCAGCTCGAATTCCAGCGGCGTCAGCGCGATCACGCCATCGCCGCGGCGCACTTCGTGCGCGGTGACATCCACGGCGAGGTCGCCGATGCGCAGAACCTCGCCCCCCGCGGCGGACACCGGCCGCAGGCGGGTGCGGATGCGGGCGACCAGCTCCTTCGGGTTGAAGGGCTTCACGATGTAGTCGTCGGCGCCGGACTCGAGCCCCTTGACCACGTCGGCGGTGTCGGTGCGGGCGGTCAGCATGATGATCGGCACCCCCGACTCGGCACGGACCCGCGTGCACACCTCGATGCCGTCCATCCCGGGCAGCATGAGGTCGAGCAGGATGAGGTCGGGGCGTTCGCGGCGCCAGGCGTCGACCGCTTCGGCGCCGTCGGCACAGAAGGCGGTGTCGAACCCTTCGGTGCGCAGCACGATGCCGATCATCTCCGCCAACGCCGTGTCGTCGTCGACCACCAGGATTCGTGAAGTCATCTGCGCGTTCGTCCTCACATCCGTCCCGCTGCGCGACGGGCGCGCGGCAGCATCCCCGTGCGCTCACTTCACACAGTAGTCGACGCGACTGAGCACCAGCCGAGCGCCTCGCCCGCGTGTGACACGATAGAACCAGCCCAGCAAGAGGAGGCGCATGTGACCGCGTACCCGGCCTGGACGCCGGCCCCCCGCCCGGGCATCGTGCCCCTGCATCCCTACGGTTTCGGCACCACGCTCGGCCGGTCGTTCACCGCACTGCGGCAGAACCCCGGGGTGCTGCTCGGGTTCGCCCTGGGCGTGCAGGCACTCGCCTTCCTGGTGCTGATCCTGGTGACCGGCGGGGTCGCCTTCGCCGCCTTCTCGCGCCTGGACACCCTCACCCCCGGCACCGAGGACTTCGAAGCCGTGACGGCCGGGTCGATCGCGATCACGGCGATCACCGGCGTCGTGCTGACCCTTGCCGCCGGGGCGCTCGGCGTTCTCGTGCAGGGCGTCGTCGTCAGCGAGGTCGCGCACGCGGTGGTCGCCGAGAAGCTCCCCCTCCGCGGGGTGTGGCGACGGGTTCGTCCCGTGGCCGGCCGGCTGCTCGGGTATGCGTTCCTCCTGCTCCTGGCCGTCGCGGTCGTCGTGGCGATCGTGGTGGCCGTCCTCTTCGCCCTGGGCACCGCATCCGTCCCGGTCGCGATCGTCGGCGGAGTACTGACGTTCCTCGCCGCCATCCCCCTCACCCTGTGGCTGAACACCAAGCTGCTCCTCGTGCCCGCGGTCATCATCCTCGAGCGGGCGCGCATCGGCCAGGCGCTCGCGCGGTCGTGGCGGCTCACCCGCACCCGCTTCTGGCCGACGCTGGGCATCATCGTCATCATCTCCCTCACTTTCGGTGTCGTCGCGCAGCTCGTGGGCCTTCCCCTCCAGTTCGTCGCGCTGGGGCTGACGACGATCGTCACGCCCACCGGTGAGCCCGAAGCGGGCGCGCTCATCGCCTTCCTCGTCACGGCCGTGATCACTCAGATCGTCACGATCCTCATCCAGTGCATCGCGCTGATCGTCCAATCCACCGCGACCGCCCTGGTGTACGTGGACTGCAGGATGCGGCACGAGGGCCTCGACCTCGACCTGCTCGCCTACGTCGATCAGCGCGACGCCGGCGCGGAGGATCTCCCCGACCCGTATCGCGTGCACATCGGACGCGAACTCCCCCCGCGCGCACCCGCCGCGCCGGCGTGGGCGTACCCCGGGCCGGCCGGTGCGATGCCGCAGGCAGCCGTCCCCGGCGCTTTCTCGTCCCCGCCGCCGTACGCGCCAGCACCCCCGCAGATGCCCAGCGGGCCGCCGCCGGCGGGTGCGCCGGTCCCCGGGCCGGTCGCGGCACCGGCCCCGCCCGCTCCACCGGCGCCCCCGGCCCCGCCGGCGCCGACGACGTGGGCGCCCCCGGGCGCGCCGGCGGGCCCCGGCCGACCGTGACGGCACCGGTGCAGCGCTGGAGCGCCGCTCCCCTCCAGCCCAGTCCCGACGACGCCCGAGAACGGCTGCGGCGGGAGCTGGCCGATCCGGTCTACGAGGCGGCGGAGCCGACGTTCCTCGATCGTGCGGCGCGAGCCGTCGGCGAGTTCTTCACCCGCCTGCTCGACCCCGACCTGTCCGGCGGGTGGGGCCCGACTGCCGCCGTCGTCGCCACGGTCGTGGTCGTCGCGCTCCTCGTCGCCGCCCTCCTCGTGTGGGGGCGCCCGCGCCCGGCGGCACGCTCCCATCGAACGGTCGGACCGCTGTTCGGCGACGGTGACGACCGGTCGGCCGATCGGCTGCGGGCCGACGCGAGCGCGAGCGCCGCCCGCGAGCGGTGGGAGGAGGCCATCGTCCTGCGCTTCCGGGCGCTCGCACGCGGCCTGTCCGAACGCGCCATCATCGAACCTCCCCCCGGCGCGACCGCTCAGGCCTTCGCTCGGGAGGCCGCGCGGGCCTTCCCCGCCGCGGCGACCGAGCTGGCCGCGGCGGCCACCGGATTCGACGACGTCCGCTATCTGCGCCGCCCCGGGAGCCGCGCCGTCTACGACCGGATCGCGGGTCTGGACGACGCTCTCGCCCAGACCCGTCCGGCGCTGAGCGAGGCGCCGCGATGAGTGCGACAGACCTCGACCGGCCCCGCCGGCGCACGCGCGCGCTCGGCTGGGCGGTGATCGCCGTCGCGCTCACCCTCGTCGCCGTCGCCGGTGCTCTCCTCGGCCAGAGCGCCGGCTGGGCCGAACGGTCGGCGCTCGATCCCGAGTCGGCGGGTCCGGACGGCGCCCGCGCGCTCGTCCGCGTCCTCGAGAACGAGGGCATCGACGTCCGCATCGCGCGCGACCTGCCCGCCGCCTCGGCCGCGCTGGCGGACGGGGACGCCACCCTGGCACTGCCCGATGCGCCCGGTCTGTCGGATGCGGCGGTGACGGAACTGGCGGCGGGCGCGGCGGACGTGGTGCTCCTGGAGCCTCGGTCGCGCACTCTCCGCGTGCTCCTGCACGACTCGGCCGCGGCAGGCGCGTTCGCCGACGACACCCTCGCACCGGAGTGCACGCAGGCCGCTGCGCGTCGTGCGGGCGAGATCGTCGCCGGGGAGCTTTTCACCCCCGGCGACGGCGTCGAGGGGTGCTACCCCCTCGACGACGCCTTCGCGCTCCTGACCGCGTCGCGGGGGGCACGCGCCGTCACCGCGGTGGACGGTCGCGCGCTGCTGGCCAACGACACGGTCGGCCAGGCGGGCAACGCCGCCCTCGCCCTGGGCCTGCTGGGAGCACGACCGACGCTCGTCTGGTACGTCCCGTCCCTCGCCGACGTGGATGCGGCGGCGCCCACGCTGGGCGAACTCACCCCACCCTGGGTGACCCCCGCCATCGTGCTGCTCCTGGCCGCCGGCGTCACCGCGGCGATCTGGCGCGGGCGGCGGTTCGGACCGCTCGTCGCCGAGACGCTGCCCGTCACGGTGCGCGCGGCCGAGACGACCATCGGCCGCGGGCGCCTCTATGCCCGCAGCCGCGACGCCGCGCACGCGGCCGGTCAGCTCCGCGCCGCCGCGATCGGCCGGATCAGCCGCATGCTGGGGCTCGGCGCCCACGTCGCGCCGATGGCGGTGGCGGATGCCGCGGCCCGCCGCCTCTCGCGCGATCCGGGCGCCGTGCGCAGCATCCTCATCACCGACGCCCCCGCCACCGACCGCGAGCTGGTCGACCTCAGCGACCGCCTGCACGACCTCGAGGCGGATGTCTCCGCCGCCACCCGACCGGAAGGGACCCCCTCATGAGCGACAACGCACCGGACGACGACGCACCGGACGACGACGCCCTGCGCGACGCCATGCACCGTGTGCGCGGTGAGATCGGCAAGGCGGTGGTCGGGCAGGACGGCACCGTGACCGGGCTCCTCATCGCCCTCCTGGCGCGCGGACACGTGCTGCTGGAGGGGGTTCCCGGCGTCGCCAAGACGCTGCTCGTGCGCACCTTCAGCCGCGCGGTGGGCCTGGACACCAAACGGATCCAATTCACCCCCGACCTGATGCCCGGTGACGTCTCCGGTTCGCTCGTCTACGACGCGCGCACCGGCGAGTTCGAGTTCCGGGCGGGTCCGGTGTTCACGAACATCGTCCTCGCCGACGAGATCAACCGCACTCCTCCGAAGACCCAGGCGGCCCTGCTGGAGGCGATGGAGGAGCGGCAGGTGTCCACCGACGGTGTGACCCGGCCGCTTCCCGAGCCCTTCCTCGTCGCGGCGACCCAGAACCCCATCGAGCACGAAGGCACGTACACGCTGCCCGAGGCGCAGCTCGACCGCTTCCTGCTGAAGCTCCTCGTCGACGTGCCGGGGCGCGAGGCCGAACTGGATGTGCTCCGTCGTCACGCGAACGGCTTCGACCCGCGCGCGCTCGGGGCCGCGGGGGTCGAGCAGGCGGTCACCCCGCAGGAGATCCTCGACGCCCAGCGGGCGTCGGCCGCGGTCACCGTGGCCGACGACGTGCTCGGATACGTCGTCGACCTCGCCCGCGCCACCCGCCAAAGCCCGTCCGTGCAGCTGGGTGTGAGCCCGCGCGCGACGACGGGACTCCTCGCGGCGGCCAAGGCCTGGGCGTGGCTGAGCGGGTATCCCGCGATCACGCCCGACCACGTGCAGACGATGCTCGTCCCGACCTGGCGCCACCGCATCCGATTGCGCCCCGACGCCGAGATCGAGGGGGTCTCCGTCGACGCCATCCTCACCTCGGTGCTGCAGCAGACCCGCGTTCCGCTCTGACCCGTGTACGTCACCGGCCGTCTTCCGATCCTCGTCGCCCTGGGCGTCGTCCCCGTCGTGCTGCTCTCGGCGGCGGAGGTCGCGCCGTGGGCGGTGGCGGGGGTGTGGATGCTGCTGTGCGCGGCGGGCGCGGCCGCCGACGTCGCTCTTGCCGCTGATCCGCGACGGCTCACGATCGATCGCCGGCTCCCCGGGCGAACCCTCCTGGACGAACCGGTCGTCTCGGAGGTCGTCGTCACGAACACGGGCGATCGACGCGTCCGCGGAGTGCTGCGGGACGCGTGGCAGCCGACGGCGGGGGCGGGGACCACGCGGCTCCGGCTGGACGTGCCCGCCGGGGAGCGGCGCATCCTGAGGCAGGCGCTCCGCCCCGGCCGTCGCGGCGAACTGCGCAGCGACTTCGTGGTGACCCGCTCGGTCGGCCCGCTGGGCCTCGCGGGACGCCAGGCGCGCCTGGACGCCCCCGGACGGCTGCGCGTCCTCCCTCCGTTCCGCGCGCGGCGTCACCTCCCCTCGCGCCTCGCGCGCCTGCGGGAGCTCGACGGCAACACCAGCGTGCAGGTGCGCGGTCAGGGCACCGAGTTCGACAGCCTCCGCGAGTACGTGCGCGGCGATGACGTGCGTTCGATCGACTGGCGCGCCACCGCGCGGGCGGGTGCGACGATGCTCCGCACGTGGCGACCGGAGCGCGACCGTCACATCGTCATCGTCGTCGACACCGGGCGCACCTCGGCGGCGCGCGTGGGCGACGGCACTCGCCTGGATGCGGGGATGGAGACGGCGCTGCTGCTGGCGGCGCTGGCGCAGCGGGCCGGCGACCATGTGCACCTGCTCATGTTCGACCGGCTCGTCCGTGCGCGCGTGAGCCGGGTGGAGGGACCGGGACTTCTTCCCGCGCTGGTGGATGCGATGGCGCCGGTGGAGCCGGCACTCCTGGACACCGACTGGGACGCCGCGCTCGCCCACGTCCGGACGCTGGCGAACCACCCCTCGCTCGTGGTGCTCGTCACCGCTCACGACGACCCGGCCGCCGCTCGCGGATTCCTGGGGTCGCTTCCCGGCCTCACCGCGCGCACGCGGGTCCTCGTCGCCACCGCCGCCGAAGTGCCCGTCGCCGACACGGCGGGCACGAACGCGGCCGAGGTGTACGCCGCCGCCGCCGCCGTGCGGGCGAGCGAGGACGCTCGCCGGGTCGCGGCGGCCGTCGAGCGCGCGGGCGGCGATGCGGTCACCGCATCCGCCGACGATCTTCCTCCGCGCGTGGCCGACCGCTATCTCGCGCTCAAGGCCGCCGGGCGCCTGTAGCCCGGACAACGGAACGGCCCGCCCCTTTCGGGACGGGCCGTTCGCAGATGGTGCTCAGACGATGTCGAACCGATCGAGTTCGGTGACCTTGCGCCACGCCGCGACGAAGTCGCGGACGAGCTTCTCCTTGGCGTCATCGCTGGCATACACCTCGGCGAGGGCGCGCAGCTCGGAGTTGGAGGAGAACACCAGGTCGACGCGGGAGCCGACGCCCACACGCTCCCCCGAGCCGTCCTTCGCCCCTTGGAATGCGTGCTTGCCGCTGTCCAGCGGCGTCCACGTGGTGCCGAGGTCGAGCAGGTTCACGAAGAAGTCGTTCGTGAGCGCACCCGGCGTCGCGGTGAACACACCGAAGGGCGACCCGTCCCAGTTCGCACCGATCGCGCGCATCCCGCCGACGAGCACGGTCATCTCCGGCGCCGTGAGCGTGAGCAGGTTGGCCTTGTCGACCAGCAGGTACTCCGCCGGCAGCTTCGCATCCCGCGAGATGTAGTTGCGGAACCCGTCGGCGACCGGCTCGAGGTACGCGAAGGACGTCTCGTCGGTCTGCTCCTGCGTGGCGTCGGTGCGACCGGGGGTGAAGGGCACCTCGACCTCCATGCCGCCGGCCAGGGCCGCCTGCTCCACGCCGGCGTTTCCGGCCAGCACGATGAGGTCGGCCAGCGACACGGTCTTGGCGCCCGCCTGCTGCGCGTCGAACTCCGCCTTGATGCGCTCGAGCACGCCCAGCACCTTCTGCAGCTGCGCGGGGTTGTTGACCTCCCAGTCCTTCTGCGGGGCGAGGCGGATGCGGGCGCCGTTGACGCCGCCGCGCTTGTCGCTGCCGCGGAAGCTGGATGCTGCGGCCCACGTGGTTCCGACGAGCTCCTGAACGCTCAGTCCGCTGTCGAGGATCTGGCGCTTGAGCGCGGTCGCGTCGCCCTGGTCGATGAGGGGGTCGACGGCAGCGGGCAGCGGGTCCTGCCAGATGAGCTCCTCCTGCGGCACCTCGGGTCCGAGGTAGCGCGCCTTGGGCCCCATGTCGCGGTGGGTGAGCTTGAACCACGCGCGGGCGAAGGCGTCGCCGAACGCGATCGGGTCGTCCTTGAACCTGCGCGAGACCTCGTCGTACGCGGGGTCCATGCGCAGCGCCAGGTCACTCGTGAGCATGCGCGGCTCGCGCTTGCCCTCGGAGTGGGCGAGCGGGACCATGTCGGCCCCCATGCCGTTCTTCGGCCACCACTGGTGCGCGCCGGCGGGGCTCTGGAACAGCTCCCACTCGTAGGCGTACAGGATGTGGAAGAACTCGTTGTCCCAGCGCGTGGGGTGGTAGGTCCACGTGACCTCCAGGCCGCTGGTGACCGTGTCGTCGCCCTTGCCGGTGCCGTACTCGTTCTTCCAGCCAAGGCCCTGCTCCTCGATGTCGGCGGCCTCGGGGTTGGGGCCGACGTGGGAGTCGGGGGCGGCGCCGTGGGTCTTGCCGAAGGTGTGGCCGCCGGCGATGAGGGCGACGGTCTCCTCGTCGTTCATGCCCATCCGGCCGAACGTCTCGCGGATATCCCGTGCCGACAGCAGCGGGTCGGGGTTGCCGTTGGGGCCCTCCGGGTTGACGTAGATGAGGCCCATCTGCACGGCGGCGAGGGGCTTTTCCAGCTCCCGGTTGCCGGTGTAGCGCTCGTCGCCGAGCCACGTGGTCTCCGGGCCCCAGTACACGTCGTCGTCCGGCTCCCACACGTCGGCGCGTCCACCGGCGAAGCCGAAGGTGGAGAATCCCATCGACTCCAGCGCGACGTTTCCGGCGAGGATCATCAGGTCGGCCCACGAGATCGACTGGCCGTACTTCTTCTTGACCGGCCACAGCAGCCGGCGGGCCTTGTCGAGGTTGACGTTGTCGGGCCAGCTGTTCAGGGGTGCGAAGCGCTGCATCCCGGCTGCGCCACCGCCGCGACCGTCGGTCACGCGGTACGTGCCGGCGCTGTGCCACGCCATGCGGATCATGAGCGGACCGTAGTGACCGAAGTCGGCGGGCCACCAGTCCTGAGACGTGGTGAGCACGTCCTTGATGTCCTGCTTGAGGCTCGCGAGGTCGAGCGATTCGAAGGCGGCCTTGTAGTCGAATCCATCATCCAGCGGGTCGCGCTGGGCGGTGTTCTTCGCGAGGATCTTGAGGTTGACGCCGTTGGGCCACCAGACGCGGTTGGCCGAACCCTGCGTCGGGTGCGGCAGGTGCCCGGCGGGCTGACTGTCGGCGGGGGCTTCTCCCACGGGCAGTCGGTTGTCGTCGGGAGCTGCACCGTCGTGGAAAACGGGGCAGCCGGGAGCGGCGATGTCGCTCATTCAGATCCTCTCGGAGGGTTCGGGTGGTTCGTGTCTGCTCGACAGTTCGGGCACAGTCCCCAGAACGTCACCTCTGCGGAGCGGATGTCGAACCCGCTCCCCTCGGGCACGTGCAGGCACGGCGCGCCACCGACGACGCAATCGACGTCTTCGATGCGGCCGCACTCCGTGCACACCATGTGGTGGTGGTTGTCGTCGACCCGCAGTTCGAACGTGCCGGGGTGACCGGCCGGTTCGATGCGGCGCGCCAGGCCCGCATCGACGAAGTCGCCCAGCGCGTTGTACACCGACTGCTTGCTCGTCGCCGGGAGGGTGACGCGGATGCGGTCGAACACCTCCTCGGCGGAGGCGTGCGGTCTGCCGGCGAGGGCGTCGAAGACGGCGGTGCGGGTCGCGGTCACGCGCAGACCCGCGGTACGCAGACGCGCCTCGAGAGTCATGCCGGTACCGTCGATCATGTTCCGAACCTAGCCCAGTTTTGACTCGTTCAAAAAAAGGCCGGTCGCGCGGCGAGCCTCGTAGCCCACCTGTTCGCCGGAGCATCCGCCCGTTCAGGGGACAACTCCTGCCGCCTCACCGAGGCGCGAGGCGACGATTCCTGACCCTTGAGCGGGCGCTTCAGCCGGAGACGAGGCGCGTGGTCCCCGCCTCGTACTCCGTGAGGTCGCCGTCCTCGCCGGCCCGGGCTGCGCGCCGACCGAGCACGAGCAGGTAGGCGAGGAAAGCCGCGAGTGCCAGCGCGCCGATGGTGATCTTGACCGGCGTCGGCCACGGCGATGGCGTGACGAAACCCTCGATGACCCCGGAGAGAGCGAGGACGAAGACGAGGCCGATCGCGATCGTGCCGAGGGATCGTCCCGCCGAGGCCAGCGCGTCCGCCCGGGAGCGGGGGCCCGGCGCGACCCAGGCCCAGAAGATCTGGAGCCCGGCGGCCCCGGCCACCAGGATCGCGGTGACCTCCAGCAGACCGTGCGGGAGGATGAAGGAGAAGAACACGTCGCCGCGGCCGAACGCGAACATCACGGCCGCGGCCGTTCCGATTCCCACCGCGTTCTGCACGAGCACCATGAGCGGCCAGATGCCGGTGATCCCGAACAGCACGCACTGCGCGGCGATCCAGGCGTTGTTGGTCCACACCGTCCCCGCGAACACGGCAGCCGGATTCTCGCTGTAGTACGCCGTGAACTCCTCCTCGGCATAGGACTGCAACTCGGCCTCGTCCCCCAGTGCGGCGACGGCGGCCGGGTCGGAGGCGATCCACACGGCCACGAGGGTCGTGACCGCGAGGAAGCCGACGGCCACGGCCAGCAGCATCCACCGCACGCGGTAGAGGGCGGCGGGCAGCTGCCACAGGAAGAAGCGGGGCACGAGTGCGCCGGGGTTCTCCCGCACACCGGTCAGCCGCAGCCGAGTGCGTGCCAGGAGCGTCGAGACGTAGTCGCCCTGGGGCGTTCGGCCTGCCGAGGTCTTGATCTCGGCGAGGTCGGCGGATGCGGCGCGATAGCGCGTGACGAGTTCATCGACCTCCGCCCCGGACAGGCGGCGGGCGCGGCTCAGTTCGTCCAGGCGTGCCCACTCCTGCCGCCGCGCGGCCGTCAGGGCGTCGAGGTCCATTTGCTTTACTGTACCCATGGCCTCCGACCGACCCCCCGCCCTGGTGCAGATCGCTCAGGACGAGACGGTCACCGGCGAAGCCGTGGCGCTGGACGTGCAGTCGGTGGGATTCTTCCTCCGCGCCGCGGGCGCGCTGATCGACTTCCTCATCGGGGTGGCCGTGCTCGTGCTGCTGGCGAGCGTCCTGACATGGCTGGTGAGCGCGGGCGTCGTGGGCGAAGAGGCGGTGCCGCCTCTGGCGATCACGGTGCTGGTGCTCGTGGCGGTGGTGGCCCCGACCACCGTGGAGACGGCCACCCGCGGACGCAGCCTCGGCAAGCTGGCCGTCGGCGGCCGGATCGTCCGCGCAGACGGCGGCGCCATCGGATTCCGGCACGCATTCCTGCGGGCCCTGGCGGGGGTGCTCGAACTGTGGCTCACGCTCGGGTCGCTGGCCGCCCTCGTCGGCGCGTTCACGCCGCGGGCGCAGCGCCTGGGCGATCTGCTGGCCGGAACCTACAGCGAACGCACGCGCACGCCGGCGCTCCCGGCGCCGGCGCCGGGGGTCCCTCCGGCGCTCACCGGCTGGGCTCAGGTCGCCGATGTCGCGCGCCTGCCCGACCGCCTCGCCGCCCGCATCGCCCAGTTCGTGCGCTCGGCGCCGCACCTGGAGCCATCCGCGCGGGTCCGCCTTGCCGAGTCGCTCGCCGCGGAGGCGCGCCCATTCGTCGCTCCACTACCGCCGGTCGACGCCGAGCTGCTCCTCCACGGCATCGCCGCCGTGCGGCGGGACCGCGAGTTCCGGGCGCTCCTCCTCGAAGACCAGCGCGTCGCCGCGCTCCTCCCGCCGACCGGTCACTGAACCCCGGTTGACGGGGGCGCAGCGTCAGACGCGCAGCGTCTCGTGGCGGACGACGACCCATCCGCGGGGGACGGACAGCCGATCGGTGTGGATGGCGCACAGGTCATGCGCGTGCGGATCGCCGCCTCGACCGAGCGGTCCGACGGCCGCCATCTGGTCGCCGTAATCGTAGGTCAGGGTCGTCACCGCCTCGCGGGAGCATCCCACCTTGGAACAGAGTCTGTCGCGCATCGCCGTCAGCCTAACCGCGGCATCGGCCGGCGCCCCGCCGCCTCGCCGACCGCGTCGTAGGATGGGGCCATGGTCCGCCGCCGCTCCCGCGAGCGCCTCCGCGCACGACCTCCGCGGCACGGTCGTCATGGCCGCGAGAACCGCAGCCCGGTCGTGCGCCCTCCGCTTCCCCCATTGGACACCCGCGTGGAGCGCTTCGATCTGGCCGTCGGCACCGCCGCGGAGTTCCTCCGCTCCGCGTGGAGCGAGCTGCGGGAGGTGTCCTTCGAGATCGGGGTGCTGCCACCCTCGACCGATGACCACGGCATCCCGCGCTGGCGGGTACTGCGCGAGCAGAAGCGCATCATCCTCTATCGCGTACCGATCGAGCGGCTGAGCCACCTGCACCGCGACGACGACCTGCACCGGCGCATGATGATCGAGAGCGCGGTGTTCCGCGCTGCCGCCGAATACCTCGACCGCGATCCGTGGGACCTCGGCCCCGAGCGGTTCCGCTACTTCTGAGCCTCCCGGCTACGGGAAGACGGGGATGGGCGGAGCCGCGGCGTCCGCGCTCCACACCGGGAACCCGGCGAGCGCTCCCGCCGCGGAGAAGGACACCGCCGCCCGCACCGGTGCGGACGGGTCGAGGACGTACGCCCCCGACTCGGCGAGAGCCACCTGCGCCGCGGCATCCGGCGCCACGTCCACCTCGGTCGTCGAACCGCCGGGGGTGGTCACCGTCACCGTCGCCGTTTCGCCGCCCTCGTTGACCAGGGTCAGCGCCGGCGATGCGCCGGTGGGCACGGCGACCGCCGTCGGTCGGTCGACCTCCGGGGCGGCGGCGAACCACGCGAAATCGGATCCCTCTCCGAAGCCCGTGGTCCCCCACACGCCGCTGACCACCGGCGCCGTGGCCGCCACGTCGACCGTGTAGGTGCCCGGGCTCAGCGCCGGGAGACCGAATTCGCTCGGAATTCCGGCGACGAGCGGCACGGCCGCGTCCTCGCCCACCGTGCGGCCGGCGCTGTCGCGCACCGACACGATGGCCTGGGTGTCGGCCGCGGGCGAGAGGAGACGGACGATCGTGCGCGCCCCTTCCACGCCTTCGGTGCCCTCTTCGGGGACGACCACTCCCGCGACGATCTGGCGCTCCGTGGCCGCGGCGACCGGGCTTACCTGGTCGATCCCGCCGGGAAGGAGCGTGCGGATGAGGCTGGACTGCAGAGCCGCCGTGACGGGGGCACCCATCGCCGTCACCGAGATCACGGGGCTCGCCTCGTCCGGGAGGAGACCGGCGAGGGGGATCACCACCTGGCTGCCTGCGGGAACGACCCGGTCGGTACCGCCGGGGGCCACCTGCGCGCCGGATGCGCCGTAGACGGTGACCTGCACGGTCGCGGCGACCGTGCCCGGGTTCGACAGCACGACCAGGTCACTCGAACCCGTGGTCGTCGCGCCCCCCACGAGCCACGACTCCAGAAGCGGCGGGCGGCAGGCGGATGCGGCGAATCCGCGAAGATCGGCTGCGTCGATGGAACTGGAGCCCGCCGCGGCGAAGGTCGCCGGTTGAGAGCCGTCGGGGGCGGAGGCGAAGGCGAGCGACTCCGCGCCTTCTGCGGGTGCGGTCAGTGCGCGCTCGGTGGCCCCGGCGCTCGCGGGGCCGGCGACCACCGACTGGGAAGCGGCGACCGACAGCTGTCCGGCCTCCTCCACCACCCGGCCGAGCGCCAGGAGCGGTCCGTCGCAGGCCAGCACGGTATCCGAGGGCGCCGGCGTCGCCACCACGCGCACGGGCTCGGCCGTCACCGTCGGCCACGGGAAGGCGATCGCGAGCACGACGGCGATGACCGTCGCGGCGGCGGCGGCAGCACCCGCCACGACGCGGGTGCTCGTGAGCACCCACCGGAACAGCCGCCGCTGCGTCATCGCGTCTCCTTCGGTGCCGGCCCGACGATGCGAGGGGTCCGACGTGCGATACGACGGCTCGCGGCGGTCGGCACGGACAGCAGCAGGCAGATCGCGACGACGGCGAGCTGGGCCAGCGCCAGCGCCCGCGCGGTGTCGCGGACGGCCGCCGAGTCCGGTGCGCGCGGCTCGACGTCGCCGGTGAGCCGCCAGAGGGCACCGCGTGCGGTCTCCCCGACGGCGTCCAGGCCGTCCCGCTGGTCGAGCGCCGTGGATGCGGCCAGCCGCAGTGCCTGGACGGTCTCGACGTCACCGTCCGGGGCCTGGAGCAGGACGAAGCCGATCCCGCGCTCGGCGAGCGCCTGCACGGCTTCCGGACTGGTCGAGGTCACCAGGTCGGCCGACAGGTCGGCCAGCTCTCGATCGGCGGCGGAGGCCTCGGTACGAGTGGCCTGGACGGTGCTCTGTCCGCCGAGCGTCTCACTGCCGCCCCACACCACCTGCACGACCATGCCCTGGTCGACCGGATTCAGCACGATCGTGCCCACGCGCGGGTCGCCGTTGCCCTCCGCGGCGACATAGGCGGGCAGGGTCGCCGCGGGCCCGTTCGTGAGCACCGACGCGTCGCGCGCGGGCGCCGTGAGGGAAGGAACAGCCACCACGACCACCCCGGCGACGAGGAGGAGGGCTGCGACCGGGCGCAGCATCCGCAGACGCGGGACGAGCCCCGAATCCAGCGTCACCACCGCCGCACCGGCCGCGCCCGCCCACGCAAGGCTCAGTGCAGTGCCGGGCCACAGGGGCACGGACGCCGTCCCGGCGAACGACACCGCGATCCCGACAGCCGCGAACGCGGTGGCCATCCCCAGCACGGCCAGCACGACGAGGGCCGCACCCACCGGCCATCGCGGAGTCACGAGCGACATGAGCGCGAGGACGGCCAGCGGCGCCAGCAGCAGCGGCACCCACCACACCGGCGCGCCGCCGAGGAACGCGCTCCATCCGCCCGGGTCAGCGGTGGGGAACCCGGCGGCCAGGAGCAGGCGTCCGGCAGCATCCGCCGACACTCCCCCGCCCACGGGAACACCCGGGTCGGCCAGGAGCGCGAGCAGGTCGCCGGAGCGGACGCGCACCCAGACGAGCGGGGCGAAGAAGACCGCCGACGGTACGACGAGCCACACGACCTTCGCCACCCCGCGGCCGCGCCGGGCGGCGATGACGGTCACGAGCATCCCGAGCCAGGCGATCAGCAGCGCGGGTGCGAGGGATGGGGCGCACGCCAGCACGGCGGCCAGGAGGAGCGACGCGCCACCGGCGCTCGCCCACGATCGGTGCGCGACGGTGCCGGTGTACAGGAGCCAGGGAAGAAGGAGGTGAACGAGGACCGCGGCCGGGCGCCCCTCGACGAGCGCCGTGAGGAATGTCGGGGCAAGACCCCACACGATGGCTGCAACGATCCGCAGGAGCGAGCGCTCCGTCAGCCGGGTCGCTGCGAACCACCCGCCGAGGACGGCCAGGGGAAGAGCGAGGAGCCACAGGAGCACGATGGCGCGGGACGGCTCGACCGGCCACAGCGTGCCGATCACGGCGATCACCGCCGCGAACGGGTCGGCCGGTGCGACATCGGCCAGCCCCAGCGCGCGAGAACCGAACGCGGCGTCGGCCCACAGTCGCCCGACGGTGGACCGCAGCGGCAGGAGTGCGCCGCCGCCGAGCACCGGCCAGGCAAGGAGCTCAGGAAAGACGCCCACCGACACGACGGCTGCTGCCAGCACCACCCATGCCCCTCCGCCGGTGAAGAAGCGCAGCTCCGAGCGCACCGGCGCGTCGGGGTCTGCGCCGTCGCCGTCCCATCGGAGCCGCAGCTGCGCCGAGGTGATGCGCAGCGGCGTCAGGCGCGCCCACCCCGTGCGGCGGGTGGCGCGGATGCGGCCACGGGCCCGCGCGATCGCGCCCCATCGGACGAGAACAACCAGGGTGGCCCACCAGTCCGGTCCCACTCGACCCGGCTGCTTGGCCACGAGAAGGGAGACCGTGCGCCACACCGCGAGCGGCAGCAGCGAGAGCCAATGGAACGCCACGGCCACCGCGGGCGCATAGACGATCCTGCGGTGCAGCTCGGCGGTGCGGGTGGCGAACTCGCGCCTCGTCGAGTGGCGCTCGGACGGAAGACCTGCCACTCCGTCCCCGGCCACGGCCACCACGGCGGAGGGAACCAGGGTCACCCGCTCCCCCGCGAGACGGGCGCGGACCCCCAGGTCGAGTCCTTCGTCCGCGCCGGCGAGGCCGGCATCCAGCCCGCCGAGTTCGCGCCACGCGTCGCGGCGGACGAGTACCCCGCGAATGTCGGTGCCGAGAACGTCCTCGGTCATGTCGTGCTGCCCCTGGTCGAGTTCGCCGGCGGCGAGCTCCACGGTTCTTCCCAGCGGCGACAGGCTCACCCCGAGCGAGACGAGCTCCGAGGGGTCGTCCCACCGCACGAGCTTGGGGGCGACGAAAGCGACGGACGCCGCCACTTCCAGGGCGCCGGCGAGCCGGATGAGGGCGTCGGGCTCCGGAGCGGTGTCCTGCGCGAGCAGCCACACGGCGTCACCGGTCAGGCGCGGGGTGGCCATCGCCGTGGCGGCGGCGAAACCCGTGCCGTGGGAGGCGGTGATGACGCCCTCGGCACCCGAGCGCGCGGCGAGGTCGCGCAGGTCGTCGCCCCCGCCGCAGAGGATGATCGTCAGCGCGTCCACGGGCCGGGTCTGCGCGGCCAGCGCAGCGAGCGTTCGGCGCAGGTGTGCGGCAGCGGGCGTGCGCCCTTCCGGGCGCACGACGAGGATCGCGTGGACTCGAGCGGGCATGACGCAGTCAGCCTAGGCCGAGACCGTGTCCGCGCTGCGGCGCACGCGCCGCGGAGAGCGGATCGCGCTCAGCTTGCGCGGCGCTTGAGCTTGCGCCGCTCGCGCTCGCTGAGCCCGCCCCAGATACCGAACCGCTCGTCGTTCTGCAGTGCGTACTCGAGGCACGCGTCGCGGACGTCGCACGTGGTGCAGATGCGCTTGGCGTCGCGGGTGGATCCGCCCTTCTCCGGGAAGAAGGCTTCGGGATCGGTCTGGGCGCACAGGGCGTCGGTCTGCCAGGACAGGGCGTTGTCGTCGGCGTCGGTGTCGCGGCGGACTCCCGGCACTCCGAGATGAACGGGGTCGACGAACCAGTTCTCAGGTACGCCGGAACGATACGGTGATCCAGCCATCTCGTCTCCTACCTGAGCCCCTCAGCCACGCCGGCCGCGTGTAGTCATAATTACACCCGTGTCATTCGCTCAGGTCAAGTCGCAGATACTAAAGCCTCAAGGCGGACTTCAAACTTCACCACGCCCGCGGCGTGTCGGGGATGTTATGCCCGACCCGGCATCGCCACGAAGGCCTGACCGGCGCCGGCGAAGACGAGAGGGCTCTCGACCGGCGTGGCGAGCAGCGCCTGCCCGGGCTGGAGGGTGAGCCGAGCGCCGCTGGCGCCGGTGACCTCCACGATCCCCGTGACCGCCAGGGCGAGCGCCGTGCCGTGAAGCTCCACCTCGAGGGAACCCTCTCCCACGGTGACCGCGGCGAGCGCGAAGTCGGGCACTCCGGCGTCGAAGAGGTCGACGCCGGGCGCCAGGGCGCGCGGTGACAGCACCGGAGGGCCCGAGGGCGTCGCATCCAGCACCCGCATCAGCTCGCCGGTGTCGATGTGCTTCGAGGTGAGGCCACCGCGCAGAACGTTGTCACTCGCGGCCATCAGTTCCACACCCAAGCCCGCCACGTAGGCATGGAGGACGCCGGCGGGGACGAAGATGGCCTCGCCACGGCGCAGGGTCACGAGGTTCATCAGCAGCGCCACCACCACGCCGGGGTCGGCCGGGTAGGCCTCAGCGAGACTCCGCGCGAGCGCGAGTTCCGGGGCGAACTCCTCCGACCGGGCGCCGGGGATGGCGGAGATGATCTCCGCGACCTCGCCGGCGGCATCGCCGTCGAGCAGCCATCCGATCGTCGCGCGCAGGCTTTCGGCCGCATCCTCCCCGGCGAGGTGAGCGGCCAGCGCGCGCGGACCCGGCCCGTCGCCCAGCGCCGCGATCAGCCGGCGCGTCGCGGAGATGTCGCGGAGTCCGGCGAGCGCGTCGAACCGGTCGCTGAGCGCGACGAGCAATTCCGGCTTGTGGTTGTCGTCGCGGTAGTTGCGGTCGGCCGCATCCCGCGGGACTCCGGCCGTCTCCTCCCGGGCGAACCCCTCCTCCGCCTGCGACTTCGACGGATGCGCCTGGATCGACAGCGGCGCGCCGGCCGCCAGCAGCTTCATCAGATAGGGCAGCCGCTCGGGCACCCCGAGGGCCGTCGCCTCCTCGGGCAACCAGGTGTCGAGGGTGCGATGCGAGCCGTCATGCACGAAGGCCGGTGAGCCGGGATGGTCACCGAACCACACCTCCGCCTCCGGGGCCCCCGAGGGTTCCCGTCCCTCCAGCTCGGCGAGGAGCGCGGTCGATCCCCACGCGTAGTCGCGCGGGGCGTTGGAGATCCGGGTCAGCACGCGCCCAGCCTACGGCGCGCCGGGGACTACCCTGAGTTCCCATGGCGGTTCACACGAAGCATCCCGCGTCGGCCCCGCCTACCCCACCCGCGCGAGAGAAGACCGGGCACCTGTTGCTGCGGGGCTGGTGCGTCTTCGTCGTGCTCCTCGCCCTCGGGGGAACTGCATGGGTGCACGCCTTCGGCGAGGTCGCCACCGGCGCTCTGACGGTCCTGTCGGGCGTGGTGTCCGTGGTGCTGTGGCTCTCGATCCGGCCGCCCGTGCAGGGCCGGCGCATGCCGTGGCTGGCCTTCGGGTACATCGCCTGGGCGGGGGTGTCCGTGCTCTGGAGCGCGTGGCCGGCGACCTCGGCCCTCACGTGGCTGCTGCTGGCGATCACCACGCTCCAGGGCCTGTTCGTCGCCGCCGCACTCACGTGGCGCGAGATCGTCCGCACCATCGCCTCCGCGCTGAAGTGGGTGATCGGCCTCAGCATCGTGTTCGAACTCTGGGTCTCGATCGTCGTCGGCGGCCCCATCCTCCCGGGATGGGAGCGACCGGTCGGGAAGATGGATCCGATCGTCTACTGGTCGCGCGACAACCTCTTCGACTGGAGCGGACGCATCCAGGGGATCTTCGGCAACTCCAACCTCCTTGCGGGCGTCATGGTGCTGGCCCTGGTCGTCTTCGCGATCCGCTTCGCCGCCCGCTCCCCCCGGCGGGAACTGCTCGTCGCGTGGATGGTCGCCGCCGCCTTCCTCCTGGTACGCGCGGGCTCCGCCACGGCCTACCTCTGCGTCGCCGCGATCGTCGTCGTGCTGGGCACCGTCCTCCTCATGCGCACCGCCCGGCGCCCCGGCGAGCGGACCCGCTGGTATGTCCTCTACGCCCTCGTGGGGTTCGGCGGCGGGGCCGCGCTGTGGTTCGGCCGTGACGCCCTCTTCACGCTCCTCGGCCGCTCGGCCGACCTCACCGGGCGCGAGCAGATCTGGCAGCAGGTGCTCGAACGCGCCTCGCAGCATCCCCTCATCGGATGGGGCTTCGCGACGCCGTGGCTGCCGCAGGACCCCCAGTTCGACGGGTGGATCGTGGACCACGGGGAGACCGTCCTGCAGGCGCACAGCATGTGGCTGGACGCGTACCTCCAGCTGGGCGTCGTCGGCGTCGTGCTGCTGGCCCTCGCCTACCTCGCGTTCGTCTGGCGTGCGTGGTTCTTCGCGGTCGACCGGCCCCGCTTCGACCTGCGCGCCGATCGTCCGTACTCGCCCCTCACCCTTCTTCCCACCCTGACCGCCACGCTTCTGCTCGTGCAGGGCATCTCGGAATCCGGGCCGCTCCTGGTGTGGGGATGGATGCTGTTCATCCTGTTCTCGTTCAAGATCAAGCAGGCGCCGCTGGTGGGCGTCGGTCCTGCCGAGCGGCGTCTGGCCATCGAGCGCGGCGACCTGCAGAGCGCAGTCCCGTGAGCGGCCCCGCGCCGCACCCGGCCTCCACCCTGCCGGCCCTGCTGGCCTCGGCGTCCTTCGCCCGCGCGTACACGCTCACGACCCTGGGCACGGTGTTCTCGGCGTTCGCGATCCAGCGGATTGCCGGCACCGTCACGTTCATGACCATCGTCACCGGCCTGTGCGTCGTCGGCATCGGGATGCTGCTGGCCCGCCGAGAGGAGTACTCCCTCGCGCGCGTGGCGCCCACGACGCTGCTGAGCTTCCTGGCGTGGACGCTGGCCTCGGTGGCCTGGACCGGCGACCGCGGGCACACCGTCGCCGGGTGGACCGCTCTCGCCGCGATCGCGCTCCTCGCGGTCGTCGTCGCGCTCGTCCGAGACACCCTCCAGACCGTGCGCGCTCTCGGCGACGTGCTGCGCTGGCTGCTGTCGATCTCGCTGGCCTTGGAGATCCTGTCCGGGATCCTCCTGGACATGCCGTTCGGCTTCCTCGGCATCCAGGGCCGGATCGCGGAGTTCGGACCCATCCAGGGCATCTTCGGCACCCGCAACCTGCTCGGCTTCGTCACAGTGATCGCCCTCATCACGTTCCTCATCGAGTACCGCACCCTGTCGGTGCGCACCGGCGTCGCCGTCTTCTCCGTCGTGCTCGGCGGGGTCACGGCCGTCCTCACCGACTCCCCCACCGTGTTCGTGGTGGCCGTCGCCGTCGCCGTGGCGACGGCGGCCCTCGTGGCCGTCCGCAGCGCGGCACCCGAGCGGCGGAGCATCCTGCAGTGGACCATCGGCGGCGTCGTCGCCGTGGTCGTCCTCACCGGGTACGCGATGCGAGGGACGGTCATCGAGCGGCTCGGCGCGCAGAGCGACCTGTCGCTGCGCACCGATCTGTGGGGCACGCTCGTGCCGTTGGTGCGATTCCGCCCGGTCCAGGGCTGGGGATGGTTCGGCGCCTGGGTTCCCGGCGAGTTCCCCTTCAACGCGATCAACGCCACCCTCCGGGAATCACACGCCTCGGCGCTCAACGCGTACCTCGACGTCCTGCTGCAGATCGGGTGGGCGGGCTTGCTGCTCTTCCTGGCGCTGGGCGTGGTCGCCCTCGTGCGATCGTGGCTCGTCGCGAGCGAGCGCCGGTCTGTCGTCTACGCGTGGACACCGCTCGTCCTCGTCGCCCTCCTCGTGGACTCGCTCTTCGAGAGCTTCACCCTGAGCGGATTCGGCTGGTTCATGCTCGTTCTGTGTGCCATGCGGGCGGGGCAGAGTCGCTCCTGGCGCGAGCGTATGGACTCCCTCGGCGAGCCCGACGCGCCCGGAATATTGCCGTTGGCGGACGGCGCTCAGGGGTTGGACGGCCGGCGCGGGTAGGATTCAGCGTGGCCGAATCGTCGGCCCGGTGCAGCATCCGGAGACTCTTCACGTGGCGTACACCCTTCAGCATGTCGTCTTCCCGATCGAACGCGACCCCGACCTCCTGCCTCTCTACGCGGACCCCGAAACGTGGTCGGTGATCGATGAGGAGCCCGTGCGCGTGTCCAATCTCGCGCAGCTCGGCAACGTCCTCGGGCGCCGGCGCGCACGGATCGCGGCGGGGCGACGCGTTTCGTTCGGCACGTACTTCAACGGCTTCCCCGCCTCGTACTGGCAGCACTGGACGGCCGTCCGGCGGGTGCGGCTCACGGTCAGGATGAGCGGGAAGGCCACCATCCTGGTGTACCGCTCCAACGGCGGCGGAGTGAAGCAGCGGCTCGAGACGGAGGAGGTCTCCGGCGAATCCGAGACGTCGTTCGACCTGGAACTGACCCAGTACAGCGATGGCGGGTGGATCTGGTTCGACATCGCTGCCGACGAGGAACCGGCGACCTTCGAGGGCGCCGAGTGGACCACAGAGGACGAACCGGTGCGAGCAGGCAAGGCCAGCATCGGCATCACCACGTACAACAAGCCCGACTACTGCGTCTCCACGCTCGAGAATCTCGCGGATGCCCCCGAGGCCCTCGAACTGGTCGATCGGATCTTCCTCATCGATCAGGGCACCGACCTGGTCACCGAGCAGGACGCCTTCCCCGCCGTGGCCGCGCGCCTCGGCGACACGCTCGAGGTCATCCGGCAGCCCAACCTCGGCGGCTCCGGTGGCTTCGCCCGGGCGATGGCCGAGACGCTGCAGCGCCCCGACAGCGACTTCGTCCAGCTGCTGGATGACGACGTAACGATCGAACCCGAGTCGGTGCGCCGGTCGATCATGTTCGGGCGGTACGCGTCGGTCCCCACGCTCGTGGGCGGGCACATGTTCGACCTGCTCGACCGCCCGAAGCTGCACGCGTGGGCCGAGGTCGTCGACGACGCGCCGTTCATGTGGCGCGCGCTGTACCAGGAGAATCTGCCGCACGACTTCAGCGTCGCGAACCTCCGGCAGTCGCCGATGCTGCATATGCGGATGGATGCCGACTACAACGGCTGGTGGATGTGCCTCATCCCCGTCGAGGTCATCCGCGAGATCGGCCTCGCCCTCCCCGCCTTCATCAAGTGGGATGACGCCGAATACAGCCTCCGCGCGCGCGACGCCGGCTTCCCCACGGTTTCCGTTCCCGGCGTCGCTCTGTGGCACGTCTCATGGATGGGCAAGGACGACTCGATCGACTGGCAGGCCTACTTCCATGCGCGCAACCGGATCGTGGCGGCGCTTCTGCACTCGCGGACGCCAGCCGGCGGGACGCTGGTGCGCCACAGCCGACGCGTCGACCTCAAGCATCTGATGATGATGCAGTACTACCCGGTCGCGCTCCGGCATCGGGCCATCCGCGACGTCCTCTCCGGCCCGCAGCATATGCGGGCGGGGCTCGCGACGGCGATGCCCGCCGCGCGCCAAGTGGCGAAGTCGTTCCCGGAGACCGTCGTACACAAGGACTCGGGCGTCCCGCTGCGATCCCGGCGCGGGCGTCAGGTCTTCCGGCGGATGAAGGCCCATGAGTTCGACAGCCCGACCGGACTCGCGCTGCGGACATTCACGGCGCGCACTCTCCTCTCGCACTGGATCCATGCACCGAAGCCGGAGAACACCGCCCAGCCCGAGGTCGAGTTCGGGAAGGGCGATGCGAACTGGTGGCGGGTGCCGCTGTATGACAGCGCCCTCGTGAGCGCGGCCGACGGGTCGGGCAAGAACGTCTACACCCGCGATCGCGCGAAGTATCGTCGAATGCTGATCGACACCGTGCGTCTGCATCGGCGCCTCCGCCGGGAGTGGTCCACCCTCGCGCGGCGATACCGCGACGCCCTGCCCCAGCTCACCTCCGAGGCCGAGTGGCAAGACACCTTCAGGAGCCCCGATGACGCAAGACGCTAAGCCGTTCGACCCGGCGTCCGCGACGATTGCGATCGTCACCTACAACCGATCGGGTCTGCTCTCGCGCCTGCTGACGAGCATCGAGCGGATGGATCCCAAACCGGGGCACATCGTGATCATCGACAACGCCTCGGTGGATGACACCACCGAGGTTGTCGAATCGTTCCGCGCACGCCTGGGATCGGAGCTGGTGTACCGGAGGCTCGACACGAACACCGGCGGATCCGGCGGATTCAGCGAGGGCATGCGCACCGCCTACGAGCTGGGCTCGCAGTGGATCTGGCTCATGGACGACGACGTCGAGGTCCTCCCCGACGGCCTCGCGCGCATGGGCGCGTGGGCGCCCCGCTTCCGCAGCATCCAAGGACGACGTTACGACTACGACGGCAGCGAGTTCTACTGGCAGTACCGCGTCGCCGAATCCATGGCCATCCCGATCCCGTTCGCACCTGCCGGTTTCGACGAGTCCGGCTACAAGGAGATGAACTCCGGCTGCTTCGAGGGCATGTTCATCCACCGCGACATCGTCGCGAAGATCGGCCTCCCCGATCCGCGGTTCTTCATCTACTGGGACGACCAGCTGTACGGCTGGCTCGCCTCCCGGCACACCACATCGGTGATCGTCGACGAATTCGTGCTGCGCCGCACCCGCGAGATCAAGCAGTGGGACATGGGCATCCGGCACATGAACGCCTCCAGCGACGCCTACCGGTACTACATCATGCGCAACCGGGCGCTCATCAAGCAGTACTACCGCGCTCTCGGCGCCTACAAGCCGCTTCCCTTCGCCGCCGGCACCTCACTGACGTTCGTCAAGGAGCTCATCCGGCTCCTGCTCGTGGAGCGCACGGTCCGCGGCACGAGCCACCTGTTGCGCGGGCTCCGCGACGGCGGGCGCATCGCGCGCGACCGGTCCTGGCGGCCGATGCCGTCCTTGACCCAGCCTCAGCCTGCGGCGTAGTCGGCGTTGTAACGGTCGAGCACCTCGGCGATGGGTGCGTCCATGGCCAGAACGCCCTTGTCGAGGTAGAGTCCGCGGGTGCAGAAGCGGCGCAGGTCGCGCTCGTTGTGGCTGACGAAGAACAGGGTTCGCCCCTCGCTGAGCAGCTCGTCGATCCGGCGGTAGCACTTCTCGCGGAACGCCTTGTCGCCGACAGCGAGCACCTCGTCCACCAGCAGGATGGGCTCATCGAGCTGGGAGACGACGGAGAACGCCAAGCGCACCTTCATGCCGTTGGACAGATGCTTGTACGGCGTATCCACGAAGTCGCGGATCTCGGCGAAGTCGATGATGCCGTCGAACCGACGGTCCACCTCCGCCCGGGACATCCCATGAAGGCCGGCCGCCAGCCGCACGTTCTCGCGGACCGATAAGTCACCGACGAACCCCCCGGTGATCTCTATCAAAGGCGCGACTCCCCCGCGGACTGTCACCCCGCCCTCGTCGGGAAGGAGGACACCGGCGACCAGCTTCAGCAGCGTGGACTTTCCCTGGCCGTTGCGGCCGACCACTCCGATCGACTCGCCGGGATGCACATCGAAGGTCACGTTGCGCAGGGCCCAGAATTCGCCCGGACGTGTGCGCCGCGATGACCCGGCGAAAAGATCTTTGATCGTGCGCTTCCCCCGCTTATTGCGGCGGAATCGGACGCCGAGGTCGCGAGCCTCGATTGCGGAGTGTGGCGTGCTCATCACAACTCCTTCAGGAGGGGTCGTTCCAGCCGCGGGAAGGCGAAGAGGCCGAGGAGGAGGAGACCGATGGAAATCACAGCGGACATCACGACGGAGAACGTGTCCCACTGGGCGGGAAAGAAGCCGGCGCGGAAGAGGGTGAAGATGCCCGACAGTGGGTTGAACGCCGCGAGCTGCGGGAAGATCCCGGGCAGATCACCGACACCGTAGATAACGGGCGACGCGTAGAAGAGAGCTCGCAGAATGAGCCGCGTGGTCCTCTCGAGGTCGCCGAAGAGCACACACAATGGCGCCACGAGGAGTCCGAGCCCGACCAGCAACACCGCCTGCAGTGCGACAGCCACCGGGAACAGCAGGAGGCCCCAACTCACGGTCGCGCCACCGAATACCGCGAACAGGATGAGGACGGGGATAGCGAAGAGGAACTCGATCCCCTTGCTCAGCACGATGCGATTGACCCAGATGGAGCGAGGGATCGAGGTCGACCGCACTAAGCGAGCATCCTTGTTGAAAGCTCGCGTGAAGTCAGTGACAGCGGCGTTGAACCACACCCAGGGCAGGAGGGCGGTGATGAGGAACACGATGTACGGCTGCTCACCCACGGTGCGGTCGAACACCTGCGTAAAGACGAACCAGTAGATGAGGCTCATCACGAGCGGGTCGAGGACCGACCAAAGGTAGCCCAGTGCGCTGGTGGCATACCGGACGCGCAGGTCCCGTGCCGACAGCAACCACAGCGAGTGCAGGTAGCGCCGGGCGGAGCCAGGGGCGCCGACGGCGGCGGTGGTCACGGCATCGATCCTACGATGCGGTCGGCGGGGACGCTGGCGACGCACTCAGGCGAGCTGGTTGTTCCACATCGACAGGGCGGAGCCGATCGCCATGTGCATGTCGAGATACTGGTACGTCCCGAGGCGTCCCCCGAAGATGACGTCCCGCTCACCCTTGGCCAGCTCGCGATAGGCCAGCACGCCCGCTCGGTCCTCGGGGGTGTTGACCGGGTAGTACGGCTCATCGTCGCGCGTGGCGAACCGGGAGAACTCGCGGACGATGACCGTTCGATCCGTGGGGTATCGGTCGGCCCTCTCCGGGTGGAAGTGCTTGAACTCGTGGATGCGCGTGTACGGCACGTCGGCGTCGGCGTAATTCATCACGCTGGTGCCCTGGAAGTCGCCTGTGGCGAGCACCTCCTGCTCGAAGTCGAGCGTGCGCCATGACAGTGCACCCTCGGCGTAGTCGAAGTAGCGATCGACCGGGCCCGTGTAGACGATCGGGAGCTGTCCGACGGTCGCGGCCCTGTTGAGCGGTTGTGCGTCGTCGAAGAAGTCGGTCGAGAGCTTCACCTCGATGTTCGGGTGATCCGCCATCCGTTCGAGCCACGCCGTATACCCGTTGACCGGCAACCCCTCCCACGTGTCGTTGAAGTACCGGTTGTCGTACGTGTAGCGAACCGGAAGCCGCGAGATCACTTCTGCAGGAAGGTCCTTGGGATCGGTCTGCCACTGCTTGGCGGTGTAGTCGCGGATGAACGCCTCGTACAGCGGCCGGCCGATGAGGCCGATAGCCCGTTCTTCGAGGTTCCCCGCCTGCTTGGCGTCGAACTCGCCGGCGAGTTCGCGGATCAGGGCCCTCGCCTCATCCGGGGTGTATGCCGCCTGGAAGAACTGGTTGATCGTTCCCAGGTTGATCGGAAGGGGGTACACGACTCCCTTGTGCGTCGTGTACACGCGGTGCACGTAGCTCGTGAACTGGGTGAAGCGGTTGGCATACTCCCACACCGTGGGGTTGGAGGTGTGGAAGAGGTGTGCGCCGTACCGGTGAACCTCGATGCCGGTCTCGGGCTCGTCCTCGCTGTAAGCGTTCCCGCCGAGGTGATGCCGGCGGTCGATCACGGTCACCTGGCGGCCGGATGCGGCCGCACGCTCCGCGATCGTGAGGCCGAAGAAACCCGAGCCGACGATGAGCAGATCCATAGAGAGAGCTTTCGTGTCGAGGAGCGGGGCCCGCCCGCTGAAGGCGTCGTTTCGATCCTACGTGGCTCCGCCCGGGCGCCCCGCCTGCCTCAGCGGTCGGTCAGGGGTCGTCGGTTACGATGGCTCACTGTTGTCGTCGAGAAAGCGGAGTAGATGATTCAGGACTGGGGAGGCGCCGTCGCGCCGTTCCTCGTCTCCGCGGGCGCTCTCCTTCTCCCCGGTCTCGCAGTGATGATCGCCGGCTGGGGCCGGCGGCGCGTAGAGACGCTTCTTCTTGCGCCGGCCGTGTCGGTGGCCATCATCGGCATCGCGGCACCGCTCGCTCCCATGGTCGGATTGGCGTGGTCCCCGCTACCCGTCCTCGCGGTCACCGCAGTCATCTCGGCCGCCGCTTTCTTCCTCCCTCGCGGGACCGGCTCGCGAGGGCGAGGGCGCACTGATGCGAGGACAGCGATCGTCGCGATCGCCGCCCTTCTCGCGGCTTGCGCGGTGCTCGTCGCCCAGTTCGCACGCGCGTTCGGCGACCCCCAGAACATCGCGCAGCGTTTCGACACCATCGTGCACCTCAATTCCGTGGCTCTGGCCATCAACTCGGCGAACGCCTCCCCGTTCCACGTCGGGGCGACCTCGGATATCTCCTTCTATCCGAGCACATGGCACGCGATCGCCAGCCTGGGTGGTCTTCTCACCGGCGTTGATGTCCCGGTTGCGGTCAACGCTGCCAACGTCGCCATCGTTTCGATTGTCTGGCCCGCCTCTTCGATGGCTCTCGCCGCAGTCTTGTTCCGATCTCGGCCGATCGCCCTCGTGGCCTCTGCGGCTCTTTCTACCGGCTTCGGCGCCTTCCCGGCGCTCTTCTTCAACTGGGGCACTCTGTACCCCAATGTCACGGCGTATGCCGTGCTTCCAGCGGTCCTCGCGGCGGGCGTCATGGTGCTGGACATGGGGCCTGTGCGAGTTCGGGTACTGAACTCTCTCCTTCTGCTCCTGCTGCTCGGCGGCGCAGGGCTCGCTCATCCCAACGCTTTCCTCTCCTCTCTGGCCCTGGGCGGGCCGCTGGTACTTGGTGTACTCGTGGTTCGGGCGATCACCGTCCGCTCGCGGCGCGCGGTATGGCAAGCAGCCGGGACGGGGATCGGGCTCATCGTGGTCGGCACAGCAACATGGGCCGTCGCCCGGACGGGGGCCGAGCACTCGCAGTGGCAGCCGTGGGAGAGTCAGGCGCAGGCTTTCGGTGAGGCTGCGCTTGTGTCTCCGCGCGGCTTCCCGCCCACCTGGGTGATCGTGGCGCTGATGTTGGTCGGTGCCTTCATGCTGGCGCGACACACGCATCGCCTTCCTCTCGCCCTTCCGTTCGTCGCGGCGGGAACGCTTTTCGTGCTCGCCGCCGGTTTCCCCGTCGAAAGCACGAGTCGTTATTGGCTCACCAACCCCTGGTACAGCGACCCCAATCGAGTGGCGGCTCTGCTTCCGGTCGCCGCGATTCCCCTGGCCGTCTACGGCGTCGTCATCGCAGTGGACCTGCTCCGGAACGCGGGGAGCCACCAATTCGGGCGCCGCGGATGGGTCTCCTCGATCGCCCTCGCCGCAGCGGGCGGGCTGCTGCTGACCGTGGCGGCCACCGGGCCCAACGTTTCGGTGGCGCTCGCGCAGGCGCGCGAAGCCTACGATTCTGAGAACGCTGACGCCCTCCTGCTCAGCCCCGACGAACGAGCCCTTCTCGACCGGCTGGACGAGGAGGTGCCGGCCGACGCTCTCATCGCCGGAAGCCCGCGCACGGGGACCTCCTTGGCGTACGCCATCGCTGATCGCGATGTGGTCGAAATGCATGTCTTCGGCTCTCGAACCGCGGACGAGATCACCGTCGCAGAGCATCTCCGTGACCTCGACACCGACCCTGCGGTGTGCGCGGCAGTGAACCGCCTCGGGATCGATTACGTACTGGACTTCGGGCGTCGCGACATCTTGGATAACGATGAGGCAGCCGGGGCCTACGCCGGTGTGCAGTCTCTGCAGCCTTCGGAATCCCTTGTCCTCGTGGACTCCGAGGGACCCTCATCGCGCCTCTTCCGTATCGAGGGGTGCGGACAGTGAGCAGCCGACCCACGACCGTTGCCGTCGCATATGACTGCCTCTTCCCGTACACGACCGGCGGCGGCGAAAGACAATACCGCGCCGTCGCCGAGGAACTCGCCGCGCTAGGGCGCGAGGTCGACTACCTCACCGCGGTCCAGTGGGACGGCCCGACCCCCGAGGCACCAGCCTTCCGCATCGTTCCCGTGTGCGGTCGGCTGACTCTCTATTCGCCGACCGGTGTCCGCCGGATCCCGGCCGCACTCCGGTACGCAGGTGGGCTCTTCCTCTCCCTCCTCCGTCGTCGCCGGCGCTACGGCGCGGTCATCGTGAGCGGGCTTCCGGTGTTCAACGTCTTCGCCGCGCGCCTTGCACTCATGGGATCGGCGACCGACGTGGTGGTCGACTACCTCGAGGTCTGGCACCGGCGGCAGTGGATCGAGTACACGGGCCGCGTGACCGGGACGATCGCCTGGATGCTGCAGCGCCTGGCCATCCTCGCGACCCCGATCGCCACGTGTCACTCGCAATTGACCGCGACCCGTCTGCGCCGCGAAGGTCTTCGTTCCGAGCCCCTCGTCAGCCCCGGCCTGATCGACTCTGCTGCCGAGGCGGGTCCCGTCTCCCCGGCTACGACACCCCCCTATGTTCTGTATGCGGGGCGACACATTCCCGACAAACGGGTCGAGGTTCTGCCTGCGGTCGCTGCGGCCGCCCGCGCGCACCTTCCGGGGCTGCGGTTGATCATCCTCGGATCGGGGCCCACCACCGAAGCCATCAGGGCGGCTGTCAGGGATGTCGACGGCGACCAGTGGACGGACTTTCCGGGGTTCGTCGACGACGCGGAGCTCGACCGGCTCATGCACGGTGCGCTCTGCCTCATCAACCCTTCCCGGAGGGAGGGCTACGGCCTCGTGGTCGTCGAGGCGAACGCCCACGGCACGCCGGTGGTCTTGGCCGCCGATGAGGGCAACGCGTCGACGGAGCTCGTTGATGATGGAGTCAACGGTTTCGTCGCCCCCACCGCTGACCCCGAGGATCTCGCCCGCGCCATCGTGCATGTCGCCGAAGGCGGCGACGATCTCCGCGCCACATCCCGGGCGTGGTACGACGACGCCGTTCGTACTCGCACCATCCGACGCACCGTCGAGGGGATCGTGTCGGCTCTGGACCGACCGACCGCACGCACGGGGAAGACGAAAGCAGGAAGCACGTGACCGAACCACAGGCGGCTAGTCCCGTCGAACTCACGATCCTCATGCCGTGCCTCAACGAGGCCGAGACCCTCGAGGTGTGCATCCGGAAGGCGCAGGGGTTTCTTGCGCGCACCGGCATCAGCGGCGAGGTGCTCATTTCGGACAACGGGAGCACCGACGGCTCGCAGGAGATCGCCTCTCGTCTCGGTGCCCGGGTCACCCTGGCCCCCCGACGCGGGTACGGGGCCGCGCTCATCAACGGCATCGAAACCGCTCGCGGCCGCTACATCATCATGGGCGACGCGGACGACAGCTACGACTTCGAGAACCTCGACCCGTTCGTGGAACGTCTCCGCGCGGGGGCCGACCTCGTCATGGGCAACCGGTTTCAGGGCGGCATCGCCCCCGGCGCCATGCCGCCCCTCCACAAGTACCTCGGCAACCCCGTGCTCTCGACCATCGGGCAGCTTTTCTTCCGCCCGAACATCGGTGACTTCCACTGTGGAATGCGCGGGTTCAACCGCGATCGCATCCGCGCCCTCGACCTCCAGACGACGGGGATGGAGTTCGCGTCGGAGATGGTGGTCAGGGCCTCGCTCGACCGCTACCGGATCGAAGAGGTTCCCACGACCTTGAAGAAGGATGGGCGTTCGCGGCCCCCGCATCTGCGCAGCTGGCATGACGGGTGGCGGCACCTGCGCTTCCTTCTCCTCTTCGCTCCGCGCTGGCTGTTCGTCTACCCGGGGCTCGTCGCTTTCTTCCTCGGTGCGCTCACGGTCGGCGTGCTCGCCTTCGGCGGCATCCGGATCGCCGGGATCGGGTTGGATGTCACGACCATGGTCTACGCCAGCGCATTGTGCGTCACCGGTTACCAAGCACTCCTCTTCTTCTGGCTGACGAAGCTCTACGCCACGCAGGAGGGTTTCCTGCCGGCCAGCGAACGGTACCGGCGCATCGTGTCCCGCTGGTCTGCCGAACGCGGGTTGCTCATCGGGGTGGCTCTCTTCCTCATCGGCATCATCATCGGCATCGTGCAGGTCGTTCGGTGGGGCAGCCTCGATTTCGGGCCCCAAGACGCGACCGAAGTAGTGCGGATCGCGATCCCGAGCTCTTTGGGCATCATTCTCGGATTCCAGACGATCATGATGAGCTTCTTCTCGGGCGTTCTGACCACGCCTCGGCGTGAACAGAGGCCCGAGGCGGTCCTCGAGAGCTGACCGTGCCCACGAGGATTCTCGTCGATCTGCTCGGGTACACGGGCGGTCGCGGCGGAACGGAGACGTACGTCCGCGAGGTTCTCCCGCGCTTGGCGGCGGAGCTTCCCGATGCGGAGTTCGTCGCACTCACGGGCAGGGCAGGCCAGGATCGAGTCCGCGGGTTCTTTCCCGGGGAGGTCCTCACTGTCAGGTGGGTCGGCGGTGATCGCGCGACCTGGGCCGCCGGTGAGGTCCTGACGGTCAATGCGATGGCGCGGCGAGCGGACGCTGACCTGATCTGGTGTCCGGCGAACTTCGGGCCGATCACTCGTGGACCACTCCCCCGGGTGGTGACCATCCATGACGTGATTTATCACGAGTTCCGCGGGAACGGCATCGACGCATGGACACGTCGCGTCACGGCTGTGCTCATGGAGCGGACCGCGACGTCGGCCCGCGCGCTCATCACGGTGTCTGCGTCAGCGGCGGATGCGGTCACCGCGCACTTGGGGATCCCTCGGGATCGAATCACCGTCGTGCACAACGGCAGCGCTTCCGTCCGACGGAGCGAGGATCCGTGGGACGAGCTCGCCACGCTGAGCATTCCGTCTCGACGGCCGATCCTCCTCAGCACCGGTAACCGGATGCCGCACAAGAACTTCCGAGGGCTCCTGGAAGCCGTCGCGACCCTCGCCCCCGAGCGGCGCCCGCTGACGGTCATCCCCGGAGCCGGGGATGTAGACCCGCTGCGCGACATCGTGCGTGAGCTGGCGCTCGAATCCGACGTCATCCTTCCCGGATGGATCACCGACGCACAGCTGGCAGCGCTGTACGACGTTGCATCGTTGTACGCGTGTCCGTCGTTGACCGAGGGCTTTGGCCTCCCCGTGGTGGATGCCATGAAGCGGGGTTGTCTTGTCGTCGCGAACGATGTGCCGGTTCTCCGCGAGGTCGGCGGCGCTCACGCGCTCTACGCCGACGCGCGCGACCCGCTCGCCTTCGGTCAGGGGATCGCCGATGCGCTCGCGATGGACACGGACAGCGCTGAGGAGCGGCGGCGCGAAGGACGGCGGTGGGCTTCGCAGTTCACCTGGGAAGCGACCGCGCGCGGTATCGCCGGTGTCATCCGTGACGTGTCCGGGGGTGGCTCGGCGAATGACTGACGCACCCCGACTCCGCCACCGGCTCCTCGGTTTCGGGCTCCTTCCCGCGGTGGCCGCGGTGTCACCACTCGTCGTCCTCCCGGCCGTCTCCCGCTCAGCCGGCCCCGACGGCTGGGCCAGCGCGATCGCGGGCGAGTCGATCGGGACCTTCGCCGCCATCGCCGTCGCCTACGGCTGGACCACCGTGGGGCCCTCACTCATCGCGATCACGGCGGACGACTCGCGGCGGGGTCGCCTGTACCGCGACGCCATGGTGGTGCGAGCGCTCACATCACTCGTCGCCCTGCCCGCCCTGGTGATCCTCTGTCTCCTGGTCGCCTCTCCCGGTCACGGGTGGCTGGCGGCGCTCATGGGGCTGCAGGGAGCACTCATCGGGCTCTCCTTCACCTGGTTCTCGGTAGGAGTCGGCGATCCTCGGCCGATCCTCATCTTCGACGCCGCCCCGCGCCTGTGCGTGGCCGTCGTGGCGATGCTGGCCATCGTCGGTGGCGCCCCGGTCGAGGTCTACCCGATCGCCGGCATCGCCGTGACCGTGATCGGGACGACGCTCTATTCCCTCTCCATCCTGCGTCGCTACCGGTCGCCGTGGCCTCCCCTCCGAGAGATCCCGGGGCTCTTCCGGGTCGGCGCGCCCGTGGCCCTCAACGACGCGGCCCTCGGCGCATACTCGTCGGTGCCCACTCCCCTGGTGAACGTCGTGGCTACCGGGACGGCAGCGGCCGGCTTCGCCTCGGGCGACAAGATGGCGAAACTCGGGCAGTTCCTTCCCCTCACCCTTGCCAACGCCCTCCAGTCCTGGACGGCGGAGACGGTCGGTGCCGCTCGACTGCGACGCCTTCACCTCTCGCTGGCACTGCACGGAGGCTCCGGCCTCCTGGGATGGCTGGTTCTCGGACTGGCCGGCCCGCCCGCGAGTCTCTTGCTCTTCGGGCCCGACGCCATGGCGACCACACCCATCTGCTTCGCCCTCGGGGCCGCCTTCGCGATGTACTCCCTGCGGACCTCAATGACACGGCACGTCCTCTTCCCTGCCGGCGAGCAGGGGGCGGTTATGCGGGCGACGCTCATCGCAACCGCCTTCGGCATCCCGGCGATGGTCGCCGGTGCGATCGCCATGGGGCCCGTCGGCGCAGCGGTGGGCTACGCACTGACCGAGGCCATGTCGACGGTGCTTCTCGTCCGCCGCACGGGACGATCACTCACCCGGCTCACCCGAGAGGAGCCCGCGGGATGACCTTGCCGATTCTCCTGGTCGTCTCCACCCTCGGCCGGGTCGACCCCTTGCGCCGGCTGGTGGCCACCCTGGCGCCTCAGTTGGAGCCGAAGGACCGGCTGGTGATCGTCGCCCAGGACCGCGAGGATGCCGTGCGCGACCTGGCTCGAAGCGCCGCCCTCGACTCCCGCGGGTCCATCGACGTCACCACCTCCGCCCGGGGAGCATCGCTCGGCCGCAACGCGGGGGTCCGGCTGGGTGGCGCCGGGCTCGAGGACGCCTGGGTCATGTTCCCCAACGACACGACCTGGTTTCCGCCCGGCACGCTCGCGGCGATCAGACTCGGAATGGGCGGCGCTCCCGCAGGAGCGGTGACGGTCGAGACAGCAAGCGGTCCACGCTTCACGCTCCCGGCGCCAGGTACGGCGCTGAACGTGACCACGGTCTGGCAGGTCATCGAGATGAGCCTTGTCATGCGGTTGTCGGTCTTCCGTGCGGCGGGGGCGTTCGACGAAATGATCGGCACCGGCGCCCCCACTCCATGGCAGGCCGGCGAGGTGACCGATCTCCTCATGCGGGCGCTGCGGCGGGAGCCGACGCTGGCGACCAGCTTCCGATGGTTCCCGCCTCACGCGGCCTCCGTGTGCGGGATCGAGGAATCCGCGGGTCTGACCGCAGCCGAACGTCGCTGGAAACTACGCGCGTACGGCCGTGGAGTTGGTCAGGTGTTCGCACGCCACCCCTTCCCCCCGTGGCGACGCCTCGGATTTGTGGTCGCTGGTCTGCTCGTGGGCGTTCGTCGCCGGGAGTACGGCCTCGGCGACGGCCGCGCGGCGTTCCTCGGCCGACTCGAGGGCGTGACCGGCCGCACCTTCGGCCGCGATCGACTCTCGGAAGCCGTCAACCGATAGCCCACTGGGCGCGCGGACCGGTTCGTGCCAGGGCAAGGGAGTCGCTGGCTCTCTGCCCTCTCCTGCACATGCGCTGGACTGCGTATCGGCCGACGCGGCAGAAGAGGCGCGCGGAGCGCAGATACCGATCGGTCCTCGTCCCCCCGGCGGCCATCCAGCCGCCGTCGGATACGATTGCTGACTGTTGGCATCAGAGAGCGGAGTCCATGAGCGAGACGTGGCACTTCGTCGTCGCGCACCGGTTCTTGACGTTACGGACGCCATGTCCTTCGCCTGCGGTCGCTATTCGACGAGCCGTTGGCGACGCTTGGTCAGGGGTCTCGCTGTACTCGCGGACCTTGTCGAGTGCCTCCAAATCGTTGTGTCAGTCACTTCCCCCTCGGTTCACCACCTGTGTCGCGAGCGCGCAGCATGCCATCGCCGTCGCTGCCGCGTCATTCCTGCCCCTCGCCGACGACCGCTCGCCAGCCGGTCGGTTACCTATTCGAGGAGACCGAGTGCATGAGTAAGGCGGCCCATCCCGGCGCGTCGCCAAGCCAACAGCGGAGCCGCGTTCGCAGCTTCCTATCCGCCCTACGGAAGGAGGTCCGGCGAGCCAGGGACAAGAAAGCCCTCCGGCCTCTGATCGCCATCGTCGATCGCGCATGGTGGGCCACCGTCATCCGGCGGGCCGACATCGTTGACCTGGACTTCGTCGCCGCTCAACGCGGCCCGATGTCGGCGCGGTCCGCCATCAGACGCTATGTCGGGGGCGGCTTTCGCAACGGATTCTCCTTGAATCCTCTCTTCATGGAGCAGATGGTCTCGCACCAGCTCTCCGACGCGGGACGTGTGCCTGCGCTCTATGCGTACCTTGTCAATGACGCGCGCAGAATTCGAACCAGCGTCATCTGGGACGCGCCCGCCTTCTTCGAGGGCTTACCCACGGCCGAGAGGGCATCGACGAGTCCCTTGACCGCGGCCTGGCAGCACTTGCTCGCGGGCGGGACGATCAACTGGGGGGTGCCCGAGGCCACCCGCGTCAGCCTGGCAGACGTGCGTTCCCTCGCGCGCGCGGCGGCCTATGGATCGATAGATCCAGAGCGGTACGCGCGCCTGGGTTTGCCGCTCCACGGCGATGCCATCATCATCGAAATCGACGCCCACGAGCGTGACCTCGCCCGCGCCCTCGAGGCAGGAGTCACGGCGGGCCGTCAGATCGATGCGGAGGTGGTGTACTCCCTCCCCACCGGGAACGTGGACGCCTGGGTAGCCGCCCTCGGCTTCGCCCTCGGAGGGGGCGAAGTGCACGTCGTGAGCTCAAGTGGGGCGGGACGCGTGGGCCGCCTTGTCGAGAGCCAGGCGCCGATCGGCTCGAGGATCGTCGTTCGTGGTGCTGATGATGAGATCGACAGCGACGGGCTCGTACTGTTAGCGCAACAAGCTCACCGGGGACGGGTGGCACCGGTAGTACTCGACGTCGACGGCGTTGTCGCCTCTGCGGGAGTCGCGCTCCACGGGGGTAAGCCATTTCATCTCTTACGCGGTCATCCCATCGAAGACGTCCTCGCTCTGGGAGAGACGATAGTGGGCCTGACCGATATCGCCAGCACCACCTACGCTGTGACAAGCACCGCTGGAAAGGGGAGCATCGGCGCCGCGCCGGTGACGCTCACCGCCGTCTCTGTGATCAGTACCCGCAGGCCCCAACCTTCCCGGAGGCATCGGAATACAGAATCGGCGACCGACGCCGAGGCCCTGCTCACGCGGAACGGATGGGCCGTACATACGTGGACACCGTACGGCCCCCTCCTCGTGCGGCAACGCTCGGAAGGGGATGTGGCGCTTCGTTGGTCTATCAAGACAGCCGCACCCGGTGGACTGGCCGGCGAGTGGTGGGGAGACACACACTTCGCCCGCGGCCTCGCGGATGCACTGCGGCGCCTTGGTCAGGAAGTGATCATCGACTCCTACGGCGCACGCGATCGCCCCACCCGTGTGCTGGACGACGTGGAGCTGGTCCTCCGCGGGCCGGAGCGGATTGAACCACGTGAGGACGCTCTCTCTCTGCTCTGGGTCATCAGCCACCCCGATCAGATCACCGCCGACGAGATCGAAGCGTTCGACGCGGTCTTTGCTGCCTCCACATGCTGGGCATCCGGTGCAAGCGAGCGGTTCGGCCGCGACATTCGGCCCCTCCTCCAGTGCACCGACGCACGGCGGTTCCGGCCCACAGGACGCCGCCGGGGCGATCGCATCGTTTTCGTCGGCACGGCGCGCGGAGAAGAACGACCCTCTGTCGTCTTCCCCATCCGTGCGGGGATCCCCGTCGATGTCTATGGCCCGGACTGGACGGGGTACATCCCTGCTTCCTCGGTCATCGCGTCTGGTATCGCGAACTCCGAGTTGCCGGGCCTTTACGAGTCGGCCGGCGTGGTGTTGAACGACCACTGGCCTGCGATGCGGCGGGAGGGATTCATATCGAACCGCCTGTTCGACGTCGTGGCGGCTAATGGTCGGGCCATCAGCGACGACGTCCCGGGGATCGGTGACCTCTTCGGTGGCTCGGTCCGCACGTACGAATCCACGCACGAGTTGATCGCGTTGCTTCAACGCCCACTCGACACCGAGTTCCCCGCCGAGGCGGAGCAGCTCGCCAACTCCGCGCGCATTCGGGCCGATCATTCTTTCGATGCACGGGCGCGCACCTTGCTCGATGCCGCACGCACGGCGCGGGGCTCTCGGTGAGTCGCACGTCCGCTGGCAAAATGGAGAGCATGCCGCCACACCCGGGTTCGCGACCGCCATCCGCGATTCGTCGAATCTGGTCGTCCAGCGTCGTCCGCTATCTCGTCGCAGGAGCGCTGAGTTTCGCATTTGACGTAGGCCTCCTGTGGCTATTGCACGAGGCGGTCGGCATGCCACTTCCGGTCGCCACCCCGATCTCCTTCCTCGCCAGCTTCGCCGTGACGTACTCATTGCAGCGCACTCTTGCGTTCCGTGCCCAGAGCGCGGTCGTCGCAAGCGTTGCGCGTTACGCCGCGCTGGTGGCCGTAAACACCGCGCTGACGACCGCCATCGTGTGGGGTGCTGATGCGCTGGGGGCGCCCTGGGTGCTCGGGAAGCTGTTGGCCGTGGTCGTCACAACCGTTGGGAACTACTTCGCGTACCGCCACTGGGTATTCGACCGACCGAAGGAGACATCTCCGCATGTATAAAGGAGCTACCGTCGCCGCTGTCGTGCCGGCGTACAAGGAAGAGAAGATGATCGGCCTGGTCATCGAAACCATGCCGGCATTCGTCGATCACATCGTCATCGTGGACGACTGCAGCCCGGACGGGACGAGTGAGGCGGCACTTGCGCGAGAAGACCCGCGTGTGCTGCTCATCAGACACGAAGTCAACCAGGGCGTCGGCGGCGCGATCATCACCGGTCACCGCGCAGCTATGGCTGCTGGTAGTGACGTCAATGTCGTGATGGCAGGCGACGCGCAAATGGACCCGGCGTATCTTCCCCCGTTGCTCGACCGGGTGGTCGAGGACGGCTACGGATTCGCGAAGGCAAACCGTTTCTACTCACCGGAGTCATTCCGAGGCATGCCCGGGTACCGGATCTTCGGGAACATTGCTTTGTCGTTCCTCACGAAGCTCTCATCCGGGTACTGGAACCTGTTTGACCCGCAGAACGGGTACACCGCGGTGAGGACCGAGGTGCTGAAGCGCGTCCCTCTTGAGCGGGTTGCGAAGCGTTACAGCTTCGAGAACGATCTGCTGATCCACCTGAACATTCTTCAGATCTCGGCAGTGGATGTCCCTATTCCCGCGGTCTACGGCGACGAGGTCTCAAGCATCAAGCTCCGGAAGGTGGTGCCGGAGCTTTTCCACCGACTCACAGTCGGGTTCTGGCACCGGATCTGGTATCGGTACGTCCTGTGGTCGTTCTCGCCGATCGCCCTGCTGCTGTTCCTCGGGCTCGCGTTTCTGGCGTTCGGCATCGCTGTCAGCATCTGGCTCATCTTCCAGATCCTCGGTACCGCGATCGCTACGGCCGCCACCGTCATGCTGGCGGCTCTGCCGCTCCTGCTAGGTACCCAGCTGCTGGTGAGCGCATTGCAATTGGACATCCAAGCGACGCCTTCCACCCCGGATCTCCCCCCCCTGACATCGGCGGCAGACCCTTGCCGCAGCCGGGAGCGCCCGTCCTAAGTACGAGTTCCCGGGTCGCTTGGCCCGGTCAGCCGTGTGCGGAGGCGCTCACCTCAGGGAGTGGAGGTGTAGGACAGGCGGCCCTGGTGCTCAGCAGAGCTCAGTGCCGCTTCCACTACCTCCAAGACGTGGACAGCCTCCTTCATGGTGGATAGCTGGCTGGGCCGGCCCCATACCGCATCGCGGAAAGCTTCCAGCTCCGATCGCAGCGGCTCGCGCTTGGTGAAGGCGTACCGGGTCATGTCGCCTTCGGAGACCCCTCTGAAGGTCGAGACGGATTCCCACTCAAGCGCCTCAGTTCCGTTGGCGAAGAAGGTCAGGTCCGCGGTGGCAGTGTCGGCGATGTACGTCCCGCGTTCACCCGTCACGACGGTTACGCGCTCCTTCATGGGGCTCAGCCAGTTGATCAGGTGGTTGACGACAGTCCCGTTTCCCAACCTCCCGGAGATCGCGATCATATCCTCGAACTCTCGTCCGCTCTTGTGCGCGGTTTGGGCGGACACAGCTGAGTAGAACGACTGAGCGACCCACGCGGTGAGATCGATGTCGTGAGATGCGAGGTCCTTCGCGACCCCCACATCGCCGACGCGCGCGGGAAAGGTGCTTTGCCGGCGTGTGGCTATCTGGTACACGTCACCGATTTCCCCAGCCTCAAGACGGGCTCGAAGCTGCTGAAGAGCGGGGTTGAAGCGCTCGACGTGGCCGACGGCGCCGACAAGTCCGCGCGAATCGAACAACTCCGCGAGGCGGTGTGCGCTGACTGAGCTGTCGGCGATGGGTTTCTCGACAAGTGTGTGGACGTCGGCTTCCCCCAAGCGAGTGGCAGCCTCTGCATGGAAACGAGTAGGCACCGCCACGATCGCGATATCGATCCCGCTCGCGACGAGGGCGTCCACGTCCTGCAGAACGGTGAGATCGCCTGCGACCCCGTGGGGGTCACCAGCGGGGTCGGCCACGGCCACAAGCTCCACACCCTCGATCTCGCGGAGTAGACGTGCGTGGTGCCGACCCATCATCCCGAGACCGAGGAGACCGGCCCGCAACGGCGTCATTATGCGCCCGCTCCCGCCAGCCTCGAAACCGCAACTGCGATCCGCTCGAGGTCTCCCTCACCAAGGGAGGGATGCACCGGGAGCGACACGACCTCTCGAGCGGCGCGTTCCGTCTCCTGGAGATCGAGACCGGGGGCAAAGCCCGCTAGAGAGGGCAGCCGATGGTTGGGGATGGGGTAGTAGACACCGCTGCCCACACCGTGCTCCTCCCGCAGAGCGCGGACGAATCCGTCCCTATCCTCGGGCACGCGGATCGTATATTGGTGGTAGACGTGGTGGGCGCCCTCGGCGACCGGAGGGGCCGCCATGCCGCTCAAGTTGGCGTCAAGGAACGCTGCGTTGCGTCGGCGCGCCCGCGTCCAATCGTCAACCTTCGTCAGCTGCACACGACCGATAGCCGCGTGCAAATCCGTCATTCGCGCGTTGAATCCGATGAGCTCGTTCTCGTACTGTCGCTCCATCCCCTGGTTGCGCAGGAGCCGAACGCGTCGCGCAGTCTCGGGCGACGAGAGCGTCACCATGCCGCCCTCCCCGCTGGTCATGTTCTTCGTCGGATAAAGCGAGAACATCGCGAACTCTCCCCAGGTGCCCACTTTTCTGTCAATGAGCATCGCGCCGTGCGCCTGTGCCGCGTCTTCGAACAGTGCGATCCCGTGCTGGGACGCAATGCGCTCCAACTCCGTCATCCGGGCCGGATGCCCGTACAGATGCACGGGGAGGATCCCCCGGGTGGACGGTGTGATAGCCGCTTCCACAGCACGCGGGTCCATCGTGAAGGTGTCTGGCTCGATGTCGACGAAGACCGGCCTCGCTCCTGTCAGCGCGACGGAATTGCCGGTGGCGGCGAACGTGAACGACGGAACGATGACCTCGTCACCGGGGCCGATGCCGCATGCGAGTAAGCCGAGGTGCAACCCGGAGGTTCCCGAGTTCACAGCCACGGTCTCTCGCCCGCCCACGAAATGCGCCGCGAATTCCTCCTCGAACGCCGCCACCTCCGGTCCCTGAGCGATCATCCCGGAGAGAAGCACGCGGTCAACGGCTTCGCGTTCTTCTTGGCCGATGATCGGCTTGGCAGCGGGGATGAATTCATCCATCTGTGCGTCTCCTTGTGGTTCTCGTCATCTGTCGCTCGTCTCACCCAGTCAAATTCTCGGGGCGTTCAGCTTCGACGACCTCATAGATATACATCGTGGTCGGACCCTCCGTCGTCGTGGTCTCAAGGGAAAGGCATGCCTGGTCCAGGGGGCCGTCGGCCAGTACCCACGCGACATCGGACTGCGCAAACGGGGCACACGAGTCGAACGTGAGCTGGATCTGATCCGGAGCAGGATTGCGCGGAGCGGGATCTCCTTCTCCTGCCACCCAGGAGACGTTAGCCAACCTATTCCAGGTCTCCTCGCTCGAACCCGATGGGTCGATCTGCCCCCACATCTCTGGTGAGGGAGCGCTCTGGAACCCGTTGTACGCCGGCGTTCCAGACTCGATGAGCATCATCGTAGGGAGAACGGTCGCTCCAATTCCCACCCATCTTCCCGGGTCGTCTTGCGCGAGTTCTTCGACGACATCGACGGTAACGGTGTCCCGCAAATCCAGAACCCCGCGATACACAGGGTTCACGAGCCCGGAGCAGATCAGGGAAATACCCAACAGTAGCGCTGCTCCGAGGGAAGCCCGTCCCCAGGCAATCAGCGCGACCACGAGGATGAGCCCGACGGCGACGCCCACTGATATCGCGAGGCGCACAGGGGAGAGTTCACTGAGCACGTCCTCTGCGTCCACGTGCGATGCCGCGCGAGCGAGGACCGCAAGTTCGGCAAGAACGGCAAGCCCCGCTGGCAGAAGAAGCACCCATAACGGCACCTTCCGCTCGGTGAACTCCCGCCGCTCCCAGAGGCGGAGGGTCACGAGCGCAACGAGGACGAAGCTCAGGACGCCAAACCCGATCCGCATCCGCGCGTACGTCGTTCGGTCAAGGAACAGCGCGTGAGCGAGGAGGTCCCAATGAGGAACTACGAGGAAAGCACCCATGACAAGGCCGACCGCCATGACCCCGACGGAGACTCCGTCGACCCCCCGCCCTTGCCGCACCCGCTCGACGACCATCCACGCCAGCAGGATGACCAGAAACAGGCCGGGAAGGAAGAAAGTCGAAGCCTCGGACGCGTTGACGTTGAACGGCGCACCCTGCGTTCTTTCCAGACCGAACGAGAGGAACCCGCTGAACAAGCCCGCGATTTCATCGGTCGTGGCCAAGCCAACTCGTTGGAGGCGCTCGCCCGGGTAGACAGTGCTTGTGAAGCCTTGGATGGTCGGCAAACGGGTGAATACCCAAACCAGAAGAACAGCTGCGGCCGCTAGTCCTGCGCCGAACACGGGAAACAGCGCTGCAAGACGTCCGCGGAAGCTCGGTGGACCCCACCCCGCACCCACCGCAGCTCCTACGCCGAATCCCAAGACCACCAGCACCACCGGGACGATGAACGGGACGTAGATGCCGACGGCGAGTGCTACTGAGAGGTACGCGAGGGTCACGGAAAGAGCTATTGCACCCCGACGGCGCGTGGACTTCAGGCACCACACGATCGCAGCCATCGCAAGCAGTGCCCAAGCAAGGGGGTACAGAGTGGTCGACAGATACCACCATTGGAGGAAGGGGGCGTAGAGGAGGGCGGTGGACAGGGTCAGGCCAAGGATCGGTCGCCTCGGCAGCAGCGTCAACATGAAGAGCAGTCCGCTCGCCACAACCGAGGCCGCAGGGAGCCACCACTTCAAGGCCATAGCCTGATCCAGCGGCAAGAAGAAAAAGCCCACCAGATGTGGGCGGAAGGCGCTCGACCAGTCCCCGGCGGGGAGGTCGTGCTGCACCGTGGCGTCCATGCCGCCGGGAAAGGTTTCGTTACGCCCGGGGAGACCCTGCTCCACCTGCGAAATAACCCAGCTCGTCTGTACTAGCCATTCGTCGCTCCTCACGAGCTGCGGCTGGCCGACCAAGAGGTCAGGGTCGCTCGAGGTGGAAATCAGTGGATGAACGGCACCCGTCGAGCTTCCTGTGATCCCGAGCGCAACGAGGACCGCCATTGCGACCCCGATAAGCGCGAGGAAAGCCGCCACGAGCCGACCATTCGGCAGGTCGTCGGCAGTCGGCTCCGCGAACCGTTTCCACCACTGGCGCACTCGCCTCACGGGGACACCGTGACGTGAGCGGAGACCGTGCCCACCGTGGGGTTGTCCGCTATGACGCTGAACATCGCCCCTTGCGGTAGGCCATGGCTGCTTGGCTCGCTCACGCCTGCCGCGTTCGCGTTGACGTAGTACTGGCCCGCGCCGAGGTGCAGGGAGGCCACGCGAAGGTCGACGTATACCGGCCCGCCGATCGGGTCCAGCCGATGTTCGAGAAGTTCAGTGTTCGACGCCAGCACCATGTGGCCGAGCGGCGTGTCAATGCTGAAACCGACCTCCCACCTGTCGATCTGCCTCATGGAATCGACGTGTATGCGGATTGTGAGAGCCTCACCCTCGCGAATGGATCGGGTCCGCACCCCGTCGTCGTCGAACAACTCGATCCGCTTGACTTGGATGGGGTGCACGGTCTGCACCGGAGGTGCCTCGCCCACCCGCCGACCCTCGAGAACATCCCGGAGGGCAGCGATCGCGCTACGGGTCTCCCCATCGAATACGACTGCGCCATCCTTCAGCACGATGCCGCGGTCGCACAGTTCGGCGACCTGCTGCGCGGAATGGGTGACCAGGATGATGGTCCGGCCCTGAGCTCGAAACTCCGCGATGCGGTCCATGCACTTCCGCTGGAAGGTCTCGTCACCAACGGCGAGCACCTCGTCGACCAGCAAGACGTCCGGATCCGTGTGGATAGCCACCGCAAAGGCCAGGCGGACGTACATTCCTGAGGAGTAGAACTTCACGGCCGTGTCGATGAAGTCCCCGATGCCGCTGAAGTCGACGATGTTGTCAAACTCGCGATCGATCTCGGCTCGACTCAATCCCAAGATGGATGCGTTCAGATAGACGTTCTCCCGACCGCTCAAGTCGGGATGGAACCCCGCGCCCAGCTCCAGCAGAGCCGCCATCCTCCCCCGGGTCTGAACCGTGCCCGTGGAAGGCGACAGGATGCCCCCGATCAGCTTCAGGAGCGTGCTTTTCCCCGACCCGTTTGCTCCGAGAAGGCCGACGGTCGTTCCTGCCTCGATGCTCAGGCTCACATCGTCGACCGCCACGAAATCCTGACGAAACGTCTTCCCCAGGCGACCGAAGTGCACCACCCGGTCCTTGAGGGTGTTGTCCTTGCGAACGCGGAATTGCTTCGTCACATTCGAGAGACGCACGATCTCGGGCGCGTTGGTAGTCCCTTCCCTCATCACAACTCCTGCGCGAAATTGCCCTGCATCCGGGTGAAGACCCGGTGCGAGATCCAAAGAAAGACGAGGCCAATAACACCCGCGACGAGCATTCGCAGCCCGAGGTTCGGTGGGTAATCGGCGGGGGTCCCTGCACCCCAGAACGCCCGGTGGAAACCTAGCACCGCGATCGTCAGAGGGTTGGCAGCGTAAATCTCGAGCACCCACTCTGGCAGGGAGAACCGCGTGATGACGTCGCGAACCATCGCCCACGAGTAAACGATCGGCGCCCCCCACATCGCAAGCATCAGGACCACTTCCGTGAGGTACTGGATGTCGCGGAGATATACGTTCAGCGCTGAAAGAAGGAGGCCGATCGCCAATCCATATACGAGGATCAAGACCACGGAGGGGAAGAACCAGAGCATCATCGCGGGAGTAGGAAGAGCCCGGAAAATGAGAGCCGCGATCAGGAGCACCCCGAGCTGGACGAGAAACATGAATCCGGCGCCGCCAATGCTCGCGAGGGGGAAGATCTCTCGGGGAAGGTAGATCTTCTTCACGAGTCCGCCGTTCTGCAGGATTGCGCCGGTGGCACCGAAGACCATGTCATTGAAGAAGACATACAGGGTGAGACCCGAGAAGAGATAAATCGCGAAATCGTCGATGCCCTCGGCCGCGCGAAGGAATTGGCCCAGCACGATGAAATACATCAGGAACTGGATCAGCGGCCGGATCACAGTCCACAGGAATCCCAAAACACTGTCACGGTACCGAGCCTGCAGGTCTCGTCGAACAAGCAGCCCTAGCAGGTCGCGACGTCCCAGTAGTTCGCCAATCTTTCCCCCACGGCCGACCACCCGTTTCCCGGTGGAGTCCATCGTTGAAAACGATTGTGCCGCGAGGCGGTTGAAACGCTCGGAAGCCTCAGTGCTCACGTTCGCCGACCTGGGGTTGGTGCTCGGTCATCGGGTCTCCATTTGTCGCGTCGTACGTCCGCGCCATGTGTTGAGGCGTCGGCGAGCCCGATCAATCCATCGTCCCGGTCGTTTCCCCGGGTCCATCATCCGACGGAGTCGATGCACGGCGCTCATGTGGTTCCGCCGCATATACATTCTCAGGAAGTCCTTCCCCGTTCCGGCCCCAACGAATCCGGCAGACCGAACGAAGTCGATCTTCTCGTATGCGTGACCCGGAATGGTGGCGGACATCTCGTCGAGTTTGTATTCAAGAGCCGTGTGGCTGATCGACATGTACTCGGGGGTGGTGATCGTTCGCGTGTGGTAGCCCAACTCGCCGGCTGCGTACGAGGGCATTCTTTCGAGGATGTGCGCCAGGCCGCCGTCGCGGTAGGCTTCCGCACCCCCGAAGTCCTCGTATCGCCATGGATGCTCGGCGAGCAGCCGCAGCGCCGCAGGGCGGGCGAAGAACATCGACCCGTACGGGGCCAACGGCGACACGTCGTCGAGCGGCACGCGAATGCCCAGTTCTCCGGCGAGCTTCTCAAAGCCCGGCTTGTTAGACCACCATGCCCGCCCGAGGGTCGGGTATCCGACGTGGATCATCGGCGGATACGCCAGCCCGAGTCCCGGTTCTCGTTGAAAGAGGGCCACGACGCCTGCGGTATGTCCGGAATTACGGAGCAGATTGTCGAACTGCTGCCGTTTGAAGTGCCGCCCGACGTTATAGCCGTCTTGAGGCGTCTTCTTCGAGTGAATCTTGACCACCAGATCGTAGCGACCACCGAGCAAGACATCCCGACACCCGACGAGGAACGCGCTCTGGTCGCGACCGTCATTTGATTCCAGGACGCGCACATCGACATTGCGACCTTCGCGCGGGCGGCTCGCGATGATGGTCGAGATCGCTGCGGCCTTATTCGGATCGGGCGTCGTGACGACGAGGTCATACGCACCCGGTAGCGTATCGGCCCGATCGAGCATCTCGTGCGTCATGTCCTCGTAGAAGATGTGCGCGATCACGACGGTGCGGAGAGGCTTATCCACGTCCAGTCCAGGGGCGTGGTCGTCGATCACATCGAGCAGCCCGGCGTCCATGTTGAGGTCCTTGGGCGCGACGTTGCGCGCGAGGTTGCGGAGCGCAATGTCCACGGGGTACCCGAAGGACGCCGCTGCATTCAGGGTCCACTTCCCGATCACCGCGTGGCGGTCGAGGAATGGCGGCCAGTGGAAGAAGGGCCGCCTCTTGAGCACCGGGCACCCGTCGCGAAGGAGCGCCTCCGCGTTCAGGAGGGACGCGTTCTCCGTGTTGTAGTCCGTCGAGGGGTATGCGGGCTCGGCGGTGTAGCCCATCCGAGTGAAGTGCTCGGTGAAGATCGCCTCGTGCT